>NZ_JBITLO010000005.1:0-636332 GCF_044465345.1 Nonomuraea sp. NPDC049684 | reverse complement strand
TTCCACTTCTCGTTGCCCAGCAACCAGTCGAACGACTCGGTCTGCAGAGCGAGAAGATCAGGAACTTCGAGGGGCTCCTGGATGCGCGCGAAAGAGACGCGACGGGGACCAGCGGGTACGGCGGAGGCGTTGCGCGAGGCTGCCAACAGATGTCCTTCCGAGGGCTCGCGGCGGACTGACTACACGCACGCCAGACAACCTCGCAACGTGAGCAAGCATCACGGGTCGTCAAAGGGCAGCGCAAAGGGGCAGTGTAGCCGAACGGCACACGCCTGTCCACTTCGCTCTCGCTGCATGCTCCACGTTGGTCGCAGCATCGCCCGTTCAGCCGCAAACGTCAAGCCCGCGAGCCCGACTTTTAGCCGCCTAGAGGCCCGGACGCTGGGTTTTCTCCCCAGTGTGATCGGGCGCCTACCGCCAGGCCCAAGACGATACCCGCGATCGTGGGCGGTTAACGCTCCGTCACCCCGGGGGTCGAACCCATGCCGACCACCGATGTAGCTGTGACTGGAGTACCCCTATCAAGGGCTTCGCCAAACCTGATTTTTGGTAACAATTGAAGGTAGCGGCACGCCCGGCGGCTCAGGCCGTTCCCAGCAGCGTGGACAGCCCCTCGACCAGCCATCGCCCGCCTTGCCTGACCATGACGAACCGGGCGCGGTTCTGGGTCACCTGTTGCTGGGGCCTGTCCTGGTTCGGCACTACTTTTACCGTAACCATGTTCACGAACAACAGGACCTCGACCCTGTCGGGCGTGGCGCGCTCGACGCCGGCGTCCACGACGGCCGCGGTGCGGACGGTCTTCTCGGCCTTGGCCTTGGACACCAGCGACGTGGTGAGCTCCTTGTAATGCCTGGTCAGCTCGCCCGTCGTGTACGCCCCGGCCCTGGCCAGGTCGGCCTCCACCGAGCGGTAGTCGTAGGAGAACATGTCGGGGGCGACCTGCCGGGCCGTCGCCATCGCCTCGGCCCCGGCCCCTTCGGCCCCCCGCAGGTCGCGCAGGTCGAACCACATCCTGGGCACCAGCACGCCCGCGACGATCACCAGGACGCCGAGCAGCACCACAGTGACGGTTCTCACACCACCTGCACCACCTTCGACACCAGCCACACGCCGCCGACCTCGGTGACGTCCATCGTCCAGCGGTAGAAGCGCTCCTGGGGCGGGCTCTTGGAGCCGTCCCAGCGGATCTCGGCGTCGGCCACCACCAGCACCTTCGCCGTGCCGCCGGACATCGACACCAGGCCGGTCGCGCGCAGGACGCCGTGCTGGACGACCTTGTTGGCGACCGTGGTGCTCTTGAGCTTGCCCGCGATGGCCTGGTAGCCGGTTCTGGCCCCGCCGGTGCAGGTGTCGAGGATGCGCTGCACGTCGGCGTCGACGGTCTTGTAGTCGAGCGAGACCAGGTTCTTGGCGTGGGTGCCGGCCGCCAGCAGCGCGGCCTGCCGGTCGTCGGCCAGGGCCTGCGCGTCACGCGCCTGGAGGGAGATCCACACGCCGGCGGCGACGAGCGCCGCCAGCGTCACGCTGAGGGCGGCCACGAGGATGCGTGCCGGGCGCGCGGGAAGTGCTCCCACCTGTGCTCACCCCTTCCGGCCGGTCGCCGGATCATAACCCGCGAGCCAGTCCTGAAGCCCTGGAATCGACGGAGGCGGTTGGGGTGCGGGGGCGTTGCGGGCGCCGCGCACGCCGGTCGCGCTGCCGCGCGGCTCCCGGCAGAACGCCTCCGGGTCGGGCGGCCGGGCGCTGACGTCGTGGGGCTGCCGCCTGCGTACGCCCTCGTAGCCGCGGGTACAGGGCCTGGGGACGTTGAGGTCGAGGTCGAGGCCGAAGTGCAGGCCGTCCCGGTCGACCACGGAGAAGGCGCCCGCGACGGCGGCCGGGTAGCCGATCAGGAGCTGCCGGAGGGCGGTGACCCGGGCGGAGACCGTCCGGCCGCCGATCATCAGGTGGGTCAGCAGCGGGCGCAGGTGAGGCGCGACGCCGTCGGTCAGGCGTTCCAGCGACTCGGCCGCGCGCGGGGTGCGGCCGATCACGCGGGCGAGGTCGCCGCGACCGTCGCGGAGCAAATCCGTCAAGCTCGCCAGATTCCCGGCGAATGCCTTCAGATGGCCCCCAGAGGCCCGCTGAGCGTCGAGCACGGTCTCCCCGGTGTTCAGGACCGCGACCGTCTCGGGAAGCACGCTCTCGGCCTGTGCGAGCAGCTTCTCGCCCGCGTCGGCCAGCCGTCGCAGGGCCGGCCCGTTGCCGCCGAGCCCCTTGTCCAGCTCGGTGACCACCGTCTCCAGGTCGCGCGGGTCGATCGAGGCCAGCAGGCGGTCGGTGTCGCCGAGCAGCTTGGACGTGGGGACCGGCAGCCGCGTGTGCGCGCGGTCGATCACGTCCCCCTCCCGCAGGTACGGCCCCGCGCCCCCGGCGGGCCGCAGGTCCAGGTACTGCTCCCCCACCCCCGACCGGTTGGCCACCACCGCCAGCAGGCCGCGGGCCGGGACGGGATCGCCGGACCCGAGCCTGACCACGGCCCGCGCGCCGTTCCCCGCCACCGCCAGCGACTCGACCCGGCCGATCGGCACCCCTCGGTAGGTCACCTCTGAGCCGTCGAACAGCCCGCCCGCGTCGGCCAGCTCGACCGTGACCCGGTAGGCGGGGTCGAACAGGTCGGCGCCGACCCGGGCGTACCTGACCAGCGTGTACGCCACCGCCACCACCCCGATCAGCGCGAACGCCACCAGCCTGACGGTCATCGCGCACCGCCGAGCAGGTTGCGCAGCGTGGCGCCGGGCGAGGCGTCGACGGTCAGGTCGGTGTTGGCGTAGTCGCCGCGCAGCATGGACGAGGCCGACCCGGGGAACGGGAACGTGATCGCGGTCGCCAGCCCCGACGCGACGCTGTCGCGCGCCCGGTCGAGGTTGAGCAGGAGCTCGCGCAGGCGGCCGAGGTCGGCGAGGGCGTCGGCCTGGGAACGCTCGACGACGCGGGTGGCGGTGCGGCCGAGCCGGTCGAGGGCGGCGAGCATGGCGGTCAGGCCGGCGCGCTGGTCCTTGAGCAGGGTGACGGCCGGGCCGATCTCGGTGGCGGTGGCCCTGATCGTGGCGCGCTGGGCGGCCAGGGTGCCGGTGAGGCCGTCGAGGGCGTCGATCAGCCGGACGATCTGCTTCTTGGAGCCGTCGAGCCCCGCGGCGAACGTGCCGAGCCTGCGCAGCAGGTCCTTCAGCCGGGCCGAGCGGCCGTCGAGCACGTCGGCCAGCTCGCGGTTGACGGTCGCGAGCTGGTCGAGGCCGCCGCCGTCCACCAGCAGGGAGGCGGCCGACAGCACCTCCTCGACCTCGGCCGTCGTGCTCGTACGGGCCACCGGGATCGGGCCGCTCAGCCGCCCGCGCCCGGCGGGCAGCAGCCTGACGAACTTCTCCCCCAGCAGGCTCGTCTGCGAGATCGCCGCCGACGTGCGGTCGGGCAGGGCGACGTCGCCGCGTACCGCGCAGACCACGTCGGCCCGCCAGTCGCCGCCCAGCTCCACGCCGGTGACCTCGCCCACGGTGACGTCGTCGACCTTGCACGGCGAGCGCGGCACCAGGTCGAGCGCGTCGGCGAAGCGGATCGTCACCGCGTACGGCCGCGCGCCCAGGTCGGCGCCGCCGGGCAGCGGCAGCGAGGCCACCCCCTCGAAACCGCAGCCGGCCAGGGTGAGGAGCAGCAGCGCCAGGACGAGCGGGCCTCTCATCGCACGGGTCCTTCCGGCAGCGGGTCGGGCGGCCGGATCGAGGCGGGCAGCGGGACCAGGTTCTGGATGATCGTGTCGAACCAGCGCCCGTTGCCGGTCGCGTCGGCGAGCTGCCGGGCGAACGGCCCGAGCAGGGCCAGCGACCGGTCGAGGCCCTCCTCCTGGCGGCGCAGCACGGCGACGAACGAGCGCAGCCGTTCGAGTGCCGGTCGCAACATGGTCCTGTTGTCGGCGACCAGCCCGTCGATCTGCCCGGCCAGCACCACCGTGTTGACCAGCAGCCCGTGCACGACGGCCCGCCGCGCGGCAACCTCGCGCAGCAGCAGGTCGCCGTCGGTGACCAGGCCGTGCAGGTCGGCGTTGCGGCGGGCCAGCAGGCCGGTGACGGTACGGGCGTGGCTCACCAGGTCGTGCAGGCGGGCGTCGCGGGCGGCGACGGTACGCGAGAGCCTGCCGAGCCCCCGGAGTGAGGCCCTGATCTCCGTCGAGGAGCCCTCCATGGTCTGCGACAGCGCGGTCATGGCCGCGGCCAGGGCCCGCTCGTCGACGCGTCCCGCGGCCGCGCCCAGGTCGGCGACGGCGGGCGCGACCTCGTAGGGGACGCTCGTGCGCGCCAGCGGGATCTGGCCCTGGAGCCGGCCGCCGCCCTCGGGCACGAGCATGACGAAATGTGCGCCGAGCAGGGTCTTGATCCGGATGTCCGCCCTGGTCAGCGAGCCGAGCCGGACGTCGTCGCCCACCCGCAGGTCGACGCGGACGTGGTCGCCTTCGAGATCGACGCCGGTGACCTCCCCGACCTTGACCCCGGCGATCATCACGTCGTCGTGCTCGCGCAGGCCCGCCGAGTCGGCGAACGCGGCCGAGTACGTGCTGCCGCGCGGCAGGCCGCCGACCGCCAGGGCCGCCACGACCAGCGCGACGGCCACGACGATGCCGCCGACGCCCAGCGGCACGGGGTCGCGTCTCCTGAAGGGGGTCAGTGGCATCGCGGGCTCCCGTTGACGATCGTCGGAGTGCGCACGCCGCCGCTCCTGACCGTGAGCGAGCAGAGGTAGAAGTTGAACCAGGACCCGTAGGAGGAGGCCCGGACGAGCCGGCCGAGACGGTCGGGCGCGCGGGCGAGGGTGTCCTCGACCAGGGCGCTCCTGGCGTTGAGCGCCTTGAGCAGCCCGTCGGCGTGCCGGACGCTCGCCCGCAGGTCGGGCCGCGCCCTGCGGACGAGATCGCCGGTGACGGCGGTGAGACGGTCGAGGGTGGCCAGCGAGTCGCCGATGGCCTCGCGGTCGCCGGCCAGGCCGCCGATCAGGGCGCGCAGGTCGATCAGCAGGCGGTCGTAGTCGTGCTCGCGGCCGGCGATCTCGCCGAGCACCGCGCCGAGGTTGGTGATCACGCGGCCGATGACGGCGTCGCGGTCGGCGAGCGTGCCGGTGAGGGAGGCGATGTGGCCGAGCAGGGCCTCGACCGTGCCGCCCTCGCCCTGGAGCACCTGGACGATCTGCCAGCTCAGCTTGTTGACGTCCTGGGGACGGATGGCGTTGAGCAGCGGCCTGAAGCCGTTGAACAGGGCCGTGACGTCGAGGGCCGGGCGGGTGTCGGTGACGCGGGCGCCCGGCGGCAGCAGCCCGGGGCCGCCGGGGCCGGTGGACAGCGTCAGGTAGCGGTCGCCGACGAGGTTGCGCCAGCGGACGGCGGCCACGACCCCGCGGGGCAGCGCGGTGGTGCGCCGTACGGAGAAGGCGACCTCGGCCTGGACGCCCGCCAGCGTGACGCTCTCGACCCGGCCGACCCGCACGCCCGCGATGCGCACCTCGTCGCCCTCGCGCAGCCCCGAGGCGTCGGTGAACAGGGCGTGGTAGACGACCGCCGCGGTGAAGCGGGCGCCGGAGATCGTGATCGCGAGGGTGGCCACGCACAGGGCGGTGACGAGGGCGAAGACGGCCAGCTTGAGCGCCGGCCCGAGCGTGCTCATCGCAGCATCAGCCTCGCCAGGTCGGCCGTGCCGTCGTCGAAGCGCACCCCCGGGAAGGGCACGGGCGCGTGGTCGGGCAGGCCGTAGCAGGCCGGGCCCCTGCGGTCGGCGTAACGCGGGGTGTCCTTGCCCGGTTCGTACGGGTGCGCCGGCCGGACGATCTCCAGCACCGCCTTGGCGCTGCCGTGGCCGAAGGCGTTGTCCAGCAGTGGCCGGAGGCGGTCGAGGCCGCGCAGGACGCACGGGATGACGGGCGCGTGGTGGGCGGCCACGTCGAGGGCCGGGCGGACGACGTGCGGCAGGCCGACGATGCCCGGCTCGTCCGTGCTCAGCAGGCGGTCGGTGGCGGTGGCGGCCCGGGTGACGGCCGCGGTGGCCGGGCCGAGGGGGGCGGCGGTGAGGGTGCGGCCGATCGCGGCGCTGTTGGCGAGGGTGCGCAGCAGGTCGGGGGCGGCCTGGCCGTAGCGGGCTGTGACGTCGGCGAGCTTGGCGATGTCCCGCTTCAGCGCCGGCAGGTGGGGCTGGAGGCGGCGCAGGTAGGCGTCGGTTCTGTCCAGGGTCGTGCCGAGCCGGGCGCCGCGGCCGTCGAGGGCGGTGGCCAGGGCGTTCAGGACGGTGTTCAGGCGTTCTGGATGGACGGCGCGCAGGTGGGCCAGCAGACGGTCGAGGATCTCGGTGATCTCGACGGCGGCGGCCGACGACCTGATCACGTCGCCGTCGCGCAATGGGCCGCGCGGCGAGCTGGGCGGGATCAGGGCGACGTACTTCTCGCCGAACAGGGTCTTGGCGCGCAGCTCGGCGGTGGAGCCGCGGTCGACGTCGTGGTCGAGGGCCAGGGTGAGGCGGGCGCCGTGGTCGGCGGGCGCGAGGTCGGCCACCTCGCCGACCACGACCCCGTTGACCTTGACGTCGGCCCGGCGGTCGAGTTGCAGCCCGGCTGCGGGCAGCAGCAGCGTGACGTGCCGGGCGGTGGAGAACGCCTTCGTGTAGACGGCCAGCGTCAGGGCCGTGAAGGCGGCGATGATCGCCAGGAGCGCGACGCCGTGTCTCATCCGGCCAGCCTCACCGTCGTGGTCGTGCCCCAGATGGCCAGGCCGAGCAGGAGGTTGGCGACGTTGACCGTCACCAGCACCGCGCGCACGGCCCGCCCGACCGCCACCCCGACCCCGGCCGGCCCGCCGGTGGCGTGGAAGCCGTGGTAGCAGTGGATGAGGATCACCAGGACGGCGAAGACCATCGCCTTGCCGAAGGACCACAACACGTCGTAGGGCGACAGGAACAGCTCGAAGTAGTGGTCGTAGGTGCCCGTGGACTGGTCGTGCAGCACGGTCACGATCAGGCGGGTGGCGACGTAGGAGGCGAGCAGGCCGAGCACGTACAGGGGCATGACGGCGGCGAAGCCGGCGATCAGCCGCGTGGTGACCAGGAACGGCACCGGCGGGACCGCCATGACCTCCAGCGCGTCGACCTCCTCGCCGACCCGCATCGCGCCGAGCTGGGCGGTGAACCCGCAGCCCACGGTGGCCGACAGGCCGATGGCGGCCACCAGCGGAGCGATCTCGCGGGTGTTGACGTAGCTGGACAGGAAGCCGGTGAAGGCCGAGCCGCCGATGCGATCGAGGCCGGTGTAGCCCTGCAGGCCGACCTCGGTGCCGGTGAAGAAGGTCATGAAGGCGACGATCGTCATCGTGCCGCCGATCACCGCCAGGCCGCCGCTGCCCAGCGCGACCTCGGCCAGCAGCCTGAGCACCTCGCGCCGGTAGCGCGCGCCGGCCGGCAGGGCCCTGACCGCCCTGGCGTAGAACTCGCCCTGCCGGTCGAGCGCCCTCATGACCGCACCAGCTCGTTGTAGACCGCGCTGATCAGGAAGTTCTCGGCGAACAGCAGCAGGGCGGCGAACACCACGGCCTGGTTGACCGCCTCCCCGACGCCCTTCGGCCCGCCCGCCGCGCCCAGCCCCTTGTACGCGGCCACGAGCCCCGTCGTGACCCCGAAGACCAGCGCCTTGCCCTCCGACACCCACAGGTCGGAGACCTCGGCCAGGGCGTTGAACGACTGCAGGTACGCGCCGGGCGAACCGCCCTGGACGACCACGTTGAACAGGTAGCCGGCGACCAGCCCGACCGTGACGACCAGGCCGTTGAGCAGCGGCGCGACCAGCGCGCAGGCGGCGACCCTGGGCACGACGAGCCGGTGCAGCGGGTCGACCGCGAGCACCTCCATGGCGTCGATCTCGTCCCTGATCCGGCGGGCGCCGAGGTCGGCGCAGATCGCGCTGCCGGCCGCGCCCGCGATCATCAGCGCGGTCACCACCGGGCCCGCCTCGCGGACGATGCCGAGCACGGCGGTGGCCCCGGTGAAGGACTGGGCGCCGAACTGGCGGATGAGGTTGCCGGTCTGCATCGCGAGCACGGCCCCGAAGGGGATGGCGACCAGGGCGGTGGGCAGGGCGCTCACGCTGACGATGAACCACGCCTGCCGGACGAGCTCGCGCACCTGGAACGGCCGTCGCGCGGCGGCCCTGGCGGTGTCGAGCGACATGGCGACGAACCGCCCGACCTCCGCCGTCACCATGCGCTTCCCGTCGAATGCGTACGGTGACCCGCGCAGGCCGCGAGGAGGCACTTCCGGGTCGGATTCATGATCTAGGCGACGCCGTCGGCGTGGGCGTCGATCAGCCGGGGGTACTCCTCCAGCCAGTTGCGGCCGCGTTCGTCCACGAACGAGCCCTGTGGCGGGATCACGCCGTGGGCCGCCAGCCACCGGCCGGGCGGCCGCTGCGAACGGCGCAGCACGTTGCCGCTCGGCATGAGCTGCGGCGGGATCGGCGGCAGCCCGCCGGGATCGTCGCCCATCCGGGCCTCGGCCTCCAGTTCGGAGACGTCCTTCTCCTCCGACATGCCGATCGGGCCGTGCCTTCGGGCGTTGAGGAACTGCCGCACCACCGGCTCGTCGCTGGACAGCAGCATCTCGCGCGGCCCGAACATGACCAGCTCGCGGCGGAACAGCAGGCCGATGTTGTCGGGGACCGTGCGGGCGGTGTTGATGTCGTGGGTGACGATCAGGAACGTAGCCTCGATGTCGGCGTTGAGGTCGACGATCGTCTGGTTGAGGTAGGCGGTGCGGACCGGGTCGAGGCCGGAGTCGGGCTCGTCGAACAGGATGATCTCGGGGTCGAGCACCAGCGCCCTGGCCAGGCCGGCGCGTTTGCGCATGCCGCCGGAGATCTCGCCGGGCAGCTTGCCCTCGGCGCCGGCCAGCCCGACCAGGTCGATCTTGTCCATCACGATCCGGCGGATCTCGGCCTCGGTCTTCTGAGTGTGCTCGCGCAGCGGGAAGGCGATGTTGTCGTAGAGGTCGAGCGAGCCGAACAGGGCGCCGTCCTGGAACAGCACGCCGAACAGCCGGCGCAGCTCGTAGAGCTTGCGCTCGGGGCAGTTCGCCAGGTCGTGGCCGTCGATCCAGATGTGGCCGCGGTCGGGACGCAGCAGGCCGACCAGCGTCTTGAGGAAGACGGACTTGCCGGTGCCCGACGGGCCGAGCAGCACCGAGATCTCACCCGCGGGCAGCGTGAGCGAGACATCCTCCCAGATGACCTGCCGACCGAACGACTTGGTCAACCCCTCGACCACGACCTCGACGCCCACTGGCCACCTTCCCGATCACAGGGAGCACTCAGGGGATTACGTGCCGCACACTTTACTTCCAGATTGGACTGGCGGTGGCGGCGTTCCGAGGAATTGGAGCTCGTTCCCGCCCGCCGTCATGAGCCGTCGGGGCCGGTGAGGGCGCGCAGGCTCGGGCGCAGCAACCGGGCGATGCGCTCCGGCGGGGCGTCGCGCAGCTCGGGCAGTTCGAGAAGCTGGTGGCCGACGGTGACGCCGAGCAGGATCGTGGTCATCAGGGCCGCGCGCAGGCGGGCGTCCTCGCCGGGGATCGACGCGGCGAGCCTGTCGACCTGCCGGGCGAGCGCCTCGCGGGCCGCCGTGCCCGCCTCGGGATGGGTGAGCATCGAACGCATCATCGCCAGTGAGCCCTGGGGCAGCTCGCCCATCTTCACGTCGAGGGTGCCGAGCAGGTGCTCGACCAGCTCCTCGGGGGTGGCGGCGGCCTCGGGGGCGGGCGTGGCGCGCACGGCGGCCCTGAAGAGCTCCTGCTTGTTGCCGAAGTACTGCATGACCAGGGCCGGGTCGACCTCGGCGGACTTCGCGACCGCCCTGATGGTGGCGCGCTCGTAGCCGACTTCGGCGAACAGCGCCCTGGCCGCGTCGAGGATCCTTCCCTCGGTCCTGCGCCGCCGTTCGGCACGGGGAAGCACTCGCTCGCTCACGGTCCGACTCTACCCGTGTTGACCGTTCGGCCGAATTCGCTCTACGCTCGTTGAGTCAACGCCTGTTGAGCGAAATGCGAGAGGTCGTGGTCATGACCGTCGAGGAGATCGTCGGCGCCTTCCATGGGGCGATGCTGCACAAGTCGGCCGACGAGCTGGCAGACCTGTACGCGGAGGACGGGAGGCACGAGTTCCCGTTCGGGGGGCTGCCGCCGTACGAGGGGCGGGAGGCGGTGCGGGCGGGGTACCGGGCGTCCTGGGGCGTCTCCCCCGCCGTGCCGCAGGAGGTGGAGCGGGTCGCGTTGCACCGTACGGAGGATCCCGAGGTGGTGATCGTCGAGCAGAACGCGCACGTCAAGGTGGGCCAGCGGGCCATCACCGTCCCGGGGCTGCTGATACTGCGGATCAGGGACGGGCGGATCGTCCACTGCAAGGACTTCATGGACGCCGGCGCCATCGCCGAGATCCGCGAGGCGGCCCAGGAAACCGGGCCCGCCTCCGGGTGACCGCACGCTGGGCAGGCGCGTTGGCCGGGCGATGAGACCAGCCTGAGCCGTTACATGCGAAAAGAGGCGGTCACACCCGGCACCAGGGTGTGTCCGCCTCTTTCGAAGAGCTGTGTGAAGTGGGAAGTTACTTCACGGTCACGGTGGCGCCGGCGCCCTCAAGGGCAGCCTTGGCCTTCTCCGCCTGCTCCTTGTTGACCTTGCCGTCGAAGACCGGCTTGGGAGCGCCGTCCACCAGGTCCTTGGCCTCCTTGAGGCCCAGGGACGTGAGGGCGCGGATCTCCTTGATGACCTGGATCTTCTTGTCGCCGGCGGCCTCGAGGATGACGTCGAACTCGTCCTGCTCCTCAACGGCGGCGGCCTCGCCACCACCAGCGGCGGCGGGGGCGGCGGCGACCGCGACGGGGGCGGCGGCCTTGACGTCGAAGACCTCTTCGAACTGCTTCACGAACTCGGACAGCTCGAGGAGGGTCATCTCCTTGAACGCGTCGAGCAGCTCGTCGGTGCTGAGCTTCGCCATGATGCTTTTCCTTACGTTTAGGACTTGCAGAAAACTAGGAACGGGACCGCGGAAGTTGCGGCAACCCCCGTGTTACTCGCCCGCTTCTTCGCGCTTGGCACGAAGGGCGTCGGCCAGCTGAGCCATCTGCGTGGGCAGCGCGGCGAAAACCGCGGCGGCAGCGCTCTGCTTCGCCTTGAGAGCACCGGCGAGCTTAGCGAGGAGGACCTCGCGGGACTCGAGGTCGGCGAGCTTGGTGATCTCGGTGGCGTCGAGCGTCTTACCGTCGAGGACACCACCCTTGATCACCAGAAGGGGATTGGCCTTGGCGAAGTCACGCAGACCCTTGGCCGCCTCGACAACGTCGCCGTTGACGAAGGCGATCGCGGTCGGGCCCGTGAGCAGGTCGTCGGGGAACGACAGACCGGCCTCGTTAGCCGCGATCTTGGTCAGGGTGTTCTTCGCCACGGCGAACTTCGCATTCTCACCAAGAGCAACGCGCAGCTGCTTGAGCTGAGCGACGGTGAGACCGCGGTACTCGGTCAGAACGGCGGCGCTGCTGCCTTCGAACTCGCTCTTGAGCTCGGCAACGGCTGTCGCCTTATCCGCCCTCGCCATGGGCCTCCTTCCAGGTGTGCCGCCGGCGAAGGCCCCTGGAAATGAGAACAGCCCCGGGCGCAGGGGCGCACGGGGCTCACATATGGAACTGCACCATATGGGAAACTCGCATCACACCTGCGCGGGCCGTCCACAGAACGTGGATCCTTCGGTCGCCAGGACTGATGCACCTGACGACGACCGGCGGTCTTCGGCAACGACCAGAGTACGTGCTGGTCGCCGAGTTTCCAAATCGGTTCTCAGTTGACGGTCGTCTTCGGCAGCTCACCGACCTGGTCCGCGGGCGGGGCCTCGACCTTCACGGGCTCGTTGAAGCCCTTGAACAGCAGGGTGGCGTCCAGCGTCGCGCCCTCCTTGGAGCCGTTCAGGGTGAGCTTGCGGGGCAGGCCGTCGCCGGCCACCCAGATGTCGAACTTGACGTCCTTGAGCTCGGCGAGGTTCGTCCTGGCCTGCTGCTGCTTGTCGGCGGGCAGCTGGCCGACGGCGGCGTCCACGGGGAACGTGCCGCTGTAGTGGGTGGTGTCCGCGCCGTTGACGCTCTCGGTGCCGACCTGCTTCACGTCCTTGGACACGGTGACCAGCTTGGTCACGTTGGCGAGGTCGAACTGCTGGATCTGGCTGAGGTACTGGTTGACCTGGTTCTGGTCGCCCACTTCGTTGAGCGCGACCTTGATCCACGGCTTGGTGGCGCCGACGAGCTGCTTGAGCGCCTCGACCTTCACATAGACGGTGTCACCCTGGAGGACGGCGCGCACGCCGCCCGGCAGGTTCCGGCCGCCCATGTCGACGGTGTCGAGGGTCAGGTCGACGGCGAGCTGGGGCTTGCTCTGGTAGAGCATGCGTCCCTGCACCTTGCCGTTGCCTTCTTGGGGGTGCGTCACGTTCGCGACGGCGTCCACCGTGTAGCTGGTGACCTCTGCGGTCTTCTGCGCGGCCTGCGCGAGCACCTCTGAGGCGGCCAGGTTGACCTGGATGGGCTGCACGTTCGTACCGCACCCGGCGACCGAGGCCGCGATGAGAGCAGCTCCGGCCACGGCGGTGGCGAGACTTATCCTGCGCTTCAGCATGTTTTGACCCTACGGTTGGCTTGTCCCATCGTGGCGACTTCCCCGCATAATTCGGGGAAAACCCAGGGTTCTCCCCCACACGCTGTGCACGATTTCTGCACAACCCCGCTCACCTGGAGAGATCATCCGCGCCGGAGAACCCCGGCGGGACGGGTCCGTCCCGGCGCCCAGGGGTGCCCGGAGGCGCCCGGACAAGCCGAAAGGCCCCCGCCTGGGACAGGCGGGGGCCTTTCGAAGAACGTGCGGCCGTTACGCGTCGAGCTCGGCGGTCAGGCCACGGGTGAGGTTGGGGTCGACGGGGACGCCGGGGCCCATGGTGGTGGAGAAGGTGACCTTCTTCAGGTAACGCCCCTTGGCCGCCGACGGCTTGAGACGCAGCACCTCGTCAAGGGCGGCGGCGTAGTTCTCGATGAGCTGACGCTCGGGGAACGACGTCTTGCCGATGATGAAGTGCAGGTTGGCCTGCCGGTCGGTGCGGAACTCGATCTTGCCGCCCTTGATCTCCGTCACGGCCTTGGCGACGTCGGGCGTCACGGTGCCGGTCTTGGGGTTGGGCATGAGACCGCGCGGGCCGAGCACGCGGCCCAGACGGCCGACCTTGCCCATGAGGTCGGGCGTGGCGACCACGGCGTCGAACTCGTTGAGCCGGTTGCCCTTGGCGATCTCGTCGATCAGCTCGTCGGCGCCGACGATGTCGGCGCCCGCCTCGCGGGCTGCCTCGGCACGGTCACCGGTCGCGAAGACCAGGACCCGGGCGGTCTTACCGGTGCCGTGCGGGAGGTTGACCGTGCCGCGCACGATCTGGTCGGCCTTGCGAGGGTCGACACCCAGCCGCAGCGCCACTTCCACGGTGGCGTCGAACTTGGTGGTCGACGTCTCCTTGGCCAGCTTCGCGGCGTCGGCGGGCGTGTAGAGCTTGTCGCGGTCGACCTTGGCCGCCGCGTCCTTGTGCGCCTTGCTGCGCTTCATGTCTGTCTCCTTGTGGTACGCGGGCCGGGACCCGGCCCTCCCACGGATCTGGGAAAGGTCTTAGTCGGCGATCGTGATGCCCATCGACCGGGCGGTGCCGGCGATGATCTTCTCTGCAGCCTCGACGTCGTTGGCGTTGAGGTCGGGCATCTTGGTCTCGGCGATGCTGCGCAGCTGCTCGCGCGTCAGCCGGCCGACCTTGTCCTTGTGGGGGACGGCGCTGCCCTTGTCGAGACCCAGGGCCTTCTTGATCAGCTCAGGCGCCGGGGGCGTCTTCGTGATGAAGGTGAAGCTGCGGTCCTCGAAAATGGTGATCTCAACGGGGATGATGTTGCCCCGCTGGGACTCCGTGGCAGCGTTGTACTGCTTGACGAAGTCCATGATGTTGACGCCGTGGGGACCGAGTGCGGTACCGACCGGCGGAGCGGGCGTGGCCTGGCCAGCGGGGAGCTGAACCTTGACGAGCGCCGCGATCTTCTTCTTCGGAGGCATGAGTCCTTCTCCGGGTCCTGATCGTGATGCCGTCCGGACGCGGATGCGCCCGGACATGTCGGAAGGCCACCCTTCGCGAAAGGCGGCCGACCGAACGTCTAAGTGTAGGTGATCGTCTTAGATCTTCGAGACCTGGTTGAACGAGAGCTCGACCGGGGTCTCACGACCGAAGATCGAGACGAGCACCTTGAGCTTCTGCGACTCGGGGCTGATCTCGCTGACCGAGGCGGGCAGGGTGGCGAAGGGGCCGTCCATGACCGTGACGGACTCGCCGATCTCGAACTCGACCGTGGGGCCGCTGGCCGCCTTGGCGGTGGCCTTCTTGCTCTCCTCGGTCGGCTCGGGCGCCAGCAGCTTGGCGACCTCGTCGAGGCTGAGCGGGCTCGGCTTGTTGGACAGGCCGACGAAACCGGTCACGCCGGGCGTGTTGCGCACGGCGGCCCAGGACTCGTCGGTCAGCTCCATGCGCACCAGGACGTAGCCGGGCAGCACGCGCTCCTTGACCGGGACCTTCTTGCCGCTCTTGAACTCCTGGACGGTGTGCGTGGGCACCTCGACCTGGTAGATGTAGTCCTCCATGTTGAGCGACACGTTGCGGCTCTCGATGTTGGACTTCACGCGGTTCTCGTAGCCGGCGTAGGAGTGGATCACGTACCACTCGCCGGGGAGCCCGCGCAGGGAGCTCTTGAACTCCTCGACCGGGTCGACGTCGGGCAGGATCTCGGCCTCCGCGTCGGCGGGGGCCTCCTCCGACTCCTCGACCTCGTCGGTCTCGTCGGCCTCCTGGAGAGCCGCCTCGACGCCTTCGTCGCGAGCCTCACCCAGCTCGTCGCCCCATTCGTCGGTGGCCTCTCCCAGCTCGTCGTCGCCCCGCTCGTCGCGGGGTTCCTCGGCCGGAACAGAAGACTCGGACACGTGACCTTTCCTCATTTCCTCGAATCGAATGGTGTCGCCGTCAGCCGACACCACACGGTGTCGAGCTAGGCGGGATCACTCCCCGCCGAAGACGCGGAGGACGGCCCAGCCCAGAGCGGCGTCGAGCCCATAAACGATCGCCACCATGATCAGAACGAATACCAGAACGACCGTGGTGTAGGTGATGAGATCCTTGCGTGTCGGCCAGATGACCTTGCGGAGCTCGTTGACGACCTGCCGGTAGAAAAGGGCAGGTGAAGTGCGTGTCTTCTTCTCGCCACTGGGCTTGCCTGCGGTCTCGCCGCGCGTGTCGATCGCCACAGTCCTCACCTGAATCTGTCGTATCCAACGCAGTTTTGCGGCGCGCTTACACGCCATTATTGCGCGGACCGCACTCGCAGGGCACGAGGGACTCGAACCCCCAACCGCCGGTTTTGGAGACCGGTGCGCTACCAATTGCGCCAGTGCCCTATGTCGTCAACCACACTACCCTGATTGACTCACTGCCTGGACCGAACCGCTCGCCGACATGCGGCGGAAGGACCAGGCGAAAGCATACGGGGGATTGCCCGGTACGTCGAACCCAAACCTGATCGCCCAGGTCACGCCCGCGTGGGAGCATGGGAGGCATGTCCACGCGACCCCGTATCTCCGCAAGAATCTCCGCGATTTCCGAGTCCGCCACGCTCGCGGTGGACGCCAAGGCGAAGGCGATGAAGGCCGCCGGCCGCCCGGTCATCGGCTTCGGCGCCGGCGAGCCCGACTTCCCGACGCCCGGCTACATCGTCGAGGCGGCGGTCGAGGCGGCCCGCGACCCGCGCAACCACAAGTACACGCCGGCGGGCGGCCTTCCTGAGCTCAAGCAGGCCATCGCCGACAAGACGCGGCGCGACTCCGGCTACTCCGTCGAGCCGTCCCAGGTGCTGGTCACCAACGGCGGCAAGCAGGCCGTCTACGAGGCGTTCGCCACGCTGCTCGACCCGGGCGACGAGGTCATCGTCGTCGCCCCCTACTGGACGACCTACCCCGAGGCGATCAAGCTGGCCGGGGGCGTGCAGGTCGACGTGGTGACCGACGAGTCCACGGGCTACCTGGCGAGCGTCGAGCAGCTCGAAGCGGCCCGCACCGAGCGCACGAAGGTGCTGCTGTTCGTCTCGCCGTCCAACCCGACGGGCGCGGTCTACTCGCGCGAGGAGACCGTGGCGATCGGCCGGTGGGCGGCCGAGCACGGGCTGTGGGTGGTCACCGACGAGATCTACGAGCACCTGGTCTACGGCGGCGCCGAGTTCACCAGCATCGCCACGGCCGTGCCCGAGCTGGGCGACCGGGTCGTGATCCTCAACGGCGTGGCCAAGACGTACGCGATGACCGGCTGGCGGGTGGGCTGGCTGATCGGCCCGGCCGACGTGGTCAAGGCCGCCGCCAACCTGCAGTCGCACGCCACCTCCAACGTGGCCAACGTGTCGCAGAGGGCCGCGCTGGCCGCGGTCTCCGGCGACCTGTCGGCCGTGGCCGAGATGCGGTCGGCCTTCGACCGACGGCGCCAGACCATGGTGCGGATGCTCAACGAGATCCCGGGCGTGTTCTGCCCGGAGCCGAAGGGGGCGTTCTACGCGTACCCGTCGGTCAAGGAGCTGCTGGGCAAGGAGCTGCGCGGCCGGCGGCCCGGGTCGTCGGCGGAGCTGGCCGAGCTGATCCTGGAGGAGGCCGAGGTCGCGGTCGTGCCGGGCGAGGCGTTCGGCACCCCCGGCTACTTCCGGCTGTCCTACGCCCTCGGTGACGACGATCTGGTCGAGGGCGTCAGCCGGATGGCCAAGCTGCTGTCCGAGGCCCGCTGAGCGGCTCACGAGGCGCCCTGCCGGCCTTCCATGGCCGCCGCGGGGCGCCATCGCCGCTTCAGGAGCTCAGGAGGCGGCTGGCCTGACGGCGGCGGCGGTCTGGCGGAGCTGGGCGGTCATGCCGGGCGTGGCGGCGAGGTAGACGGCCGTGCCGGGGCTCTCCAGCCACATGAAGTTGCGCAGGCCGTCGCGGCTCGTCCAGCGCAGCGCGGGTTTGCCGCGGTAGGCGGTCAGGGTCGAGCGGGCCACCAGCGTGGCGAACTGCTCGGCCGTCCGCACGCCGCACACCACGCCCACCCGCAGTTGCTCGTCCTCGTCGTCGCGCCAGGTCACGCCCTTGACCCTGAGCCGCCTGGCGAGCGCGCCCAGGCGGCCGAAGGTGCCGGCGCGGGCCAGGGGCGGTGGCGCGCCGGGGATCTCCAGCCTGGTCGATCCGCAGGCCAGCGTGACGGGCTTCCCGGTCGCCGGCTCGCTCGCCGACGGCGGCGGAGGGGTGGCGCTGGGCGGTCGCGGCGTGTCGCCGCCGCACCCGCCCGTGCCCGCGGCCAGCGCGAACGTGATGAACACCGCTGCCGGGCGCCGCATCGTCCCCCCATGACTCGTGGGATCAACCAGGGAAAAGGCTCCTAGTCTCCTACAGGAGCGCGGGCCGAGGCGGCAATAGGCAGCAGCTCGCCGCCGAGGGAGTCGCTCACCCGGATCCAGGCGCCGGTGCCCGGGCGTTCCAGCCAGGCGATCACCCTGCCGCCGCGCGGATGCGCGCCGACGACCGCGGGCCGGCCCCTGATCGTGGTCTCGCGGGGGTCCAGCACGCCGGCGTGCGCGCGGTAGGCGTCCCAGTCGGCGGCCACCGTGCCGTGTTCGACCTGGGCCTCCACGTAGCGCTTCGCGGTGCCGTACCTGGCCCGGACGCCGTCGGGGGCGATCGGGCCGCCGCCGCTGCGGCGCAGGCCGCGGGGCAGGTAGGTGAGCCAGAGGTCGTCGGAGACGACCGCGAGCGGCGGCTCGGGCCGCGCCGCCGCCGCGCCGGTGCGGGACGGCGCCTTCAGCGGCGGCGGCGGCACGTACGACGAGCCCCCCGAAGGCGGGTGCGGACGGCCGAAACCCGAGTGGAACAGGGCGTAGATGGCGAGAGCGGTCACCGCGAACGCCAGGCCGGCGAGCAGCGCGCGCCGGCCCTGCCCCGCGACTCCCGCACTCTCAGGGATCATGGACGGTTGATCCCCCGATCCGGGCGATCTCTACCGTGCCGATGCCGGGCCGGCAGCCTTGGGCGACATGCGAACCCGCACCTGAGGCCAGTGGCAAAATATGGAAATGCACCGGCCCCTGCACACGCTGCCCAAAGCCCATCTCCACCTGCACTTCACCGGCTCCATGCGGCACTCGACGCTGATCGAGCTGGCCAGGGAGCAGGGGCTGCACCTGCCCGACGCGCTGGAGCAGGACTGGCCGCCGCGGCTGCGGGCCACCGACGAGCGCGGCTGGTTCAGGTTCCAGCGGCTGTACGACATCGCCAGGTCCGTGCTGAGCCGTCCCGAGCACGTCTACCGGCTGCTGCGCGAGACGGCCGAGGACGAGGCGGCGGCCGGTTCCCGGTGGCTGGAGATCCAGGTGGACCCGTCCGGGTTCGCCGCGCGGTTCGGCGGGCTCACGGCCACGCTGGAGCTGATGCTCGACGCGGCGCGGCAGGCCGCCGAGCACGCCGGGGTGCACATGCCGGTGATCGTGGCGGCCAACAGGACCCGGCATCCGCTCGACGCGAACACCCTGGCCAGGCTCGCCACCCAGTACGCCGACCGGGGCGTGGTGGGCTTCGGCCTGTCCAACGACGAGCGGCGCGGCGCGGCGCGCGACTTCGAGCGGGCCTTCCGCATCGCCAAGCGCGGCGGGCTGCTGGCCGTGCCGCACGGCGGCGAGCTGCTCGGGCCGCGCAGCGTGAGCCAGTGCATCGACGACCTGGGCGCCGACCGGGTCGGGCACGGCGTGCGGGCGGCCGAGGACCCGTGGCTGATGCAGCGGCTGGCCGACCGGCAGATCTGCTGCGAGGTGTGCCCGACGTCCAATGTGGGGCTGGGCGTGGCCGAGCGGGCGGCGGACGTGCCGCTGCGGCGGCTGTTCGACGCCGGGGTGCCGATCGCGCTGGGCGCCGACGACCCGCTGCTGTTCGGCACCCGGCTGCTGCGCCAGTACGAGCTGGCCAGAGAGGTCTACGAGTTCTCCGACGCCGAGATCGCCGAGCTGGCCCGGCAGTCGATCCGGTCCTCGACCGCGCCGGAGACCGTGCGCAAGGAGCTGCTCCAGGGCGTGGACGACTGGCTGACCGGCTCACCGGAGTGACTCGGCGATCCGCACCGCCCGTTCCTTGGCGCCGGCGCCCTCCAGGCGGTAGGTGAGCGCGTCCCGCTGCCAGACGAGGGTGGGGGCGGCCTGGCGCAGGGGGATCTCGGTGCCGTCCTGGCGGCGGATGTAGCCGAGCGGGTGCTCGCCGGGGATCCACCAGGCCGTGGTCCCGGCCAGCTCGACGTAGTCGGGCCAGGGCGGGCCGAGCTTCTTGAAGAAGAACGGGTCCACACCGCCCTGGAACTGGTCGAGCCGGACGCCGTCCGGCCAGAACATCGACACGAGCCGGCCCTGGTCGGCGACGGTGGCGCGGGCGGGCGGCCCGAGCTCGGCCGGGGTTCTGACCTGGAACCTCACCAGTCCGGGCAGGTCGTCCGGGGCCACCGGGTGCTCGCCGGGGAGGTTCGCGGTGGTCCGTACCGGCGGGGGCGGCGTGTCGCCGAGCTGGAGTTCGACGCCGGCGAGGCGGAGGATCCGGGCCACGGCGGCGCGGCCCTGGGGGGTGGCGGCCGTGACGGCGACGACGGCCAGCACGACGGCCGCCACGATCCGCCACCGAGCCCGCCGCCGCCGCCCGTGCCTCTTGGGCGGGCGCTCCGGACGGGCGCTCCGCCGCGCGTGCTTCTCGGGCGGGAGCTCCAGGCGGGCGCGCACGGCGGCGGCCACGTCGGCCGGGGGCGGGGACGGGGTGTCGAGGAGGGGGCCGAGGGCGGTCAGTTCGGCTTCCAGGTCGTCGAAGGGGTCATGCGAGCTCACCGCCCACCTCCTCCCTCAGCCGGGCCAGCCCCCGATGGGTGCTGGACTTGACGGTACCGACCGGCCAGCCGAGCACCTGGGCCGTCTCCGCCTCCGACAGTTGCAGGAAGTACCGGCACACGACCGCCTGGCGTTCCCGTTCGGGCAGGCCGCGTACGGCCGCCAGCAGCCGGGCCCGCCGGTCGGTGGCGACGGCCGCGCCCGCCGGGTCGTCGGGGGCCACCGCACCGGCGGGGTCGGCGGCGGTGAGCCGTACGGCGAGGTCGGAGCGGCGCCCGCGGGCCCGGGTCAGGTTGTGCGTCTCGTTGGCCACGATCCGCAGCAACCAGGGACGGAAGGGCGCGTCCCGCCGGAACGTGGGCAGATGGCGGAAAGCCTTGACGAACGCCTCCTGCACGACGTCCTCGGCCTCGTCGCCCGCGCCGAGCATGGCGGCGGTGCGATGGGCGAGCGCGCTGTACCTGGCGACCAGGGCCTCGTAGGCCCCCAGGTCACCGTCGAGCGAGCGGGCGATCGCCTCGTCGTCGTCCATGGCGTGTCAGATTCCATCGCATCCGCCCGCGCCCGGGGAAGGGTGTTTCACGCATCAGGTCATCCTCCGGGGGCATTAGACTCGTGCAATCCGTCTGCCCCTCAAAGGAACGGGACTATGTCTTCTGGGTATGACCGTGTAGTGCAACCGGCGGCCGGTGACGAGGCCCTGGAGAACCACCTGGGTGGGGACGAGGCCAAGAACTATCGGCAGTACGAGTTCGACATGGTCGCCCCGCACGTCGGCCGTTCGATGCTGGAGATCGGCTCCGGGCTGGGCCACTTCGCCGAGCAGTTCCTGCCGCGGCTCGACCGCCTGGTCGTCAGCGACTTCGACCCCTACTGCGTCGAGCAGCTGGAGAAGCGCTTCGAGGGCCGCGACGACATCGACGTGCTGCAGTTCGGCCTGCCGACCGAGATCCCGCTGAAGGACAAGGTCGACACCGTCGTCATGATGAACGTGCTGGAGCACATCGAGGACGACGCCGAGGCGCTGCGCTCGCTGGCCCGCGTCACGCTGCCCGGCGGCCGGATCATCATCTGGGTGCCCGGCTACATGCAGCTTTATGGGGACTTCGACCGCAAGGTCGGTCACGTTCAGCGCTACACGCCGAAGACCCTGCGCGCCACGGTGGCCAAGGCGGGGCTCGACATCGACGTGCTCAAGCCGATCAACTTCCTGGGCGGCATCGCCTGGTGGGCGGCGGTCCGGCGGGGCGGCGTGGGCTACCCCGACCCGCGGCTGGTCAAGATCTACGACCGCACGGTGGTCCCGGCCACGCGGCTGATCGAGCGGTTCATCACCCCGCCGTTCGGCCAGACGGTGTTCTGCGTGGCCCGCGTCCCGCAGAAGTGAGCCCTCAGAAGTGAGCCCGGCCGCCACCCGGTGGGTTGGTGGCGGCCGGACGTTTTCTACTTGATCGAGCCGGCGGTCAGTCCGCCGACGACCTTCCGCTCGATCAGCGCGAACAGGATGATTACCGGGATGGTGGCGATCACCGAGCCCGCGAAGAGGTTCTGCCAGTCCACCTGGTACTGGCCGATGAACGAGTTGAGCGCGACCGTCAGCGGCTGGTTGGCCGGGGTCGTGGTCAGGGTCAGGGCGACCACGAACTCGTTCCACGCCGCGATGAACGTGAAGATCAGCGCGGTGATCACGCCCGGCATGGCCAGCGGCAGCGTGATCCGGAACAGCGCGCCGAAGCGGCCGTTGCCGTCGATGAAGGCGGCCTCCTCCAGCTCGCGCGGGATCGAGGCGAAGTAGGCGTTCAGGATCCACACCGCGAACGCCAGGTTGAACCCGCCGTTGACCAGGATCAGCGACCAGATCGAGTCCACCAGGCCGAACTGGTAGAACTCGCGGTAGATGCCGACGAGCATGGCCGTGGGCTGGAACATCTGGGTGATGAGCACCAGGATCAGGAACGCCGTGCGTCCCCGGAACTTGTGCCGGGCCGAGTAGTACGCGGCCGGCAGCGCCACGAGCAGCACCAGGATCGTCGAGCCGCCGGCGACCTTGAGCGTCACCCACAGGTTCCCGGCCAGGCCGCTGGTCCAGAAGTTGGCGAGGTTCGACCACACCCACTCGTCGGGCCAGAACGTCACCTCGCGCAGCGAGTCCTGCGACCGCAGCGAGGTCAGCAGCATGACGAGGTACGGGAACAGGAAGACGAACGCGACGAGGTAGGCCGCGCCCGCCACGATCACGGTCTTGAGCCTGGGCATGCGGCGCTGGGCCCGTCCGCGGTGGCCGGGCTGGTGGCGCGTACCGGGCTTGGGCATGGTCTGCACGGCCATCACGCCACCTCCTTGTTCCAGCGCGACACCTTCAGGAAGATCGCGGTCAGCACGATGACCATGCCGAAGTTCACCACGGACATCGCGGCCGACTCGCCGATGTTCGAGCCCTTGAGGATGAACATGAGGATGGTCGAGGTGGCCGTCGAGTAGCCCGGCTGGCCGTGGGTCATCGCCCAGATGATCGGGAAGCTGTTGAAGACGTTCATCACGTTGATCAGCGCGGCGACGGTGAGCGCGGGGCGCAGCAGCGGCAGCGTGATCGACCAGTACGTCCGGAGCTTGGTGGCGCCGTCCATCTTGGCCGCCTCGTAGACGTCGGCGGGGATGGTCGCGAGCCCGGCCAGCAGCGCGTACGTCGTGAACGGCACCGAGACGAAGACCGCCACGAACACCAGCCACGGCATCGCGCTGGAGGCGTCGCCGAGCTGGTCGGCGGAGGCGCCGCCCATCGCGTCGATGAGCCCCAGCTTGACCCTGATCTGGTTGATCACGCCGACCTCGGGGTCGAGCATCCACTTGAAGATGATCGCCGTCATCAGCACCGAGGCCGCCCAGGGCGCGATGAGCGCCCAGCGGGCGATCTTGCGGCCGGGGAAGCGCTGGTTGAACAGCTGGGCCAGGGCGAGCGAGATCAGCACGGTGAGCGCGACGACCGCGACCACCCAGATCACGCTGCGGATCATGATGTCGGCGAAGTCCTTCTCGCCGAACAGCTTCGTGTAGTTGTCCGGGAAGTTGTTGCCCTGGACCACTCCGAACCGGCTGATCTTGAGGAACGACGACCGGATCATCTCGATCACGGGCCAGAGGACGACCAGCGCGATCAGCACCACGGCCGGCCCGATCCAGGCCAGGGGTTCGAGGGCGCGCAACCTTCTCATGAGGAACCTTCCATGACGGTGGAGCCGGCGCGGGGACGCGACCCGCGCGCCGGCTCCACAGACCCCCGCTTGATCAGCTGGCTTCGGCGGTCTTCTGCAGCTCGCCGAGGACCTTGGCCGGGTCGTCCTTGACGGCGCCGCCGATGGTCTGCTTGATCGCCGGGTTCACCTCGGCCCACTTCGGGTCCTGGAACGGGTAGAAGCTGGCGTTGGGCAGCGCGTCGAGGAACGGCTTGAGCTTCTCGTCGCCCGACAGCTTCTGGATGCCGCCGTTGGTGACGGGCAGCAGCTTGTAGGTGTCGGAGATCTTCTGCGCCGCGTTGCCGGTGTAGAAGAAGTCGAAGAACTTCTTGATCTCGGCGGCGTGGCCGTTCTTGTTGAACGCCATGATCCAGTCCATGACGCCGAGGGTGGTGTCGAGCGGGCCGGACTTGCCGGGGATCGCCGTGACGCCGTAGTTCTTCAGGCCGGCCGCGTCGAAGATCGGGATGGACATGGGTCCGCCGTTGACCATGCCGACCTTGCCCGCGCCGAAGTCCTCCCAGACCGTCTTGCGGTCCTTGGTGCCCGGGTTCGGGGTGGTGAGGCCGGCGTCGACCAGGCCCTTCATGTAGGTGAAGGTCTCGACGTTCTGCGGGGAGTTGATGGCCCACTTGCCGGAGGCGTCCTTGTAGCCGCCGCCGTTGCCCAGCATCCACAGGAACGACTCGCCCTGGGCCTCCTCCTGGCCCAGCGGGAGGCCGAACGGCTGGCTCACGCCGGCCTTCTTCAGCTTCTCGGCGGCGGCCTTGAGCTCGTCCCAGGTCTTGGGCGGCTCGGCGATGCCGGCCTTGGTGAACAGGTCCTTGTTGTAGAACAGCGCGCGGGCGGAGGAGACGAACGGGATGCCGTAGCCGGTGCCGTCCACCTTGCCGAAGTCGGCGAACTTCTGCAGCATGTCGCCGGAGACGTTCGGGGACAGGACCTCGTCGACCTTGTAGAGCAGGCCGTCCTTGACGAAGCCGGAGTAGTCGCCGGTCTGCAGGATGTCGGGCACCTGGCCGTTCTGGACCATGGTGGCGACCTGCTTGTCGATGTCGTTCCAGTTGATGACCTGGACGTCGACCTTGATGTTGGGGTTGGCGGCCTGGAACTCGTCCACGACGCCCTTCCAGAACGTCTCGCCCGAGTTCGGCTTGCCGGGGCCGTCGCCGTAGTCGGCGGCGACCATCTTGAGGGTGACCTGGCCGCCGCCCGAGGCCTGGGTGTTGTTACCGCCGCCACCCGAACCGCCGTCGGAGCCGCAGCTGGACAGGACCAGCATCGTGGCAAGGCCGAGAGCGGCGCCGCCCACAAGCTTCATGTTCACTGGTGATACCGCCTTCTCGTCGGACGGGTCGCTGGTCCGTACCAGCCACCTGACCCCGTCCAAAGGGATGAGGGGTGCGAGAGCCACAGCTCAACGCGTTTGCGCCAGAGTAAGCCTGTGTTCAGCAGCCGGTCTATACCGGCTGGTATCGGTTTGAAAACACTCAGGGCAGAAAAAGCTCACAACCGGTCTAGACCGGGCGTCACAGGATCTTTCTCCGCACGTTCTCGCCGCCGTCCGGCGTCCCGATCCACGGGCCCTCGATGGACGGGTCGAGAATGCCCTCCTCCAGGAACTCGTAGCGCCCGTCGAGCACGTACCGGGCCAGGCGCACGTCCTGCTCGTCGCTGTTGTCCCAGAGCTCGTCGAACAGCGTGCGGACGCGGCGCCGGGCCTGGCGGCAGAAGGTGTCGGCCAGCTCGTACGGCCTGCGCCCGAGGTCGTCGGCGTCCTCCTCGGCCTTCAGGCAGACGGCCGTCATGGCGAACAGCTCGGCCCCGATGTCGACGATCCGCCCGAGGAAGGACTGCTTGTGCTCCAGCCTCCCCTGCCACCGGGACATGCCGTAGAAGGTGGACCGGGCCAGCTTCCTGCTGGTCCGCTCCACGAACCGCAGGTGCTGGGCCAGCGGGCCGAAGGCGGTGTAGCCCGTGGGCAGGTTGCCCGAGCCGGCCACCAGGGTCGGCAGCCATCCGGCGTAGAAGCGGCTCGCCCGGCCGAGCGCGCGGGCGCGTTCCTGGGGGGAGGCCTCGGGGTTGATCAGCTCGCCGGCCGCGGTCAGGTGCGCGTCCACGGCCTCGCGGGTGATCATCAGGTGCATGATCTCGGAGGAGCCCTCGAAGATGCGGTTGATGCGGGCGTCGCGCAGCATCTGCTCGGCGGGCACGCCGCGCTCGCCGCGGGCGGCCAGCGACTCGGCGGTCTCGTAGCCGCGGCCGCCCCTGATCTGGACCAGTTCGTCCAGCGCCCGGTACGACAGCTCGGTGGCGTAGAGCTTGGCGAGGGCGGCCTCGATCCTGATGTCGTTGCGCCGGTCGTCGGCCAGGCGGGCGGTGAGCTCGCTGACGGCCTCCAGCGCGTACGCGGTGGCCGCGATGAAGGCGATCTTGGTCGCCACGGCCTCGTGGCGGCCCACCTTGCGCCCCCACTGCTCGCGGGCGTTGCCCCACTCGCGGGCGATCTTCACGGCCCACTTGACGCTGCCCGCGCAGGTCGCCGGGAGGGACAGGCGGCCGGTGTTGAGGGTGGTGAGCGCGATCCGCAGCCCTTGGCCCTCCTTGCCGATCAGGTTCTTGGCGGGCACCCTGACCTGGGAGAACTCGGTGACGCCGTTCTCGATGCCGCGCAGGCCCATGAAGCTGTTGCGACGCCTGACCGTGATGCCCGGACTGTTCCCCTCGACCACGAACGCGCTGATCTTCTCGCCGGTCCTGGCCATGACCACCAGCAGGTCGGCGACGACGCCGTTGGTCGTCCAGAGCTTGACGCCGTCCAGCACGTAGTCGTCGCCGTCGCGCACGGCGGTGGTGGACAGGCGGGCGGGGTCGGAGCCCACGTCCGGCTCGGTGAGCAGGAAGGCCGAGATCTCGCCGGCCGCGCACCGGGGCAGGAACTCCCGCTTCTGCTCCTCGGTGCCGAACTGCTTGAGCGGCTGCGGCACGCCGATCGACTGGTGCGCCGACAGCAGCGTGGCCAGGGCGGGGCAGTAGGAGCCGACCAGCGTGAGGGTGCGGCAGTAGTACAGGTAGGGCAGGCCGAGGCCGCCGTACTCGGTGCCGATCGTGATGCCGAACGCCCCGAGAGCGGCCAGGCCCTTGACCACCTCGTCGGGCACCTGCGCGGTGCGCTCGATGAGGGCCGGGTCGACGTGGTCCTCCAGGAAGCGCCGCACCGCGTGGACGAACTCCTCGCCCCGCTCGGCGGCCTCGGCCGGCAGCCTGGGCGCCGGATGCACCAGGTCCAGCCGGAGATCGCCGAGGAACAGCTGCTTGGCGAAGCTGGGCAGCGTCCATTCGCGCTCCCTGGCCTGCTCGCCGACCTGCCTGCTCTCCGCGTACGTGGTCTGCTCAGTCATGGCACCCTCCCGACGGTGCGCCGTCATGTGCTGGGAGTACTGCCCGCCTGAGGGCTTTAAGCACGCCCAGCGCGACGACGGCCAGCGCGGCGGGCACCGCCAGGAAGGCTCCGCAGCACGCCAGCGCGACCGCCGACATGCCGGTCGCCACGACGGCGGTGACCCGCAGCCGTCCGGCGGGCAGCACCCGCACCGCCGCCGCCACGCCCGCCGCCGTGACGGCCGCCAGGCACGCCGAGGTGGCCCGCATCAGCAGGTCCAGGTCCACCGCCCACACCACGACCGGCACGGTCAGCACGGCCAGCGCCCCGAGGCTCCGGTACGGCCCCCGTCCCCCGGCGAGCCAGGCGGGCATGGCCCCGTCCCGGGCCAGCGCCACCCCCAGCCGCGCCGCCCCCGCCAGGTACGTGTTGACCGCCCCGAACGTCAGCAGCACGGCCAGCACCCCGGTCACCGGCCGCGCCGCTCCCCCGAGGCCGATCTCCAGCAGCGCGCTCAGCGGCACGCCCGGCATGTCCGCGCCGAGCACGCCGACCGAGGTGATGCCGACGCCCAGGTACAGCACGCCGACCACGACGAGGGTGACCACGGTGGCCCTGATCAGCCCGCGCCGACCGGCGAACTCGGCCGACAGGTGGCTGGCCGCCTCCCAGCCCACGAAGGCGAACATGAGCACCCCGGCCGCGCCGGCCACCCCGGCGAGCCCGTACGGCGCGAAGGGGGTGAAACGGTCGAGGTCGGCCCGCGGGACGGCGGTGACCACGGCGACGGCCAGCAGGACGACGAGCAGCCCGACGGAGACGAGCTGCAACCGCCCCGAGGCACGCAGCCCGGCGGCGTTGGCGGCGAAGGCCGCGGCCAGGATCAGCACGCCCGCCAGGGTGCCGTCCACGCCCAGGCACGCCTCGACGTACCGGCCGCCCACGAGCGCGCCCGCCACGGTCCCCACCGGCACGGCCCCGTAGAACCACCAGCCGACCACGGCGGCGGCCCGCGGCCCGAAGGCCAGCCCCGCGAAGCTCGCCACCCCGCCCCCGCCGGGATGCCGGACGCCGAGCGCCGCGAACGTCAGCGCCACCGGCACGCTCAGCGTGAGCAGCCCCGCCCAGGCCAGCACGGAGGCCGGCCCCGCCGCCGCGGCGGCGAGCTGCGGCAGCACCAGCATCCCCGGCCCCAGCACCGCGCCCACCAGCAACGCCGCGCCCTGCCCCGCACCCATCCGGCCCTGTTCAGTCATGTCCGCGAAAGTAGCCCGATCGTTCGGCCCCAACCGGGCTCCACCGAACGTTCGATCGGAGAAAGGAGCAGAATCGCGTCATGGACGAACTTGATTCGGCGATCATCCGCCTCCTCCAAACGGATGCGCGGCAGTCCAACCGGGAGCTGGCCCGCCGGCTGGGCATCGCCCCCTCGACCTGCCTGGAACGGGTCAGGGCGCTCACCCGGCGCGGCGTGATCCGCGGCTACCACGCCGACATCGACCCCGCCGCGCTCAACCGGAGCACGCAGGCGATGGTCTCGGTCCAGGTCCGCCCGCTGAGCCGGGCCGTGATCAACGCCTTCAAGCAGTCGGCCGCCGAGCTGCCCGAGGTGCTGAGCGTGTTCGTGCTGGCCGGCGGCGACGACTTCCTGCTGCACGTCGCGGTCCAGGATCTCGACCACCTCCACTCCTTCCTGCTCGACCGGCTCAGCAAGCGCAAGGAGATCGTCGGCTTCCGCACTTCGGTGATCTTCCAGCAGGTGCACGACGCGGTGCCGGAGCGGCTGCCGTCCCCCGCGGAGACCTGACTTTCGTCAGGGGTGCCGCTGGACGGTCGGCAGATCCGGCGGTGGGGGCGTTCTCCGTACGTTTGCCTGCATGAGCTTGAAGATCGCCCTCGCCGGGCTGGCCGCGGCCCTGACCCTCACCCCCGCCCCGGCCCTCGCCTCGGCCCCCGTCGAGCCGACCCCCGCCGCCGTGGACGCCTACCTGCGCGAGGCGCTGGAGGCCACCGGCGTGCCGGGTCTGTCCGTCGTGGTGACCCGCGGCGACAAGGTCGTGCACGCCGCCGGCTACGGCGAGGACTCCGAGGGGCGTCCGGTCACCGCGGCCACGCCGATGCGGGTGGCCTCGGTGAGCAAGTCGTTCACCGCGATGGCCGTGCTGACCCTGGTGGAGCAGGGGAAGATCGCGCTGGACGAGCCGGTGGCCGGGCAGCTTCCCGGTTTCCGGATGGCCGACCCGCGCCACACCAGGATCACCGTGCGCCAGTTGCTGAACCAGACCTCCGGGCTGTCCGACAGCTCGCTGGACATCGGCGACCTGGAGTCCGCGAGCTCGCTGGCCGACTACACCGCCCGCCTGGCCGAGGGCCGCCTGGCCGCCGACCCGGGCAGCCGGTACGCCTACTGCAACGTCAACTACGACCTGGCCGCCCGCCTGGTCGAGACCGCGAGCGGCCGCCCGTTCGACGCCTACATGAAGGACCGCGTCTTCGGCCCGCTGGGCATGACCGGCAGCGCCGTGAGCGCCCAGGCCGTCCGGCCGGCGGACGGTTTCGTCTCGGTCTACGGCAGGTGGCTGCCCCGGCCGGAGGCGTCCGGGTTCCTCGACGGCAGCGGCTCGGGCGCGGTGATCACGACGGCCGCGGACATGGGCAGGTGGCTGATCGCCCAGAACGGCGCCGGCCGCCCGCTGGTCAAGAAGCAGAGCCTGGAGACCATGCACAAGCCCGGCGTGCACGGTTACGGCATGGGCTGGAGCCTGGAGGAGGAGTCCGGCCTGCTCGTGCACTCGGGCAACCTGTTCACCTACAACGCCGTGGAGGCCGTCTCGCCGAAGACCGGCTACGGCTTCGCCGTCATGACCAACGGCGCCTCTCTCTACGACCCGACCTACGACATCATGCGGGGCCTGGCCGCGATGAGCGAGGGCCGCGCGCCGGCGGCGCTGGGCGGCGACCGGCAGCTCTACGACCTGGTGCTGGGGCTGCTCGCCGTCGTGGCGGCCGGCCTCGGGGTCATGGGCGTGCTGCGGGCGCGGCGGTGGGCGTCCCGGCGGTCGGGACGGCCGTGGTGGCGGATCGCCCTGCGGCTGGCGCCGGCGCTGCTGCCGGTCCTGCTGTTCGCGTGCTACCCGGACTGGGTGTCCGTGCTGCTCAACGGGCGGTACGTGACGTGGGAGCAGCTCACCTACTTCCCGGCGTCGTTGTCGATCACCCTGCTCGCCGCCGCTCTCGCGGGCCTCTTGACGGCCGTCGCCCGAATTTGTGTACTGTGTAAGCTTACGAGGTACGCAAATTCGAGGAGATCCCGATGACCACGGTCGCCGTCACCGTCCCGCTCGTATGGCTCGCCTGGCTCGTCGTCACCGACTGGGTGCCCATGTTCCCGCTCAACGACCTCAACGGCGCCAACGTCAGGGGCCGGGCCCTGGCCGCCGCGATCAACTACCCGTTCCCGCTGCTCATCGCGGCCGGCGTCGCGCTGCACCGCACGTGGTCGCTCACCGCCGCGACCGTCCTGTGCCTGCTGGTCGTGGCCGGGCACGTGCGGAGCTGGTGGCTGCCCTACTTCGGCACCGCCACGGCCGAGCAGCGCGAGCTCTACCTGCGCGAGTACAGCCGCACCTGGAAGATCCTGCCGACCGCGGGCCACGCCGTGGTCATCGACGTCCAGCACATGGTGGTGGGCCTGCTGTCCCTGCTCATGCTGGCGGCCACGGTCGTCGTTACGCTGACCGCATGACTCAGGCACCCAGGCGGGCGGGGCGACCGGCCGTGCTCACCGTCGAGCGCATCGTGGCCGCGGCCGTCGGCATCCTCGACGCCGAGGGCCCCGACGCGCTGACCATGCGCCGCCTGGGCGCCGACCTCGGGGTGGCCGCCATGTCGCTCTACCGCCACGTGCCCAACCGGGACGCGCTGGTGTCCCTGGTCGTCGACCGGCTGTTCACCGAGGCCATGGCCGGATACACGCCGGTCCCCGACTGGCCGCGGGCGCTGACCGGGTTCGCCGTGGCCTACCGCCGCTTCCTGCTCGCCCACCCGCGCGCCGTTCCCCTGCTGGCCACCCACCCCGTGGACGTACGGCTCGGCACCGAGCTGATCTCCGGCCTGCTGGCCCGCTTCGAGGCGGCCGGCGTGCCCTCCGGCGACACCGTCAACGCGGTGCAGTCGGTGGCCGTCTACGTGCTCGGCCACGCCCTGGCCCAGGTCGGCTCGACCGCCGAGACCCACGACCCGGACGCGCTGCGCTTCTACGACCAGTGGTTCGACGCGGGCCTGCGGGCCATGGTGTCGGGCTTCGAGCAGCAGCTCGCGGCGCCGCGTTAATTCAGTTGCCCGGCGTTCCGGACAGGCCGTAGCTTGTCGGTCATGCGCCTTTACCTGTGACAGCAGCCACCTCAGTCCATCGTCCGACAGACGCGGCCACGCTGTGCTCGTCGACGCCCGGCCCTCACCGAGCCGCGTCCTGAGTTCGCGTAAAGGAGCTTCGCATGCGAGTTCGCTCAGCCAAGAAGAAGACCGCCACGCCCGTGCCGCCCCGGCAACTGCCCAAGACGCCGCAGCGCCCGGTCGTGCCGCCCCGGCGGATCATCCCGCCCAAGGGCCGCTAGACAACTACCGGGATGGTAGTCAGCGAGCGCCGCCTCCCCTCTTACGCCTGGGAGGCGGCGCTCACCCTTGTCTTGACCGGTTCCGTTAGAGCCGCTCGATGATGGTGACGTTGGCCTGGCCGCCGCCCTCGCACATCGTCTGCAGGCCGTAGCGGCCGCCCGTGCGCTCCAGCTCGTGCAGCAGCTTGGTCATCAGGATCGCTCCCGTGCCGCCCAGCGGGTGGCCGAGCGCGATGGCGCCGCCGTTGGGGTTGACCTTGGCCGGGTCGGCGTCCAGCTCCTTGATCCAGGCCAGCGGCACCGGCGCGAACGCCTCGTTGATCTCCACGACGTCGATCTCGTCGATCGACATGCCCGCCTTCTGCAGCGCCCGCCGCGTGGCCGGGATCGGCGCGGTCAGCATGTAGACCGGGTCGTCGCCCATGAGCGCGAGCTGGTGGATGCGGGCCCGCGGGGTCAGGTTGTGCTCGCGCACGGCCTGCTCGGAGGCGATCAGCACGGCCCCGGAGCCGTCGGAGATCTGCGAGGAGGTGGCCGCGGTGATCTGGCCGCCCTCCTTGAGAGTCTTGAGCCCGGCCATCTTCTCCAGCGTCGTGTCGGGCCGCGGGCCCTCGTCGTCCTCGACGCCGTTGATCGGGGCGATCTGGTCCTTGAAGTAGCCGTTGGCGACGGCCTTGGCGGCCCGCTGGTGGGACTCGTAGGCGAACTGCTCCAGCACGTCACGCTGGAGGCCCCACTTCTCGCACATCAGCTCGGCGCCGCGGAACTGCGAGATCTCCTGCTTGCCGTAGCGCTCGACCCACTTGTCGCCGAACGGGAACGGCATGCCCTTCTCCAGGGCGGCGGTGATCGACGCGCCCATCGGGACGATGCTCATCGACTCCACGCCCGCGGCCACCACCAGATCCTGGGTGCCCGACAGGACGCCCTGGGCGGCGAAGTGGATCGACTGCTGGGACGACCCGCACTGCCGGTCGATCGTGACGCCGGCCGTCGTCTCGGGCAGCCCCGCCGACAGCCAGGCGTTTCGCGCGATGTCCATGCTCTGGGGGCCGAACTGCATGACGCACCCCATGATGACGTCCTCGACCGCCGCCGGATCGACGCCGGTGCGGTCGATGAGCGCCTTCAGCGTGTGGGCGGCCAGGTCGGTGGGATGGACGGCGGACAGCCCGCCCTTCTTCTTGCCGACCGGGGTACGGACCGCTCCGACGATGTACGCCTCTGCCACAGTGCCTCCTGGAAACCGAGCATTATTCGGTTATTGAGGAGAGACTACAACAGAACGACGTTCTGTGGCTCGTCACTCCGGGGGCACAAGGTCCTCCGCGGCGTCGATCCTGAACCGCCACCGGTCCACGACCAGGCCGTTCAGCGATTCTGCCAGCTCCAGCGCCAGGCTTCCGAGCTTGACGGGCTCCTCGCCGCGCAACTCGATCGCGGTCAGCTCGGTGGCGAACGGCAGCAGCTCCCGCACCGCCGGCGGCTGCCCCTTCTGCGGCACCAGCGCGGCCCGGATGTCGCCCGACGTGTACGTGAACTCGTCCTCCCCCTGCTCCAGCAGCGGCGCCAGGTCGTCGGCGGACGGGCGTACCGGCAAAATGACGGCGGGACCGCCCTCCTCGCCGTCGGCCGGATCGCTCACCTCGCCCCGGCACACCGCGAGCCCCTTGAGCCGGAAGGCCAGCCCCTCGGCCAGGTAACGGTCGAAGAAGTCGAACGGCAGCGGCCCCTCGGCGGTGACCCGGCAGGCCCACGCCTTCTCCAGCACCCCGCCGGTCAGCTCGGCCTCGGCCTCGACCGGCGCGAACACCCGCACGTCGGCCGCCAGGATGTCGTCGCCCTCGCGCCGGGCTTCCGGGTCGGCCAGCCGGACGATCCGCAACAACTCGGCGGGGTCCGGCCTGGCGGGCAGGGCCGCCGTCGGGCCAGTACGCAGTTTCCGCTTCGCCAGCCAGCCCATGCCCGCCTCCGCCAATCAGCTTCGATAGGAGCTCGTCATCGTCGCGTAGACGATGATGTTGTCGTTGTAGTGGCCGATGGTGCGATCGTAGGCACCACCGCAGGTGATGAGGTGGAGCTGGGCGTTCTCCCGGCTCCCGTAGACGCGCTCGGTCGGGAACGTCTTCTTGCTCGCCTGCTCCACGCCGCCCACCGTGAACACGGCGGTCGTCTTGTCCTGGCGCCTGACCTCGATGGTGTCGCCGTTCGTGAGCTCGCCGAGGCGGCTGAACACGGCGCTGCGCGTGCGGGTGTCCTTGTGCCCGAGCAGCACCGCGGGGCCCTCCTGGCCCGGCGTGGACATGTTCCGGTACCACCCGACCAGGTTGGGATTGTCGGACGGCGGCACCTCGATCGACCCGTCCTTGGCCAGCCCCACGGACTTGATCGGCGCGTTGATGCCGAGCCGCTTGATCACGATCCGGATCGGCGTCGAGGGCAGCATCGGCGGCGCCGGAACGATCTTCGGCAGCGGCGGCGGCTGGTCGGGCGGCGCCTGGAACAACGCCTGCTGCGGCTGCCCCGACGCCTGCGTCTGCACGGCCACGGGCAGGGCGTCCCTGTCCATGCCGTACTCCTCGGGCGACTGCAGCACGATCAGCATGCCCGCCACGACCGTGACGACCCCGGCGATGGCCGCGCCGATCAGCACGGTCCTGAGCGCGGTGCTCCCCCGGTCCCGCGGTGGCGGGCCGCCGTACGGATACTGCCCGGCCACGCCGCTCAGCCCCTGCCTGCCGTACGCCGGCGCAGCACCAGCCCGCCGGCCGCCGCGGCCGCGATCAGGACGGTCCCGGTCAGCACGAACAACCGCCCGTCAGGCCCCGCCATACCCCCGGCCCCGGTGTCGGCCCCCGCCTTGGGCGTCTTGGACTTGTCGGGCGGGGTGACGGTCACGGTGGCGGTGCTGGTCTTGGTCGGCTTGGGCGTGGGGGTCGGCGTGGGCGTGGGAGTGGGGGTCGGCGTGGGCGTCGGAGTCGTCCCCGTCCCGGCCGCCACCTGGAAGCTGAAGCTCTTGAGGCCGGTCGTGGGGGCCTCGCACTTGATCGCAGGGGCGGTCGAGGAGGTGCCCAGAGCCAGATCCCCCGCCGTCAGTTGCACAGTGCCGGTGGTCGTGGGCTTGATCTTGACGGTGACGCTGGGAAGCGTCGTGATGTCCTGACCGGCTACGGCGCCGGTGAGGGTCCCTTCGCCCGTCGCCGTGGCGGGCGCGCCTGCGCCGGTCGCCTTGACGGTGACGAAGAGCTTGCTGCTCACCGGGAACCCAGTGGGCGCGGTGAGCGGGTCATTCGTGTTCTCGATGGTGCCTGTCCAGGTGATGGAGGCATCCTCGTTGGCCTTGGCATTGGTGGGCGTCGTCATCGCGACCTTGATGTCGACAGTGGCGGGGTACAGGGCGTCTGTCCCGGTGGGGAGCTTGCAGGTGTAGGCGACCACGTCGGTCCCGGCACCTCCGCCGCCGGTCTGGACCGGGATCGAGATGCTGGCGGGAGCGGTCGACCCGTAGGTGCAGGTGGTCGTGTCCTGGCCGATCTTGATGCTCAGCAGCGGCGTCGTCCCGGTCGCCGTCGCGAGCGGCGTGAGGACGAGGTTTCCGCCCGTCGTCGCGGTCACACTGACCGACGCCGACATCTTCGGCGGCGTGTAGGACCCGCCCATCGCGACCGCCGTGGTCGTGCCCGTGCCGGTGCCCTTCAGGGCGGTGGGCGTCCCGCCGGTCACCGTGAGGTCGCCGCCGCTGGTGGTGACGGTCTCGTTGGCCGTCAGGGCCTTCGCCACCGGGATCGCCGGGAACGTCCAGTCGATCGTCGTCGACTTGGCCGGTTCCACCGACGCCGGAGGCGTGATCGTCACGATCACGGCACCGGTCTGGAGAGCGCCGCCTGTGCAGTTGTAGGTCATCTTCAGGGGTTCTGCCACCGCGGCCTGGGCCGGTGAGGACAGGCCGACCAGCGAGCCGGAGAAGGCGGCGAGTGTGCCCATCAATCCCAAGGCGGAGGTCTTGTGGGCGAGGCGGCGCCACGCCTGGGACGTAAGCACGGGTCCATCTCCGTTTCAGCGCAGTGTCAACAGTCGTGCCAGAATTCCAGCCGATGGTCACGGTTCGGTTGAGATCCTACGAACTGTCCCTGTCAACTTCCCGTAAAACCCAAAATTCGCCCCAAAAACCCCATCAGCCCTTCTTCTTCGACAACGTCGCGTACACCACGATGTTGTCCGTGTAGCTGTGCGCCTCCTTGTTGAAGACGCCGCCACACGTGATCAGCCGGAGCTGCGAGTCCTTGGTGTTCCCGTACACCCGGGACGTCGGGAACGCCGACTTGCTGACCTGCTCGATCCCGCTCACCGTGAACCGGGTGACCTTGCCGTCCGACCGGTACACGTAGATCTGGTCGCCCTTGGCCAGCTCGCGCAGGCGGTCGAAGACGGCGGGGCCCTTGCGGGTGCTGACGTGGCCGTTGATGATCGCGGGCCCGAGCTCGCCGGGCACCGGCGAGAAGCGGTACCAGCCGGTCTGGTTCGGCCGGGTCAGCGGCGGGGTGCCCAGGTTGCCCTTGATGTCCACGGTGACGCCGCCGATGGGGGCGTTCACCTTGATCTTGGGGATCTTGATCCGGCTGGGCCTCGCCTTGGCCTTGGCGGCCTTCGTCCTGGCCTTGGGGATCGGCGGCACGGTCGGGGCCGCGGCCAGCGGCGGCGGCGCGTCCGGCCGGGCCGGGGTCAGCGTCGCGCCCTTGCCGCCCGGTCCCACGGTCGCGGGCAGCACGAACGCGCCCGCGTTCTCGATCTGCACGGCGGTCGGCCGGTCGGCGGCGGCCAGCGTGCCGGAGCCGTCGTCCACCTTGGGCGCCACGGAGAGCAGGCCCACCATGATCGCGCCGACGCCGGCCAGCGAACCGGCGATCAGCAGTCCGGGCATCGCCCGCTGCATCGGAGTCTTCTGCTCGGCCATCACTTCGTTCCTCCCGCGTGCGCGGCCCTGCGGCGGCGCAGGACGAGCCCGCCGCCCGCGCTGCCCATGAGCAACATCGCCCCACTGGCCATCAGCCCGTACGGCCGGTCCGGCTCGTCGGGCGCCTCACCGGTGTCCACCCCGCCCTTGGGGACCTTGGCCACCTGCGCCCTGACGTACGTGGTCGCCGTCGGGCCGGTCGCGGTGGGCGTGGCCGTGCTCGTGCTCGTCCCCGTGACCGCCGGCACCACGACCACATGCCCGAGCCCGTTGGTCGGGGTGGGCTGGGAATGGCGCCGCGTGGGGGTGCCGGTGGAGGTGGGCGTCCCGGTGCCGGTGGGGGTGATCGTCGGCGAGATGGTGGTGGTGGGGGTCTGAGACGGGTCGGGGGTCTGACTGTTCGTCGGTCCCGACTTGTCCCGTACGGTCACCGTCACCGACACCGGCCCGCCCACGAGCTTGCACTTCGCGCCGTGGTAGCCCGTCGGGATCTTGGCGGTGTTGGTGGACACCTTGAACGCGTCGAGCCAGGCGGGCTTGCTGGAGGCGTTCACGATCCTGATGGTGTGCTTGCCGTACTTCAGCTCCGGCGACTTCCAGATCGTGTAGCCGCCGTCGAGGTCGTCGTTGACGGGCAGGTCGTCGTCGGAGCGCGAGGGGTCCTCCGTGGCCACCTTGCCGCCGTCGATGTAGATGTCCACCGGGCCGGCGTCCTTGTCGTGCGGCCCGATGTACTCCACGCCGGTGCCGGTGAAGCTCAGCTCGGCCCAGGCGCCATTGTCGTTGGTCTCGTGCAGGTCGTTGTGCACGTGGTTCTCCGAGCCCGGACGGTCGTCGATCGAGCTCCAGCCGGGGCCGTAGTTGATCTTCATGTCGGTCGGGTTGTCGGTCTCGTTGCCGTCGTTGGCGACGACCGTGCCGTCCGGCGGGGTGAAGTCGAGCTCGATGTCCTTCGGCGTGACCTTGATGGTCCCGACCTTGTCGATCAGACCGGGGTCGTTCAGCGACTCGGGCAGCGACAGCTCGCCGTCGGGACGCAGCTTGCCCTTCTGCTCGACCGAGCCCTTCGGCTGCAGGATGCCCTGCCAGCTGCTTGCCAGCTCGACGTTGCCGGTGGCGTGCACGTTGGCGCCCGGGGCGAAGTAGCCGGGCGACTGGAGCCGTCCGTGGTCGGCGTAGTCGAGCTTCCAGGTGAAGTTGAGCGGGTCGCCGACCACCAGGTCGGTGGCGAAGGTGAGATGGGTGTCCAGACGCACCGGGCCGTGCCGCACGATGCTGTCGGCCCCGGAGGGAACGCATTCGTACTGCACGTCCAGGTCGGCCGGTGCGGCCGAGGCCGGGACGCCGGGCAACGCGACGACCCCGACGGCCGCCACCGATGCGATCGACGCGGCGAGCAACGACTTGCGCCACCGACTCACGGGACACTCCGATCATCACAAATAGACCGAGGGTAGATCTTAGAGTCGAAAACACCCGCAACGCAGGCGGTTTCCCCCAAGTTCCAGCACTTGTGATGAAGCCGTGTCCCCTGCCGTGTCCCCCGCCGCCTCCCTCGCCGCGAAAGCGGGTATACCTCCGGGTAACAGAATCGTATTCTGTCGTGCACCACACCTGCTTGGAGGCGAATCGATGCAGCGAGACCTCTTCGACGAGGAGCACCTGCTCTTCAGGGAGACCGTGCGCGAGTTCATGGCCCGCGAGGTCGTGCCGCACCACGGGCAGTGGGAGAAGGACGGCATCGTGCCCCGCGAGGTCTGGAAGAAGGCCGGCGAGATCGGCATGTTCGGCTTCGGCGTCCCCGAGGAGTACGGCGGATCCGGCATCACCGACTTCCGCTACAACGCGGTGATCGTCGAGGAGATCATCAGGACCGGCGCCTCCGGCCTGGGCTTCTCGCTGCACAACGACGTCATGGCCCCGTACGTCGTCGAGCTCACCGACGACGAGCAGAAGCAGCGCTGGCTGCCCGGCTTCGCCTCCGGCGAGCTCATCACCGCGATCGCGATGACCGAGCCGGGCGCCGGCAGCGACCTGCAGGGCATCAGGACCACCGCCGTCCGCGAGGGCGACCACTACGTGGTCAACGGCCAGAAGACGTTCATCACGAACGGCGTCAACGCCGACCTGGTGGTCGTGGTCGCCAAGACCGACCCCGAGGCGGGGGCCAGGGGAACGACGCTGATCGTGGTCGAGCGCGGCATGGAGGGCTTCAACCGCGGCCGGAACCTGGACAAGGTCGGCATGAAGGCCCAGGACACCGCCGAGCTGTTCTTCGAGAACGTGCGCGTGCCCGTCGCCAACCGCCTCGGCCCGAAGGAGGGCGAGGGCTTCTTCCACCTGATGAACAACCTGCCCCAGGAACGCCTGTCGATCGCCGTGGCGGCGGTGGCCGCGGCGGAGACGGTGCTGGAGCAGACGATCGAGTACTGCAAGACCCGCCAGGCGTTCGGCCGCAACATCGGTTCGTTCCAGAACACCCGCTTCGTCCTGGCCGAGCTGGCGACCGAGACGGACATCGCCCGCCACTACGTGGACAAGTGCATCCTGGCGCTCAACGCCCGGCAGCTCACCGCCGTGGACGCCGCCAAGGCCAAATGGTGGACGACCGAGCTGCAGAACAAGGTCATCGACCGCTGCCTGCAGCTCCACGGCGGCTACGGCTACATGATGGAGTACCCGGTCGCCAAGGCGTGGCTGGACAGCCGCGTCCAGACCATCTACGGCGGCACCACCGAGATCATGAAGGAGATCATCGGCCGGTCCTTCGGATTCTGACGGCCGGCGCGCGCCCGGCCGGGCCGCGCCGCATACTGTCAGCATGGACGGCGGCCTGATCCTCCTCGTTTTCCTGGCGTTACTGTTCGCCTGGGGGCTCAACCGCGTGCGCAGGGCGTTCCGGCTCGGCCCTGTCGGCTACGCGGGCGTGATGATCGTCTTCGTCATCGCCATGCTGCTCGTCTGGGGCCAGACGATGCGCTGAGGCCGGCGCAGCTCATCCCGGCATCGCCTGCACGAACCGCGTCAGCAGCCGGGCGAACTCGGCCCGCTCGGCCGCCGACCACCCGGCGGTGGCCGAGGCGAAGGCCGCCTGCCGGGCCTGCCTGGCCTGCGCGAGCGCGGCGGCGCCCGCATCGGTCAGCACGAGCCAGGCCCGCCGGCCGTCGGCCTGGTCGGCCTCCCGCCGCACCAGCCCCGCCGTCACGGCGGCCGTCACGAGCCGGCTGGCCCGCGGCTGGTCGACGTTGAGCGCCTCGGCGACCGCCGACACGGTGAGCCGCCCGCCGGCGGCCTCGATCACGTCGAGCACCTCGAACTCGGGGCCCGCCGCGCCGTGCTGCCGGGCCAGCGCCCGCCTGCTCTGCCTGCGCCTGATCGCCACCATCGCCTGCTCGATCGCGGCAATTTCCTTGTCTTCATACATATAGTTGCTATTGTACATGCATGGACAGACCTATCGGATATTGGGTGAAGCACCTCGACAACCTGCTGGAGAGCGCGATGGGGCAGGCCCTGGCCGCCCACGGTGCCTCGCGCAGGGAATGGCAGCTGCTCCACGCCACCGCCCAAGGGGAGAACGCCACCGCGCTGGCGCCGTTCGAGGGGGTGGAGGCGGCCGTACAGGGCCTGACGTCGAAGGGATGGCTGGCGGACGGGCGGCTGACCGACGAGGGCCGGGCCGTGCACACGGCCGTCTCCGAGCGCGTCACCCGCTTCCGGCAGCAGGTCACCCACGGCGTGAGCCCGCAGGAGTACCGGACCGCCGTCGAGGTGCTGCGCCGCATGGCGGCCAACGCCGAACGTTAGGAGGCCGCCCGGTCGGCCTCCAGCACCACCCGGGCCACCAGCTCCGGATCGTCACTCATCGGCACGTGCCCGCAGCCCTTGAGCAGCCTGACCCGCTGCCCCGACCAGCGCGCCGCGCGCACGGCCTGGCGGCGCGGCAGCAACCGGTCGCGCTCGCCCCAGGCGATCGTGATGGGCGTCTTCGGCGGGGCGGGCGGCATCAGGCCGCCGAACGACTCCAGCGTCTCGTCGAAGCCCGCCGCCCCGGCCAGCGCCTGCGTGGCCGCGACCAGCCCGGCGGGGTCGAGCCGGCTCGGACGGGCCACCAGCACCCCGCTGGACACCGCCCGCATGAACGGGTTGCCGGCCGCCCTGGCCGCCTGCTCCGGCGACATCGCGCGCGCCGAGTTCCGCAGGGCCTTCAGCGTCGTCTGGCAGTAGAGCAGCTCGGAGCGCGACCAGAAGCCGGCCGGCGACAGCGCGGTCGCCGCGCGCACGACGCCGCGCGAGGCCAGTTCGAGGGCGATGTAGCCGCCGAGCGAGTTGCCCACCACGTGCGGCTCCCGGACGCCGAGCAGCGCGCAGAACGACTCGACCGCGTCCGCCAGCGACTCCGCGGTGTACGGGATGCCCGCGGGCAGCCGCGGCGACACCCCGAAGCCGGGCAGGTCGACGGCGATCACCGTGTGGTCGGCGGCCAGCCGGTCCATCACCGGCAACCACGCCTGCCAGTGATGCCCGATGCCGTGGACGAGGATCAGCGGCTCGCCGGTGCCCCGGCGTTCGAAGGCCAGCTCCATGCGGCCCAGTGAACCACTCACCTGCTCCGGGTGGGAATCTCGAACCAGACCGCTTTGCCTTCCCTGGTGGGACGGGATCCCCAGCGCTTGGCGAGCTGGTCGACCAGGTAGAGGCCGCGGCCGCCCTCGTCGTTCTCCCCGGCGCTGCGGATGCGGGGCAGGCGCAGGTCCTGGTCGAACACCTCGACCCAGACCGACTCCTCGCCCCTGCGCAGCCTCAGCGTGAACTCCTTGTCGCCGATCGGCTCCTCCTCGAAGCCCGGCATGTCCCAGGACTCCTCGAACGGCAGCGGCGGCCCCTCGACGACCAGCTCCCGGCGCGGGGAGTTGGCGGTGGAGGCGTGCAGCACCACGTTCGTGACGACCTCGGAGACCAGCAGGCAGGCCAGCTCGGCGCGTTCCTCGGGCACGTTCCAGCCGGAGAACGCCTCGGAGGCCATCCGGCGCGCCTCGCCGACCATGATCGGCTGGGCCGGGAAGGTGCGCTCCTCGACGTCGAGGTCGACGTCGCTGGAGCGGACGACCAGGATCGCCATGTCGTCGTCGATCTCGCCGGGCACCGCGATCGTGGCGGCGTCGGCGATGCGCTCGACGTCGGCGTCGGCCATCTTGGCGAGCTTCTCGCACAGCACGCCGAGCGTCTCCTCCTCGCTCGGCATCCGGCCGTCGCGGCCCGGACGCCGGTCGACCAGGCCGTCGGTGTAGAGCAGCAGCGCCGCGCCCGGCGGGAGGGTGCGGGTCTCCTCCTTGTAGACGAGGTCGGCGTGCAGGCCCTTGGCCCGGACGCCGAGCGGCTGGCCGACCTCCTCGATGTCCATCTCCAGGCACTGGCCGTCGACCACCAGCAGCGGCGGCGCGTGCCCGGCGTTGGCGAAGGAGAGCTGCCGGGACCAGGCGTCGTAGACGAGGTACTGGCAGGTGACGATGGGCGGGATGCTGACGTCGGCGCCGTTGTCGTCTTGCTCGGGGGTGGCGATGATGCGGGTCCACTCGTCGAGCCTGGCGAGGATGTCGGCGGGCGACTTGTCGTCCTGTGCGAAGGCGCGCAGCGCCGCCCTGAGCTGGCCCATGATGGCCGCGGCCTTGGCGCCTCTGCCCTCGACGTCGCCGATCACGATGCCGACGCGGCCGGCCGAGAGCGGGATCACGTCGTACCAGTCGCCGCCGACCTGGGTCTGGATGCCCTGGCCGTGGGAGGCGAGGGGGGCCGCCGGGTAGTAGCGCACCGCGATGTCGAGGCCGTCGAGCTGGGGCAGCGCCCTGGGCAGCAGGTGCTTCTGGAACGACTCGGCGGTGTGGCGCTCCTCCTCGAACAGCAGCGCGTTGTCGATCGCGAGGGCCACGCGGGTGGCGATGGCGCCCACGAAGTCGCGGTCGAAGGCGTCGTAGTGGGGGCTGCGCCGGTCGGTCAGGTTGGACAGGCCGAGGTACATCAGGCCCAGCGTCTCGCCGCGCACCAGCAGGGGGGCGACGATGGCCGAGGTCATGCCGATCTCGCTGGCCAGGCGCGCGCTGCCCTCGTGGGGCATCGGGTAGCTGGTGGTGGAGAAGTCCTCGACGAGGATGGTCTCCTGGCGGCGCAGCGCGGTGTCGGCGTAGTGGCCGGAGGGGTAGCGGATCTCCGCGCCCACCGGCTTCCACGTGCCCGCGGGCGGGGTCCAGCCCTGGACGTGCTCGGAGACCCGGCGGACCAGCCGGTCGCCCTCCATGAGCTCGATGAAGCAGTGGTCGGCGAACTGCGGCACGAGCATCTCGGCCACCCGCTTGAGCGTCTCCTCGACGTAGAGAGAGCCGGCCAGCCGCTCGCCGATGCGTTCGAGGAGCCCGAAACGGTCTTTCTCGCGTTCGTTGCTGCGCAGGGCCTCGCGGGCCAGGATGACGATGCCGGTGACCGCCCCGGACGGGTGGCGCAGCGGCACGGCCTGGGCGCGGACGTAGACGATCGTGCCGTCGCCGCGCCTGACGTCGAACGTGCCCTCCCACACGCCGCCCTTGAGCACGTGCTTGGCCAGCTCGATCGCCAGCGGGTGGTCCTTCTCCATGATCCCGAGGGACAGGACGGACGCGTCACGCGCCGGCGCGTTGCCGGGACGGCCGAACAGCTGCTCGGCGAAGGGATTCCAGTAGAGGAGATTGCTGAAGCGGTCTGTCACGACCACTGCCATTTCGGCATGGTCCAAAACGGACCCGGCACCAAGGTGATCAGCCGTTTCTTGTGACAGATCCCCCCATCGCTTCATCCGGAGACCACTCCTTGGGGTGGCTTGTGCGCACAGCGGACCACGGGTGCTCCTGCAACTGTCTTGGCCAGGGGAGAGTGGAGGGCCTCCCAAGAGGGATTCAACCAAGTGGCTGCGCGCGCGTCAGCGCTTGGAGACAAAAACGTGCGCGGCAACGTCACGCGGAAGCTCCGCGGGAGTGTCGTTCGCGTCACCGTCACCTGTCACCCGCACACCGTCGTCGCTCGCCGCGAGCGTCACCTCGCGTCCGGGTTGTATCCCAACTTGCTTGAGTTTAAGCATCACAGCAGGATCGCTTTGCACTTGTTCGCTGATCCGGCGCACCACGACCGGAATGTCACGCGGCCCGGCGGCCTCGGACATCGAGGTCAGGACGTTGGCCGCGCCGTCGGTCACCTCCGGCGCCCCCAGCTCGGCCAGCCCCGGGATGGGGTTGCCGTGCGGGCAGACCGTGGGGTTGTCGAGCAGCGTCACCAGCCGCGCCTCGACCGACTCGGACATGACGTGCTCCCAGCGGCACGCCTCGATGTGCACCTCTTCCCAGGGAAGGCCGATGACCTGGGTGAGCAGGCATTCGGCCAGGCGGTGCTTGCGCATCACGCGCGTGGCCAGCGTGCGGCCCAGGTCGGTCATCGACAGGTGCCGGTCGCCCTCGACGCGGACGAGGCCGTCGCGCTCCATGCGGGCGACGGTCTGGCTCACGGTGGGGCCGCTCTGCTGGAGGCGCTCCGCGATGCGGGCGCGAAGGGGGACGATGCCCTCCTCTTCGAGCTCGTAAATCGTGCGGAGATACATCTCCGTCGTGTCGATCAGGCCGTGTGCGGTCAAGGCTCCTCCCAACTGAAATGCTACGCCGGTCGTGGCGGGGACTGAGCCCGTCCGCTACGGGCACAGAAGTCATCAGGAACCCTATTGGGAGAACGACCGACGATGGTTAAGGACGGCAACAACGGAGCGGCCGAGTTCCTTCCCGCCCGGCGCGACCTCGGCTCCCTGCGGACGGCGGCGGCCCGCTGCGAGGGCTGCGACCTGTATGCGAAGGCCACCCAGACGGTGTTCGGCGAGGGCCCCGAGCAGGCCCGTTTCATGCTGGTGGGCGAGCAGCCGGGAGATCGCGAGGACCGCGAGGGGCATCCGTTCGTGGGGCCGTCGGGGCGCGTGCTGGATCGGGGGCTGGAGGAAGCGGGAATCGAACGGGACGCGGTTTATCTGACGAACGCTGTCAAGCATTTCTCCTTCACTCCCAGGGGGAAAAGAAGAATTCATCAGAAACCGACGGTCGCCGAGATCGAGGCGTGCCGGCCGTGGCTCGGCGCGGAGCTGGAGCTGGTGCGTCCGTACGTGGTGGTGGTGCTCGGCGCGACGGCGGCCAGGTCGCTGCTGGGCCGGGCGTTCCGGCTGACCGAGCACAGGGGCGAGCCGGTGCCGCTCGGCGACGCGCTGGCGGTGGCCACGATCCACCCCTCGGCGGTGCTGCGCGCGCCCGACAGGGACGCGGCCTACGCGGGCTTCGTCTCCGACCTCAAGGCCGCGGCGCGGGTGTCGGAGCGGTAGTCGCGGAACCCGGCCACCGACAGGCCGACGACGAGCACGGTGACCGCGCACGCCAGTCCCCCGCCCACCCAGGCGCCGGTGAGCCCGAAGGCGGTCGCGGTCGCGCCGGCGCGCAGGTCGCCGAGGCGCGGGCCGCCCGCCACGACCACCATGAACACGCCCTGCATCCGCCCGCGCATCTCGTCGGGGGCGTAGAGCTGCAGGATCGACTGCCGCCACACCGACGAGATCACGTCGGCCACGCCGCCGACCGCCATGAACGCCACGACCAGCCACAGCTCGCGCACCAGCCCCGCGGCCGCGACGGCGAGCCCCCACATGGCGATGGCCAGCACGAGCGCGACGCCCTGCCGCGAGATCCGGCCCACCCAGCCGGAGAACAGCGCGCCGGCGACCGAGCCGATCGCCATGGCGGAGGTCACCCAGCCGAGCGCGGTCATCGAGCCGCCGAAACGATCGGCGGCCAGCTCGGGGTAGAGGGCGCGCGGCATGGCGAACACCATCGCGATGATGTCCACGACGAACGACATCAGCAGCACCGGGCTCCTGGCGATGAAGCTGAGGCCCTCCCAGACCGCCCGGGCTCCCGGACGTGTCACCTCGCCCAGCGGGGGCAGGGCGGGCAGCCTGAGGGCCGCGTAGAGGCCGGCGCTGAACAGCAGGGCGTCCGCCGCGTAGGCGGCGGCGTAGTTGGGGTGGTCGCCGCCGGTGGCCAGCAGCACGCCGCCGAGCATCGGGCCGGCGACCGCGCCGAGGCTGTAGACCAGCGAGTTGAGCGCGTTGGCGGCCGGCACCAGCTCGGGATCGAGGACGCGCGGGATCACCGAGCCCCTGGTCGGGCCGGTGATCGCGAACCCGGTGGCGTTGACCGCCGTCGCCGCGAAGATCAGGTACACGTTGTCCAGCCCGAGCAGGGCCTGCGCCAGGATGACCAGGGTGGCCGCCCAGGTGATGAGCGAGCCGATGACGAGCAGTCTGCGCCGGTCGAAGGCGTCGGCGACGGCCCCGCCCCACAGCCCGAAGACCAGCAGCGGGACGAGGTTGGCCATGCCGAGCAGGCCCACCCAGAGCGAGGACCGGGTCAGCTCGTAGACCTGCTGGCCGACCGCCACGACGGTGACGGCGACGCCCACGTTCGAGACGGCCTGGCCGGACCAGATCCGCCGGTACGCGGGCACGGCCAGCGGCCTTGTGTCCACAAGATGACGTTTGACCAGTTCCCCGAATGCCACCTAAGGCAATTTATGGTGCAAGTCTCTCCAAGGCCCAACCGGGTCGGGTGCGCCGGTAGCGCAGCCTGTCGTGCATCCGGTCGAGCTGTCCCTGCCAGAACTCCACCTCGGTCGGCGTCACCCGGAAGCCGCCCCAGAAGTCGGGCACCGGCGGATCCTCCGGCCAGCGGGCGGCCAGTTCCTCGTAGCGCTCGTCGAGCTCCTCGCGCGAGCGCACGACCGCCGACTGCCGCGAGGCCCAGGCCCCGATGCGGGAGCCGTACGGGCGGGACTTGTAGTAGTCGGCCGACTCCTGGTGGGAGATGCGGGCGACGGTGCCCTCGATGCGGATCTGGCGGCGGATGGCGTGCCAGGGGAACAGCAGCGAGGCGCGTCCGTTCTCGGCCAGGTCGCGGCCTTTGCGGGACTCGTAGTTGGTGTAGAAGACGAAGCCGTTCTCGTCGTAGCCCTTGAGCAGGACCGTCCTGGCGCTCGGCCGGCCGCCCGCGGAGGCGGTGGCGAGGACCATGGCGTTGGGTTCGGGCAGGCCGGCTTCGAGCGCGTCCTGGAACCAGACGGTGAACTGCGCGACGGGGTCGGACGCGAGGTCGGTCTCGAGCAACGGCTCGCCCTCGTACGTTCGGCGTAGCGCCGCCAGCAGGGGCGGGCGCGGGGTGGCATCCACGAGACGGTATTCTTGCGCGCTCATGTGGCAGATCCCACGCTAGGGCGCGTTCGGCGGCCTGACGCAGGTCGCGGGACACGTGCCCACAGCAGGCTCCCTACCAGCGGGTTTGACGTTTCGGCGGGTCCCGAGACCGACCATGACCTGGGAGGGGGTTAAATTGACCCGCCGGTATCTCGACATCAAGGCATTGCCGTTACATGGCAAGAAAGGGAGGCGGCCGAGCATGTCCGACTTCAAACCCGGCCTCGAAGGCGTCGTAGCTTTCGAGACCGAGATCGCGGAACCGGACAAAGAAGGGGGCGCCCTTCGATACCGGGGCGTCGACATCGAGGAGCTGGTCGGCCGTGTCCCGTTCGGGCACGTTTGGGGCCTGCTGGTCGACAACAAGTTCCAGCCGGGCCTGCCCCCGGCGGAGCCGTACCCCATCCCTGTCCACTCCGGTGACATCCGCGTAGACGTGCAGAGTGCGCTGGCCATGCTGGCTCCGGCCTATGGCTTCAAGCCCCTGCTCGACATCAGTGACGAGGAGGCCCGCGACCAGCTCGCGCGCGCCTCCGTGATGGCACTCTCCTTCGTCGCGCAGTCCGCGCGCGGCCTCGGCCTGCCGATGGTGCCGCAGAGCCGGGTCGACGAGGCGAAGACCATCGTCGAACGCTTCATGATCCGCTGGCGCGGTGAGCCTGATCCCAAGCACGTCAAGGCCATCGACGCCTACTGGACCTCGGCCGCCGAGCACGGCATGAACGCGTCCACGTTCACCGCCCGCGTCATCGCCTCCACCGGCGCCGACGTGGCCGCGGCGCTCTCCGGCGCCGTGGGCGCGATGTCGGGCCCGCTGCACGGCGGCGCCCCTGCCCGCGTGCTCCACATGATCGAGGGCGTGGAGCAGCTGGGCGACGCCAAGAAGTACGTCCAGAGCGAGCTCGACAAGGGCAACCGGCTCATGGGCTTCGGCCACCGCGTCTACCGCGCGGAGGACCCGCGCGCCCGCGTGCTGCGCCGTACCGCCAAGGAGCTCGACGCGCCCCGCTACGAGGTCGCGGCGGCGCTGGAGCAGGCCGCCCTGGAGGAGCTGCACGCCCGCAAGCCCGACCGGGTGCTCGCCACGAACGTCGAGTACTGGGCGGCCGTGGTGCTGGACTTCGCCGAGGTGCCCTCGCACATGTTCACCTCGATGTTCACCTGCGCCCGCACGGCCGGCTGGGCCGCGCACATCCTGGAGCAGAAGCTCACGGGCCGGCTGGTGCGTCCGAGCGCCAACTACATCGGCCCGGCCTCGCGTCCGCTGAGCGACGTCCCCGGCGCCTCCGAGGTTGTCGGCACGATCTGACACGTTCTCGCCCGTGTCATGAACGGCCCGCCCGCTCAAGGGCGGGCCGTTCCGCGTCTCATTCGGCGGACCCGTGCGACGTCACCCGGACGGCCTCAGTACGCTTGGCACGTGGCTGACATCGTGATTCCCGCTGACATCAAGCCCGCCGACGGCCGCTTCGGCTGCGGGCCCTCGAAGGTTCGCACCGAGCAACTGGCCGCGCTCGCCGCCTCCGGCGCGAGCCTCATGGGCACCTCCCACCGCCAGAAGCCGGTCAAGAACCTGGTCGGCCGCGTGCGCTCCGGGCTCGCCGACCTGTTCTCGCTGCCCGAGGGCTACCAGGTCGTGCTGGGCAACGGCGGCACCACCGCGTTCTGGGACATCGCGGCCTTCGGGCTGATCAGGGAGAAGTCCCAGCACCTGTCGTTCGGCGAGTTCTCCTCGAAGTTCGCCGCCGTCGCCAAGAAGGCGCCCTGGCTGGCCGACCCGAGCGTGATCAAGTCCGACGTCGGCACCCACCCCACCGCGGCCGACGAGGACGGCGTCGACGTCTACGCCCTCACCCACAACGAGACCTCGACCGGCGTCGCCATGCCGATCTCCCGCGTGGGCGGCGACGACTCCCTGGTGCTGGTCGACGCCACCTCCGGCGCGGGCGGCCTGCCGGTCGACATCGCCGAGACCGACGTCTACTACTTCGCGCCGCAGAAGAGCTTCGCCTCCGACGGCGGCCTGTGGATCGCGATCATGTCGCCGCGCGCCCTGGCCAGGGTCGAGGAGATCGCCGCCTCCGGCCGGTACGTCCCCGAGTTCTTCAGCCTGCCGATCGCGATCGACAACTCCGGCAAGGACCAGACCTACAACACGCCGGCCGTGGCCACGCTGTTCCTGCTGGCCGACCAGCTCGACTGGATGAACGGCAACGGCGGCCTGGCCTGGACCACCGCCCGCACCGCCGAGTCCAGCCAGCGGCTGTACACCTGGGCCGAGAAGTCGTCCTACGCCACGCCGTTCGCCGCCCCGCAGTTCCGCTCGCAGGTGGTCGGCACGATCGACTTCAACGACGACGTCGACGCCGCCGAGGTGGCCAAGGTGCTGCGCGCCAACGGCATCGTCGACACCGAGCCCTACCGCAAGCTGGGCCGCAACCAGCTCCGCATCGCGATGTTCCCGGCCATCGAGCCGTCCGACGTCGAGGCGCTGACGGTCTGCGTCGACCACGTGGTCGAGCGCCTCTAGCCCGTCGCCCGCCGGCCCGTCCGGCGGGCCAGCTCGTCCAGGAGCGCCAGGGCGTCCGCCTCCTCGACGCTCTGCGCGAACCTCGTCAGCACCGGCAGCCTGTCGGTGCTGACGGATAGGGCCTCCAGCATCAGGCGGCTGACGTGCTCGGCCCTTGAGCAGGCGGCCGCGTAGCGGAAGGCGTTGCGCGCGGGCGTGCGCACGAGCAGGCCCTTGCGCACCAGCCGCTCGGCCACGGTCTGCACGGTCGTGTACGCCAGGTCGCGGTCCTCGTTGAGGCTGTCCAGGAGCTCCCGCACGCGCATGGCCCTGCCGGCATCCCACAGCACGTTCATGATCGCGCGTTCCAGGGATCCCAGGTTCGCCAACTCACCAGTCCTCCGGCTCGATCAGTAGGAAACATTCTTGCCCGAACAGCCCCCGATCGGCCAGGGGCGAGCGCTGCCCCGCAGCCTCGGCTACCTCATGTTCGCCAGCCGCTGGCTGCAGGTCCCGCTCTACCTGGGCCTCATCGTGGCCCAGGCGGTGTACGTCTGGCAGTTCATGACCGAGCTGTGGCACCTGCTCAGCAGCGTCTTCCTGCACCCGGCGACCGGCGACGGCACGTCGGCCGAGGTCGTCGTCATGCTGACGGTGCTGGCGCTGATCGACGTCGTCATGATCTCCAACCTGCTGATCATGGTGATCATCGGCGGCTACGAGACGTTCGTCTCGCGCATCAACCTCAACGACCATCCCGACGAGCCCGAATGGCTCTCCCACGTCAACGCCAACGTGCTGAAGGTCAAGCTGGCCACGGCCATCGTGGGCATCTCGTCGGTGCACCTGCTGCAGACGTTCATCCGGGCGCGTGACGTGCCCAACGACAAGATCATGTGGCAGACGATCATCCACCTGGCGTTCGTGGCCTCGGCGATCGGCCTGGCGCTCATCGACCGCATGCTCGCCGGCTCGCCGGCCGAGCGCACCAAGCCGCACCTGTAGCGCTCAGAAGCGGGCCGGCAGCTCTTTCCTGCGGCGCAGCACCCAGGCGGCCACCACGCCGCCCAGGAGCCCGAACAGGTGGCCCTGCCACGAGATGCCCTGCTGGTTGGGCAGCAGCCCCCACAGGATCGAGTAGTAGGCCACGCCCACGCCGATGGCGATCAGGAGGTCGACCAGGCGGCGGTCGAACACGCCCCGGGCCAGCACGAAGCCGAAGTAGCCGAAGATCAGGCCGCTCGCGCCGATCGTGATCACGCCGGGGCTGGACACCCACGTGCCGAGGCCGCCGATCAGCACGATCAGCAGCGTGGCCCAGAGGAACTTGCGGATGTCGCGCACCGCCGCCAGGAAGCCCAGCACCAGCAGCGGCAGCGAGTTGGCCATGAGGTGGCCGAAGCCGCCGTGCAGGAACGGCGCGAAGAGGATGCCCACCAGGCCGTCGGCGTCCCAGCCGGCGATGCCGTAGGAGTCGAGCGCGCCGCCCATCACGTAGTCGACGCCCTCCAGGACCCACATCACGGCGAGCATGGAACCGAGGATGAGGATCGCCTTGATCGCGCTCGACAGGAAGGTGCCGGCGCCGCGCTTGGCCGACTCGAACCTGGAACCCGAATGGTCGCTCATGCGCTCTCCTGGTGGTCGTCTCCTCCCCTTTACCGTACGCAGGAAACGCCGCGCACGCGCGTTGACGCGGCCCCTTCCGGACGTGCGGAAGGGGCCGGCGTACGGGTGAGGGTTACTCGCCCTTCCACTGGGGGGCGCGCTTCTCGGCGAAGGCCGCCGCGCCCTCCATGGCGTCCTTGGAGCCGAACACCGGGTTGATGATCGCGCCCTGCTTCTTGAACATCTCCTCCAGGGGCCAGTCCTGGGACTCGATGATCACCTTCTTGGTCGCCGCGAGCGCCAGGGGGGCGTTGGCGGCGATCTTGCGGGCCAGTTCCAGCGCGCCCTCCAGGGCGGCCCCCGGCTCGGTGATCCGGTTGACCAGGCCCAGCTCGTACAGGCGGGAGGCGGGGTAGTGGTCGCCGGTCAGGGCGATCTCCATGGCCACGTGGTACGGGATCCGCCGCGGCAGCCGCATGATCCCGCCCGCGCCCGCCACCAGCCCGCGCTTCGGCTCGGGCAGCCCGAACGTGGACTCCGACGAGGCCACGATGACGTCGCACGACAGGGCCAGCTCGAAGCCGCCCGCCAGCGCGTACCCCTCGACCGCGGCCACCAGCGGCTTCTTGGGCGGCGCCTCGGCGATGCCGCCGAAGCCGCGCCCCTCGACCACCGGGAAGTCGCCGGACAGGAACCCCTTGAGGTCCATGCCCGCGCAGAACGTGCCCCCGGCGCCGGTCAGCACGTACGCCGAGATCTCGGCGCGGGCGTCGAAGGTGTCCAGCGCCTCGGCGATCCCCCGGGCCACCGCGCCGTTGATCGCGTTACGCGCCTTCGGCCGGTTGATGGTGATGACCGCGACGTTGCCGGACTCCTCGACGAGCACTTCGTCAGACACGGGACCTCACTTGGGCTGGAAGCGGATGCCGCCGTCGAAGCGCACGACTTCGGCGTTCATGTAGTCGTTCTGGACGAGCGAGTGCACCAGGTGGGCGAACTCGTCGGCCCGGCCCATGCGCTTGGGGAAGACCACGGGGGCCACGAGCTTGGCCTTGAACTCCTCGGCGTTGCCGGAGAAGCCGTAGATGGGGGTGTCGATGATGCCGGGGCAGATCGTGTTCACGCGGACGCCGATGGCCGCCAGGTCGCGCGCGGCGGGGACCGTCATGCCCACGATGCCGCCCTTGGAGGCCGAGTAGGCGAGCTGGCCCGTCTGGCCCTCCAGAGCGGCGACGGAGGCCGTGTTGATGACCACGCCGCGCTGGCCGTCGGCGTCGACCGGCTCGGTGGCGGCGATGGCCGCCGCGGCGATGCGCATGAGGTTGAAGGTGCCGATCAGGTTGACCTCGATCACCTTGCGGTACGTGGCCGGGTTGTGCGGCTTGCCCTCGCGGTTGACCGTGCGCTCGGCCCAGCCGATGCCCGCGCTGTTGACCACGACGCGCAGCGGCTTGCCCGTGGCCACGGCGGCGTCGACGGCCGCCTGCACCTGCTCGTCGTCCGACACGTCCGTCTTGACGAAGACGCCGCCGAGCTCGTCGGCGACGGCCTTGCCGCGCTCCTCGTTGAGGTCGGCGATGACCACGGTGGCGCCCGCGCGGGCGAGCTCGCGGGCCGTCGCCTCGCCGAGGCCGCTGGCACCGCCGGAGATGATTGCTGCAGATCCGTTGACGTCCATATCCCGGACCTTAACGCGCCAACCGAATGAAGTTCTACTCGGGGCGGGTTAAATCCCTCCCACGGCGCTGTCGACGTCGGAGTACACCTTGATCCGCCGGTCGAGCCCCGTGGTCCGCAGGATGCGCGCCACGGGCGCCTGGGGCGCGGCAAGGGACACCCCGCCTCCCTCTCCCGTGGCCAGCCGCCAGGCCTCGATCAGCACCGACAGACCGCTGGAGTCCATGAACGACAACTGCTGCAGGTCGAGCACGAGCCTGGCGCTGTCCTGCTTGATGGCGTCGCGGACCTCGTCGCGGAGGAACGGTGCGGTGAACAGATCGAGCTCTCCCTCAACGGCCACCACCACGGCGTCACCCAGGGCGTGTCGCGCAAGCCGCAGCTTCATTTGGCCCCTCCTCGATGAGCCACTGTACTTCGACATCCCCGGATAGCGGGCATGCACAAACTACGAAGAGCCGGATACAGAAGGACTAGAACGGACTAATCACCCGCTGGACGCGGCGCTGAGGGTTCTTACCCCGCCGGCCGCCCGGCCCGCGACCTGGGCGCCAGGTTGCCTCACCCGGCCGGGACGGCGAAGCCGTACGGGAGCTCCAGGCGGTGCCCGGCCAGCAGCTCGGCGTCGGCCAGCAGCTCGCGCGTGGGCCCGTCGGCGGCGATCACGCCTCCCGACAGGATCAGCGAGCGCTCGCACAGCTCCAGCGCGTACGGCAGGTCGTGGGTGACCATGAGCACCGTCACGTCCAGCGAACGCAGGATCTCGGCCAGCTCCCTGCGCGCGGCCGGGTCGAGGTTGGAGGAGGGCTCGTCGAGCACCAGGATCTCCGGCCGCATCGCCAGCACCGTGGCCACCGCCACCCGGCGCCGCTGGCCGAACGACAGGTGGTGCGGCGGCCGGTCGGCGGCCTCCAGCATGCCGACCCGGTCGAGCGCGTCGTGGACCACCCGGTCCAGCTCGGCGCCCTTGAGTCCGGCGTTGGCCGGGCCGAAGGCGACGTCGTCCTTGACCGTGGGCATGAAGAGCTGGTCGTCGGGGTCCTGGAAGACCAGGCCGACGCGCTGCCTGATCTCCTTGAGCGTGTCCTTGCGCACCGGGACGCCGCCCACGGCCACGCTGCCGTGCCCGGCGGTGAGGATGCCGTTGAGGTGCATGACGAGCGTCGTCTTGCCGGCGCCGTTGGGACCGAGCAGCGCCACCCGCTCGCCGCGGCCGATCGCCAGGTTCACGCCGAACAGCGCCTGAGTGCCGTCGGGGTAGGCGTAGGCCAGGTCACTGACCTCCAGAGAGTTCACCATGAGAGCCCCAGAACCGCGAGTGCCACGACGGGCAGGACGAGCGCCGCCGCCCACTGCCCGATGGATGCCGAAATATCTTGAATTATCGGCATCCGTCCAGCGTAGCCGCGACTCAGCATCGCCAGATGCACCCGCTCCCCCCGCTCGTACGAACGGATGAACAGCGCCCCGGCCGAACGCGCGATCACCGGGATCTGCCGGAAGTTACGCGCCTCGAACCCGCGCGACTCGCGGGCCACCCGCATCCGCCGCATCTCCTCCAGGATCACGTCCATGTACCTGAGCATGAACATGGCGATCTGCACCAGCAGGCTCGGCAGCCGCAGCCGCTGCGCCCCGAGGAGGATGACCCGCGGCTCGGTGGTGGCCGCGAGCAGGATCGAGGCGATCACCCCGAGCGTGGCCTTGACCAGGATGTTCCAGGCCGCCCACAGCCCCGGCACGCTCAGCGAGACGCCGAGCACCGTCGTGCGCTCGCCCATCCCGATCACCGGGATCAGGAACGCGAACAGCACGAACGGCAGCTCGATCACCATCCGCCGCAGCACGTGCCCGGCCGGCACCCGCGCGGCCAGCGCGACGCCCCCGAGCAGCGCCGCGTAGACCGCGAACGCCCAGAAGCGCTCCCGCGGCGTGGCCACCACGACGACGGCGAAGGCGAAGACGGCGAGCAGCTTGCACTGCGGCGGCAGCCGGTGGACGAGGGAGTCAACCGGCAGGTAGAGATCGTGCCGATGCCCCGCGCCCACCGTCACTCACCGTCTCTCACAGATCAGACCCTCACGTTCGTACGGCTGCGCGCGGCGAACGCCACGGCGCCGGCGATGAGCAGCACGAGCCCGACGCCGACGATCCCGGCCACGCCGACCGGGATGCCGCCCACCTCACCGTAGTCGGCCAGCGCCCACGACCCGAACGCGTGGTCGGCCGCCTGGTCGCCGAAGCCCTTGTTCTCGGCCACGGCCTCCAGCCCGTCGGGGTCGGAGGCGGCGAAGAAGGACACCACGCCGGCCAGCACCAGGGTCAGCCCGATCCCGCCCAGCAGGAACGGCTTGAGCGCGCGCGGCCGGGCCGCCGGCGCCGGCTCGTCCACGGTCGTGGTGGCGCCGTCGGCCCCCTTGAGCACCAGCGGCCTGGCCAGCCCGCGGGCGCCGTACACCAGGTCGGGCCGCACGGCCAGCACGGCGGCGACGGTGGTGGCGGTGATCAGCGCCTCGCCGATGCCGATCAGCACGTGCACGCCGCCCATGGCCGCGGCCACGGCCGACACCTCGATGGGCGCGGTGCCGCCGATCCAGAACAGCACGGAGAACACCAGCGCCGAGGCCGGCACCGAGACCAGCGCCCCGAGGAAGGCCCCGAGCGTCACGCCGCCCCGGCCCCTGGCCATCGCGGTGACCAGCCGGAAGACGCCCCACCCGACCAGCACGGTGACGATGCCCATGATGGTGATGTTGACGCCCAGCGCGGTCAGCCCGCCGTCGGCGAAGAACACCGCCTGCACCAGCAGCACCACGGCCATGCAGAGCACCCCTGTGTAGGGCCCCACGAGTATCGCCGCCAGCGCGCCGCCCAGCAGGTGGCCGCTGGTGCCCGCCGCGACGGGGAAGTTCAGCATCTGGACCGCGAAGATGAAGGCCGCCACGAGCCCCGCCATGGGCGCGGTCCGGTCGTCCAGCTCGCGGCGGGCGCCCCGCAGGCAGACCGCTACCCCGGCGGCCGCCACCGCTCCGGCGGAGACGGATGTAGCTGCGTTGAAGAAGCCATCGGGTACGTGCACGGCAACGCCTCCAGAAGGACGAACAAATCCTCCTCACTTTAGAGCATCGCCTTGCACCTGCACATAGGTGGCAATTACTGAAGGAGCTTCCTGAGGATCGTTCGCGGCGCCAGCCGGCGCACGACCGTGCTCAGCCGTCCCTTGCCCGAGGTCGCGTACGGCCGCACGCTGCGCAGCAACGCCGCGCCCCGCCACCTGCGCGGGCCGGCGACCGTGTCGGCGTCGGTCTCGATCCTGAACAGCGCGGGCGGTCCGCCGAGGTCGAGCTCCAGGTAGGCGTCCCAGGTGCCGGGCGGGAGCCGGCCCACCGCCGGCCTGGCCGCGAACCCGCCCCCGGGCAGCGCCGTCACGCGCTCGGCGCGCTCGCGGCCGGTACGCCGTTCGCGCCAGACGATCTGCCTGATCGCCGCGCTCTCGGGCACCTGCCCGGCCACGCTGACCTCGCCGTGCACGACGAGCCGATGGCCGAGCCCCCACCTGGTCCGCTCCAGCCGGACGGTGCCGGGCACGGCGACGACGTGGCCGCCGACGTCGATGCTCAGGTTGCCGTTGTCCCTGGTGAAGTACGGCAGGGTCACCACGCCGCCGATCAGGCGGGGCTGCGGCCGGGTGACGCCGTTGTCGCGGTCGGCGCCCAGCCTGCCGTGGCGCACCACCCCCTCCAGCTCGACCGCCACCCGCAGGTCCCAGATGCCGGAGGCCAGCGCGGCGGCCTCCACCCGGGCGGTGAACTCCGCGCCCTGCCGCTCGGCCGGGACGACCAGCTCGCCGTGCGGGTCGTTGCGGGGGCGCAGCACCAGGGCCACGCCGTCGTCCTGGCTGATGCCCTCCAGCCCGGCCGTGCCGGTCACCACCAGGTGGTCCTCCTCCCAGCGCAGCCCGGTCAGCCGCCGCCGCACGGTGGCGCTCTCGATGCGGGCCAGCCGGACCAGGCGGTCGACGTCGCCGAGCGCGGCCACGCGCTGCCTGTCGATGCTGTTGAGCCGGTCGTGCACGCCCGGCGTGAACCACTCGTCGCACAGCGCCGCGACCTCCTGGGCGATCTCCTTGCGGCGCACGTCGTCGCTCTCCAGGAACACCGCGCCGAGCTGGCTGAAGGCGTCGAGCCTGAAGTGCCGGCGCAGCAGGTGGTCGCGCAGCGGGCCGGGCTCGACGTGCCGGGCCATGAGCCGGATGGGCCGCCGGATCATCGTCAGCCAGGCGACCGGGTCGCGGCTGCCCGCCTGCTGCATGATGCTGCTGCCGTCGGCCCTGGAGACCAGGTGGTAGCAGTCGTAGTCGGCGACCACCGAGATCACGCCGGCGTGGCAGTAGGCGTGCACGGTGAACATGATGTCCTCGCCGACCAGCATGTCCTCGGCGAAGCGGATGCCGTGGCGCTCGACCATCTCCCGCCTGAACAGCTTGAAGCAGCTCAGGCTGTTGTAGACGTTGCTGTCGGCGAGGGTCAGGCGCTCGGCGTTCTGCTGGAACATCGACGCGGGGGCCCGCCTGCCGTGGCCCACGATCTTGCCGAGCACGATGTCGGAGCCGTTCCTGTCGGCCATGGCGACCATGCGTTCCAGCGCCTCGGGGCCGAGGTGGTCGTCGGCGTCGCAGAAGAAGACGTACCGGCCGGTGGCGTGGGCGAGGCCGACGTTGCGCGGCCGGCCGGCGCCGCCCGACCCCTCGATGTGCACGACCTTGACGCTGGACTGGTGGTAGGCGGCGTAGAGGTCGAGGAGCTCGGCGCCGCCGTCGGTGGAGCCGTCGTCGACGACGATGATCTCCTTCTTCACCCGTTGCACGAGCGCCGAGGTGAGACACCTGTCCAGATAGGGACGGCAGTTGTGCACCGGGATGACGACGCTGACGTCGACCGTCTCGTCGTTGTTACCCGCCGCCGACATCGCCACCACTGCCGTCACCTCGGAGTCACGTTGCGCCGCCATGTCGTTTCAGTATGTGACGAACGCCCGTCGCCGCGGGGGGCGATCGGCCGTCTTGGAGTCACCTATTTGCCGACCCCGGCGATTCGTTGCATTCTTCGGATAGACCCCACAGATGGCTCTAATCAGCACATTCACCGGGGACCGAATGAGTTTCAGGGGAAAATCCTCGACCTGCCAGAGGAAGAAAACTCTCCGCCGGGATCAGGGACCTACTCCGTGGGCGTCTCAGGTCATCCTCCGGCGGGGTACACACGTCTACAGTTAGGCAACCTTGACCGGGGAGGTGGCGGTAATGGCATCGAATCTTCGCTGGCATCGGGCGGGCGGCACGGGCATGGGCAAGGCCGACTTCGCTCGTTCCTCAGCGCGCCTGACGGAGCTCTTCCAGTGCTCGGCGATGCTGCGACGTACGCGGATGCGGGCCGAGGAGATCGTGGACGAGGCCCGCGCGCTGCTGGCCGAGGCCGAGGCCGAGGAGCTCGCCGACCCCGATCGCATCGAACGTCTGCGCGGCCAACTGGAACAGGCGCGGGCTTCCTACTCCAAGGTTCTGACCGCATATGTCACCATCTGTCGCAGGATCAACCAGGAGCGGCAGGAGATTCTGGCGATGCAGATGGACATCGAGTTGAACCGCGATTCCGGCCTTTCGGGAGTCGCCTGACGATTTGCCCGGGACAATTCCCGGATCCCTTGACCGAATGACTTCCCCTCCCTCCGGTCCGCGCCTCCCCTGAGAACGTTTCAGATAGATGTGAACCTATGTGACACCTGAGACGTCTTTTGTTCAGGGAGGCCCACCATGCGCGTCCTTGACGGTCTGGCGTCGCCGGACCTGGAGGAGCTCAACCTGGAGCTGATCCTGGTCGCGGCGCTGCACGAAGAGGCGGAAAGGCTAGCCGCCGAATGAACGGGCTCCAGCTCCCCGGCCCCGCCGGGGAGCTGGAGCAGGGGGCCGCGGCGTAGGATCACGGATCATGCTGCGCTGCGCCATCCTCGACGACTACCAGGGCGTGGCCCTCGGGCTGGCCGACTGGTCGCGGGTCCGGGCCACGAGCTTCCGGGCCCACTTCACCAGCCAGGACGAGCTGGTGGCGGCCCTGGCGGACTTCGAGATCGTGGTCGTCATGCGGGAGCGCACCCCGTTCGGCGCCGAGCTGTTCGAGCGGCTGCCGCGGCTGCGCCTGCTGATCACCACGGGCATGCGCAACGCCTCCGTCGACCTCGACGCCGCCCGCGCCCGCGGGGTCACCGTGTGCGGCACCGGCAGCGCCGCCACCCCGCCGGCCGAGCTGACCTGGGCGCTCATCCTCGGCCTGGCCCGCCACCTGGTGCCCGAGGCCACGGCGATGCGCTCCGACGGCCCGTGGCAGAGCACCGTCGGCATGGACCTGCACGGCGGGACGCTCGGGCTGCTCGGCCTCGGCAAGATCGGGGCGCAGATGGCCCGCATCGGGCAGGCGTTCGGCATGGACGTCATCGCCTGGAGCCAGAACCTGACCGCGGCGCGCGCCGGGGAGCTGGGCGTGCGGGCGGTGGCCAAGGAGGAGCTGTTCGCCGAGTCCGACGTCGTCTCCGTCCATCTCGTGCTGAGCGAGCGCACCCGCGGGCTGGTCGGCGCGCGTGAGCTGGCGTTGATGCGGCCCAGCGCCTACCTGGTCAACACCTCGCGGGCGGCCATCGTCGACCAGGCCGCGCTGGCGTCGGCGCTGCGCGAGGGGCTGATCGCGGGGGCCGGGCTCGACGTGTTCGAGACCGAGCCGCTGCCCGCCGGACACGAGCTGCGCAAACTGCCCAACGTGCTGGCCACCCCCCATCTCGGGTACGTCACCGGCGGCAACTACGAGACCTACTTCCGCGACGCCGTGCAGGACATCGACGCGTTCCTGACCGGCGCGCCGATCCGCGTCCTGACCTGACCCGGCTCACCACGGCTCACTCCGCCTTGGTCCTGGCGCGGAAGGCGGCGGTCTTGACGCGGTTCTGGCAGGCCGTGGAGCAGAAGCGGCGGGTGCCGTTGCGGGAGACGTCCACGTAGACGCGGTCGCAGTGGGGGGCGGTGCAGACGCCGAGCCGGTCGCTGAACTCGCTGCCGAGCACGATCGCGAGCCCGGTCGAGCAGCTCGCCGCCCAGTCGCCCGCCACCGAGCCGCCGGGGCCGTGGAAGTGCAGGTGCCACGGCTCGCCGTCGTGGCGTTCGAGCATCGGCCGGGCCCTGCTCTCCTCCAGCAGCGCGTTCGTGGCCATGGCGGCGGCGTCTACGTCGCCGTCCGCCACCGCGCGGAACACCACGCGCAGCCGGGCCGCGACCTCGGCCAGCTCGGCGGCGTCGGCCGCGCCGATCCCGCGGTGGCCGGAATAGACGCCGGCCAGGGCGCCGGAGGCGGCCGCGGCGAGGTCGTCAGGGACGGGGAAGTCGCGCCCGCGCTGCTCGCCCGGGGTCAGCGCGTTGACCAGCGCCACCGCGACCCGGACGATCGCATCTGTGTGACTGTTGTAATCCACTTGACCGGTTACACCTTCGCGTTCTAAGTTGTGACTGCTCAAATCTTAGACGACAGTCACAGGGGAGATCTGATGCTCACTCAGGACACCGCGCTGGCATGGATCGAGCGTTGGGACCGTCAGCAGGAGGGCTACCTGCCCGACCGGGAGGCCCGCTTCACCGCGCTGATCGACGCGGTCGAGGCGCTGGGCCGGCCGGACCCCGTGGTCATCGACCTGGGGTGCGGGCCGGGGTCGTTGTCCGCCCGGCTGCTCGAACGCCTGCCCTCGGCCACCGTGATCGCCGTCGACGCCGACCCGCTGCTGCTGGGGCTCGGCCGGGCCGCCTACCCGGGGCTGCGGTTCGTCTCGGCCGATCTGCGCACCGGCGGGTGGACCAGGGCACTCGGCCTCGACCGTCCGGCCGACGCCGCCGTCAGCACCACCGCGCTGCACTGGATCTCGCCCGAGGAGCTTCAGGAGACGTACGCCGAGCTGGCCGGCGTCCTGCGTCCTGGCGGGATCCTGCTCAACGGCGACCACATGGACTCCTCCTCCCCCACCCTGGCCCGGCTGGAGCGGGCGGTGCACCAGCGCGAGACCGACCGCGTCTTCGGCGACCGCCGGCCCGAGGACTGGCGCGCCTGGTGGGACGCCATCGCCGCCGACCCCGCCTTCGCCGGCCTCAGCCAGGAGCGCAGCACGGCCGGCGCGTCCCATCACGGCTCGGAGTCCCACCTGGTCGAGCAGCACGTCAGCGCGCTGACCAAGGCCGGGTTCGGCGAGATCGGCACGTTGTGGCAGCGCGGGAACAACCGCCTGCTGTGCGCCGTGCGAAGCTGACCCGCACCGCCATCCGGCGGGCGCAGGCAGGCGAGACGTGGTTTCCTGTAGGTCATGGACGAGTCGCAAGTCACCCGCTACCTGGACAGATTCGGAGCGTCCCGGCCGGTGCCGCCGGACGTCCACGGCCTGCGGGCCCTGCAGCTCGCGCACCTGCGGGCGGTGCCGTTCGAGAACCTGAGCATCCACCTCGGCGAGCCGATCTCCCTCGCTCCCGACGCGCTGTTCGACAAGCTCGTCACCCGCCGCCGCGGCGGCTTCTGTTACGAGCAGAACGGCCTGTTCGCCGCGCTGCTCACCGCGCTCGGCTACCGGGTGACGCTGCTCGCGGCGCGGGTGTTCGGCGGCGGCCGGCCGGGGCCGCTGTTCGACCACCTCGCGCTCCGCGTCGACCTCGACGAGCCCTGGCTGGTGGACGTCGGCTTCGGCGACTTCGCCGACGAGCCGCTGCGGATCGACGAGCGCGGCGAGCAGAAGGACGGCGCCGGGGTGTTCCAGATCGTGCCCGCTCCCGGCGAGCACGGCGATCTCGACGTGTCGCACAACGGCGAGCCCGCCTACCGGCTCACCGCGCGGCCGTACGAGCTGGCCGACTTCGTGCCGACCTGCTGGTGGCAGGCGACCTCGCCGGACTCGCACTTCACCAGGTCACCGGTGTGCTCGATCCGCACGGCGGAGGGGCGTACCACGATCAGCGGGCGCAAGCTGATCGTCACCACGCAGGGCGAGCGCGCCGAGCGCATCCTGAACGAGAACGAGCTGCTTCCGGCGTACCGGGAGCACTTCGGCGTCACGCTCGACCGGGCGCCGGCCGCGGGCGCCTGACCCCGCCGAGGTCGCGCCGGCTGTACTACGGTGGCCGGCCATGGCCGACTACATCTCGCCCGTCTTCTACGATCTGCTCGCCGTGCGCAGCCACGTACCGGGCGTGCGCGAGAAGTTGCCGTCCCTGCTGGCCGGGGTTCGCCGCGGCATCCTGGAGATAGGCGCGGGAACCGGCCTGATCACCACGTCCCTGGCCGAGTGGACGCCCGCCGAGGTCTTCGCGCTGGAACCCTCGGCCACGATGCGGGCGCTGCTGCTCTCCCGCCTGGCCGAACGGCCCGACCTGCTCGAACGGGTCACCGTGCTGCCCTGCGACGCCCTGGGCCTCGAGCTCGACGAGCCGGTCGAGGCCATGGTGATGATCAACGTGTTGTACGCCCTGGAGCCCGGTTACCGCAGGCGGCTCTGGCCCGTCCTGGCCGGCCACCTGGAGCCCGGCGGGCTTCTCGTGTTCACCTGGCGCGACGGCGGCCCGCCGAAGCCGCGCCCCATGCGGCACCTGGACTCCCGCCGGGTGGGCCGCCACACGTACACCGTCTCGTCCGAGATCGTGGAGTCGGACGACGAGCGCGCCACGTGCCGCTACCTCTACCGGATCATCGAGGGAGAGAAGGTGCTCAGCGAGGAAGAGCTCGTCGGGCACGCCTACCGTCCCGCCTGGGAAACCCTTCGGGACGAACTCGTGAGCGCGGGATTCGTCCGGGCCGCCGCCCCCGACGGCCTCCTGGCCTGGCGACGCACCTGAACTCCCTCCCGGGCGGGCCTCAGTCGTCGCTCCAGACGTACCAGCGTCCGTCGAAGTGGCGGTACGAGCCTGACCCGTCGACGTCGGGCTCACCGTCCGCGCTCCAGGCGAATCCGTAACTGCCGAAGAATCCCGCGTCCTTGATCATGAATCCGAAGGCCCCGCGGGAGCCTTCCAGATACTTGACGGGATAAAGCCCGATCCATCGCTGCTTCCCCGGCGGCGTGCCCTCTGACACCGTCTGCGCGATGTGCTCAAGACCGCCACGCGACAACTCGAACCGCACCCTCATCGGCGCGCCGATGTAGACCAGCGCCCCCGTCAGAGCCACCACCAAGAGCGGCACGCCCCAGAACGGCCAGTGACGGCGTAACGTCACCACTCGCTCCCGCCGGATCAGAACGCCACCCAGCATGACGAGCCAAGCAACGCCGAACAACACCCACCCGGCGCCGGCGGCCATCAACCACGGAAAATGCCAACCGGGAACGCTGGTGGCATAAAGCGTCCCCAGCCCCAGCACAACAGCAATCGCTCCCCATGCCCTGTCCCCGACCCCCGTGGAAGCCTCCGCACCGGACGAGCGCGGACGCAAGGGCCGCCCTTTATTCATCCGCGAAATCACCAGTCGGCACCCGATCGTTACGAGATATCGCCCATCCGCCCAGCATCGCTCTCTTACTCTTTCCTCTGCTATATCCACGAAAATGAAGGACATCGATGAAGCTCTTCTTCGCGGGCCTCGCGACCACGGCCGCGGTCGTGTGCGCGGCGGCCGTACCCGCTCAGGCCGCGTCCCCGGCAACCGCGCAGGCCGCCCCCGCGGACGCGGTGAAAGCCCTGAAAGCCCAACTACTACCAGGCAAGGGCGTGAAGATCACTGAATTAAACAGCATCACCCTCGATTTCACCGTCGACGACCAATCGATGCAGGTGCAGGTGACCACCCGCACCCATGGCACGCTGGCGTTCGGCAGGGGCAAGGTGGCGGCTGCCGACCTGCGGGTGCGCATGTCGTCGCGCCAGAAGGAGTTCGAGCCTCCCTACCGGGTCGTCGCCGAAGGCAGGAACGCCTACGTGACCAACCCCGGCATCGCCAAGGCGTTGCCCGCCGGGCGTTCCTGGATCGGCTCGCGGACCAGCGAGCGCGAGAACTCCATCCTCGACACGGGCGTCACCCCGGCGGACCTGAAGTTCATGCTGGACCACTCCTCCGAGGTGGCGCCTGGCGAATACCAGGGCACCTCCACCCTCGCCGCCTATCGGCACAACAAGTCGGCCGGTGAGGGCAGCGCCGAGTTCCACCTGTACTTCGACAAGAACAACCTGCTCACCCGCGCGGTCGTCGACTCGGCCCCCGTCCCGGACGACGACGAACGTGGCCAGATGACCTTCCACACCGACACCCGTTTCTCCAACTGGGGCGCCAAGGTGCGGATCACCGCACCGGCGGCCGGCAAGGTCATCAACGAGAAGAAGCTCACCCCGAACACCCGCAGGGCCGTCATCAAGGCCGGCTACCCGGAACCCGGCCCCTTCTGACCACCCGCCACCGGGCCCAGCACCACCGAGGCGGGGCCGCCCCCGCAGCCCCGCCCGCCATTCGGTGACCTTCTCCGGACGAAGCCCGGCGGCGAACAGCCAGTGGCGGCCCACGACAAAGGAGCGCTGTTCTGGCTGCTCCACGAGAGCTGACGCGGTGCAGACGGTGAGCTGAAATTGCTCCTCGCCTGGCTCCCTCCGAGGATCGACATACATTTCCAGAAGTTTGCAGGCATGGGCGGGGTCATCGATACTCAGCGTTTCTCCGGAAGCCGTTTCGGTGACATCGCGGGAACTTACTAATGGGGTTCGACCTCTGAGAGGAGGTGAGACGTCCCGCATATTCAGGCTTACTGGTCACCGCATTAGTGGTCACGCTCACCGCCGGTACAGGCGGTTGCTCGGCACATATCTCGGAATCGGCGTCACGACCCACTGACCTTCCTCCGGTGCCGGCCTTGCCGGCGGCCGAGGACGTCTGGCCCGAGGCGTTCTTCTCGGTGCCCCGCTGGTTCAGCGACACCCGTGACGTTCAGCCACTGGCGATGCTCAGCAAGCACGAGGTGCTCATGGCCGACCCCGGCGAGCACCGTCCGATCCTAGTGAACTACGACCGGCGGACCGGCAGGCACAAACTGTTGGGCACCGTCCCCGAGAACGTGGCGCGTTACCACCGGATCGAGAACGTGACCGTCAGCGATTCGCAGATCGCGTGGATCGCCGCGGTCCGCCACCCCGACCGGACGAGCCCCGAGTTGCAGCTGTGGACGATGCCGATCACCGGCGGTCAGATCCGTTTCGGCGGCGCGGGCGGCAGCGAGTGGGCGGCGTGCCCGTTGCTGAGCGGCCGGCCCCTGTCGCGCCCGCCCCCAACCGGCCCGCGGGCCGAGATGGTCATCTGTACCGCCTGGAGATCGTGGGCGACCAGATCGTCTGGTGGCACGACAGGGGAGGCGCCGTCTACCGCGTCCCCCTCGCCGGCGGAACTCCGGCCCTGATGGGCTCCGGCCACCTCTCCACCTGGCCCTGGGGTGCACGACGGCAAGAACACCGTCACCAACGTCGTCACCGGCGAGAAACGCTCCGCCGAAAAGGTCGACGGCACCGACCGGCGCTGCGGGCCCGACTGGTGTGTCAGCGGCGTCGCCCGCGCAGCCGGCCGGCTCACGCAGGTGATCGTGCAACGCCGGGACGGCTCACGACGCAGCGTCCTCCCCGGCGGGTTCCGCAGAAACCCTCTCTTCCACGACAGGTTCGGGTTCTTCGATCCGCCGAAGGTCGTCGGCGAGGGCTCTTCCATCTCCACAGCCCGGATCGGAACGCTGGAGAACGGCAGCGTGATCTATGACCGTTGCGCCGACACGTCCGCTGTGCTGCAACCGAAGGAGGGCAAGCCGGCCGAGGGTGAGCTGACCGTTCAGGTCGGCGGCTCCCTCTCCGGCGGCCCGCTGTTGTTCTGGCGGGACGACGCCCGCAAGCGGTACATGGTCATGGATCTGGCCGCCATCCCCAAGCAGGCATGCTGACCGTCATCCAACTCGCCAACGGACACGTCCGTGCGACACACGCCTACCGACTGCAGACCCTTTCCTGTCGGTGCCGGCTGCCAGCATGACGACATGCCCTTGCAGCCCCCCGACGTCTCCTGGCTCCGCGGCGAGTACGCCGAGGAGTGCTACAGCTTCATCTACGTGCGGACCACGCCCGAACAGGTGGTCGCGCGCCTCGGCGGCCGCTGGGAGGACTTCACGCCGGGCCCCTTCCCCGAAGGCCCGGATGCCTACTCGGCCCCGGGGGCCCCTGTCGGCGTCACCTCCATCGGCGACTGGACGTTCCTCTTCGACCCCGACTGGCTCGGCACCTGCGAAGACCTGATCACCGAGCTGTCCAGGGGCACCCGCCTGGTCTCCCAGGCCGCACTCGGCGTCAAGGACCTCGACTACTTCTACTGGTGCGAGGACGGCGAGATCAGGTTCGGCTGGGGCGGCGACGACGGCTTCCTGACGGAAGTGCCCGCCGAACTCGCGGGCACGATGGAGGAGATCGACAGGCTCTACCCGTCGCTTCCCCGCCTCTACAGAGGCCCGGCCTTCCTGCTCGTCGAGCACCTGACCGGCATCAGGATGACGGAGCACCTGCTGGAGAGCTCCAGGTTCAGATGGGGCGTCATCCCACCTGCGACCAGGCCCTGAAGTCGGCTGGAAAACCGAGTCGCTCCCGAAGCGCCCGCACCTTGCCGGGGTCATGTGCCCGCATCTCCCCTCAAGGCGGGATGTTGTGTCACCATGATCGCCTCGTGGTGCGGCAAAGGAGGCTGTTTGGTCGTCTTCTCCTGTGCGTCATGCGGCGCCGTACTGACCGCGCGGGTGGCGCGGGTGGCGCTCCCCGACCACTCCGGCCAGAAGTACGGCCATGACCTGCTCCCCGGTCTGCTGGAGCCGGGAACATACGTCGTGGACCCTGGAGATGGCCGTCCAACAGCCCCTTGGGTGCCCGAACCGGAAGATCACGGCGTCCGGCTGATGATGTACCGCATCACGGGCCCTCCGGACAGGATCGGGATCGCGCCGGGCGACGTCCGCGGAACCGTCTGTATCCCGGATCGGTTGGGCGGCTGCTGTTGCGGCTGGGACGGCCAGTACGGTCCCAACCTGGCCTGCGCCCAGTGCGGCTGCCCGGTGGCGACCCGCGTCGACGACTGCGGGTTCTGGCAGGTGGTGTGGCTGGAACCGGACGCCGTGCGTCCCGTCGCCGTCGCCGGCCCCGTCCAGCGGGTGATGGATTGGACGGAACTGCCGAGCACGCCGCCCGTCGATCCGCGGGGCTCACATCGCCGATGGCACCCTGGACGACTACGAGGACACGGTACGACTGCACCTGAAGCCAGGACTGGGCCGTCACAAGCTGACCAAGCTCACCGTGCCCCAAGTCGATGCCTTGTGGCAGGCCAAGCGCAAGGCGGGGTACAAGGCGAACAGCATTCGGAACATGCGGGCCGTGCTCCGTAAGGCCCTCGGCCAGGCAGAGCGGGAAGGCCTGGTCCTGCGCAACGTCGCAGCGCTGTCCATGCCTCCGCGCGTCCCGGTCGAAGAGGGCCGGACGCTCACGGTGGAGGAGGGCAAGATGCTCCTCGGCACAGCCGCCGATCACCGCATGGGAGTCCTCGTCCTCCTGGCCCTCGTCTTCGGACTGCGTCGCGGCGAAGCACTCGGACTCATGTGGAACGCCTTCGACCCGGATGCCCGTACCCTTCGCGTCACCCACTCCGTCAAACGACTCAAGAACCGCGACCCGAACGCCACCACCAAGACCCGCATCGTGATCAGCGAACTCAAGACCAGGCGATCACGCCGTATCCTCTGCCTCACTCCCGAGCTGGTCGAGGCGATCAAACGGCACAAGGCCGCGCACAACCAGGAACGTCTCAAGGCCGGCGAGAGCTGGACAGAGCACGGGCTGATGTTCCCAACAGCTTTCGGCAACCCGTCCGACCCGGACACCTTCTCGCACCTGTTTATCCCGGCTGGCCAGGAAAGCGGGCCTCGGCCACTGGCACCCCCACGAGCTTCGCCACTCCGGCGCATCGCTCATGCTCGCCCAAGGCACACCGCTGCACGTCGTGTCCGAAGTCCTCGGCCACGCCAGCATCTCGATCACCAAGGACGTCTACGGCCACCTGCTGGAGGGCGACCGGCGCGCGGCCACGGAGGCCATCTCCAGCGCCCTCCTGGGCGGACAGCCCCCGGTGGCTCCCAAGGTGGCTCCCAAAGACACCGAAGACACCGGTTGAAGATCGGAAAGCAGAAGGCCCCTGACGGCGTAATGCCTGCTCAGGGGCCTTTCGCTCGCAGAGCCGACGAGGGGAATCGAACCCCTGACCTTCTGTTTACAAGACAGATGCTCTGCCGATTGAGCTACGTCGGCACGGCCTACCAGTGTAGACGCTAGCGGCGCCTGTGACGAGCGACCTCGTACAGAGCCACACCGGCGGCGACCCCTGCGTTGAGGGATTCCGCGGCGGCCTGCATGGGGATGCGGACGACCACGTCGCACTGCTCTCGGACCAACCGGCCGAGGCCTTTCCCTTCGGAGCCCACCACGACCACGAGCGGCTCGGCGAGGAGGTCGGCGTCGCCGATGTCGATCTTGCCGGCGCCGTCGAGGCCGACGATGAAGAGGCCGGCTTCGCGGTATTCGCGGAGGGCGGCCGTCAGGTTGGAGGCGCGGGCGACGCGCAGCGTGGCGAGCGTGCCGGCCGACGTCTTCCAGGCGCCACCCGTCACCCCGGCCGAGCGGCGGGACGGGATGAGCAGGCCGTGCGCCCCGAACGCGGTGGCGGAGCGGGCGATGGCGCCCAGGTTGCGCGGGTCGGTGACCGAGTCGAGCGCCACGATCAGCGGGACCTCGGCCGCGTCGTGGGCTAGTTCGACCAGCTCGGACGGGTGCGCATAGTCGTAGGCGGGAATCTGGAGCGCGATGCCCTGGTGGACGACGCCCTCCGTCATCCGGTCGAGCTTGTCGCGGGTGACTTCGAGCAGCGCGATGCCGCGCTCCGCCGCGATCTTGATGGAGTCGCGTACGCGGTCGTCGTTCTCGACGCGCTGGGCTACGTAGAGGGCGTTGGCGGGGACCCCCGCCTGCAGGGCCTCCAGCACCGGGTTACGGCCGCCGATGTATTCGGGGGCGTCCTCGGAACGCTTCTGCCGGGCCGGGCCGCTGCCCGGACGGCGCGACTCGCCGCCGCGATCCTCCCTGGCGATGCGCTCGGACCTGGCCTTGTCCTTGTACCAGTGGCGCATCTCGGCAGGCGGCGTCGCGCCCCTGCCCTCGAGCGACCGGCGCTTCTGGCCCCCGGTGCCCTTGGAGGGACCCTTCTTCTTCGCGGGCCTGCCCGATGCCCTTCCGCCTGCTGCCATGCCATCAAGGGTATCGGCCCGCCGACCCACCCGATCCCGCCGGGCAATCCCCCACCCGATCCCTCCAAGAAGCGCGAATCCGGCCACGCGACAGAGGTCCGCTTCCAGAAAGGACGTGTCCGGGTCACGCGGCAGAGGTCCGATTCGCAGGGAGGACGTGTCCGTGTGACGCGGCAGAGCTGCCATCCGCCGGTAGCTCCCAACCGGTCACGACTCCCAAGCCCCCAGAGCAGGAAGACCGATCGAGCCTCCAGGGAGGCACAATCCAGCCCCACCGCAAATCCTCAGCCGCCGGAGGGCCAGGAGTCACACGGTAGGTGCCCTTCCTCTGGGTAAGGCCAATCCGGTCACGCCGTAGAAGACGCAGTCTAGGAAGAGCGGCCGCAGGAACAGCGGTCCCCAGAAAGAGCGATCCGTGGAAGAGCGATCCCTAGAGAAGCGGACCCAGGAGGGCCGGCTCTGAAGATCGGCCCAAAACAACGGTCCCTGGAAAGCCGCCCGACGGGCGCGCGGCCAGCCCCTGGAAGAACGGTAGAGCGCGATCGTAAGAAAACCTGCATGCCCATGGCAGAGACGCTGCAGGAGGACAAGGCACATGCCTTCTACGGCCAGCCAGCACACCCATCGAGCCGTCTGCCTCACCCTGGCGCGCACGTAGCGCCCCGCTCACAGCCCCAGCGCGGCGTCTCGCGCAAGCACCTCACCACAAAGGCTTCACTCACCCCATCGGGCCGCACGCGGAACGGCGGCCCCGCATCGCGTCGACCGCCTGCACGCACACCTGCCCTCTCCCAGCACAGCCTCCCAAACACAGCACAAAAGGCGTCCACCTCCCTACGCCCCCAGACAACCCCAAGGCCAGTTACCGTCCTTGGCCATGACTGAGTCCGCCTACCTCGACGCCACCCGAACGGCCTATGACACCGTCGCCCCCGAATACGCCGACCTACTCCGGGACGAACTCGACACCAAGCCCCTGGACCGGGCCATGCTGGGCGCGTTCGCCGAGCTCGTGCAGGGCCCGGATGCCGGAGAGGTGGCTGACCTGGGCTGCGGGCCGGGCCGCGTCACCGCCCACCTCCACGCCCTCGGCGTGAACGCCTTCGGCATCGACCTGTCGCCAAGGATGATCGACGTCGCCCGTCAGAGCCACCCCGGCCTCCGCTTCGAAGTGGGCTCGATGACGGCGCTGGACCTGGCGGACGCGTCCCTGGCCGGCGCCGTCGCGTGGTACTCCACTGTGCACACCCCGCCGGAGCTCCTTCCGACGGTGTTCGCCGAGATCCACCGGGTGCTGGCGCCGGGCGGCCACCTGCTGATCGCGTTCAAGGTGGGCGACGAACGCCGCCACCTCAGCCAGGGCTACGGCCACAAGCTGTCGCTGGACGTCTACTGGACTCCCCCGGAGCACATCGCCGACCTCCTCGCCAAGGCCGGACTGTCCCTGGACGCCCAGCTCATCCGCGAACCCGACGAGAGCGAGAGACCCCGCTCAGGCCGGCAGGCCTTCCTCCTGGCCCACAAATCCACCCACAAACCCACCGACAAGCCGACGGACAAGCCGGAAAACCCAAACTCCAGCTCCTAAGCCCCACCCTCGAACAAGAGCCCCGAAACAGAACTCCCACTGACGGAGGATGTCAGCGATCAAGGGCTAACGTGCCAGCCACCCACCACTTCCTCGAACGCCGCCCCGAAGGAGCACCCGCATGATCCTAGAGATCCGCACCTACCGCCTCAAACCCGGCACCCGCGAAGACTTCGTCCGGATCATGCGCGAAGAAGCCCTCCCCCTCCTGGCGAAGGCGGGCATCGACGTCGTCAGCAGCGGCGCCTCCCTCGTGGACGAGGACGGCCACGAAGAGGCGTACCTCATCCGCGCGTTCCCCTCGAAAGAGACCCGCGACGAGCAGGAGGACGCCTTCTATTCCAGCCCCGAATGGCACCAGGGCCCGCGCGAGGGCATCGTCTCGCGCATCGACGGCTACCACACGATCGTGATCGAGACCACCGACGCCGCCGTCACGGCCCTCCGCGCCTGACGGCGGACGCGGAAGGCGCCCGCCGCCGCCAAAACCGGATGGAAGGTCAGCGGGCCAGTTCCCAGCGGGCGCCGTGCGGCGTGTCCTCGACCGTGATGCCCGCCGCGGCGAGCTGGTCGCGGATCGCGTCGGCCGCCGCGTAGTCCTTACGGGCCCGCGCGGCCTTGCGCTGCTCCAGGGCCACCGCCACGAGCGCGTCGACCACCGGCGACAGGTCCGAGCCGCCCCCGCGCCACTGCGGCGATCGAGGGTCGAGGCCCAGCACGTCGAGCATGTTCTGGGTCTCGGCGAGGAGCCGCGCGATGGCCTCCTTGTCGCCCCGCGACAGCGCCACGTTGCCCTCGCGCACCACCTCGTGCACCACGGCGAGCGCCTGCGGCGTGCCGAGGTCGTCGTCGAGCGCGTCGGCGAACGCCTGCGGAAGGGGCGCGTCGGCGTCGACGTCGTGGATCACCTCGGCGGCGCGGGTGACGAAGCCTTCGATCCGCTGGTAGGCCGCCGCCGCCTCCAGCAGCGCCTCCTCGGAGTACTCGATCGAGGAACGGTAGTGCGGCGCGGCCAGGTAGTAGCGCAGCTCCACCGGACGCACCTTCTGCACCATCTCGGGGATCAGCAGCGAGTTGCCGAGCGACTTGCTCATCTTCTCGGCGCCGATCTTGAGCATGCCGTTGTGCATCCAGTAGCGGGCGAAGCCGTCGCCGGCGGCCTGCGACTGGGCGATCTCGTTCTCGTGGTGAGGGAAGATCAGGTCGATGCCGCCGCCGTGGATGTCGAACGTCGGCCCGAGGTACTTGGTGGCCATCGCCGAGCACTCCAAGTGCCAGCCGGGACGCCCGAGCCCCCACGGCGTGGGCCAGGTCGGCTCGCCCGGCTTGGCGCCCTTCCACAGGGCGAAGTCGCGCGGGTCGCGCTTGAGCGACTCGTCGTCGGTGTCGCCCGCCCCCCGCATGTTCTCCAGCTTCTGGTTGGAGAGCTTGCCGTAGTGGTCGGCATAGGACTGGACGCTGAAGTAGACGTCGCCGCCCGAGGCGTAGGCGTGGCCGCGCTCGATCAGCCGCTCCATGAGCGTGATCATCTCGGGCACGTGGCCGGTCGCCCGCGGCTCGACGGTGGGCGGCAGGCAGCCGAGCGTGTCGTAGGCCCAGGTGAAGGCCCGCTGGTTGCGCTCGGCGATCACGAACCAGGGCACGTCCTCCGCGGCCGACACCCTGATGATCTTGTCATCGATGTCGGTGACGTTGCGGCAGAACGTCACTTCGTATCCGGAACGCGCGAGCCAGCGCCTGAGCACGTCGAAGTTCACGCCTGAGCGGATGTGCCCGATGTGCGGAGGAGCCTGCACGGTGGCCCCACACAGGTAGATCGACGCCCGGCCGGCTTCGACCGGAACGAATTCACGGGTGGCGCGCGTGCTGGTGTCGTAGATGTGCAGGCTCACGAAGGCAAGGCTAACGCCTCGGGGGCTCTCGTAGGCCGATTACTCAGCCTCGCACCGTGACCTTGTCGGGACGGATCCGGATGATCAGACGCTCGGTCCCCGGCTTGTCCTCCCAAGGCCCGCCTATGTACTTCTGGGCCAGCTCCTGGATCAACGCGCCTTCCGGGTCCTCCTCGATCGTCACCCGGCCGCGCACCTCCACGTAGCGGTAGGGGTTGTCCGGGTCGATGACCAGCAGACTCGTCCGCGGGTCGCGCTCGAAATTGCGCGGCTTCACCCGCCCACGGACGGTCGAGAACAGGACGTCGCCGCCGTCCGTGCGCACCCACACCACGGTCGACTGCGGTCCGCCGTCAGGGTTGAGGCTGGTCACCGTCGCATGATTCGGGGCATCCAGGAGTTCGCGGGCTTCTTCCGGCAGCTCGGGCATGTGTCTCCCTCGATCGGTCGTGATCGCCATTCTTCTGTAGTCTCGAAGGCGCCATGGACGTGACTCCCCCCTCTACGCTCCGCCGCCTGGGCATCGCCCTGGCCGGGCTCGCGGTGGCCGCTCTGACCGGAGCCGCCTGCGCGCTGTCCTTCGACGATCTGCGCGCGCTGGCCGTCACCGGCGAGGCGCGGCAGGACCTCGCCTTCCTCTATCCGGCCGCCTTCGACGCGCTGCTCGTGGTAGCGCTGCTCGGCGTGCTGCTGCTGCGCCCCGCCCGGCCGCTGGTGCGGGCGCAGGCCGCCACCGTGCTGGTCCTGCTCATCGTGGCCGCCGCGGCGGCCAACGTGGCGACCGCGCTGCGGTTCACCTTCGACGCGCGCCAGGTGGCCGTGGGCGTGGCCCTGGCGCCCTGGGTCATGCTGGCCGTGGCCCTGTGGCTCTGGCTGCTGCTGATCAAGCACGTCCAGGCTCACCGGGGCGCGGCGCGCGAGGAGGAGGACGACGACGACTTCGTGCCCTTCCACCCGGGCCGCGCGGCCGACACGCCGCCGCCGCTCGTGACCGAGGCGCCCCCGCCCGTGCTGGAGTCCACACCGCTGGTGGGGCCCACGGCCGCGCCGGAGACGCCGCCGGTCCACGTGCCCGAGCGGCAGGCCGTACCGCAGGACCAAGCCCCGGACCCCGAGCCCGTACGAGCCCCTGACCCCGAACCGGAACCCGAGCCGGCCCCAGAACCCGAACCGGAACCGGAGCCGGAGCCGGAGCCGGAACCGGAACCAGAGCCAGAGCCCGAGCCGTTGAGGCGGCCGGTCCGGTGGGGCGACCGGGTGAAGCCGACCGACGTCCTGGTGCATCCCCGCACCGGCACCCGGCCCGCCGACACCCGCGACGTCGACACCAAGCCCGTCCCCGTCATCGAGGACGACCGCAGAGCCGCCGACGAGCCCAGGACGCCCCAGAGCGACTCTGAGGACACCGCACCCCACCCCGTGATCCACGAGGACACCCAGGCCCCGTCCGGCCGCCTGCGCAGCACTCCGCGCCCGCCGGGCCCCGAGGAATAGCGGCCACGCCCCGAAGAAACGCCAGGAACACGAGAGGCCCGTCCGGGATGATCCCGGACGGGCCGTTTCGTGTGCGTCTATCTCGTCTACACCCCTGGCGCCGCTAGACCCTGGAGCCGCGGCGTAGGCCGGCGACCAGGCCGACACCGACGATCGCCAGGACGACCTGCATCACGAGCTCGATCCAGTCGATACCGGGGGTCGTCTCGACGCCGAGCACCTGGGCGATGAGGGTGCCCAGCAGGGCGGCGACGATGCCGACGACGATGGTGAGGATCCACCCGATGGCCTGCCTGCCGGGCAGCAGCAGGCGACCGATTGCGCCAATGACGGCGCCAATCACGATGGCGCCAAGGATGGACTGAATGGTCATGACACGAAACCTCCCCGTGAAAGTGAGCCGTTCACTCTCACGAGGAGCTTCGCTACCCGATCGCCGCCGATTATGCGCCGGCTTTACGAACGAGCAGGTCAGGTCGTGGTTCGACCGGTGCGTCCACCGCGTCCCCCCCAGCCCATCCGCGTCACGAGCAGCACGCCGACCACAGCCAGGACGAGCTGGAGTATGTGTTCGAGCCAGTCGATGCCCTTGGTGTCGGCCCAGCCGAACGCCTGCGCGATCAGGGTGCCGATCAGGGCGGCCACGATGCCCACGATGAGCGTCAGGCCGATGGACATGTTCTGCCTGCCAGGCACTATGAGCCGGGCCAGCGCACCGACGATGGCGCCGATGACTACTGCGGAAACGATCGCGCCGATCATGTGTGACTCCCCCCGAGACGTTCACATGTCTTAGATGGGGACATACCCGACACCTGGGGAAACTACCCCCTGAGGAAGGCGGCGGTCCGTACCGCGCCAGTGACGAACCGCCGCCCCCACAGTTGGCGGGTTCGGCGACGACCCGCCGGGACACCCTCACGCATCCCATACATAAGACGCTGAATGCCTACGAAAGGTTGACCACGACCGCCGTGGCGATGGCGGCGATCCCCTCGCCGCGCCCGGTGAGCCCGAGCCCGTCGGTGGTGGTCGCCGAGACGCTCACCGGCGCCCCCACGGCCCCGCCGAGCGCCAGCTCGGCCTCGGTACGCCGAGGAGCCATCTTGGGACGGTTGCCGATCACCTGGACGGCCACGTTGCCGATCTCGAAGCCCGCCGCGCGCACCTGGCGGGCGGTCTCCTGCAGCAGGGTGACCCCGGAAGCCCCGGCCCAGCGTGGATCGGACGTGCCGAACAGGCCGCCCAGGTCGCCCAGGCCGGCCGCGGACAGCAGCGCGTCGCAGGCGGCATGCGCCGCGACGTCGCCGTCGGAATGACCGTCGAGCCCCAGCTCGGCCGGCCAGCGAAGGCCGGCGAGGCTGAGCTCACGCCCCGAGTCCGCCGAAGCGAACGGGTGGACGTCGACTCCGACGCCCACCCGTGGAAGATTCGTGTTCAGGAGTTGAGAACCTCGTCGAGCAGGGCCTCAGCCTTGTCCTCATTGGTCTTCTCGGCGAGCGCGAGCTCGCTGACGAGGATCTGACGAGCCTTCGCGAGCATGCGCTTCTCGCCCGCTGACAGGCCGCGCTCGCGGTCGCGACGCCACAGGTCGCGAACCACCTCCGCAACCTTGTTCACATCGCCGGAGGCGAGCTTCTCCAGATTGGCCTTGTAACGGCGCGACCAGTTGGTCGGCTCCTCCGTGTGCGGCATCCGAAGAACATCGAAAACCCGCTCAAGGCCTTCCTGGCCGACGACGTCGCGCACACCGACGAGTTCCGCGTTTTCTGCTGGCACCTGGACGGTAAGGTCGCCCTTGTCGACCTTGAGCACCAGGTAGGTCTTTTCCTCACCCTTGATGGATCGCTTCGTGATTGCTTCGATCCGAGCAGCCCCATGGTGGGGGTAGACGACAGTGTCGCCGACCTGGAAAGTCATGTGACAAGTACCCCTTCCGCTGTACTCCAGGGTACCACGCATCCACAGCCTCCCGGAACAGTGAAATCCTCATAACTGCAGGTCAAAGCCGCATATTGGGGCTTGACAAGTCCTCGACCGTATGAATCGCATTTCCGGACATAGCGAATGACCTGCAGGGGTGCGGATATGACCATGGATTCAGGTGGATATGGTAGGCGCTGCCCAACACCCCATGCGCCATACCGCGCAAGAGCAAGGAGAACCCGCACGTGACCAGCCGTCGCTGGATTGTCGTAGCCGCCGCGTTCTTGGCAGCCCCCGTGCTCGCGGGCTGCGGGGCAGGATTCGACGCCAACACCAACAAGCCGTACGCCCCGAACGAGGCGGTCGCACTCATCGACCAGGGTGCTTATGGCACGCGCGGCATTCACATCCCGCAGGCGTTCATCCTCGGCCCCGACTCCGGCGCCCAGCTCCCGTGGCGCGGTTCGGCCCCGATCTACCTGAACATCCTCAACACCGCGGGCGCCGCCGACACCCTCCAGGCCGTCTCCGCGGGCTCGGTCGGGTCCGTGAAGGTCGCCACGCCGATCCAGCTTCCCCCCAACCAGCTCGTCAACACCGGCAAGCCGCAGCCCCAGCTGATGCTGGAGAGCATCTCCACGAGCCTCAGAGGCGGCGAGAGCGTGCGTCTGGACCTCCAGTTCGCCAACGCCGGGACAGTGACCCTGACCGTCCCTGTGGTCACGCGCAGCCGTGAGTTCAAGGACTACCCCGCCGCCCCCAACGCCACCCCGGCTCCGACGCCCTCGGCGTCGGCCACCCCCACGGCCACCGAAGAGGCCCACTGACGGCATGAGAGAACCTTTGTTCTGGTACGAACCCACGTACCAGAACAAGGGTCGTTCACTCCTCGACGGCGTCGAACTTGTAGCCCAGGCCGCGCACGGTGAGGATGCAGCGCGGGTTCGACGGGTCCGCCTCGATCTTGGCCCGCAGGCGCTTGACGTGGACGTCGAGCGTCTTGGTGTCGCCCACGTAGTCGGCGCCCCAGACGCGGTCGATGAGCTGGCCGCGGGTGAGCACCCGGCCGGCGTTGCGCAGCAGCACCTCCAGCAGCTCGAACTCCTTCAGCGGCAGCTGCACCTGCTCGCCGCGCACCGCGACGACGTGGCGGTCGACGTCCATGCGCACGGGGCCGACGGCCAGGACGGCCGTCTCCAGCTCCTCCACCACGTCGCCCTGACGGCGCAGCACCGCGCGGATGCGGGCCACCAGCTCCCGTGAGGAGAACGGCTTGGTCACGTAGTCGTCGGCGCCCAGCTCCAGGCCCACGACCTTGTCGATCTCGCTGTCCTTGGCGGTCAGCATGATGACCGGCACCTTCGAGCGCTGCCGCAGCGAGCGGCACACCTCGGTGCCCGGCAGGCCGGGCAGCATCAGGTCGAGCAGCACGAGGTCCGCGCCGTTGCGGTCGAACGTGTCGAGCGCCTCGGGCCCGGTCGCCGCGACCGACACCTCGAAGCCCTCCTTGCGCAGCATGTAGGACAAGGCGTCGGAGAAGGACTCCTCATCCTCAACCACTAGAACTCTGGTCATTTTGCGGTCTCCAGGGGAATCGAGGGTGGTACTGCCACCGCCGTGCCGCCGAAGGCGGGCAGACGGAGGGTGAAGGTGGACCCGGAGCCTTCCTTGCTCCAGACGGACACCTCGCCCGCGTGGGCCGCGGCGACGTGCTTGACGATGGCCAGGCCGAGCCCGGTGCCGCCGGTCGCCCGTGACCTGGCCGCGTCGACGCGGAAGAAGCGCTCGAAGATGCGCTCCAGAGACTCCTCGGGGATGCCGATGCCCTGGTCGCTGACGCTGATCTCGACGGAGTCGCCGGCCGGGCGGACGCTGACCACGACCCGCGTGTGCTCGGGGCTGTAGGCGACGGCGTTGTCGATGAGGTTGCGCAGGGCGGTGACCAGCAGCTCGTCGTCGCCCCAGATGCGCAGGCCCTCGGTGCCGCCGGTGACCAGCGTGATGTCCTTGGCCACCGCCTTGGTGTTGCAGTGGTCGATGGCGTCGTGGATCGCCTCGTCGATGGCGACCTGGCCCGGGGTGGGGATGGGCTCGGCGCCCTGGATCCTGCTCAGCGTGATCAGGTCCTGGACCAGGTAGGTGAGCCGGGCGGCCTCGTGCTGCATGCGCCCGGCGAAGCGGGTGACCGCCTCGGGGTCGTCGGCGGCGTCCTGGATGGTCTCGGCCAGCAGGCTCAGCGCGCCCACGGGGGTCTTCAGCTCGTGGCTGACGTTGGCGACGAAGTCGCGCCGCACGGCCTCGACCCTGCGCCGCTCGGTCTGGTCCTCGGCCAGCACCAGCACCTGGCCGTAGGAGCCGAGGGGGGCGACGCGGACGGCGAAGTTCGTCGTCTCCTGGCCGAACTTGTGGCCGGCGACGTCGATCTCGCTCTCGCGGATCTCGCCGTCGCGGCGTACCTGTCTTGCCAGTGCGAGCAGCTCCGCGGCCATCAGCCTGTCGCCCTTGACCAGCCCGAACGCGCGCGCGGCCGAGCTGGCGCGCAGCACGCGGTCGTGCGCGTCGAGCACGACGGCGGACGAGGGGAGCACGGCGAGCACGGAGGCCACGCCCTGCGGCAGCGCCGCTCCGGTCTCGACGCCGTCGGCTGCATCGGTCCTCTTCGGAGCCTCGATCTGGTTCCGGTAGAACAGGACCGCCAGGGCTCCCACGACGAACCCGGCCAGGGCCGCGAAGCTCATGGCCATCTCACTCATGCCTTCGATGGTAGGTGGCGAAGCCCAAGGAACAGACCTCTCACCTGCGGATGAACGGCCCTTTCCTGGAAAGTTCATCTCGCAGTAGAGGTTCGTTCATCGAGTGGCACGTACGGTGACGACATGCGCGACGCGTACCATGAAGAACTTGATCTCCTGACGGGCAAGCTGGTCGAGATGACGAGGCTGGTCCGCTCGGCCATCTCCCGTGCCACCACGGCCCTCCTCGACGCCGACCTCCAGCTCGCCGAGAGCGTCATCTCCCGTGACCAGGAGGTGAACGCCATCTTCGCCGACATCGAGTCGTCGATCTTCGAGCTGATGGCCAGGCAGCAGCCGGTCGCGGTGGACCTGCGAATGGTCATCACGGCGCTGCGCATGGGCACCGACCTCGAACGCATGGGCGACCTCGCCGTCCATGTGGCCAAGGTGGCCCGCCTGCGGCACCCCGACTCGGCGATTCCGCCCGAGACGCGCTCGACCATCGTGGAAATGGGGCAGATCGCCGAGAACCTGGTCACCAAGGCCGGGAGCTGCGTGGCCTCCAGGGACGTGGAGTCGGCCCTCGAACTGGAGGAGGACGACGACGCGATGGACCGGCTGCACCGCCGGCTGTTCCGCAACATCCTGGCCAAGGACTGGAAGCACGGCGTGGAGCCGGCGATCGACATCACGCTGATCGGCCGGTACTACGAGCGGTACGCCGACCACGCGGTGCGAGTGGCGAGGGACGTCGTCTACCTGGTCACCGGCTCCCGTCCCAGCTGACGGCCTCCCGGAGGCGAGCTCTTCACCCGGACGCAGCGGGCGGCACCTGTCGGGGGGCCGCCCGCTTCGCATGTCCCCGGCCGGGCATGGGGCGGGAAAACCGGCGGGACAAGCCGGCGGGACGAACCGGCGGGACGAACCCGCTGTGCAAACCGGCGGGACAAACTGCGGCGAGCAGCGACAGACGCCCGCCAACCGCCTCGTCTCCTGGTCAAAAGCGGATGCGGCGACGTCTCCGCATGTGGCACGCTCCGCCGGTGAATCGTGAACAGATCTCCCGGCTCGCCCACGCGGACCATCCGATCGCGGCTCCGCTCGACGACGACTCGGTGCGCCGCCTCCTCGACCGCGCCCTCCCCCAGGGCGACGCGCGCGTGCTCGACCTCGGCTGCGGCGGCGGGGAGTGGCTGCTGCGCGCGCTGGGCGCGCATCCCAAGCTGCAGGCGGAGGGCGTGGACATCGCCGAGGGCTCGCTGGCGCACGCCCGCGAGAGCGCGCAGGCGCTGGGCGTCCACGACAGGCTCGTCCTGCATCGTGCGGACGCCGCCGAGTTCACCTCCCCGCACGCGTTCGACCTGGTGATCAGCGTGGGGGCGACGCACGCGTTCGGCGGCCTGCTCCCCACGCTCGCGGCGGCGCGCGAGCACCTGGCCCCCGGCGGGCGCGTCCTGGTGGGCGACGGCTTCTGGGCCCGGGAGCCGTCCGCGGAGGCGGTGGAGATGCTCGGCGAGCTCACTGACCTGCCGGCCCTGGTGGACCGCGTCACCGCCGACGGCTGGACGCCGGTGCACGGCCACATCAGCACGCGCCAGGAGCTCGACGACTACGAATGGGCCTGGACGGGCTCGCTGGCGTCCTGGGCTCTGGACAACCCCAACCATCCGGACAGGAGCGAGGCCATCACGACGGCCGACGCCCACCGCGCCGAGTGGCTGCGCGTCTACCGGGACGTCTTCGGGTTCGTCACCCTCGTCCTGCGCCCGACGTCCGGCTGACGGGCCGTGCCACGGCCGGTCGCGTCAGGAGGCCGCCTGCCGGCTCCGGCACACGTGCCGCCGTGCCAGCTCGGCCCAGACCGCGGCGGCACGGGCGTACGGGCCCCTGGCGGTCTCCTCGTGCTCCCCTCGCTCGGTGACCCGCCGCACGAAGAACTGCGCCGCCTCGAAGCACAGGACGTACTCCTCGCAACAGGACGCCTCGACCACGCGTACGAGCCCGCGCGACACATGCGGCTCCCAGGTCGGCACGTCAGACCGTCCCGCCCGGAATGCGGGCTTCCCCGGAGGACGGAAGGGGGCAGGAGCGCTCAGCTCTGGCAGAGGTGCTCACATCCCCGAAAGCATAGGCACCTCGCCCCAGAACGGCCCACACATTTCAGAGTCCGGCATCGGCGAATCAGCTCCCCCGGCCCCGACCCCGCGCCCATCGCGGACGCCCCGGACACGACGCCGCAGGCCAAGCCAGGAAACCGGCGGGCGCCTCGCGCGGCACACGCGGCGCCGCGCGAGGCGCCCGAGAAGCTGTGGGGGTCAGCGGCCCTGGTTGGCCACCGCTTCGATGGCGGCCTTGGCGGCCTCCGGGTCGAGGTAGCGCCCGCCGCGCACCCGCGGCTTGAAGTCGGCGTCCAGCTCGTAGGCCAGCGGGATCCCCGTGGGGATGTTGAGCCCGGCGATGTCGTCGTCGCCGATGCCGTCGAGGTGCTTGACCAGGGCGCGCAGCGAGTTGCCGTGCGCGGTCACCAGGACCGTGCGCCCCGCGGCCAGGTCGGGGACGATCTCGTCGTACCAGTACGGCAGCATGCGGTCGACGACGTCCTTCAGGCACTCCGTGCGCGGCATGAGCTCCGGCGGCAGGAGGGCGTAGCGGGGGTCGCCGGCCTGGGAGTACTCGTCGTCGTCGGCGATGGGCGGCGGCGGCACGTCGTACGAGCGGCGCCAGAGCATGAACTGCTCGTCGCCGAACTCCTCACGCGTCTGGGCCTTGTTCTTGCCCTGCAGGGCCCCGTAGTGGCGTTCGTTCAGCCGCCAGCTGCGCTTGACCGGGAGCCAGAGCAGGTCGGCCTCGCCCAGAGCGAGCTGGGCCGTCTGGATGGCCCGGGTCAGGAGGCTGGTGTGCAGGACGTCGGGCCGCAGACCGGCCTCCTGCAGGAGCCGGCCGCCGCGCCGGGCCTCGTCCTCGCCCTTGGCCGACAGGCTGACGTCCACCCAACCGGTGAACAGGCCCTTCGCGTTCCAGTCGCTCTCACCGTGCCGTAGCAGCACCAAAGTCGCCATGCGGCCAATCCTATGGCCGCCGCCCGGAGCGCCGGCAGGTCGCCGGCAGGTCGCCGGCAGGTCACTGCCCGGGGTCGGCGAACCGGGCGAATGCCTGCAGGTTGGCCAGGGACTCGCCGCGCTTGGCACGCCACTCCCACTCCCGCCTGATCGAGGAGGCGAAGCCCAGCTCCAGCGCCCGGTCGAACCAGTCGTCGGCGTACGTCAGCACGCAGCCGAGCAGCCGATCGACCTCCTCCTCGCTGACGGCGGCCAGCGGCAGCCGGCCGACGAGGTAGACGTCACCGACGGGGTCGAGGGAGAAGTGCACGCCGTACATGGCGCCGTTCTTGCCGAGGAGCCAGCGGTAGAACTCCTCGTGGTTCTCGTCCGGCTGGCGGCAGAAGAACGCCTCGACGTGCAGCACCCGCTCGCCGACGATCAGCCATGTCATGGTGGCGAGCTTGTGCTGTCCGGGCAGTTTGACCAGGAACGCCCCGGGCCGCGGCTCGTCGTAGGAGACGTCCGCGGCCTTGAGCGCGGCTTCGACGACATCGCGCATGGGACCCAGCTTAGGAGCGCGCGACGCGAGGGCGTCCAGCCGCTAGAAGTTGAGCGCCACGGGCACCTTGTGCAGATTCGCGACGGCGCCCGCGTACACCTCCATGAGCCGGCCCGCCGTCGCCTGCCAGCCGAAGGCGGCCGCGTGCGTGCGCGCCCCCCGCGACAACTGCTCACGCCATTCCGGCAGGGTGACCAGGCGGTGCAGGACGCGGGCCCATTCGTCGGGGTCGTGCCCGTCCACCAGCACGCCGGAGACGCCGTCGTCGACGGCGGTGCGCAGCCCGCCCACGGCCGCGGCGGCGACCGGCGTCCCGCACGCCTGCGACTCCAGGGCCACGAGCCCGAACGACTCGCTGTAGGACGGCACGACGGTCACGTCCGCCGCCCGGTACCAGTCGGCCAGCTCCTCCTGCGGAGCCGGCGGCACGAGCCGGACGACGTCCGAGATGCCCAGCTCAGCGGCCAGCTCGGTGAGGATGGACGGCCGGGCGAGCCCGTTGCCCGACGGCCCGCCGACGCAGGCGACGACCAGCCGGCCGCGCAGCGAGGGGTCGTCGATGAGCATGCGCGAGGCCGCGCGCAGCAGCACGTCGGGGGCCTTGAGCGGCTGGATGCGGCCCACGAACAGCAGCACGCGGGCGTCCTGCGGCAGGCCGAGCCGCTGCCGGGCGGCGCCCTGCGAGGCGGGCTGGAACACGGTGAGGTTGACGCCGGGGTTCACGACGGCCACGCGCTGCCGGGCGGCGCCGTACAGGTCGATGAGCTCGCGGGCCTCGTCGGCGGTGTTGGCCACGAGGCGGTCGGCGATCTCGACGACCTGTTCCTCGCCCACCACGCGGGCCTGCGGCTCCGGCTTGTCGTCCTGGGCGAGCAGCAGGTTCTTGACCTTGGCCATGGTGTGCATGGTGTGCACGAGCGGCACGCCCCAGCGCTCCTTGGCCAGCCAGCCGACCTGCCCGGACAGCCAGTAGTGGGAGTGGATGACGTCGTAGCGGCCCGGGTCGTACATGGCCTCGGTGCGCAGCACCTCCGACAGGAAGGCGCACAGCTGCCCGGGAAGGTCCGCGCGGTCCATCTCCTCGTACGGCCCTGCCGTCAGGTGCCGTACCAGGACGCCTGGGGCGAGTTCGGCCACGGGCGGCTGGTCGCGGGCGGTGGCCCTGGTGAAGATCTCCACCTCCACGCCGAGTTGCGCCAGTCTCCTGGCCGACTCGACGATGTACACGTTCATCCCACCGGCGTCGCCCGTGCCGGGCTGGTCCAATGGCGATGTGTGCATGCTGATGGTCGCGACCCGGCTGACCCGTCGTCGCCTCACTCGACATCACCTCCAAGCGGAATACAACTATCCGAATTTTTTCGACATTCCCTGCCGCGGTTCGCACCGCGTCCGCCCTGGCAGGATGAGGGGCATGCAGAGAACGGCAGTGGTGACCGGCGCGAGCGGCGGCATCGGCGAGGCGACCGCGCGGCGGCTCGCCGCTGAAGGTTACGTGGTGGTGGCGGGCGCCCGTCGCCGCGACCGGCTGGACAAGCTGGCCGCGGAGGTGCCCTCGATCAGGCCGGTGACGCTCGACGTGACCTCTCAGGAGTCGGTCGACGCGCTGGTCGGCTCGCTCGACCGCTGCGACGTGCTGGTCAACAACGCCGGTGGCGCGCTCGGCATGGAATCGGTCACGGACGGCCTTCTGGACGACTGGCAGCAGATGTACGACACGAACGTACTCGGCTCCCTACGCATGACCCAGGCGCTGATCCCCAAACTCGTGGAGTCGGGCGACGGCGTGCTGGTGATGCTGACCTCGACCGCCGCCCTGGTCTCGTACGAGGGCGGCGGCGGCTACTGCGCGGCCAAGCACGCCCAGTCCGCGATGGCCGAGACCCTCCGCCTTGAGCTGGTCGGTCAGCCGGTCCGGGTGGTCGAGATCGCGCCGGGCATGGTCAGGAGCGAGGGCTTCGCGGTCACCCGCTTCCGCGGCGACGAGGCCGCCGCCGCCCGCGTGTACGAGGGCGTCCCCGACCCGCTGTCCTCCGACGACGTGGCCGACGCCATCGCCTGGTGCGTGACACGCCCGTCGCACGTCAACATCGACCGCCTGGTGATCAGGCCGCGCGCCCAGGCCGCCCAGCACAAGGTGCACCGCGTCAGCGGAGGCTGAGCCGGATGGCCAGACCGGTCGGCGCGATCACCCGCGGCACGACGTGGCACAACCGGCTGCGCCGGGTCGACCGCTGGACGGCCGCCGTGCACGGCCCGGCCCTGCGCGCCGCCGTCCGTCCGCTCGTCGTCGACCTGGGCTACGGCGCCTCGCACACGACCACGCTTGAGCTGTTCACCCGGCTGCGCGCGGTCGCGCCCGGCGTCGAGGTGGTCGGCATCGAGATCGACCCGGCCAGGGTGGCCCTGGCCAAGCCGTACGAGCGGGAGGGGCTGAGCTTCGTGCTCGGCGGCTTCGAGCTGCCCGTCCCGCGCCCGCCGACGCTGGTCCGCGCCTTCAACGTGCTGCGCCAGTACGGCGAGGCGGAGGCGTGGCACTACTGGGACGTGCTGTGCGGCAGGCTGGCCCCCGGCGGCGTGCTGGTCGAGGGCACCTGCTCCGAGACCGGGCGGCGGGCGGTCTGGGTGGGCCTGTCCCCCGACGGCCCGCGCACGCTGACGTTCTCCGCCCGTTTCGACGCCTTCGAGCGGCCTTCCGACCTGGCCGACCGGCTGCCGAAGACCCTCATCCACCGGAACGTCCCGGGTGAGCGCATCCATGCGTTCCTGCGCGACTTCGACCACGCGTGGGCGGTCAGCGCCCCTTACGGGGTGCACGGGCTGCGGCAGCGCTGGCTGGCGTCCGTGCGGCTGCTGGCCGCGCAGTGGCCGGTGGCGACGCGCCCGCCGCTCGGCGGCCCGGCCCGATGGCGGCTCGGCGAGCTGACGCTGCCCTGGTCGGCGGTGGACCCGCGCTGAAGGGATCCGGGCCATCGGGAGAGCTGACGGGATCCGGGCTATCGGGAGATCTGTGCGAGGAACACCTCGTAGGCCGCGGTGTCGAACAGCACGAACCTGACCTCCTCCACCGACGTCCCGGCCGCGCGCACGGCGGCGACGGCGATGCGGGCGGCGTCGTCGAGCGGCCAGCCGTAGACGCCCGTGGAGATCGCGGGGAAGGCCACCGTCCGCGCGCCGAGCTCGTCGGCCACCCGCAGGGACTCCTGGTGGCAGGCGGCCAGCAGCTCGGAGCGGTCCTGCGACCTGGAGTAGACCGGCCCGACCGTGTGGATCACCCAGCGGGCCGGCAGCAGGCCGGCGGTGGTGGCGACGGCCCGGCCGGTCGGCAGGCCCTTGCCGTAGTGTCCGGCGCGCAGCCGCCTGCACTCGGCCAGGATCTCCGGCCCGCCGCGGCGGTGGATGGCGCCGTCGACGCCCCCGCCGCCGAGCAGCGAGGAGTTCGCCGCGTTCACGATCGCGTCGGCCCGTTGCTCGGTGATGTCGCCCTGCACCAACGTGACATTCATCTCACCGAGCCTGCCAGGCGGGGTTCCGCGCCGCCACTCGCCGCTCCCGGATGCCAGCTCGACGCCTTGTAGAGCTACCCTGAAGGGCGTGAAGGGTCTTGGCGAGCTTGAGCGCAGCATCATGGACATCCTCTGGGCGGAGCACAACCCGCTGACCGCCCGCGAGGTCGGCAGGCTGATTGCCGATCGCGACCTCGCCCCCACGACGGTGATGACCGTACTCGACCGCCTCACGCGCAAGGGCTTCCTGGAGCGCACCAGGGACGGCCGCGCGTGGCGTTACGAACCGGCCGCGAGCCGTGACGCCTACATCGCCGAGCTTATGCTTGAGGCGTTGGACCTGACGGGCGACCGATCGGCCGCCCTGACCCGCTTCGCCCAGGCCGTGTCGGGCCCGGAGGCGGAGATCCTGCGGAGAGCCCTCACGGAGCTGGAGGAAGAGTGATCACGGCAGCGGTGCTAGCGGCGCTCGCCACGGCGTGCGCGCTCGGCTCCTGGCGTTTCACGACGGCCCGGTGGACCTCCCGTGCCCCGAGGCTCGCCATCATCGTCTGGCAGTCCCTGGGCGTGGCCTGGGGCCTGGCCACCACCGGCGCCATGCTGGCCTACGCGGTCATGCCCTACAACGTGGGCGTGCTGCCGGGGCTGATCGCCTTCGCGCGCGGGGAGACGCCGGTCGAGGCGTGGGACCCGCTGCACGTCCTGGCCATGATCGCCGGTCTCACGTCGCTGGCGGTGCTGGTCGTGGTGCTGCTCACGGCCGGCGTGCAGGCGTTGCGCGCGCGGCGGCGGCATCGCGTGCTGCTCGCGCTGATCTCCCGCGACGATCCGGGCGTGCCGGGGGTGCGGGTGCTCGACCATCCCAGCGCGGCGGCGTACTGCGTGCCGGGGCTGCGGTCGCAGGTCGTGGTCAGCGCGGGCGCGCTTGAGCTGCTGTCGCCGGACGAGATGGCGGCCGTGCTGGCGCACGAGGCCGCCCACGTGCGCGAGCGGCACGACCTGGTGCTGCTGCCGTTCGCCGCGCTGCGCCGGGCGTTGCCCTGGTCGAAGGTGGTGGCCGACGCGCAGGCGCAGGTGGAGCTGCTGATCGAGATGGCCGCCGACGACCGCGCCCGCCGCTACTGCTCGCCGCGCAGGCTGGCGACGGCGCTGCTCAGGTTCGGTACGGCCGGCGCCATGCCAACCCCCCAGGGCATGCTCGGCGTGCACGCGCACAACGTCATGGCCAGGGTGGACCGCCTGATCAAGCCGGGGCCGGAATTGTCAGCATTTGTCCGGTACGGCTACCTCGCCCTCTCTGTGAGCTTGCTCACCACCACCCCCTTCCTGTGGGTCTACCAGCTCTGACTGCTTGCAGGTGTTAGCCGTTCCGTTTGCAATTGCAAGCACGGGACGGCAGACTGTGGGTATGGCACTACCGAAGGTCGGCTCGATCGGCGAGTACATCCGCGAGCAACGGCAACAGGCGAAGATCTCGCTGCGCCAGCTCGCGCAGGCGGCAGGGGTCTCCAACCCCTACCTGAGCCAGATCGAGCGCGGGCTGCGCAAGCCGAGCGCGGAGATTCTCAACCAGATCGCCAAGGGTCTGCGCATCTCCTCGCAGGCGCTCTACGTGCAGGCCGGCCTCATCGAGGACCGGGAGCCGCCGAGCGACGTGATCACCGCGGTCAACGCCGACACGCTCCTCACCGAGCGGCAGCGCCAGGTGCTGATCGACATCTATGAATCGTTCCGCAAGGAGAACCGCACCGAGGGCGAGCAGACCTCCCAGAACGCCCGCCCTCAGCACGACTCCACCGCGGACGACGAGCCGCCGCTGCCCGAGGAGTATCTCGCCGCGCTTGAGCCCTACGCGGCCTCCCCCGGCAACGGGACCGTCACCCAGGAAACCAAGGAAGGTTAACCCATGACGCTTGCCACCGAGGTCAAGAAGCTCACCGACTCCAAGCCGTTCTACGCCGTCGCCGGCGCCGGCGACTTCGCCGTCGAGAAGCTGCGCGAGCTGCCCGAGCAGCTGCGTCAGCTCCAGTCCCGCCGCTCGGAGCTGGCCAGGGAGCTGCCGGAGAAGACCCGCGAGTACGCCGACAAGGCCGAGGGCTTCGTCCGCGAGTTCCCGGACAAGGCCCGCGAGTACGCCGACCAGCTGAGCAACAAGGCCACCGAGGTCTACGAGGACTTCGCCACCCGTGGCCGCAAGGTCGTCAGCAAGACGACCGGCGAGGCCGCCCTTGAGCTGGAGGAGGTGTCGGAGGCCGCCGAGCCGCCCGTCGCCGAGCCCGTCAAGAAGACCACGCGTACCCCTCGGGCCAAGGCCTGAGCGACCGAAAGGGCCCGCCTCCGCGGAGGCGGGCCCGTTTCTGTTCCGGCGCCCGCTTGTCGGGGACGCCTATTAGGCTGGGGCCGATTTCATCGCGGCGTTGGGTGGAGCCAGCAACATGAATATGATCAACGGCGTTTTCAACTTCCTCTTCCTGGTGCTCGCCGCCGTCATCTTCGGCATGTCGATCTACGCGCTGGTGCACGCGGCACGCGTGCCGACCAACGCGTTCGTCTCGGCGGGCAAGCTGCAGAAGAAGATCTGGGTGCTCATCCTCGCGCTGGCGACCCTGCTCTCCGGCGGCGGCGCGCTGGGCTACTTCAACGACTTCATGCTGATCGGCGGCTTCCGGTTCATCGGCCTGAACGGGCTCGGCCTGTTCTCCATCCTGGCCGTCATCGCCGCCACCATCTACATCGTCGACGTCAAGCCCGCCGTCAAGGGCATGGGCCGCGGCAACAGCGGCCCCTACGGCCCCTGGTAGACCGGCCCGGCCGGCCCCTGGCCGGCTCAGGCCAGCTCCGCCGCCAGCCACGCGGCGATGCGCTCGTGCCCGGCGAACGTGGGATGCACGCCGTCGGGCAGCACCGTCTCCGACGGCCTGCCGGTCACCCATTTGCGGCGCATGGGGTCGAGGAACGGCACGCCCGCGGCGCCCGCCACCTCCGCCAGGGCGTCGCGCACCCGGTAGGCCTTGGCCGGGGTGTCCTCCAGCCAGATCGGGCCGACCATCACGACCTTGGTGACCGGCCAGCGGCGGCGCACCTCGGCGAGCAGGTCGGCGGCGGCCTCGCGCACCTGCCCGGTGCTCCAGCGCTGGTCGTTGTGGCCGCCGGAGATGACCAGCACGTCGGGGGCCGGCCGCCAGGCCAGTTCCTCCTCGAACGACCGCCGGAACGTGCGGCCCACCTTGCCCTCGTTGAGATAGCCGGTGCCACCCGCGCCGGCGATGACCGGCTGCCAGCCGAGCAGCCGCGCCGACTCCGAGGCGTAGGTCCGCCAGGGCGGCACCGGGCCGGATCCGACCGTGAAGCTGTCGCCCACGAACATCATCACGGGCACCGCCGGACGGGCGGGAGGGACGGCCTCAGGCGCCCGCTGCGGCGGCGTCCGGGCCACCGCACTCGTACATGCTGAAATTCCAGCAAATATCCCCATTATTGCGATGACCGGGGCGATTCTTCCTCGAAGCATCAGGCCACGCATAATCACCCCGGGGCACTAGGCTGCCGATATGACCGCCGACCTCCACGGACGCACGCAGCGGCTCGAACTGTCCGACCAGAGCCTGCGAGATTTCGAAGCCGTCGTGCTGGACGCGGCGCCTGAGGGGATCGTGCTGAGCAGGTCGGCATTCTATCCAGGCGGGGGCGGCCAGCCTGCCGATCACGGAGTTCTGGTCTGGCAGGGCGTGGAGACGCGCATCGTCGGAGTACGCAAAGGCGACGATCTCTACCTGATCCCCGCCGAAGGCGACCCGATCCCGCCCGCCGGCACGGTGGTCGAGGCAGCGGTGGCCGACGCCCGGCGTTCGGCGCTCATGCGTACGCACTCGGGGCTGCACGTGCTGTGCGGCGTGGTGTTCAGGGACTACGGCTGCCTGGTCACCGGCGGCAACATGGACGAGCTGAGCGCCCGCATGGACTTCGACCTGCCCGAGGTGCCGCCCGGCTTCAAGGAGGCCGTCGAGGACGCGTGCAACGCCGAGATCGCCGCCGACCGCCGCATCGACGTGCGCGTGCTGCCGCGGCGGGAGGCGTTCGAGATCCCCGACATCATCCGCACGGCCAGCAACCTGGTGCCCGAGGCCGTCCAGGACGTGCGCATCGTCGACATCGTGGGCCTCGACACGCAGGCCGACGGCGGCACCCACGTGGCCTCGACCAAGCAGATCGGCCGCATCAAGGTGGCCAAGATCGAGAGCAAGGGCCGCGGCTTCCGCCGGCTGCGCATCGCGATCTCCGACTAGCGCCGCTCGATCAGCCCGGCGAGCCCGTCGAGCAGCGCGTCGAGGCCGAAGGCGAACAGCCGGTCGAGGTCGAGGTCGAACTCGCCGCCCAGCTCCTCGATGACGCCGGTGAAGGCGGTCAGCCGCCCCGACTCGGCCAGCGCCTGGAGCTCCCCCTCCCGGCTGGTCATCCACTCGTCGGCGGTCAGCCCGGTCGCGGCCTGGGCCTGCTGCTCCATCTCGATGTTGGCGGCCAGTCCCTGGACGAAGCTGAACAGCAGGGTGTGCACGTGCATCTTGCTCATGGGATCGAGGGGCGAGCCCTCCAGCGTGCGCATGACCCACTCGGTGTGGGTGATCAGGCTGGCCGAGGGCAGCGGCCTGGTCAGTGACGTGACCCTGGCCATCCACGGATGGGTGCGGTAGCCCGCCCACTGCATCCGGGCGGCGGTCTCCAGCCTGGCCCGCCATCCGTCGGGCGGCGGGTCGGGCAGCGGGAACTCCCTGATCACCTGGTCGATCATGAGCATGACCAGGTCGTCCTTGCCACCGACGTGCCGGTAGAGGGACATGGTGGCCACGCCGAGCCGGCCCGCGACGCCGCGCATGGTCAGCTCGGCGAGCCCGTCGGCGTCGGCGATCTCGACGGCCGCGGCCACGATGCGCTCGCGGGTCAGGTCGTCGCCGGACGGGACGGGGGCCCGCCGCGCCCTGCCACCGCGGGTCTCGGCCACGATCGTGCCCACGCGCGGCTCGGCGACCACCACGCCCTCCTGGGCCAGGACGGTGAGCGCTTTGGCGGCCGTGGCGAGCGCGACCTCCCAGTCGCGGGCGAGCTGCCTGGTGGAGGGCACCCGGTCGCCGGGGCGGAGCCGGCCGTCGGCGATGCGCCGCCTGATGTCCTCGACGATGCGCGCGTAGGGCGGAGCGGTCATCGCAACCCTTTCTCTGTACTAGTATAGATCTTATCAGTCTGCCCTTGTGAGCTGCTGTATGTACGCCGTACATTCAGTTCCGCGTACAACGTCAACAACAAGGGGCGCAGCATGAAGGTTCTGGTATCGGGAGCGAGCGTCGGCGGGCCCGTCCTGGCTCACTGGCTGCGGCGGCGCGACTTCGAGGTCACGCTGGTCGAGCGCGCGCCGCGTCCGCGCAAGGGCGGCCAGGCCGTCGACCTCCGCGGCGCCGCCCTCGTCGTGGCCGACCGTATGGGCATCCTGGAGCAGGTCAGGGCCGCGCGGACGACCATGCGCGGCATGTCCATGGTCGACGGCGACGGCAACGAGATCATGCGCAGCACCGAGGAGACGATCAGCGGCGGCCGGCTCGACAGCCCGGACGTCGAGATCGCCCGCGACGACCTCACCGCGATCGTCGGCGCCGTCACCGACGCCCCCTGCCGCTACGGCGACTCCATCGCCGCCCTCGCCCAGGACGGCGACGGCGTGGACGTGACCTTCGACAGCGGCGTCCGGGACCGCTACGACTACGTGATCGGCGCCGACGGCCTGCACTCCAACGTCAGGCGGCTGGTGTTCGGCCCGGAGGAGCGCTTCCTCAAGCACCTCGGCATGTACGTCTCCATCTACACCGCCGACAACTTCCTCGGCCTGGACCGCTGGCAGCTCTGGCACCGCGAGGGCGAGGCCGGGTTCGGCCTGTTCAGCGACCGCGAGCCGGCGGTGATGAAGGTGAACCTGGGCTTCGCCGCGGGCCCGATCGACTACGACCACCGCGACGTCGAGCAGCAGAAGCGCCTGGTCCAGGAGCACTGCTCGGGGCTGCGCTGGGAGGCGCCCAAGCTGCTTGATGCCATGTGGCAGGCCGACGACTTCTACTTCGACGCCATGGCCCAGGTCGAGATGGACCGCTGGTCGCAGGGCCGGGTCGCGCTGATCGGCGACGCGGCGTACTGCCCCTCCCCGCTGTCGGGGCAGGGCACCAGCCTGGCCCTGGTCGGGGCGTACGTGCTGGCCGAGGAACTGGGCCAGGCCCCCGAGGGGGCGTTCGACCGGTACGAGCGGCGCATGCGGCCCTACGTCGCCCTGAATCAGGCGCTGGCCCTGGAGAACCCGGGCATGGCCGCCTCGCCCGAGAGCGTACGCCGGGCGGCCGACGCCATCACCCTGGATTGACACCCGCAACCGCTACGATGTCCCGCCATGACGGGTTTCAGACTCACATTGGCCGCCCTGGGAGCCACCGCTCTGACGTTGCTGGCCACCCCCGCCTCGGCGGAGGCCGGGATCACGGACCAGGTGACGATGACGCTCGCCAAGGACGGCACCCTCCACGTGGTCGAGAAGATCACCGGGGCGTCCGGCGGCCTCAAGCGCACCCTGCTCACCAAGACCCGTTACGACGACGACAACGACCGCGTCTACCGGGTCACCAACGTCAAGGGCGGCAAGCTCGACGGCGACGTCCTGACCGTGACGGGCCAGACCGTCGAGTACGACGTCAAGGGCGCGGTGACCACCTCCGGCGGGGCCGAGGAGCTGCGCTGGTTCGCCGTCAGCGGCTGGAACGTCCCCGTGACCAAGGCGACCGTCCAGGTCAGCGGGCCCGGCCAGGTGCAGAACCTGTCGTGTTTCGCCGGTGACCTGACCTCGGCGATCGGCTGCACCTCGGCCTCGATGGACCACACCGGCACCCGGGCCGACTTCGAGCAGGACAACCTCGCGGCGGGCCAGGCCCTGACGGTGGTCGTCGGCTACCCCAAGGGCTCCAGCTCCGGCGCGCCCATCCTGGAGCGGCGCTTCTCGCTGGCCTCGGCGTTCACCCTCGACCTGGTCACCGGCGGCGCGCTGGCCGCCCTGCTCGTGCTGCTGCTCGGCGGCGTCGGCCTGCTCTACTGGACGCGCGGCCGGGACGCCCGGGTCGCGGGCCACGAGAAGGGCGGGATCGACCCCATCCAGAACGGGCACTTCACCCCGCCGGACGGCGTGCGTCCCGGCCAGATCGGCACGCTGGTGGACGAGCAGGCCGACGTGGTCGACGTGACCGCCACCATCGTCGACCTGGCCGTCCGCGGCTACCTGCGGATCGACGAGCAGCCCCGCCAGACCTACGACGCCCCCGACTGGCTGCTGGTCAGGCTGCAGAACGCGCCGGTCAACTCGCTGCTGACGTACGAGCGCGCGCTGTACGACGCGGTCTTCGACGGCCGCGACGCGGTGCTGCTGTCACAGCTGTCCGGCTCGTTCGCCGGCCATCTGGGCAAGGTGCGCGACGCGCTCTACACCGACGTGGTCGAGCAGGGCTGGTTCGCCCGCCGTCCCGACACCGAGCGCACCCGGTGGACGACGATCGGCGTCGTGCTGATCGGCCTGGGCCTGCTGGCCACGGTCGGGCTGGCCTGGTTCACCACGTACGGGCTGCTGGGGCTGGCGCTGGTCATCGCGGGCGGCGCGCTGGCCGTCGGCGGCCAGTACATGCCGGCCAAGACCGCCAAGGGCTCGGCCGCGCTCGCGCACACGATGGGCTTCCGCGAGTACCTGTTCTCCGGCGACCTCGGCGAGGTGCCCGAGCAGCACCGGGTGGAGCTGTTCTCGCGCTACCTGCCGTACGCGGTGATCTTCGACGGGGTCGAGCACTGGTCGCGGGTGGTGGCCTCGGTGACCGGCAACGGCCACCAGGCCGACAACCTCTACTGGTACCACGGGCCGGCGGAGTGGGACCTGTCCAAGTTCGCCGGGTCGATGCGCACGTTCACCACGACGACCTCGGGGGCCATCTCCGCCAGCCGCCAGTTCCGCACCCTCTAGACACTCCGCGTGGCGGCGGCTGCGGACTCGCCCCTCTAGCGGATCCGCAGCTCCCCGACCGGCCGGCCGCCGCCCAGCAGCGCCGGCCGGGCCAGCTCGGCCAGCTCGGGCGCGTCCAGGCCGAGCGAGCGCAGGGCCGCCACGGTGACCGGCACGCGGGCCCGCTGCGAGCCGTCCTCGATCTTGATCGTGCCGGCCCGGCCGTCCTCGAACGCGAACGCGTCGAACGCCTCCGCGCCCGCCTTCAGCATCAGCCCGGGGATCGCCCGCATGAGCTTGGCCTCGGGCCGGTCGGTGCCGGAGGTCCACTCGGGGTGGGCGCGCATGGCGTCGAAGATGCGCCGCTCGAACGAGCCCTCCGCGGCCAGCGGGAAGGCCCGGAACGCCTTGGTCACGCCGAGCATCGAGACGAAGAACAGCGGCGCGCCGCAGCCGTCCACGCCGGAGGCGGCCACCCGCTCGCCGGTCAGGTCCTCGACCGTCGCGCGGATCGCGCGCTGGAGCGGGTGCGCGGGCTCCAGGTACGTCGTCAGCGGCCAGTCGTTGAGCACGCAGGTGGCCAGCATGGCGGCGTGCTTGCCGGAGCAGTTCATGTAGACCCGGCCGAACTCGGTCGAGGTGCGCTCGTACGGGTGGTCCTCCGGACACAGCAGGGCGGACTCGTCCAGGCCCGCTCCGGCCAGGATCTTCCGTACGCCGTCCACGTGGAACGCCTCACCGGAGTGCGAGGCGCAGGCCAGGGCCAGCAGCTCACCCTCCAACCGGAGGCCGTTGCGCATCATGCCGAGCGCCTGCAGCGGCTTCATCGACGATCGCGGCGAGGCCGGCACGTGCACCGCTCCCCGCGTCTCCACCGGGACGCCCTGCGCGTCCACGGTCAGCATGCGGGCCTGATGGGTGGACTCCACGAACCCCGACCGGACAACCTCGACAACAAGCGACATTACGCGCCCCCTTTCGGCACGAGTCTACGAACAGTTCCATCTGCGCCAGAATGGGATGCCATGCGAGCAGTCGTACAACGAGTGAGCTCGGCCTCCGTCGAGGTCGAGGGGCAGACGGTCGGCGCGGTCGACGAGCCGGGGCTGCTCGTCCTGGTCGGCGTGACGCACACCGACACCCGCGCCGAGGCCGCCAAGCTCGCCGCCAAGCTGTGGGGCCTGCGCGTGCTGCACGGCGAGAAGTCGTGCTCCGACGTCTCCGCCCCGCTCCTGGTGATCAGCCAGTTCACCCTCTACGGCGACGCGCGCAAGGGCCGGCGCCCCACCTGGCAGGCCGCGGCTCCGGGGCCGGTCGCCGAACCGCTGGTGGAGGCCGTGGTCGAGGAGCTGAGGGCGCTCGGCGCCCACGTGGAGACCGGCCGCTTCGGCGCCGACATGAAGGTCTCGCTGGTCAACGACGGGCCGATCACGCTCGTCCTCGACATCGACGCCTGAGCGGGGTCAGCGGATCCGGCGGCGCAGCGAGGGGTCGATGCTGACGTTGCGACCGGCGTCCGGCGGCACGACGACCTCCTGGGCGGCGGCCACGCCACCGGCCAGCAGCGGCGCGTCGACCGGGACCGTCCGCTTGACCACGGCCAGCGCGATCGGGCCCAGCTCGTGGTGGCGGGCGGCCGAGCCGACGACACCGATCTCCTGGCTCTCGAAGATCACCGGGTCGCCGTGCGCGGGCAGGGTGTCGACGCTGCCGTCGAGGTGCAGGAACACCAGGCGGCGCGGCGGGTGGCCCAGGTTGTGGACGCGCGCGACCGTCTCCTGGCCGCGGTAGCAGCCCTTGCTCAGGTGGACGGCCGAGCCGATCCAGCCCACCTCGTGGGGGATCGTCTTGTGGTCGGTCTCGAAGCCGAGCCGCGGCCGGTGGGCCTCGATGCGCAGCGCCTCGTACGCCCACAACCCCGCCAGGGGCCGGCCCAGATGATCGGCCAGCTCGTCCCGCGGCACCAGGAAGTCTTCACCGGCCGTGGACAGCACCGCCAGGTCGTCGGCCCGCGAGACCTCGACGCGCAGCATGAACCGCATGCGGTCGAGATAGTCGATCAGGCTCTGCGCCGTGCCGGGCTCGACGTGCGCCAGCACGCTCTCGCCGTCGTCGACCAGCGTGAGGTGGTGCAGGACGCGGCCCTGGAGGTCGAGGTCGAGCGTCTGGGTCCACTGGCCGGGCGTCAGCGTGTCGAGCTTCTGCGAGGTCAGGTCGTTGAGCCATTTCAGCCGGTCGGCGCCGGAGATGCGGACCACCTCGCGGTTGCTGCGGTCGACGACCGCCTCACCCTTGGCCAGCGCGCGCTGCTCGGCGAACAGGTCGCCATAGTGCGCGGCTACGTCGGCGTCCGGCCCGTCGGCCGCGACGGCGCCGGGGAGATCGAGCAGAGGGCTACGCATGTACCCAAGGCTATCCGCCCGCGCGCCGCCGCCCGACGCCGGTGCCCGCGCCGGAGCCGAGAGGTCAGCGGCAGTTGCGGCAGCGGCCGAACACCGTGAGGTGATGGACGTCGGCCGCGAACCCCAGCTCCTCGTCGAGCCCCTTCACCAGCCCCTCGGCCAGCTCGGGACGCACCTCGAAGACCTCGTCGCAACCCCGGCACACCAGGTGGACGTGGTCGGCCTCGGCCGCCAGGTGGTAGGTCGGCGCGCCGTGACCGAGGTGGGTGTGGGTGACCATGCCGAGCTCTTCGAGCAGTTCGAGCGTGCGGTAGACCGTGGAGATGTTGACCCCGCGCGCCGTCTCGCGCACCTTGGTGCAGATCTCCTCGGGCGTGGCGTGCTCCAGATCCTTGACCGCTTCGAGCACGAGCTGCCGCTGCGGGGTGACCCGGTAGCCCTTGGCGCGGAGTTCCTCGTGCCACTGCGTCTCGGTCATGCCCCCGAGTGTAAAGCGCACGATCGCCTGTTCGCGGCCGTCCGATAATTACTTGCCCCCGGCGCTCGCGACCGCATAGCTTCGTGAGTACGCGGAAAGGAGGTGGTCCGAATAATGGATAGTCATAGTCGGGCTAGCGAGGTGGTTGTCCGCTAGCGCTGCGGACTGTTGTCTCGTGTCGCAAGCGAATCCGAGGCAACCACCGGGGCCCCTGGCAGCCGGAGGGCGGGATGACGCATCCCGACCATGGTCCATCCGGCCCGTCTGCTCGGCAGGCGGAGTGTTGCCCGGGGCCCTTCTTGTTTCTCCCCTCAGTGTTCCCCGTGGGGTTCGATCCCCAGTTCGGCGCAGGCCGCCCGGTAGAGGCGCACGACCGCCTTGCGCACCTGGGCGCGCTCGGTCAGCGTCTCGCCCCACGGCACGCGCACCCGCTCGCCGCCGTCGACCGTGAACTCCATGGCCTCGGCGTCGACGTCGCTGGTCACCGCCGAGGCGGCCTGCGGCCGGCCGCCGAGCCCGCGCACGATGACCAGGGCGTCGCCGGTGTGGTCGTCGTTCATGTGGCGCTTGATCGCCTCGACGGCGTCGGGGGTGAAGGGCGAGGTCATGCTCAGGACACCTTCTTCAGCTCGGCCGACATGTGGTCGGTGAGCGGGTGGCCGACGGCCGCCATCTCGTAGGCCCACATCAGGTTGCCGTTGACCAGGCCGTAGAGGCGGTGGCCGGCGGTGTACTCCTTGGCCGTGGAGGTGCGGGCCACGACGTCGGTGCGCAGCTCGATCTTGTGGAAGACGACCTCGCCGATGTAGATCTCGACGATGCCGGTCGGGTGCGCGAGCACCACCTCGATCTGCCGGTCGGGCTGCGGACGCCAGTAGCCGGACTCGGTGGCCAGCGGCCTGACCCGGTTGCCGTCGTTGTCGAGCAGCCAGGTGCGGCTGACGTAGGTCAGGAACGGCTTGCCGTTGTGGCCGAACTCGATCTCCTGGCCGAAGTTGAAGCTCTCGATCGTCGGATAGCCGCCCACGCCGGCGCCCTCCCAGCGGCCGAGCAGGAACGCGATCTGCTCCAGAGCGGGGTGCACCTCAGGTTCTTCCATGCTCACCAAGCCTAGCGCCGGTCGCTAACCTTCTGGATCGGGGAGAGGTTTCGCCGGGGGGAGCCGCGATGCTGGATGCCTGGGCCGTGCCGCCGCACGTCGACGTGCTGTTCGTGGGCGCCCATCCGGACGACGAGTACCAGTCGTTGTCCACGTTCGGGCAGTGGCGCGAACGCCTGGGGCTGACCACCGGGGTCGTGACGGTCACCCGCGGCGAGGGCGGCGGCAACGCCGCCGGGCCGGAGAAGGGCGCGGCGCTCGGCCGGATCAGGGAGGCCGAGGAGCGCGAGGCGGTCGCGCACGCGGGCATCCACGACGTCTTCTACCTGGACAGACCGGACTTCTGGTACACGCTGTCGGCGCCCCTGACCGCCCGCGCGTGGGGGCCGGGCACCCTCGGGCGGCTGGTCGAGACGATCAGGGCGACCAGGCCCTCGACCGTGGTGACGATGGACCCGCGGCCCTTCGGCCAGCACGGCGGGCACCAGCTCGCCGCCCGGCTGGCCGTCGAGGCGTTCCGGCTGGCCGCCGACCCCGCCGCGTTTCCCGGGAAGGGCGCGCCCTGGCGGGCCACCCGGCTGCTGACCCAGAACTGGGGGCTGCGCGGCCCGGTGGGCCCCGGCTGCGCGACGTCCGGCCTGCGCGACCCGGCCACCGGGCTGCCGCAGCTCGGCGTCTGGGCGGGCGCCTGGTCGCCGCGCCACCGCGTCACGTGGGCCCAGCGGGAGCGCGACGCCGAGCGCGCGTACCGCACGCAGGGGTTCGCCGCGCGGCCGGCGAAGGTGGCCGGGCCGTTCGGGTGCGACTGGTTCTCGGTCGTCTTCGACGGCGGGCGGCCGGTGCCGGCTCCCGTCGTCGAGCAGGCGGGCCTGCGTCCTCTGTACGCCGAGTTCCGCGACTGGGCGCGCGCGACCGGCCTGCCCTGGCTGGCCAACCGGGCGCAGCCCGACTACCCCGCGCCGCCCGCCACCACGCTCCCGGTCGCCGGGCGCGCACCCGTGCTCGACGGCGTCGCCTCCCCCGGCGAGTACGCGGGCCCGGCCCTGCCCCTCGCCCACTGGGAGGGCGAGCGCTGCCCGGCGGCCGACTGCGCCGCGACCGCCCGGCTGACCCGCCACGGCGCCGACCTCTACGTCCAGGTCGAGGTCACCGACGAGGCGCGCGGCGCGGCCCTCGACGAGTGCGAGCGCCACTGGCGCACCGACGCGGTCGAGATCGCCCTCGACCCGCGCGGCGACTCCGACGACACCTCGACCACGTTCAAGCTGGGCGTCCTGCCCTACACCGCCGGGGGCGGCCCGTGCGCGGCCCGCGACGCCGACGCCCGCCAGGGCCCCGCCCCGCGGGTGGGCGTGGCGTCCGCGGTTCACGACGGCGGGTACGGCGTCGAGGTGCGCATACCGTTCGCGCTGTTGCCCGCGCCGCCCACCGCGCTGAGAGCGAACGTGCTCGTCTACGACTCCGACACCCGGGACAGGACCGGGCAGACGCGCCTGGCCTGGTCGCCGTTCGGCAGCGCCCAGGCCGATCCGTACGTGTGGGGCCGCGTCGGTCAGGGTTAGGGTGACGCCATGGCACGATCTTTGGTGATCAAGGTGACCGCGGGGGCGGACGCCCCTGAGCGGTGCAACCAGGCATTCACGGTGGCGGCGGCCGCGCTCGCGAGCGGCGTCCCGGTCTCCCTCTGGCTGACCGGCGAGTCGTCCTGGTTCGCCCTGCCGGGGCGGGCCAAGGAGTTCTCCCTGCCCCACGCGGCGCCGCTGGCGGACCTGCTGGAAGCCGTCCTGGCGGCGGGCCGGGTGACGCTGTGCACGCAGTGCGCCGCCCGCCGCGACATCACGGTCGACGACGTGATCGAGGGGGTGCGCATCGCCGGCGCGCCCGCCTTCGTGGAGGAGGCGGTCAGCGAGGGCGCACAGGCCCTGGTCTACTAGGCCCGTCAGCCGGACAGGACGGCGCTCAGCCGCTCCTGGCGCAGGGCCTCGTAGCGGGAGTCGTCGAGGGGCGTCAGCTCGCCCACGCGCCACGACAGCAGCAGGTCGGCCAGGGCCGGGTTGCGCGCCAGGGCCGGGCCGTGCAGGTACGTGCCCACCACGTGGCCCGCGTAGCAGCCCTCGAAGCCGTCGCCGTTGCCGACCCCGGCGACCGTCTTGGACAACGGCCGCACGCCCGGCCCGAGGTGCGTGACGCCCATGTGGTTCTCGAAGCCGGTCAGCGTGGGCAGGTTGAGGGCGGCGTCGACCTCGGCGACCAGCTCGCCCACGGCGCGGGCGGGGCCGCGCGAGCTGGCGATGTCGAGCAGGCCGATGCCGTCGACCGGCTGGCCCTCCTCGCCGCCGAACGTGCTGCCCATGATCTGGTAGCCGGCGCACACGGCCAGCATCGCCGCGCCCCGGGCGATGGCCCGCTGGAGCCCGCCGTCGCGGCGCAGGCGCTGGGCGGCCAGGATCTGCGGACGGTCTTCGCCGCCGCCGATCAGGTAGATGTCGCCGGTCTCCGGCACGGGGTCGGCCGAGCGGACGTAGACGGTCTCGACCTCGATGCCCCGGCGCTGCGCACGCTGCTCCAGGACGAGCACGTTGCCCTGGTCGCCGTAGGTGCTCAGCAGGTCGGGGTAGATCCAGACGATGCTGAGGGCGCTGTCAGACGGCACGTCCGAACTCCGATCGGATCTGCTGGAAGGCGGTGTAGTTGGCGATCACGTCGACCCGGCCGGGCGGCTGCATGGCCAGCGCCTCGGAGAACGAGCTGCACAACGTGAACGGCACGTCGGCCACGTCGAGCCGGAGCGCCAGGTCGAGCCGCCGCTCACCGGTGACGAAGACCGGACGGCCGCGCAGGATGCGGTAGTCGACGTCCCACAGCCACGAGGTGTCGCGGCCGTCGGGGCCCTGCGCGTTGACCGAGAGGATGATCGGCAGTTGCGGGTCGGCGACGTCGAACGCCTCCAGCCAGCCCGCCGGGTTCTTGCTCAGCAGCAGCCGCGCGTGGCGGCCCTCGCGCTCGACCGTGGTGTAGCGGCCGGCCACCGAGGTGACCTCGCGCAGCCGGGGCAGCGCCCGGTCGACCGGCAGCCCGAACGCGTCGGCCACGGCCAGCGCCATCACCGCGTTGGAGCGGTTGGCCAGGCCGGGGAGCTGGATGTCGAGCAGCCAGCGCTGACCGCGGGGGTCGACGGCGACGTCGTCGTCGAGCACCCACTGCGGCTCTGGACGGTGGAAGGTGCACTCACGGCAGGACCAGTCGGCGTCTTTGCGGTCGAGGGGGCCGCCGCACTCGGGGCAGCACCAGGAGTCCTCCTTCCAGCGCTGGCCGCCGGCGACCCAGGTGACCTTGGCGGCGGTGGAGGCCCCCCAGGTGACGAGGGGGTCGTCGCAGTTGGCGATGACGTGGGTGGGCCTGCCCGACAGCGCCCTGCGCCACTTCTGCGCGAGCAGCCAGATCTCGGCCGCGCGGTCCATCTGGTCGCGGCTGAGGTTCATCAGGCAGACGACGCCGGCGCCGGTGGTGTCGAGCACCTCCGGCAGGTACTTCTCGTCGACCTCCAGCACGCCGTAGGGGGCGCCCTTGTGCTGGGAGAGCGCCGAGACGTGCCCGGCCGGCATGTTGGCGCCGAAGGCGTTGGTGGCGACCTCGCCCATCTCCAGCAGCGCGGAGGTGATCAACCTGGTCGTGGTGGTCTTGCCGTTGGTGGCGCTGACCAGGGCCAGCTTGCGGTCGCGGGCCAGCTTGCGCAGGAGGTCGGGCTCAAGCAGCAGGCCGACCCTGCCGCCGATCACCGAGCCGTCACCGCGCCCGGTCATCCGCGAGAGCGTGGCGGCGCTGCGTCCCAGGGCGCTGGCGAGCTGAGCCCGCAGAGGAAGCTGGGTCATGCACATGGATCCTAGTCGCCGTTGAGTCGTACTCTGGAGTTGCACACGAAAACGCGGCCCGGTTGGTAGCCCGGGCGAAGCATCACGTATCCGCCCTTCCAGGGATGTCCGGTGTGCCGGAGGCGGCCTGTCCAGGTCACTTTCCCGGCATGTCTGGTGAAGGGCGGAGAAGATGGTCACGTTGTCGGTCTATTTGGACGGCCCGTTCTGGGTCGGGGTGCTGGAGGTCGCCGAGGGCGGGCGGCTGCGGGCGACCCGGTTCACCCTCGGGTCCGAGCCCACCGATCCCGAGCTGCACGCGTACCTGATGCGTCATGGCGTCGCGCTGCTGGAGCAGGCCCATGCCGCGCCCGCCGTGGCCGGCGGGGAGCGGGCGCGGCGGGTCAACCCCAAGCGGGCGGCCAAGCTGGCGGCGCGGGCCGCCGCCCAGGTGTCCGTACGGAGCACGGCCGCGCAGGAGGCGATGCGGCTGGAGCTGGAGAGCCGCAGGCGGCAGGCCGCGCAGGGGCGGCGGGACCGGCGGCGCGAGCTGGCCGAGCACAAGCGCGAGGTGGCCCGCCGCAAGCGCCTCGAACGCCGCCGCGACCGCTGACCCCCGCCCCGGGAGGCGGGCGTCAGGCCGAGGGGGCGTCGACGAAGGCGATCTCCGGGGCGCCCCCGTGGTCGAACGGCAGGACGAACCGCTGCGGCCACGACAACACGCCCTCCAGCCAGCCCGCGCCCATCGTCTGGCCGACGTGCCTGATCCTGGCCGACGCCTCGATGCCGATCGCCACGTTGGTGATGTCGCGCTGGACGCTCTCGTTCTCGTCGTCGCCCAGGATGACCCGCCAGGCCAGGGCCCGGTTGTGGTCCACCTCCATGGACAGCGGGTGGTGGCGCAGGGCCTTGGCGCGGTGGCCGAGCAGCTCGGCGTGCACCAGGTCGGCCGTGCCGTTGCCGTTGGGCTGGCGGAACAGGGCGTACTCCATGGGCGGGGCCGGGCTGCGCAGGTTGGGGGCGGGCTGGCCGTACGGGAAGAGCCGGTCGACCTCGTGCAGCCAGCGCACCTGCGGGATCACCCACGACGCGCCCGGACGGTCGCCGCCGGGCTCGGCCCCCGACAGCAGCCGCGCGGCGACCTCGGCGGCCTTCTCGGTGAGCAGCGCCGGGTCGAACCAGCTACGCAACGACCAGGCCCGCCGCTGGACGGCGCGTTCGACCAGCGTGGCGAGCAGGCACTCGCGGCGGCGGGCGGGCAGCTCGCCCCAGGAGGCCGACAGGGCGCGCGGCACGCCGGGCAGCGGCCGGTTGCTGACGAAGGCGAGCACGACCGTGTCGCACCAGATGCGCAGCCACGCCCAGTCGGGCCCGTCGGCGAGCACGTCGGCCTCTCTGAGCTCCACCAGGGTGCACGCCTGGCCGGTCCGGCACTGCGCCCCGCACGCGGCCGACCTGCGCCCGCGGATGGGCGGCTGAGGGCCCGGCAGCGGCTTCTCCCGCGACTCGCCCAGCGGCACGCGCACCCGCAGCGGCCGGTCCATGCCGTCGGCGAAGACCGCGGCCGAGCCCGGCTGGAGCGAGACGACGTGCCTGGACTGCTCGTCGCTGAGGTTCATGGCCGCGCCGACGAGCTTCCTGTCGTCCTCGGCGGGCAGCCGGTGGACGACCTTGAGCGCGGTGTTCTTCACGACGTCGGAGACGAGCTTGGTCGGGATCTGCTCGGCCACCACGATGCCCTCGCCGTACGCCCTGATCTCGGCGAGCAGGCCGGCCAGCAGCTCCACGGCGTGCGTGGAGGCCCGGCCGTGGCCGCGGTCGCGCAGCAGCCGGTGGGCCTCCTCGATCACGATGACGTGCCGCAGCCCGGCGGACTTCTCCTTCCTGGCCCGCATGCGCAGGTGCTCGACGATCCGGATGATCAGCGTGCCCATGAGGAACGCCTTGTCCTCGTCGTTGGCGACGTCCTCGATGGCCAGGACGACGTTGCGCTCCAGCAGGCCGCCGATGTCGGCCGGGTGGCCGCCCTCGAAGAAGCGCCCGGCCGAGCCGACCCGCAGCGACCGCAGCCGGAGCGAGATGAAGCCCTCGACGTCGGCCTGGACCTCGCGGCCGTAGCCGATCTCCTTGATGACGTCCATGGCGTGCTGCTGGAGCTGTTCGAGCGTCGGTACGCTGGGCGGGACGTTCGAGCCGGGCACGGCGCCGCCGGTCACGACGTCCCAGCCGGTGGCCTCGTAGACCCGTTGCAGGGACAGCGACATGATCTGCGGGAACGGCTCCTCGGCGTCGAAGGCGGCCATGAACAGCGCCCTGATCATGTCGATGTGCGCCTGGACGGGGTAGCCCGGCTCGGGTTCCAGCGGGTTGACGCTGAGCGGCACGCCCTCGGGGGCCGACGGGTTGATCACCGTCACCGGGTCGGCGATGCGGCCGGCCATGGCCGCGTACTCCGACTTGGCCGGCTCGATGGCCAGCCACGGGATGCGCGCCTCGCTGAGCTGCTCCAGCAGGTGCCGGACGGTCTGGGACTTGCCCGAGCCGGTCGCGCCGGTGACGAAGGCGTGCCTGTTGAGCGTGGCCAGGGGCACCCGGAAGCTGCCCACGCCTCTGTCCTGGCCGTCGAGGATCTCGCCCAGCTCCAGCTCGCCGCCGTCGGCCTCGGACGTCACGTCGAAGAAGCCGGAGTCGAGCACGCGCACGCCGGGCACCTCGCGCCTGGGCAGCCCGGCCAGCGCGGCGAGCGCCCCGGCGGTGGCCGCGAAGGGCGCGGCGGCGCCGTCGGCCGGGTCCTGCATGGTGATGGCCAGGGCCTCCGACAGCGCGTAGACCGCGCCGTGCGCGCTGCGCAGCCGGTACGGGTGGTGGCTCATCTCGACCGACCCGACGAGCACGGGCGCGATCTGCCGCAGTTCCTCGGCGGTGGCACCGCCGGCCAGCACGCGCACGTTCCACAGGCCGGCCTCGCGGAAGGCGTCGAGCTCCTGCATGCGGCGCTCGGCCCGCTCGGCGTCGAACCGGGAGCGCTCGGAGGCGTCGCCGTACTGCCGCAGGACGTTGAGCTGGGTGCGCAGGTGCGCCACCTCGGCGTCGAGCAGGTCGGTCGGCTCGGCCACCACGAGCCAGGCGAACGGCCGCGACATGAGCGTGACCAGCGTCGACTCGAACAGCGTGGGCCGCTTCAGCTCCTCGGGGTCGGACCCGGAGAACTCGCGGCCCCGCCCGCCCAGCGGCGGCGCCTGGCGGCCGGGGCACGGCGTCCAGACCAGGTCGGCGAGGTCGGCCAGGTACTCCTCGTCCAGCTCGACGCCCCGCGCGCCGCCCGGGAACAGCAGCGGCTGGGGCCCGGTCGGCAGGCCGGGCACGTCGGTCGCCCGGCGCGGCTGGCGCGGCGGCGAGAGCGGGCCGGCATTGGTGATCAGTTCGAGCGGCGCCCCGGAACCCCGCGACAGCCACCCGATGACGAACGGCCGGTCACGCTGCGCCGCCGACAACACGGCGGGCAGCACGGTGACGAAATCCCATTCCGCCGACGAGCTTCGCGAGGGTGCGGCGATCGACTGGATCCGATACCAGGGCCCGCTCAGCGAGACACTCGGCTGCATCTTCAATTCCCCCACAGTCGGTTCTCAGTAAAATCCCGCTGATCGTCAGCTCCTCACCACGCCCTTGACCAGGTCATTGCCTGCCCTTGCGCCAGTCAAGGCGTGGCGGTGGTGGCCCGAGGTTGGGCGGCGGCTCCTCGCCGTCGTCCTTCGCCTCCAGGGCCAGCACGGCCTCGCGCACCTCCTCCAGGTCGCCGAGCGTCGTCTTGGGGAAGGTGAGGATGGCCGGGTTGGCGTCGGCCAGCCGCACCCGCCTGCCCTGGGCGGTCGCGTCGGTGACGATCACGGACGTCGTGGGGAGCTGCTGGAGCTGGTGCGGCTCGACCAGGAACTCGCGCGAGCGGTGGAGCACCCGCTCGGTCTCGGAGATCTTGTCGGCGGTCCTGCCCCACTCGGTGGACTCGGTGATGTCCTCGGCCAGGTCGGCGTGGCCGTCGCCGCGGTCGTGGCGGGCGTCGTCCACCTGGGAGATGGTGGAGGTGTAGCCGCCGTCGAGGCCCGGCAGGGCGTCGCTGATCGTCTCGGTGAGCTGGGCCAGCTCCAGCCGGTGCTCGGTGCCGACGTGCTCGCTGGCGACCCGGGCGTCCTCGGCGTTGCCGAGGCGCATGAACGCCACGGCCGCGTGGCCGCGTCCCAGGCGCTCCTTCACGGTGGGGGTCAGGCTCCGGTACGTCAGCACCAGCCCGGTACGGGAGGTCTCGCACGCGTCCATGAGCCGGTCGAGCACGTCGCCGCGGAGCTTGTCGGCGCCCGCCACGATGATCGTGTGGTACCAGGGCCGGTCGGAGGCGGGCGACTGCCGCAGGATGTGGGTGAGCGCGGTGGCCACGTACGTGCCGAGCACCCGGTTGCCGAACACGCCCGCCTGCCGGTCCATGCTCACCACCCGCAGCCGGGCGGGCGGCAGCCGCACCGCCTGGGTGCCGAGCGTCTCCAGCTTGCGCAGCTGCGACTCAAGCGCCCAGGCGCGCTCGATCACCACCCGGTCGCTCACGCCGCGGCCGAACAGCGTGCCGATGCGTTCGAGCTGGGTGGCGGTGATCAGGCCGAAGCGCAGGTCGTCCCGCGGGTCGCCGACCTGCGCCAGGGCCCGCAGGGCGGCGGTGACCTGGCTGATGGTTGCGTTCTCGCCGAGCACTTCGAGCACCCGTTCCAGGATGGCGTTGTCGAAGCTGAGGTCGCGGGTGGTGCGGTGCTCCTCGCTCACGCTCACCACGTGGGCCAGCACGTCGGCGAACGCCTCCGGCTTGAGCGTGGCCCCGAGGTCGAGCTTCGGCAGGTCGACCGGCAGCACCCAGACCAGCGGGTCGTCGCCGCCCTTGCGGGCCAGCTCGATCAGGTCCTTGGCGATCGCGCCCTCCGACAGGTCGAGCACGGTGAGGTGGCCGCCGCTGTAGAGCCGGGTGGCGCCGAGCAGCGTGATCAGCGCGGACCAGCCGGGCAGCGTGCCGCCGGCCACGTCGATGCGGTCGATCTCGTCGGGGACGGCGACGGCGTACCAGGTGAGCTGGCGTTCATGGCGCTCCTTCGACTCCTGCCAGTCGCGGTAGCGCCGGGCGTGCTCCTCCTGGGCGCGGAACAGCTCCTTGTCACGTTCCTGACGTTGCCGGTCGTCCCTGGCCTGCTGTTCGAGCACCCGGTAGCGGACCGCCCGGTCGCCCTGGAGCAGGGCGTAGGTGCAGATGCCCGCCACGCCGCCGGCCGCGACCAGCCCGAGGAGCGCGAACGACCAGCCCAGGTAGCCGCTGACCGCGGCCACGAGGATCAGCGCGGACATGGTCAGGCTGATGGCCCGGATGACGCGTACGGGCCGGTTGAGCATGTCCTCCTGGAGCCGCTCGCGGCGCAGCGCCTCGGCCGCCGCCCGGCCGGACGACTCGGCGTCCGGCGCCGGTTCCTTCTCGGGCGAGGGACGCTTGGGCGGCGGCCCCGGGTCGGGATGCAGCAGGATGTACTGCCACCCCAGGTAGATGCGGTCCGCCTGGAGCTGGGCATGCTCGGGATGCACGTCCGCCACGTGACCCTCCGGCCGCGATATGTCGTTAGTTGCAGGGGCCAGCCCTTTTCCGCTCCGTGACAGCGTATGAGCTTCCACCCCCGTAGCGGCAGGGTTCGCGGCAATTCCACCCGCCAGAAGGGACCATTGCGGCAGATGGGGCAACCGTGACCTATTACCATCCATACCCATGACGGAACCCTCCGGCGACGGCACGAGGCAGCGACGCCCGGTGGCGGTGCCCATCCTGGCCCTCGTGGCGGTCACGGCCGTCGGCATCACGGCCTTGCTGGGCGGGCTGAACGAGGCCCCCGACAAGGGCCCCGACCTGCTCGGCCAGGGCGCGACGCTCGACCAGGGCCGTTACTCCACGCGCTTCGTCGAGTCGCGGGTCAAGGTCGAGCGGGCCAAGACGCAGTTCGACGAGGACAAGCGGTTCGTGGAGCTGGTCTTCGAGGTCACCAACAAGGGGGACGAGACCTCAGGCGTCGGCGTGCCCCCCGACCCCGCCCAGCCGGACAAGGCGTGGCTCGGCACGTCCTTCGCCGACTCGCTGGTCTCCATCAGCCCCAAGTTCTCCAAGGAGTCGGGGCCCTTCGTCTACGCCCTGGACAAGGGCGACGAGACCCGGCAGCTCCACCCCGGCGTGACCAGCCAGGTCCTCGTCCGGTACCGGCTCGGCGCGTCGGAACGGCCACCGGACAAGATCACGTTCGACGTGGCCGCCTTCGAGTACATCTCCGGCTTCCAGGACGAGCGGCTGCGCTGGCAGATGGTCGCCAAGGAGAAGGACGACAAGTTCTACCCCGAGGTCAAGGCCCGCGTGACGCTGCCGGTCAAGGCGGGTGAGGGGGCATGACCGCCACCCAGCCGCGCTCCTCCGCCGTCCCCGAGCGCCCCGACCGGCCCGGCCGCGGCGCCGGACGCGGGCCGGGCGGCTCCAGACTGCTCAACGCCTGCGCCGGGCTGCTGCTGGCGGCCGCCGCCGTCGGGCTCCAGACGTTCCACCTGTCCGCCAACGAGGCGAGCGCCCGGGTGACCTACACGGGCGTCAAGGGCGAGGACGTGGACGCCAGGCGGTTCACCGTCCGGCTCGACTCGTTCCTGGCCACCAAGACGATCCAGAACAGCGACGAGACCATCACGACGGACAACCTGTTCCTCGTGGTCAACGCCTCGGCCAGGTCGAGCCTCAAGCCGTACCACCTGGGACAGCCGCAGCTGCTGACCGAGGACGGCAAGAAGTTCACGGCCACCGACCGCGTGGCGAGCCCTCTGACGCTGGCGAACACCTGGGTGCAGCCCGACATCTGGGTCAGCGGGCGGTTCTTCTTCGAGGTTCCTCCATCGGCGCTGCCGGGGGCGCGGGTGGTCTTCGGGCTGCCGGCCGAGATGCTGGTGGAGCCGTTCCAGCCGGAGGTCGAGATCGACCTCGGGCTCGACGAGGAGGCCGCGCGCAAGCTCGCGGCCTCGCCGCAGGCCGTCTACTCCACCGTCAAGAAGTGATCGCACTGTGAGCACGAACGAGCGCGACTGGTTCGCCCCCAGGAACGACCACCACTCCGAGGACCCCGCCCCGGCGCCCTCGGCCTTCCCGCCTCCCCCGCCTCCCGCCTCTCCCCCCGCGCCCGCCGACCCGCCTGCGCCGCAGACGCAGCCCGGAGCCGGGCCGATGCCGCCGTCGCCGCAGGCGCCGCTGCCCCCCAGGCCCCGGCGCCGCCGCACTGGCTCCCCGCGCGACCGCGCCACCCCGCCGCCGGCCCGCCCCACGCCGCCTCCCGGCTACGCCCCCGACCCCTCGGGCCCCGTTCCTTCAGGTCCCGTTCCCTCGGGTCCCGTTCCTTCAGGTCCCGTTCCCTCGGGCCCCGTTCCCGCCGGCCACGCGGCTCCCCCGGCCGCCCCCGCCGGAGCGCCTCAGGGACGTGGCGGCGCGCAGCATCCCGGCCCCGGGCGGGGGCGGTTCGTGCATCCGGACCAGCAGGTGTGGCCGCCCGCCCCGCGCGAGTCCTCAGGAGGCAGCACCCAGCCGCTGCCCGCCATCCGGCCCGGCATGACGCCGCCGTCCCCGCCGTCCCCCCAGCGGCCCACCGGCGCGGCCGCCGTGCCGCCCGTGCGGCAGCCGACGGCGGCCCCGCAGGACGCCCGGCCGCCCAGGCGCGGCCGGCTGGTCCTGGTCGCCGTGGGCGCCGCCGTGGCCTCCGTCGTCGCCATGGGCCTCAACACCTACGACGGCTACCGCTTCTACGACACGACCGTCACCGACGGCATCAAGATCAACGAGGTCGCCGTCGCCCCCGGCCAGTCGGGGAAGGTGCACGAGATCGAGTGGAAGGCCGCCCTGAAGGCCGTCCAGGCCCCCGAGGGCAGCAAGCACGGCCCCGAGGTCACCTGGCTGAAGGTGGACATCACCCAGAAGCTCCTCGACGAGTCCAGCGCCACCATGACCGCCCCGCCGGACAAGGTCAAGCTGGAGGACCGCGCCGGCCGCACCTGGACGGTGGAGTTCACCCCGGGCGACCGCCCGACGGACCGGCTGGAGCTGGGCAAGGAGTACCGGTTCGAGGGCATGGCCATCGTGCCGACTCCGGTCAAGGACGAGGTCGAGCTCTCCTTCAGAGTCAGCGACTACCGCTCCGACACCCCGACGGCGGACTTCTTCAAGCGGGAGAAGGCCGGCAAGCCGGAGGCGGACGTGCTGCGGTTCACACGTCGCTGAGCGGCTCGCCCTTGAGCCGGGCCCGCGTGGCGGCCAGGTCGTACGTGGCCGCCAGCAGCGCCATGGTGAGCACGGTCACGACCAGCCCGCGCACGAACGTCACGGGCCCCTCCTTGTACGCCCACGCCCACTCGGCCTGCGAGCCGACGAGCGTCACCACGGCGCGCTCGGCGTACTCGGCGCCCACGGTGAGGGCGACGTAGCTCAGGCACATCATGCCGAACAGCGGCGCGCCGCCCTTGGCGATCATCCGCAGGGAGTTGGCCAGCGGCAGCCAGCGGTCCCGGAAGCCGCCGGTGAGCTGGTCGAACGACCTCTTGGTGAGGTCGTGGCTGTCCTCCAGCCGGTCCACGCCCCGTTCGAACCGGGTGCCCTTGACCAGGCTGCGGGTCTCGTCGGAGTAGGCGCCGAACACCAGCATCGCCACGGTCAGCCAGGCCAGCGGGACGGCGACGCCGTCGATGAAGAACGGCCAGAAGTCGCCCACCGCGCCCGTGACCGTCTTCCACAGCGGCACGCTCTTCTCCGCCTGCTCCACCAGGTCCGCGGTGCCGGCGACCACGCTGCGGTGCTCCACCCAGTCCGAGCGCAGCCCGGCGATGGCGACGGTGGCGTTCAGGCCGTAGAAGACGAAGGCGAACTCGGAGAAGGCGGCGCCGAAGCCGTACAGCTTGCCCTTGCCCTGCTCCACGAGCTTGGCGAACAGCCACTTCAGGCCGAACAGCACGACCATCGCGCCGAGCGAGACCCGCCAGTCGAGGTCGGTGAGGCCCTTGCCGACCTGGGTCTCCTCGCCGAACCAGGCCGCCGACGTCATGTCGTAGAAGTGGTGGTTCAGGTCCATCTTCTGGAGGGCGCGGGCGTCCTCCACGTGCCAGCCCCACGACAGGTAGAGCACCGCGAAGGCGGGGGCCACCCGGTCCAGCACCCGGAAGAAGCGCTCGTCCTCGACGCCCTCCTCCCTCCTCGCGCGCATCTCCCACAGCGCGCCGCGCAGGGTGTAGAGCATGCCCGTGGTGACCGTCAGCACCGCGAGGACGATCAGGGTCAGGAAGGTGACCGTGCCCACCAGCCGGAGCTGTCGCAGGTCGCCGTAGGCGAGCTCGGTGGCGGCGTACAGCAGGACGAAGCGCACGACCTGGCCCGCCGCGTACCAGAGGATCAGCGGCAGCGCGCATTTCCCCGCGAGGCGCAGGGCGTGCAGGGGCAGCGAATACGGCGACGGCATCCGCTGAGCCGGCGTAGGCCCAGGTCGGGGCGGGGCCATCACACCTGTCGATCCGGACATCTGCTGAATCGTAGCGGTCTGTCCCTTACGCCGCAGCAGCAACCCGTGGACAGCCTGTGGCCAGGGTGTTTCCAGGCCATTCCTGAGCACTGGCAAATGCCGGAATCGACGATTCGGCCCCCGCGAGGCGGTCACACCGGACGAGCCTTGCGGCACGATGGCGTTATGGAGCCGCTGCCCGCGTTCGACCAGGACCCCGCCGTCGTCGGCGACCGGCTGCGACGGCTGCGCCAGGCGCGCGGAGTCTCGCTGTCCGAGCTCGCCAAGCGGGCGGGCATCGGGAAGGCCACGCTGTCCGGCGTCGAGACCGGCACCCGCAACCCCACGCTGGAGACGCTGTGGGCGATCACCGCGCAGCTCGGCGTGCCCATCGGGGCGATACTCGACTCGCCGCCCGAGCCGCAGACCATGCGCGGCGCCGCCATCGAGGCCGACCTGCTGGAGGTCTTCGAGGACGACAGCGTCACCTACGAGCTCTACCGCGTCCGCGTGCCCCCGGGCGTCACCCAGACCTCGCCCGCCCACCACAAGGGGGTGAGCGAGCACGTCACGGTCTTCACCGGCACGCTCAGCGCCGGCCCGATCCACGAGCCGCTCACGGCCGGGCCCGGCGACCACATCTCCTGGCTCTCCGACGTCCCCCACGGGTACCGCGCGCACGGCCCCGACGTCGTGCGCGCCACCCTCCTGATGCGTTACCCGACCAAGCCCTCCGCCTGAGCGGGCCGGCAGCTTCGGCACGGCCGGTAGCCGGCCGCCCTGGCCTGGGCGAGGCTGCGGAAGCCGTGCCGGTGCGCGGGGGTGATCCGGCGGGCGTTGTGGCAGGTCGGGAAGCACACCACGCCGGTGGTGTCGCTGGCCAGGTAGAACACCCGCTCCCCGGCCAGCGCGCGCACCCGGTCCAGGTCGACGCCCTCGGCCAGCAGCAGCCGTTCCTTGGCCGCCCGGCCGAACACGTAGTCGCCGGTCACGCCGTCGGACCTGACGACCCGGTGGCACGGCACGAGCAGCGGCACCGGGTTGGCGCCGAGCGCCGTCCCCACCGCCCGTACGGCCCGGGGGCGCCCAATCTGCTCGGCCACCCACGAGTACGGCCGCACCTCGCCCCTCGGGATCGTCCTGACCGCGTCGAGCACGTCACGCTGGAAGTCGCTGACGCCGCGCAGGTCCAGCGGCACCTTGCCGAGACGGCCGGTGCGCAGCGCTGGAACCAGCCCCGCGGGCGGCCGGTCGGCGGCCAGCAGCGGCCGGCCGAAGCGTTTCCTGAACGTGGCGGCGAAGTCGTCGCCGGCGTGCACGTACGCCACGCCCTGGTCGGTGAAGGCCACCCGCAGCTCGCCGATCGGCGCGGGCACGCTCACCCAGCGGGCGGCGATCCGGTCGAGCAGTCCGGCGGGCGCGTCGGTGGCCAGCGCGGCCAGCCCGGCCAGCAGTGAGTCGTCGTTCATCGGGCACCTCCCAGTTCGCGCAGCCGCCGCAGCCCTCGCGACACGTGCGACTTGACCGTCCCCTGCGGAATTCCGAGCACGGTGGCGATCTCGCTGACCGGCAGGTCGACGACGTGCCTGAGCACCACGGCGGACCGTTGTTCCTCGGGCAGCAGTGCGAGCAGCTCCGACAGCTCGTCGCCGGTCTCCCTGCGGACCGCTGCCCCCTCGACGTCCTGGGCCGGGTCGGGCTCGTCCACGGGCTCGTCACGCAGGTCGGGCGGCGGTTTGCGGGATCTGGCCCTGGCACAGTTGCGCCAGATGTTCATGAGGATCGTCATCAGCCAGGCCCGCGGCTGCAGCGCGGCCACGCGGTCGGGCTCGTAGCCCGCCAGTGCCCGGTACGCCCGCAGGAAGGCCTCGGCGGTGAGGTCCTCGGCGTCTGCCCAGCGCCCGCTCAGCCGCAGCGCGGTCGAGAAGACCAGGCCGCGGTGGGCGGCGTACAGCTCGGCGAAGCCCTCGTCGAGGTCGTCGAGGAGCGCCTTGCGCACCGGGTCGAGACAGTCGGTTCCACTCACGCCCTCTACAACACCGCCGCGCCCGGTTTCGTTGCGCCCGTCCGGAACGGGAACGGGGCCCGTGTCCGGTGTGGACACGGGCCCCGTCTCGGCGCCGTGGTGGGCGCTGTCTGGGCTCAGTATGGGCTCAGCGTGGGCTCAGACGGCGACCGCGAGCTGGGAGACCTCACCCAGCCGGGCCTCCACCTGAACGTCGCGGGTGACGCCGCCGCCCGCGATGATGCGGACGGTCCAGTCGCCCGGCGCGGCGAAGAAGCGGAAGACGCCGTCGTCGGAGACGACGACCTCACCGGTGAACTCGCCGGAGTGGTCGAGCAGCCGCGCGTAGGCGGTGGTGGCGCCCGTCACCACGCCCTGGATGACGGCCTGGTTGGACAGATCGATCCCGGCCGGCAGCGCGATGGTCTGCTCCGGCGCTCCGCAACCCTGTGCAGTGGTCATCAGCGGGCCTCCCCCAGCTCGATCGGCACGCCCACGAGCGAGCCGTATTCCGTCCACGAACCGTCGTAGTTCTTCACGTTGCCCTGGTCGAGGAGCTCGTGCAGCACGAACCAGGTGTGCGCCGAGCGCTCGCCGATGCGGCAGTAGGCGATGGTGTCCTTGCCGAAGTCGACGCCGGCCTCGCCGTAGAGGGCGCGCAGCGCGTCGTCGGACTTGAAGGTGCCGTCGTCGTTCGCGGCCTTGGACCACGGGATGTTGCGGGCGGTGGGCACGTGGCCGCCGCGCTGGGCCTGCTCCTGCGGGAGGTGGGCCGGGGCGAGCAGCTTGCCGGTGAACTCGTCGGGCGAGCGGACGTCGACCAGGTTGAGCTTGCCGATCGCGGAGACCACGTCGTCGCGGAAGGCGCGGATCGCGGTGTCCTGCTCCTGGGCGACGTACTGGGTCTTGGCGCGCTCGGGCACGTCGCGGACCAGCTCGCGGGAGTCGAGCTCCCACTTCTTGCGCCCGCCGTCGAGCAGCTTGACGTCCTGGTGGCCGTAGAGCTTGAAGTACCAGTACGCGTAGGCCGCGAACCAGTTGTTGTTGCCGCCGTAGAGCACGACGGTGTCATCGTTGGAAATGCCGCGGTCCGACAGCAGGGCCTCGAAACCGGTCTTGTCCACGAAGTCGCGGCGGACCGGGTCCTGCAGGTCCTGCCGCCAGTCGACCTTCACGGCGCCACGGATGTGGCCCTTGTCATAGGCGCTGACGTCTTCGTCGACCTCGACGAGTACGACGTTGGGGGTGTCGAGGTTGGCCTCGACCCAGTCGGCGTCCACCAGGGCGGCGGAGCGGCTCATTGGGAAACCTCCATTTTGGCGGCGGGCAGTAGACGGCGGGTGAGCAGGTACGTTTCGCAGCCGAGGCAGAATCCGAAGGCTGCGTTGAGGAAGGCGGCGAGGAGAGCCGCGGCCGTGGCCCCGAGGGCCAGCGGTGTGATCCCGGCGGCGAACCCGGCCAGCCCCGCGACCGCGAAGAGCAGCCCCACCCCCTGCGCGAACCGCGGCGGGCGGGCGTCTTCGGTCTCCTTCGGCGCGCTCCTGACGAGCGCCTTGAAGAGCATCGTGTACGGCGAGCGGCGCACGACCCCCAGCGCGAAGACCGCCGCCTGGACGGCGAGCAGCCACGCGCTGCCCGTCACGAGGACGAGAGCGAGGACCAAGGTGGTGACGGCCGCGCCGAAGCGCAGCGCTCTGGGATCAGCACGCATCGCGGGATGCTCCTGAAGGGGTCGGATGGGGCGGACCAGATGTCCGCGGTGACCGTCCTCAGGCAGCGCGACAGAGCGCGGTGGCGACGCGGCAGAAATCAACCGCGCGCCGCTTCGTGAGCAGCTCTGTCGACGGGTTCATAGCGACGACCCTACTCGTCGTCTCGCCATCTGTCACATCTCGTCCGGGTTATGAGACAGTTCGTGAGACGGCCGTGACTCCCCGGAGGGGATCGCGACCGCCAGCGCGGCCAGTACGTCGGCCTTCCGTGGCTGGCCAGAGGCCTTTTTGACCACGTTGCCTGACGGATCCAGCACAAACACGGTGGGCGTGCGCATGACGTCGAACCGCCGCACCAGGTCGAGCCGGGACTCGGCGTCGATCTCCACGTGCGCCACCCCGGGCACGAGCGCGCTCACGTCGGCCAGCACCCGCCTGGTCGCCCGGCAGGGCTGGCAGAACGCGGTCGAGAACTGCACCAGCGTGGCCCGCTCGCCCATGGCGGCGCCCAGCATGTCCGCGGTCAGCCGTTCCCCGGCCGCCGCGCGCACCCGTCCGTCGCGGCGCAGACGAACCACCCCGATCACCGTGCCGAGCGCCAGCGTCGCCAGCGCGATCCACAGACCCGTCACCTCAGGTGCCAACCACGGGCGGCCGCGATTACTTCCTGGCCGGGCCGGCGACGTGCACCAGGACGCGTCCCCGCCGGTCGACGACCTCGAAGCGGTCGATGCGCCGCATGAGCACCGGCGTCGCCATCTGGAAGACGGTCTCCTCGCGGTAGGTCCGGCGGCTGACGGTCCAGCTCCCGACGACCTCGCGCCGGCCCCTGTCGTCGTAGACGGCCAGGCTGCACACGGTGCCGACCGGCACGTTCCGCACGGTCACCAGCAGCTCGGTGCGCCCGTCGCCGGGCAGGGCGTAGACCGTGGCGTAGTAGTCCTCGGCCCGGTTCTCGCCCTTGAAGGCCCGGCCGTCGCGGGTGGCGCCCAGCTCCGCCGTGGGCATCGCGCTCGGCGTCGGGACGGCCTTCCTGAGCTGGGCGTCGGGCGCGGCGTCGCTGGCGACGAAGCCCTCGGTCTGCGGCGACTTCGCGGCCGCCGAGGACTGGGGGGCGGCCGCGGGCGCGGCCACGGTGTGCGTGTCGTCCTGCCGGGTGACGGTCCAGACCGTGCCGCCGACGGCGATCACCGCGACGGAGGCGGCCACGGCCAGCATGAGCCGGCCGCGCCGGTGGCGCCGGGCGCGGGCGTTGAGCAGCCGGTCGAGCACCTGGCGCGGCGGGCTGGCCACCAGCTCGACGTCGCGCTCGGACACCTTGCCGAGGAAGGCGGCGACGCCTTCGAGTTCGAGCAGCTCGGCGCCGCAGGTCTCGCAGGTGGCCAGGTGGTTGTCGATCTCCAGCGCCTCGTCGGGTTCGAGCGCGCCCAAGGCGTGCGCGCCCATGGCGATGCGCACTTCTTCGCAGGTCATCACGGCGCCAGCCCCCGCTCTTCGAGCGCCAGCTTGAGCGCGCGCAGCGCGTAGTAGGTGCGCGACTTGACCGTGCCCGGCGGTATGCCCAGCGTCGCCGACGCCTCCTTCACCGATCGCCCCCGGTAGTAGACCTCCAGCAGCACCTCGCGGTGCTCGGGCCGCAGCGCGGCCAGCGCCTCGGCCACGGCCCACGACTCGACCGCCCGCTCCAGCTCGTCGTCGGCCGGCAGGACCGCGAGGGCCTCGTCGCCGGTCTCCTGCGGCCTGGCCTTCTTGGCGCGGTGCTGGTCGACCACGAGGTTACGCGCCACCGTGAACAGCCAGGCCCGGATGGGACGGCCGGAGAGCGCGTCGGGGTGCCGCCAGGCCCGCAGCAGCGTCTCCTGCACCACGTCCTCCGCACGTCCGGAATCACCGGTGAGTCGCAGCACGTACCCGTAGAGTGGCCCGGCGTGCTCGTCGAAGAGGGTGCGTACGAGCTCCTCGTCCGCGGTGCCTGCTGCGCTCACGCCCTCATCACGTACGGGGGGCCGCAGCGGTTCAGGCTCATCCACGGATCGGCACGTCAGACGCTTCGGCCGAGAACTCCAATCCGTCGGCCACGCTCTTGACCCCGGTGATCTTCACGTCGAAGGGCAGGCCGCCCTTGAACGGGATCGTGTAGGTGACGAAGTGGGCGAGCTGGTCGGGCACGCCCTGGATCTTCTCCGCCTGGAGCCTGATGGCCCCGTCGGCCACGTCGACCCGCATCTCCGCGGTGAACTGCACCTTCTGCACCCCCACCGTCACCTCTCCCGACGCCACGAGCCGCCGCCCGTTGCCGCTGATCTTGATGCCCCGGGGCGCGTACTTGTCGATCGTGGCCCGGGTGAGCACGCCGCTCACGGTGACCCGCCCGGCCCGGACGTCGGCACGGTTCTGCAGCACGTCGGACAGCGGGGCGGTCACGTCGTAGGCGACGCCGCGCAGGTTCTTCACCGGCACGCCTCCGTAGGTGAGGGTGCCGAGATCGAACCGTACCTCGGGATAGTGCCCCGAGACGGCCTGAGTGAGAAACGGGATGCCCTCGATCGTCACCTTGGGGGTGCCGCTGAGGTCGGTGGCGGCGGCGATCCGGTTGGACAGGTCACGCTCCACCCCGGCCACCGCGACGCGGTCGACGACGACGAAGAGGACGGCCAGGACGATCAGAAAGATGATCAGCTTGCGCATGGGGCTCCCTGTCGTCGGCGGGGGTGTCGAGCCTATCGATCCGGCGGTCTCCTTCCCCGCCGGAGCCGTCGATCACCCGCCGGCGAAGGGCGGCAGCACCTCCACCGTGACGCCCTCGCCGAGCACCACCGTGTCGTGGGCGCGCCGGCCCACGGGGGCGCCGTCGACGAGGAACGACGAACGGCCGACCACCCGGGCGAGCTCGGCCCGATTTTGTGTGATTTTGGTCATCAGTTCGTCAAGAGTCGCCGCTTCGAACGGCTCCTCCGCGACTCCGGCGGCCTCCTTGGCCGCCGCCCAATAACGTACTTTTCCTGTGGCCATGCGTTGCCTCACAATCGCCTTCGCTCTATTGTGCGACGCCCTTAACACGCCTGTTTCAAAGGGCCCGCTGTTCACCTGGTGGACGCGCAATGGACGCGACTAAGCCGTGGGATATCCTCGCGTACAGGACCTGGGCGACGTCGCCTCCGGGTCCTTGTGTGTTAGAGGAGGCCGTGATGAGCAACCTGCTGCTGCTGACCAACGCCCTCGAGCCGTCCTCCGAGGTGCTGCCGGCGCTGGGGTTGCTGCTCCACTCCGTCCGGGTCTCGCCGGCCGAGGCGTCGGCGCTCATCGACACGCCGCCCGCCGACGCCGTCGTCGTCGACGCGCGCAAGGAGCTCGTCCAGGCCAAGAGCCTGTGCCGGTTGATCCGCACCACGGGCATCGACTGCCCGCTGCTGGTGGTGGTGACCGAGGGCGGCCTGGCCGCGATGACCGCCGAGTGGGGGGTCGACGACGTGCTGCTGGAGACCGCCGGGCCCGCCGAGGTCGAGGCGCGGCTGCGCATGGCGACCGGGCGCAGGTCGCAGGCCGCCGCCGAGGACGTCCCCGACGAGATCCGCAGCGGCGACCTGTCGATCGACGAGGCCACCTACACCGCGCGGCTGCGCGGGAACGTGCTCGACCTGACGTTCAAGGAGTTCGAGCTGCTGAAGTACCTGGCCCAGCATCCCGGCCGGGTCTTCACCCGCGCCCAGCTCCTGCAGGAGGTCTGGGGCTACGACTACTTCGGCGGCACCAGGACGGTCGACGTGCACGTCCGGCGGCTGCGCGCCAAGCTCGGCACCGAGAACGAGTCGCTGATCGGGACCGTCCGCAACGTCGGCTACCGGTTCGTGCCCGATCGCAGCGATTCGGCGCACGTGTGATCCGTTGACCCGTGTTCGCCTGATGTGACACTTTGTCGTTGGGACTGTTTCCAACCTGTCATGTCGAGGACACCGCCGTCCCCGGATCGGTGGTGGCATGGGTTTGTTCAGGTCACTCGTGGACGAGGGCGCGAGCCCCCGCCTCTTCCGCCGCGGCGAGCTGATCTGCTCGCCGGTCCGGCCGGTCAGCCGCGTCCACGTGATCGACCACGGGTACGCCCGCGAGCACGTCCCCGGCGGCGACCGGGAGGTCGTGCACGACCTGCGCGGCCCCGGCGACCTGGTGGGCGAGCTGGCCTTCTGGAGCCCGGGCGAGCGCGTCAAGGTGGACGCCCTGACCGAGGTCCGGGCCTGGCCCATCGATCTGCGGCGGTTACGCGAGCACGCCTCGGCGAACCCGGCGGTGGCGACGGCGCTCGTCCAGGAGCTGTTCGCCAGGAACCTGGCGGCCCGCCGGCACGAGGCGCTGGCCCGGGCCCCGGTCGCCGCCCGGCTGGCCGTGTGGCTGCTGCACCTGGACGAGCGGTACGAGCTGGCCTCCCCCGCCGCGCCGCCGCTGTCCATGGAGACGCTGGCCGATCTCGTCGGCAGCGCGCCCGACGTCGTGCAGCGGCAGCTCACGCAGTGGGTCAGGCGCGGCTGGCTGGTGCGGCCGGGGTATCGCAGGCTGCGGATCGCCGACCCGGTGGCGCTGCGCGAGGCCGCGGGGGCCTGGGAGCACCTGTCCGAGCCGTGGCGCGGCCGGGTGACGCCGTTCCTCACCCGGCCGGGCGCCCAGGCCGGGCCGCTGCCGGTCGGCGAGCTGCCGAAGCCGCGCCAGCTTCCCGCCGACGTGTCCGACTTCACCGGCCGTCAGCAGAGCCTCGACCTGCTCACGGCCTGGCTGGACCGGCAGCGGCGGACGAACACCATGGTCGTGCAGGGCCTGACCGGCGTGGGCAAGACCGCGCTGGTGACGCACTGGGGCCACCTGCACGCCGACCGGTTCCCCGACGGCCAGATCATGATCGACCTGCGCGGCCATTCCCCGACCCAGCCGCCGATGAGCTCGGCCGAGGCGCTCGGGCAGATCCTGCGCTCGCTCGGCGTCGGCGAGCACATGCCGGCCTCCGACGAGGCCGAGCTGATGCTGCTCTACCGCAGCAGGATCGCCGGGCGCAGGCTGCTGCTCGTCCTGGACAACGCGGCCGACCCGGCCCAGGTGCGGGCGCTGCTGCCGGGCGGCAAGGACTGCGTGGTGCTGGTGACCAGCAGGACGCGGATGGCGCCGCTGCGCGCCACCGGGCACGCCGACCTCATGGACCTGTCGGTGCTCGACCCGGGCAACGCGGTGGCGCTGCTGGTGTCGGTGCTCGGCGAGGGCTCGCCGCGGGCCGCCGACCGGGACGCGCTGGCCGAGCTGGCCCGGGTGTGCTCCTACCATCCGTACGCGCTGCGGATCTCGGCGGCCAAGCTGGCCGAGGACCCCGGGCTGAGCGTGCGGGCGCGGGCGGCGGAGCTGCGTACGCCGGACCGGCCGCTGGCCGGGGACCCGGAGGAGGCGTTCAGGTCGGCGCTGGACCTGGCGTACGAGTCGCTGAGCCCCGCGCAGCGCCGGGCCTTCCGGCACGTCGGGCTGCTTCCCGGGCGGGACTTCGCGCCGGAGGTGCTGGCGGCGGCGCTGGGCGTGCCGGTGGGCGAGGCGGTGGCGGCGGTGGAGGGGCTGCACCGGGCGTACCTGGTCGAGCCGCTGCCGGGGTCGCGGTACCGGGTGCACGACCTGGTCAAGTGGCAGGCCAGGGAGCTGGGCCGGCACGCCGAGGCGGGGGTGCGCGAGGCCAGGGTGCGGCTGCTCGACCACTATCTGGCGGTCGCGACCGGCCCGGACACGCCGCGCGAGTGGTTCGAGGCCGAGCGGCGGTCGCTGGTCTCGGCGGTGCGGCTGGCCGAGGAGAGCGGGGCGTACGGGATGGCCTGGCAGCTCGCCGAGGCGGTGTTCGAGCCGTTCAGGAGGCTGCGGTACTACGAGAACAACCTGGAGGTGCAGCAGGCCGGGCTGACCTCGGCCCTCCAGGTGGGCAACCGGCGGGCCGTCGCGCTCATGCGCAGCCACCTCGGCTCGATCCACCGCGACATCGGGCCGTCCACGCTGGCGGCGAGGTTCATCGGCGAGGCGCTGGCCGACTTCACCTCGCTGGGCGACCGCGCGGGGCTGGCCCGCGCGCTCAACGACCTGGCCGAGGTGCACGGCATCGCGGGCAACAGGGACGAGGCGCTGCGCCGCGCGGATGAGGCGCTGGAGGTGCACCGGGAGATCGGGGACCTGCCCGGCGTGGCGAAGTGCCTGCACACGCTCGCCCGGCTGCACCTGTCGCAGGAACGCAACGACCTGGCGCTCCGGTACGCCGGCCAGGCGCGGCGCGTACGGGAGGAGCTGGGCGACCGCAGGGGCGCCGCGCAGAGCCTGATCATCTCGGCCCGGGTGCGGCGGAGCCTGGGCGAGCCCGACGCGGCGCTGTCGGAGGGCCTGGAGGCGCTGTCGATCTGCCACGAGCTGGGCGACGAGCACGCCGAGGCCGAGACGCTGCTCTGCCTGGCCGAGATCTACGACCAGCTCGGGCTCCAGCAGGACGCCCGGCGCGACGCCGAACGCGCCCTGGCCGGGTACACGGCCACCGGCGACCAGCACGGGTGCGGGCGGGCGCTGTGCGCGCTGGGCCGCATCGCGCGCAACGGCTCGCGCTACGACGAGGCGCTGGCCTGCTACGAGCAGGCGCTCGCGGTGCAGGTCGAGCTCCACCACGAGCAGGGCAAGGCCGAGACGCTGGGCGACATCGGGGTGGTGCACTGGCGGCTGTCGGACTACCTGCGCGCCGACGACTACCTCAACCAGGCGCTCGTCATCAGCCGGGTGATCCGCGACGAGCCCGTCGAGGCCCGCATGCTCAACCGGCTGGCCCGCGTACGGCGCCGCCAGGGCCTGCCCCAGGTGGCCTTCGTGTACGCGCTGGAGGCGCTGGACCTGGTCCAGGGGCTGGGCAACCGGCGGGCCGAGGCCGACGTGCAGGAGACGCTGACCTACACGTACCTGTCGCTGGGGCGGCACGAGCCGGCGGTGCGGGCGGCGCGGGCCTCGCTGGCGATCCGGGAGGAGACGGGCGACAGCAGGGCCAGCGCGCTGCTGTCGATCGCGCACGCGCTCCACGCGGCGGGCGAGCCCGCGACGGCCCTGGCGTACGCCGTGGAGACCGTCGAGCTGCAGCACGTGACCGGCACCAGGGACCGGTGGGGGGCGGCGCTCACGACGCTGGCCATGGTGCTGCTCGACCTGGACCGGGCCGAGGAGGCGCTGGTCCACGCCAAGCAGGCCAGGGACGTGCACCTGGAGTGCGGGACGCGGCGCGACCTGGGGTGCGCGCTGAGGGCGCTCGGCCTGATCACCGCCAGGCTCGGGGACCGCGAGGCGGCGGCGGCCCATCTGGCCGAGGCGGTGCGCACGCTGGACGAGGTGGGGGACGTCTTCGAGAGCCGGCGGGCGGCGCAGGAGCTGCGGGAGCTCTCCTGAAAGACCGCTAAAAGTCGGGAAATCTCGGAAGTGAGGTCGCAGATCTTCTCCGCGCCTTCTCGTTAGCTGGTGCCACCAGCGACGACACGGAGGTGATCCGGATGCTCAAGAACCATATGCGTCGAGACCTGCAGTCACTCAAGCGACAGGCGCGCAGGGACCGGCGGGTCACGCTCGGCCTGCTGGCCGGGGTGCTGGCGGCCTGGACCCGTCAGCTCTCGCCGGGTGACCCGCCGGCGGGGCCGGGGGTGCTGCTCGCCCTGTCCGTCGGGCTGCTCACCGCGTCGGGGGCGGCCTGGCTGATGGCGGCCTGCTTCGCGGTACGGGCGGTCAGGCCGCGGTCGGAACCGGTGGAGGTGCTGGTCTGGGTGGCGCGGGTGAGCAGGAGCAAGGAGTGGGCGTTCTGCTCGCTGGCCGCGTACGTGGCCTGGCACCTGCTCCAGTTCGTCTCCGCGCTGCTCCTGGCCTGAACGGGGGCGCGGCGGGCCGTCACCTTCGCGGTGGCGTCCCGCCGCCTTCGCGCCGACGACCCCGCCGACCTCGACGTCGAGGCCGCTCTCCTCCAGGACCTCGCGGCGGACGACCTCGGCGAGGGTGTCGTCGGCCCGGTCGGGCCAGCCGCCGGGCAGCTCCCAGGCGTTCCTGGGGTTCCTGCAGAGCAGGACGCCCTCGTCGGTCAGGACCACGCCCTTGATCGAGGCGTGCATGAAATACCAGCCGGTCTCCGCGTCGATCACGAGGGGATCACGACACGCTTCGCAGGCCCGCGCGCTGGGTCAGGGAAGGCCGGTGGGGGCCGGTGCCGGGGTCAGGGGAAGGCGGCCTGGTGGGGGCCGGTGTCGGGGTCGAACTCGTGGCGGATCCTGGCGCAGTCGTCGAGCAGGGCGCCGTACAGGGGCCACAGGGGGCCTTTGGGCGGGGAGCCGGCCAGCTCGGCGGCCAGGTGGCGCTGCTGGTGCTCGCCCTCGCGCAGGGCCGCGCACAGGTTCGCCATGTCCCTGGACGCGGCCTTGCCCACCTGGATCAGGCCGAAGTCGCGGAAGATGCGCGACAGCGCGCGCAGCTCGCCGGACAGGGGTTCGGGCAGGTCGGCGGCCTTCTCGCCGGGCAGGCCGCGGGCGCCGGCGACCAGGTCCACCAGCCCGCGCGCGATGCTCCTGAGCTGGTGCCCGGCGTGGTCGAGGCAGGTCGCGGCCTCGGCCGACTGGCGCAGGCGCCGGTCGTAGCGGCGGCGCCTGCGGAAGGTCAGGCGCACGGACTCGGCCGCCTGGTCGGCGGTGTCCTTGGTCTCCTCCAGGCGCTGGGACAGCTCGCGGGCGCGGTCGAGCCAGTCGCGGGCCATGTCCTCGGTCCAGTGGCCGCTCAGGCCGTCGGCCATGTCCTGGGCCAGGTCGGCCAGCTCGGCCGACATGTCGCACAATTCCCTGGCGGCGTGCTCGACGAAGCGCGGGGGCAGGATGAGCAGGTTCGCCGCGATGCCGATGGCCGCGCCGAGCAGGACGTCGGCCAGGCGCGCGAAGCCGTACGTGCGGCCGAGCGAGAGCACCAGCAGGGCGGTGATCGGGATCTGCACGTTCTGGGCCGGCAGGTTGAGCAGCCGGGTCAGCACGAGCCCGGCCGCCACCAGCACGCCCAGCGTCAGCGCGTTCACGCCCATCAGCCAGATCAGCCCCGACGCCGCCGCCACCCCGACCACGACCGCCCCGACCTGCTGGAACCCGCGCACGACCGTGCTGTAGGCGGTCGCCGACACCGTGAGCAGCACCCCGATCGGCACCAGCACGGGCAGCGGCACCTTCAGCGCGAACGTGGCCAGCCACCACCCGAACACGCAGGCCAGCGTCACCTTGACCGTCTGGGCGAACGCGTCCCGCTCGGCGCCCAGCCACTCGCGGAACCCCTGGGCGCGCAGGCGCGCGAGCCCGGCCGCCGCGCCCGAGACGATCCGCCCGAGCGGCGCGCCGGCGCCCTGCTGCTTGCGCCCCGGCTCTTTGTCCATACTCCCAGGTCAATGCCCATTCGAGCGATGGATAGAGGTCGCCGTGCCTGGGTAGCGGCAAGGTTGTGGCGCAGCGGGGCAGCGCGCCCGTCGGAGGTGAAGCATGACCGGCGACCTGGTCGTCCCAGACGCCGCCCGGGGGGTGGTGGTGTTCGCGCACGGCAGCGGCAGCGGCCGGCTCAGCCCGCGCAACCGGTACGTGGCCGAGGTGCTGAACAAGGCCGGCCTGGGGACGCTGCTGTTCGACCTGCTCACGCCGGAGGAGGAGGCCGACCGGGCCAACGTGTTCGACATCGCGCTGCTGGCCGGGCGGCTGCTGGAGCGTACGGAGGAGCTGCGCGGGCGCGAGGAGGCGGCCGGGCTGCCGATCGGCTACTTCGGCGCGAGCACGGGCGCGGCGGCGGCGCTGTGGGCGGCGGCCGAGCCGGACAACCGGATCGCGGCGATCGTCTCCCGCGGCGGGCGGCCCGACCTGGCCGGGAAGCGGCTGGCCGCGGTGCGCGCGCCCACCCTGCTCATCGTCGGCGGCCGGGACCCGATCGTGATCGACCTGAACGAGGAGGCGCAGCGGCACCTGAGCGCCGAGCACCGCCTGACCGTCGTGCCCGGCGCCACCCACCTGTTCGAGGAGCCGGGCGCGCTGGAGAGCGTCGCGGAACACGCCCGCGACTGGTTCACCACGTACTTCAACGCGCCGTGACCGGGGCGGCGCCCTTCGCCTCGGCCAGCAGGCGGGCGTAGACCTCGGGGTCGGTGGTCTCGCAGCCCAGGCGGTGGCCGGTCAGCTCGCCGTGGTCGTCGCTGGACCCGGTCACTTCGAGGCCGAGCCCGGCGGCCAGGCGGCGCAGGTGGGCGCGGGCCTCGTCGTCGTGGTCGAGGTGGTCGGCCTCCACGCCGAAGAGCCCGGCCGCGGCCAGCTCGGCGATCCACTCGTCGGCCACCGCCTCGCCGCGCCGGACCGCCTTCGGATGGGCCAGCACGGGCACCCCGCCGGCCGACCGCACCAGGCGGACCGCGCGTACGGGATCGAGGGCGTAGCGGGTGACGTGCGCGCGGCCGCCCGCGCCGATCCACTCCCGCGTGAACGCCTCCTCGGGCGCGGCCACGGCCCCCGCGGCGACCATGGCGCGGGCGATGTGCGGGCGTCCGACCGGGCTGTCGCCGGCCACCGCGGACACCTGCTCCCAGGTGATCGGCACGCCCAGCTCGACCAGCCGCTCGACGGTCAGCCTGCCGCGTTCCTCGCGGGCCCGGCGGATGCGTTCGCACTCGGCCAGCAGCTCGGGGTCGGCGGGGTCGAAGAGGTAGGCGAGCAGGTGGATGCTCTGCCCGGCCCGCCGGCACGACAGCTCCATGCCCGGCACCAGCGTCAGGCCCTCGGGCAGCGCCTCGACGGCCGCGCGGTGCCCGGCGACGGTGTCGTGGTCGGTCAGCGCGAGCACGTCGAGGCCGCGCTCGCGGGCGCGGCGCACCACGTCGGCCGGCGGCTGCGTGCCGTCGGAGGCGGTGCTGTGGCTGTGCAGGTCGATGCGCATCGCTCGATGGTAGGCGGTCACACCTGCACGGTGGCGAGGATGCGGCCGTCCAGGGTCTCGATGCTGAAGTGGTTGAGATCGTCCTGGGTCAGGCTGGTGCCGCCGTGCAGCAGCAGGGGGTCGGGGGCGCCCGGGACGCCGTACCCCTTGTCGGGCACGCCCCAGCTCGCCACGGTCTCCGAGCGGCCGTCGTCGCCGAAGGCCACCAGCCGGCACTTCAGCGGCCCCTTGACGCCCTTGAGCTCCAGCGCCACGTGGGTGCCCCAGCCCTTGTCCTCGACGCCCACCACGCCGGACACGCCGGTCGCGGGGTCGTTGACCGGGTAGGTGCGGCCGGTCATGAGCAGGGCGCGGGCGGGGCTGTGCACGCTGTCGGGGTCGGGGCCCGAGGTCGCCGCGTTGACGGCGAGGAAGACGCCGGTCGCGACGAGGAAGCACGCGGCGGCCGACATGAGCCCTCGATGGAGGGTCCGGCGGCGGCGCTCCACGGCGGCCCGGCGCACCAGCAGCGACTCGACCGGCGACTCCAGCTCCGACTCGACCGGCCCGGGGCGCAGGTCGTCGGGATCGACGCCGCGCATCAGCTCCCCCATGGCCGCGAACGCGCCGACCTCGCCGGCGCAGCTCGGGCAGCCGTGCAGGTGGCGTTCGAAGGCGTTGCGCTCGTCGTCGTCCAGCAGGCCCAGCGCGTACGCCGCCACGTCCTCGTGGTGCACTTCGTTCACGGGAGCCCCACCCCCCTTTCCTCCAGTGCGATGCGTAAGGCCCGCATCGCGTAGTACACGCGGGACTTCACCGTGCCCACGGGCACGCCGATCGTCTCCGCGGCCTCCTGCAGCGTGCGATCGCGCAGGAAGGTCTCCGTGAGCACCTGGCGGTGCGCCGGCGACAGCGAGAGCATGGCGTCGGTCACCACGATCTCGCGCAGCAGGCGGTCGTCCTCGGCGGCCACGGCGTTCGCCCGTTCCGGGACCTCCTCCACGGTGTCGAGGGGGCGCGTGCCGGCCCGGCGCCGGTCGTCGATCACGACCCGGCGGGCCACGGTGGCCAGCCAGGGCATCAACGAGCCGTTGTCGGTCCGCAGGTCCCCGAGGTTGCGCCAGGCGCGTACCAGGGTCTCCTGGACGACGTCCTCCGCCCAGCGCCGGTCGCCGCCCGTCAGCCGCACGGCGAAGGCCATCAGCGGGGACCCGTATTCGCGGTACAGGGCCCGCACCATGGCCTCGTCGGTCACACGATGATTCACGCGGCGACTCCTCGCGCTGCGTACATCATGAAATGTCGCCCGGATAACTACTGATATTGAATTATTGCCCTAGTCACGGGCGAGGAACAAGATACGGGATTTGCATCAATCACCCCACCTGTTGATTCAGCGATAAAAGCTGATCATTTACCCCGACGGCGTACGCCCGTGCCGTCCCGCCGGCCGCCTGTCCGGACGCGCCGGCTCGTGCGGACCGGCCCAGGCCTCGGCCTCGCGCAGCAGGTCGCGCACCGAGGCGTGCCGGGCGGAGGCCGCGTGCCCGAGCAGGACGCGCACCAGCTCGATCGCCGTCGGCCGGTCGGCCGGGTCCGGCCGGCGGCACCGGTCGACCAGGCCGCGCAGCGGAGGCGGCAGCCGAACGAGGTCCGCGCCGCCCCCGGCGTGCCCGGCGGCGGCGAAGACGATCACGTCGGCCCACTCGCGCACGTCGGCCGATGGCAGGTCGCTGCTTCTCGGGCCGGGCGCGAAAGACGCCTCGCCGAGCGGCCCGACCAGCACGTTGTGCGGCCCGAGCCGCAGCCCCGCGATGCCGGTCAGATGCAGCCTGGCCAGAGTGGCGGCCGCGCCCAGCGCGAGCCGGTGCAGCGCCTCCCCCTCGTACGGCCCCGCCGCCGCGACCACGTCGGCCAGCGGCTCACCCATCCCCAGGTAGTCGCGCGGCCGAAGGGCCAGCCCGCCACCCCATCCCTGACTGTCCATCGCCGTCCTCCGGCTCGGTGCTCGTCGTCAGGGTGTACGCCGTCCCGCGCGGGCGGGGTTCAACGGCTTCCATGCGGAAAACTCATGGAACGGCTGCGAAGAACGGTCCCAGCCGTTCCAGGGGCCCGGCAATGGCAGCGGCACGTCTTCGACGACCTGACCGCGTCCCGGGACGAGCCGGACCGGCGGCGGTTCGGCGCCTGCCTCGGCCGCCTGGCCGACGACGTGGGCGCCTGGCATTTCGGTCGCGAATTTAGATGAGATCAGCTCATGTTCGGTCTTGCCGGGACTCTTCCGGCGGTGGATGCTTGCGGCGACCCCGGTACCGCAGCCTGGGAGGTGGTCCCGTGTTCCACCGTCTCATCCGCCGGGCGGCCGCAGCCGTCCTTCTCCTGACCGGCGCGCTGGTCGCGCCGTCCGTCCCGACCGCCGCCGCGCACGCCGCCGCCGCCGTGAGCGGCTTCGTGGACGGCCACAGCCACCTGTTCTCCTACGAGACGTTCGGCGGCATGCTCATGTGCGGCAAGCCGTTCGACCCCGACGGCATCGAGCACGCGCTGACCGACTGCCCCGACCACTACCCGAACGGCGAACTGGCCTGGTACGAGAACTTCACCAGGACCGGCAAGCCCACCGGCACCCACGACCCGGTGGGCTGGCCCACCTTCCGCGACTGGCCGGCCAACGACTCGCTGACCCACCAGCAGGCGTACTACACCTGGGTCGAGCGCGCCTGGCGCGGCGGGCTCCGGGTGCTGGTCAACGACCTGGTGGCCAACCGGCAGCTCTGCGCGATCTACCCGCTGAAGAAGTACTCCTGCGACGAGATGACGTCCATCCGCCTGCAGGCCCAGCGGGCCCGCGAGCTGCAGGACCACATCGACGCCGAGTCGGGCGGCCCCGGACGCGGCTGGTTCCGCCTCGTGAACGACCCCGCCGAGGCCAGGAGCGTGGCCGCGGCCGGCAAGCTGGCCGTCGTCCTCGGGATCGAGACGTCGGAGCCGTTCGGCTGCCGGCAGATCCTCGGCATCCCGCAGTGCACGAAGTCCCAGATCGACCGGGGCCTGGACGAGATGTACGCGCTCGGCGTGCGCAGCATGTTCGTCTGCCACAAGTACGACAACGCGCTGTGCGGGGTGCGCTTCGACTCCGGCACCCAGGGCGCGATCGTCAACGTCGGCAACCTGCTGTCCACCGGCTCGTTCTGGCAGGCCCGCACCTGCACCGGGCCCGAGCACGACAACACCATCGACCCGGCCGGCGTGCTGCCCGACCAGATCGCGCGGCTGCTGCCGCCGGGCGTCTCGCTGCCGCTGTATCCGCCGGCGCCCCACTGCAACACCCGGGGGCTGACCTCGCTCGGCACGTACATGGTCCAGGGCCTGATCAGGCGCGGCATGATGGTGGAGATCGACCACATGAGCGTGAAGGCCGCGGCCCAGACGCTCGGCCTGCTGGAGGCGGCCCGCTACCCCGGCGTGATCTCCTCGCACAGCTGGGCCGACCCGGGCTTCTTCGGCCGGATCTACGCCCTCGGCGGCATGATCACCCAGTACGGCCACAACTCCCCCGACTTCGTCGCGGAGTGGCGGCGCACCGCACCGCTGCGGCAGCAGTACAACGTGCCCGGATACGGCTACGGCCTGGACGTCAACGGCATGGGCCGCCTGCCCGCCGCGCGCGCCGGCAACGCCGCGAACCCGGTGACGTACCCGTTCACGTCCTTCGACGGGAGCGTGCGCCTCGACCGGCAGCGCACCGGGCAGCGGGTCTGGGACGTCAACGTCGACGGCGTGGCCAACTACGGCCTGGTCCCCGACTGGATCGAGGACATGCGCCTGCTCGCCGGTCCGGACATCGTCCGTGACCTGGCGAACGGCGCGGAATCGTACCTGCGGACCTGGGAGGCGACCGCCGCGCGGCGACTGCCGTGAGGCGGGCGTCCCCGTCGTTCACGCGACCGGCTGGACGGACCGCGAGGTCCGCCGGCCGGTGGCGAGGTTGAGCAGCAGCGAGGCCGCGGTCAGCGCCACGCCGAACCACACGACGCTGGTGACGCCGACGTTGTCGGCGAACAGCCCGCCGAAGAGCGCGCCGAGCGCGATGGAGGTGTTGTACGCCATCGTGTTGAGCGACATGGCCGCCTCGAAGGTCTCCGGCGCGGCGGCGAGCGTCATGTTGACCTGGGCGAGCTGCACCACCCCGAACGACAGCCCCCAGACGACCAGCGCCACGATCGCCCCCGTGGCGCTGTCGCCGATCGCGAGCAGCAGCAGCATGGCCGTCACGAGCCCCGCCGCGCCGACGACGAAGCTGCCCCGCAGGCTGCGGCTCACGGTGTGCCCGGCGACGAAGTTGCCGATCGCGCCGGCGACCCCGAACACCATCAGCACCCCGGTCACCAGCAGCGGCGAGGCGCCCGCGTTGGCCTCCAGGAAGGGCCGGACGAAGGTGTAGGCCCCGAAGTGGCCGAGCACGAACAGCACCACCGTGACCAGCACCATGCGCAGCGGCACGTTCCGCAGCGGGAGCCCGAACACCTCGCGGACGGAGACGGCGTTCGCCGACGGCAGCGACGGGATCGCGAAGGCGACCGCCAGGAACACCAGCGCGCTCAGCCCGCTCCAGATGAGGAACGTGGTGCGCCAGTCGGTGAGGCTCTCCAGGAAGGTGCCGAGCGGGATGCCGACCACGGTGGCGATCGAGATGCCGGACATCACGATGGCCGCGGCCCGGTTGGCGTGCCGTTCCTGGACCAGCCGCATCGCCATGCTCACGCCGATGGCCCAGAACACGCCACTGGCGAAGCCCAGCAGGAGCCGCGTCGTCAGGATCACCCCGTAGTTCGGCGCGATGCCGGTCACCAGGTTGCCCACGGCCAGCACCGCCAGCAGGACCGACAACAGCACCCGCCGGTTGACCCGCCGCGACCACGCCACGATGAACGGCACGCCCAGCCCGGCCGACACGCCCTGCAACGTCACCATCAACCCGGCCGCGCCCACGGAGATGCCCAGATCCTCGCTGAGCGGGGTCAGCAGCCCCACCGGCATCAACTCGGTGGTGAGGAAGACGAAGAGGCTGGCCGTGATCGTGGCGACCCCGGCCCACGCCCGGAAGGCGGAGCTCGTCGCCTGCGGAGAAAGAGTCTGCGTCATGCGACCAGCCTGCCGACCCTCCATCGATGAGTCCAACACATAGTTTTCATCGAGATCGATCGTCTGACACGATTGATCCATGGAGCTTCAGCAGCTGCGGTACGTCCTCGCCGTCGCCGAGACCAGCAACTTCACCCGGGCCGCCGAGCGCTGCCGGGTCGTGCAGTCGGCGCTCAGCCACCAGATCGCCGCCCTGGAGCGGGAGCTGGGCGCCCGGCTGTTCGAGCGCACCAGCCGCCGCGTGCGGCTGACCACGGCCGGGGAGGCGTTCCTGCCCGCGGCCCGCGACTGCCTGGAGGCCGCCGACCGGGCGCGAACCGACGTCGCGGCGGCCAGCGGGGAGATCCGCGGGCGGCTCGCCGTCGGCTCGATCCCGACGGTCTCCGCCGTGGACCTGCCGGTCGTGCTGAAGGAGTTCCGCCGCCGGCACCCGCGGGTGCGCATCACGCTGGTCTCCGCCGGCAGCGAAGACCTGATCGAACGCGTCCGGCGCGGCGAGACGGACGTCGCCTTCCTCGGCCTGCCGACCCGCGCGGAGCCGAAGGCCGTCCAGAGCCGCCCGCTGGCCAGAGGCGAGCTGGTCGCCGTCGTCGCGCCGGACCATCCCCTCGCCGGTGGCGAGAGCGACCTGCGCGGCCTCGCCGACGAGCCGTTCATCGACTTCCGCGCCGGGCACGCCGGGCGCATCCAGTCGGACGTGGCGTTCGCGGCGGCCGGCGTCCACCGCGAGGTCGCCTTCGAGGTCACCTCGGCCGAGTTCATGGTCGATCTCGTCCGGCACGGTCTCGGCGTGGGCCTGCTCCCCGCCGCCTACGCCCCCCGCTTCCCGAACCTCGGCCTCGTCCGCCTGCGCGACGCCCCGGCACGGGTGGAGCACCTGATCTGGGGAGCCCACCCGTCCGCGGCGGCCACGGCGTTCCTAAGCCTGATCGGCCCGCCTGCCGCCGGCGGCGGGAGCGGGGTCAGCCGCGCAGCAGCGGCTGGCCGGGGAGCTTGACCTTGGTCTTCATCAGGCTGGGCGCGCCGTTGCCGCCGATGTTGACGAAGTAGAGCGCCTTGCCGTCGAAGGCCAGGCTGGCCGGGCTGTCCAGCTTGTCGGCCAGCACCTCCACGCCGCCGCCGGTGCGGACGATGCTGAGGGTGTTGCCCGTGTAGCTCGGCACGTAGAGCTGCCCGCGCACGTCGAAGGCCACGCCGTCGGCCCCGGCCAGCTTGGCGTCCTTGACGTACACGGTCGGCGTGCCCGCCTTCCCGCCCTTGCCGTACGGGACGCGGACGATCTGGCCTTCGTCCGACACGGCCACGTAGAACGCGCCCGCGCGCCAGGCGATGCCGTTCGCCCCGGTGCCGTCCGAGCCGACGAACAGGGACGACTTGGCCCAGACCGCCGCCTTGCCGTCGGTCACGCGGTAGACGACGCTGTTCGTGGTGTCGGTGACGTAGAGCGCGTGGTCGGGGCCGAAGGCCAGGCCGTTGGCGAAGCCGATCGGCAGCGCGGAGTAGAGCTTGGCCTCGCCGTAGGGGGTGATCCGCCAGATGCCGTTGGTGGCGGCCGCACCGGAGTTGAGCGCGGCGTAGACGTTGCCCTGGCGGTCGGTGGCCAGGCCGTTCAGCTTGCCCTCGCCGATGGGCAGGGCGGCCAGCAAGCTGTCGGTGCCGGTGCTGTCGACCTTCCTGATCTCGCCCTTGGTCAGCAGGCCGACGTAGATCGTGCCGTCCGGGGCGACGGTGACGCCCTCGGTCAGGTCGCCGTACGGCTGCACGACGATCGGGCGCAGTGCGGCGGCCTGGGCCGGCGTGGCGACCAGCGTCAGCAGCGCGGCGGTGGAGAGGAAGAGGGGGATGCGCTTCATGGCTGTGATCCTTTCGCCGCGAGATCGCCATGACGTCACCGCCACTTCCGCGAATCATCATGTGATCGACAGACCCTGCGAGCCGGAGGTCTCCCCGCTCCCCTGATGGTCGGCGAGGTCGCGCAGGCGCCGGACCGGCGAGGCCAGCAGGACCAGCGGCACGCAGACGGCCGCGACGACGAAGAGCAGCAGGGTCGCCCGCGCGCCGAGCAGCCCCGCGATCACCCCCGCGACCAGCCCGCCGACCGGGATCGCGCCCCAGGAGACGAAGCGGACCGTGGCCATCACCCGGGACAGCAGCTCGGGCGGGCTGGCGAGCTGCCGGTACGTCCGGGTCAGCACGCTGAGCACCACGACCCCGGCGGCGAACACCACGTTGCCGACGGCGAACGCGGCGAAGCCCCGCCAGCCGTCGCCGAGCGGGATGACGAGCGCCCCGGCCACCACGACGAAACCCGCGCCGAGCAGCGTACGGGCGGTGCCGAACCGGGCCGTGAGCCGGCTGGTGGACGCCGCGCCGATCAGCGTGCCGACGCCCTCCACCGCCAGCAGCAGGCCGACGAGGCCAGGCTCGGCGTGCAGCTCGCGGACCAGGTAGAGCGCGTAGAGCGCGTGCTGCGCCCCGCAGACCGTGTTCACCGCGGTGGCGGCCCACATGCTCGGGCCCATGACCGGATGACGCACGACGAACCGCCAGCCCTCCCGGATCATCGCCCCCATCGGCGGCCGGCGGTCGGGGTTCTCGGGACGGCGTTCCGGCAGGGTCCGCAGCAGCAGGGCCGAGGCGAGGTAGCTGACCGCGTCCACGAGCAGGGTGGGCACCGCCCCGAGCACCTGGACGACGAGGCCCCCCACCGACGGCCCGGCGAGCTGGGTGGTGGCGTGGGTGCCGGAGGTCAGGCTGTTGCGGGACTGCAACTGCTCCTTGCTCACGATCGACGGCAGGAAGGTGGCGTTGGCGACGTCGAAGAGCACGTTCGCGAAGCTGGTCACCAGGGCCACGATCACGAGCTGGGCGATGGTCAGCTCGTCCAGCCACCAGGCCAGCGGGACGGACACGACCGCCGCCGCCCGCGCCAGGTCGGCGACGACCTGGACGGTGCGCATCGGCAGCCGCTGCACGATCACTCCGGCGGGCAGGCCGATCACGATCCAGGCGACGTAACCTGCGGCGGCGATCACGCCCATCTCGAACGCGGAGGCGTCGAGCACGGTCAGGGCCGTCAGCGGTAACGCCACCGCGCCGACCGCCGAGCCGGCCGCGCTGGTCGTGCCGGCCGTCCACCACCGCCAGAAGACGGCCGCGCCGCCTGCGCCGTCGATCCCCATCCCGCACCTCCGCCGAGTAAGTTCCAGAATGGAACGCACTATACTGGAGCCCGTGAAGCGCGCCGATCTCCCCGACTCCGACTGCGGCATCGCCCAAGCGCTCGGCGTGATCGGCGACTGGTGGACGTTCCTGGTCGTGCGCGACATCGCGGGCGGCACCACCCGCTTCGACGGCCTGCAGCGCGAGCTCGGCGTCAGCCGCCGGGCCCTGGCCGAACGCCTGGCCAAGCTGGTCGAACACGGCGTGCTCGAACGGCGGCCCTACTCCACCCGCCCCCCGCGCCACGACTACGTGCTGACGGCGAAGGGCGAAGGTCTGCTGCCCGCGCTCATCGCCCTCCAGGACTGGGGCGCCAGGCACGTGATGGGCGACGGCGCCCTGACCGCCACCAGCGAGAACGGCTCCGCCGAGAGCCGTCGCGTGCACGAGCTGGCCGGCCGCAGGCTCCCCGGCGTCCTGCTGGAACGCCACGACGGCGAGCTGGTCGCGCCCAACGCGCCGGACGTCTGGACGGTGCTCTACTTCTTTCCCGGCGCGTTCGCCCCCGGCGTCCAGGACCCCCCGCCCGGCTGGGCCGACATCCCCGGCACGAAGGGCTGCACGCTGGAGGCCCTCACCTACGCGTCGCGGTTCGCCGACTTCGAGGCGGCCGGCGCCACGATCCGCGGCGTGAGCACCCAGCGCCCCGACCAGCTCGCCGCGTTCGTCCGGCACGCGGAACTGCCCTTTCCCCTGCTGTCCGACCAGAACGACAGGCTCGCCGCCGGGCTGCTGCTGCCGACCTTCCGGACGGCCGGCGTCGACCGCTTCAAGCGCGTCACTCTCCTGGTCGACCCCGACGCGGTCGTCCGGGCCGTGCAGTTCCCGATCACCGATCCGGCCGGATCGGTGGCCGAGATGCTCGCCCTCGTCCGCGACCGCTGACCGCCGGCCTGCGGCAGGATGACGCCATGCTGGAGATCGACTTCCTCGCCGAACCCGACCGCGCCCACTGGGAAGTGCTGGCCCGCGGCCAGGACGCCTACTTCGACACCGAACGCGACGACGCCGCCTACGAACGCACCTGGCGACGCCTGATCGACGACGACCAGACCCGCGGGATCACCGCCCGCCTGGACGGCCGGATGGTGGCCATCGCGCACTACCTGTTCCACGCCAGCGTCTGGTACGCCGGGAGGTGCTACATGGCGGACCTGTTCGTGGACGCCGACTTCCGGCGGCGGGGCATCGCCACGGCGGTGATCGAGTGGGTGGCCCGCGACGCCAAGGACCACGGCTATCCCAGCCTCTACTGGAACACCCTCGAAGACGCCCAGGCCCGCGCGCTGTACGACAAGATCGGCAGGTTCCACGAGGGCCTCATCCTCTACACCTACCGCCGCGACACCGCCCGGTAGGGCTGTCAGGCCTCGCCGTACAGGGCTGTGACCTGGGCGGCCAGCTTCGTCAGCTCGTGCTGGACGGACTCCGGGCCCTCCACGACGACGAGGTCGCCCCAGCCCGCGAGCTGGCGGGCGATGTCCAGCGCGGTCGGCGCGGTGAGCGTGACGCGTACCCGCTCCCCATGGGAGATCACCTCGCAGTGGCGGCCGAAGCGGTCGCGCAGGACGCGCAGGTAGCGGGGCTCGATGGTGGCGGTGGCCGTGGTGGTCGAGCGCCGGGCCTCCATCGCGGTGACGACCTCGTCCCAGGCCGTCGCGAGGTCGAAGTCCGCCGGGCGTTCGGCCGGCTCGTCGGTGACCTCGGCGTCGGTGACCCGGTCGACGCGGAAGGTGCGCTGCCCGTCGGGGGTGCCGGCGATCAGGTACCAGGTGTCGTCCTTGTCGACGAGGCCGTACGGGGCGAGGACGCGCTCCCGTCCGGAGTAGGTGAGGCGGACCTTCCGGCGCCGGACCACCGCGTCCTCCAGCAGGTTGACGAGCACGGGCCGGGTACGGCGGTGCTCGCCCCAGCGCGCCGGATCGACCACGACGGCATCCGCCGCCGCCTCGGCCTCCTGCCGGAACGTCGAGGGCAGGGCGCGTACGAGCTTGCGCAGCGCCGCCTTGGCCTCCGGCGCGATCGCCGCGGCCGGGCCGAGCAGCAGGAACAGCGCCCTGGCCTCGGAGGCCTTGAGCCCGGACAGGTCGGTGCGGGCGCCGCCGAGCAGGGCCCACCCGCCGCCGCGTCCGGCCTGCGGATACACGGGGATGCCCGCCGCCGACAGGGCCTCCAGGTCGCGGCGTGCCGTGGCGACGGACACCTCCATCTCGGCGGCGACGTCCGCCGCCGTCACCCGTCCGCGCGACTGCATCAGCAGCAGGACGGCCACCAGTCGATCCGCTCTCATGTCTTCGACGATGCCAGAAAAAGTGCTCATTCGATGAGCACTTTGCCTGGAAGTATCGATCTCACAAGCCACCGCACGAAAGGCCCGGAACATGCTCCGCGGACTCACCACCATCAGCTTCTACGCCCACGACGTCGCCGCCGCCCGCGACTGGTACGCCGACCTCCTCGGCATCCCCGCCTACTTCCAGCGCCCCGAACAGGGCGACCCCGTCTACGTGGAGTTCCGCCTCGGCGACTACCAGCACGAACTCGGCATCATCGACGCCCGCTACGCCCCCCGAGGCCGGACCGCCGAAGACGGCGGCGCCATCGCCTACTGGGCCGTCGACGACCTGGAGACCACCTGGCAGCGACTCCTCGACATGGGCGCCACCCCCTACGACCAGCCCACCGAGCGCGGCCCCGGTTTCACCACCGCCTCGGTCCGCGACCCCTTCGGCAACATCCTCGGCATCATGATCAACCACCACTACCTGAACGTCCTCGCGAGCCTGAAGGGCTGACCACGATGACCGACGACGCCCTGCGCCTGGACGACGCCGCCGCCTGGAAATCCTGGCTCACCGAGCACCACGAGACGGCCGCCGACGTCTGGCTGCTGATCGCCAAGAAGAACAGCGCCGCGACCACCGTCACCCTCGACGAGGCCCTGGACGAAGCCCTGTGCCACGGCTGGATCGACAGCCACCGCAGGGCCTTCGACGGCGACTACTACCTCCAGCGCTACTCCCCGCGCACCCGCCGCAGCCCCTGGTCCGACATCAACGTCGCCAAGGCCGAGGCGCTGACGGCCGCCGGCCGGATGCGCCCGGCGGGCCGCGCCGCGATCGAGGCCGCCAAGGCCACCGGCCGCTGGCCCGCCTGACACCTTCCCCCTCGGCAGGGACGCTCCGGCCCCTCGTGACGTGCGCCTTGCACGGGGCTCCAAGCCGTGTCAGAACGATGTCAGGGCCGTGTCGGGTCGTCCGGCCACGATTGCCGGCATGGACACAGCAACGCGGCCCCCGGCCGGCCCCCACCCGACAGGCTTCGTCGCGAAGCTTCTCGCGGATCGTCACTCCGTCCCGCTCTCCGTCGCACTGCACCTGGTGCCCGGCGCGGCCATCGTCGCCGTGTACGCGTTCGTCGCCGCCCCGCTGGTGCGGGCGATGGGCGCGCCGATCTTCGCGGCCTGGGCCATGGCCCTGGCGATCGTGCTCTTCCCGGTCCAACTGTTCCTGCTGTGGCTGGGAAAGAAGCAGACCGGCCGCTTCACGTTGAAGGGCGTCCTGCGCTACCGCGACAAGCCGCTCTCGCGCGGCAAGGTCATGTGGCTCGGGGGCGCGTGCCTGGTGTGGATGACCGTCGTCTCGCTCGCGCTGACCCCGCTGGACAACCTCGTCTACGACTGGTTCTTCACCTGGGTGGACTACCAGGGCGCCGGCCCCGACGGCACCACCTACCTCCAGGGCTACCCGCACGCGGTCGTGCTCACCACGCTGATCGTCTGCGGGCCGTTCACCGGCTTCACCCTGCCGCTGATCGAGGAGTACTACTTCCGCGGCTTCCTGCTGCCCCGCCTGCCGCAGCTCGGCAAGTGGGCCCCGATCTTCAACACCCTCCTGTTCTCCGTGTACCACTTCTGGGCCCCGTGGACCGTCCTGTCGAAGCTCGTCTTCCTCTACCCCGGCGTCTGGCTGGCCTGGAAGAAGCAGGACATCCGCATCTCGATCACCATGCACCCCGGCACGACGCTGCTGATGACCGTCGTCGGCATCGTCGCCCTCGCCTCCGGCGCCGCCTCGATGTGAGCCGCCCCCTCCCCCGGAACGACGACGGCCACGACCCCGCACAACGCCGCGGGGCCGTGGCCGGACGCCTTTCCCCTACCGGATGAGCACGCTGGTGCCGACGATCTCCTGGCCGTCGCCCGGCGGCACCGTCCCGGTGATCGGCCCCTGGCAGCCCGGCCCGAGGAACGCGAAGGCCACGGCGTCGGTCCGGTTGTAGACGAAGGGGTTCGCGCTGTCGGAGGTGTAGCAGCCGCTGGGGTTCTCGTGCTGTGCCCAGTTGATGTAGAGGGTGCCGGTCGCGGCCGAGGCGGGGGTCGCCAGGCTCAGGACGAGTGCGGCGGCGGTGGCGAGGCCGGTCAGGCTGGTCGTGGTACGGAGCATGAGCGCGTTCCTGTCCCTTGAGGTACGGCGCCGTGGCGCCGTCGTCCCCGCCATCATGCACGCAGTGCAGTCGCTCAACTACTGTCCGTGACGACAGTGGTCGGTGACGCCCGGCGCACGGCTACTCCGGACGCAGCAGCTCCTCACGCCTGGTCAGCAGCCGCGACTGCTCGGCCAGCAACTGGCCGCGCCGCCCCCTCAGGTGCGCCCTGGTCTCGCGCACCCACTGCGCCAGCCTCTGCACCTCGGCCCTGGTCCTCTCGATGCGCTGATGCTTGAGCACGTCGCTGATGATGTTGTCGAAGAAGGCGTCCACGAACCACCGGGTGTCCACCTTGGGCATCACCGGCCGGGACGCGATCCCGGTGTCGGCCAGCTCGCGGGAGAAGACGTCCAGGGCCCGCTGGGCGTGCCAGGCGGCCTGGTCGGCGCTGGTCAGCCGGTCGTGCTCGAAGGCGTCGGCGATCAGGCCGCCGCCGAACACGTCGAAGGTGGAGGCCGTCCTGGCCGAGTCGAGCAGGCGCAGCACGACGGCCAGCGCGTCGTGCGCGCCCTGCCCCGCGTGGTGGGCCTCGTCGCACTCGCGCACGTCGGCGCTCACCCGGTCGAGCGCGGCGGCCAGGTCGGCCAGCTCCCGCGCGCGCGGATCGCCGCCGCGGACGAGCTGCTGCTCCTTCTCGACCAGCAGCCGCGCGTACTCGCGGGAGGCGGGGTCGAGGACGGCCAGCTCGGCGTCGGCCGCCGCGACGTCGGCTTCGAGCTGCGCGAGCCGGGCGCGGTGACCGTCCACGCGTTCCCTGGCCACCACCACCTCGGCGCGCTCGCGCGCCAGGCGCTCCTCCCGGTTGCCCAGCATGCGCGACAGGACGGCGGACAGCCCGCCCTCCAGCCGGGCGACGTCGCGCTCCTCGCCGGCCAGCTCGGACTCCAGGCCCTTCAGGGTGTCGCGGACGTCCGCGATCTGCTGCGCGGCGTTCCCGCGCAGCCGCCGGACGTGTTCGGCGCGGTGCATCCTGGCGGACGCCTCGCGCAGCCGTTCGTCGAGTTCCGGGGAGAGGGTCACACCATGACGACGAACGGGCCGGACCAGACGTTCCTCCGGCCGCGCCGGAAAGTGCTCATTCGCGACGAGCTCGGCTCAACGTGCCCGCCCCAAAGACTCGCTCGGCGACGCGCTCGTACCCAGCCTCGGGGACGGCGACCAAAGGCAGCTACTTGACTAGCGCCGTGGCGTTCTCTTGATAGAAAAAACCGACGAAAGCCGTATAGTCGCCTCTATCGCAAACCTCTGGATGCCACCAGATATCTGTGTAGGGCCCCGTCTGAATCCTCTTCAACGTCCGGCCGGACCTGTCTTCATGGATGACCGGAGTCCCGCCCTGCTTGTGCGCCCAAAGCCACTCGTCCCCATTGGTTACCAAGCGGTAGAAATGGTAGTCCTGACCGGGCCAAACCGCTCCCGCGATAGTCAACCCGTCTGGCTGCTGACAAGTCTCCCTCCAGCCGTCAGCGTCCAACCCCGACGCTATCTGGCCGACTGACATACTTTGGGCCGGCGCCCCTCCTCTAAGCCCGGGCAGGGCATAGCGGCGGTTTGCGATGTGATTTGCAGCGAAGCAGTAACAGTTGTTCTTTCCTACGACGTCCGGACCGTTGAATGTCGCATAGTTGTCCCAATACAGGGAATTGGCGTCCGGGCATGGATCTAGCCAAACTCCCCGTATGCCCTCGAATGATTGTTCCTGTTTGCCAGGGCGGGAGCCCCCAGACTGGGGTGGCGGTGGCGGATCCTCAGGTGGCGGCGGAATAAGATTTACCCCCCGCGATGCAGATGACAGCAGCTCGTCGTCTACCCCCACTCGCCTTGCAGACGTTTCGAGTAGCCACTCGGCAACGGACGACCCCGCATCTGTTGGCACACTTCCTACTCGAAACTCAATGGGAAACGGAGTTTCTCTGGAGGATTGATACCGACTCCAGGGGCCATTGTCGTCCTTGATCAGACGCACGATGAATCCGCGATAACCGAGACCGAACGCCTCGCCGCTCGTATGCAGCGGCGAAACCTGCTGCGGTACAGCCCGAATGCGTTCTGTCAGCTCACCCTCCTCTTCATAGGTGAGGGTCCACGTAGGATTCGGCATTCCGGAAAAAATGTCGAGTTCGACTTCCAGCATGATCTGATCACCTCGTTATCGTGGGCCGATTGGATTGATCTAGCGGAAGAGGATGGGCAGAAGCCGCCGCTAATTTCCTTCCCTTGACCTGGCGCATGAAGCCGCCTCCAGGCCAACTTCCAGCAAACGGACGCCATCGACAAGGCAGGTGCGTGACGAGGTGTCTTAGGCATCTCGCCATAGCTCATGCAAGAAGGGGTCGGCATGGCGCTGGGCAGCGAGCGGACGATCGCGTACGTGGCGCGGGAGTTTCCGATCAGTGCCGATACGCGTCTGACCTGTATGGAGTGAGCTCAGGGACGGGCGTAGGCAACACTCCTGCTGGATTCCACTCCATCGCTACTGGTCCCCTGCCATGGAAGGACCACAGCAGGAAATGGAGACACGAAAACACCGAAATCCCGTCGCGTCCTCCTAGTCCCCAAGTGGGGTGTCCAAGTGCTGACCGAGCTGCACAAGCCCAGGGCAGCAGAACGCCTCGCGGCGGGAGAACGAGAAGAAGACACCGCACACGTGTTCCGTCGAGAGGACGGAACACCGATGAACCGCTACTACATCTGGCGGGAGTTCAGACTCATCGCAGATGTAGCAGGGATCGGCACCAACTGGTGCCCGCGTGAGCTTCGGCACAGTTTCGTGTCCTTGCTGTCCGCTCACGACGTGGCGATCGAGGAGATCGCCTGCATCGTCGGTCATTCGTCAACGCACGTGACCGAGACCGTCTACCGGCAAGAGATCAGGCCGGCCCTGACCAGGGGCGTGGTCGTGATGGACAAGATCTTCAAGCCGCAGGCCGGGTGGAGCAGTGGCTCCCGTCTGGCTCCCAAAGATCAACACAGACCCCCGAAGCCCCTTCCGAGCAGCCAGAGAGGCCGGAACCCCGTCGGCTTGACCTTGACGCGACGTCAAACTGTTCAATGAGGGCATGCGGATCGGCGAGCTGGCCGCGCTGGTCGGGGTTTCGACCCGTACCGTGCGCTATTACCACCACCTGGGGATCCTGCCCGAGCCCGAACGTCTTCCCAACGGCTACCGCGAGTACCGGCTGCGCGACGCCGTACGGCTGGCGCGGGTGCGGCACCTGGCCGCGCTCGGGTTGTCGCTGGAGGAGTTGCGGGACGCGCTGGCCGACGACCGGGGCGTGGACTTCCGGGAGGCGTTGCAGGAGCTGGACGCCGACCTGGCCAGGCAGCAGGAGGCCATCGCGGCGCGGCGTGCCCGGCTGGCGGCGTTGCTCGCGCAGCCCCGCCTGAGCCCGGAGTCGATGGTGTCCCCCGACGCGGCGGCCGTGCTGCGCGACCTGGACGGCGGCGGTTCGGCCTTCGGGGCGTTCGACCACGAGCTGCTGACCCTGGCCACCATGTTGTCCGACGAGGAGGGCCAGGCGGGCCTGGCCGAGCTGATGCGCCCGATGACCGAGCCGGACGCGCTCGCCGCCGGGCAGGAGCTGTACCGGCGGCTCGACGAGCTGGCGGACGCGCCGGCCGGGGACGAGCGGATCGGCCGGCTCGCCGCGGACATGGCCGCCCACATACCGGACGAGCTGGCCGGGATGGTGCCCTCCGGCCCGGGGGCCGACCTGTCCTGGATGGAGACGATGCTCGGGGAGTTGTCGCCCGCGCAGGCGGAGGTGCTCCGGCTGCTGTTCACCACACTCACGGAGACCGACGCCAAGGAGAAGACGTGATGATGGGCGTGCTGCGCGCGGTCCTCAGGTTCGAGCTGGCGGGGCTGACCAGCGTGGCCCTGTGGGCGGCTCGGCGGCGGCACGGCGTCCCGGCGGGGGCGACCGCCCTGTCGTACGCCAAGGAGCAGGCGTTCACCCTGGGGCTGTTCATGTTCGCGATGGTGGTCGAGACGGCGGTCGTGGATTTGCTGCTGGTGGTGAACGACGTGCCGGCGGCGATACGGGTGCCGGTGCTGGCCGCCGACCTGTACAGCCTGCTGTTCGTCGTCTTCATGGCCGCCGCCTCCGTCACCAGGCCCCACGTGGTCACCGGGGACGAGCTGCGCGTCCGGTACGCCGCCTACTTCGACCTGCGCGTGCCGCGCGACCTCATCGCCTCCGTCCGGACCGTCCAGAACTACAACGAGGCGGGGCTGATCAGCGTGGACGGCGGGCGGCTGGGCGTCGCGGTGGCGTCCAGGACGAACGTGACGGTGGAGCTGAGCGAGCCGGTCGTCGCGGTGCGACCGCTCGGCGGGCGGGCCGAGGTCACCTCGATCCGCTTCTTCGCCGACGACCCCGCCGCCGCGGTCGCCGCCCTGCGCGCCCCGAGCCGTACAAGCTGAAGGACCCCGGGCGGGCGGCGGCCCGCCCGGGATCGCCTGCTCAGCGCGCCGACTGCGAAGTGAGCGCGGTCTTGGCGGCGGCGGTCCGCGGCGGGATGCCGTTCAGGTTGAAGGCGAACCTGGCCGTGGAGTCGGCCACCGCGTCGGCGTCCACGTCGAGCGCGGTCGCGTTGATGTTGGCGATCGTGTCGCACGCCGAGTGGTAGCAGGCGTCGTAGGGCTGGCCGGCGACGCCGCCGAACAGCGCGGCCTCCTCCGCCGTCTTGACGCCCTCGGCCCCGGTGAAGATGCCGCCTGCGGGGATGCCGACCGCGATGAACGGCCCGTAGTCGGAGCGCCCGTCGAAGTCGGTGCCCACGGTGGGCAGGTGGCGGGAGGCGTAGAAGTCGGCGAGCTGCCGCTCGATCTGCGCCGATCCGGGCGGACCGGCCGGCGAGCCCTGGCCGTCGGAGTCGTCGCCGTCGTACAGCTTGTACGCGTAGTTGGGCGAGGCGACCATGTCGAAGTTGAGGTAGACCCTGATCCGGTCGCGCTGCGCCTGGGACAGCTTCTCGACGTACTGGTCGGAGCCGAGCAGGCCGATCTCCTCGGCGGCCCAGAACGCGAAGCGCACCTTGTTCTTGACCGGGAAGTGCGCCATCTCCTCGGCCACTTCGAGGATGGTCGCGCTGCCCGAGCCGTTGTCGTTGATGCCGGGACCGGCGGTCACGCTGTCGAGGTGCCCGCCGACCATGACGACGTTGCGCGGGTCGCCGAACCGGGACTCGGCGATCACGTTGTCGTTGGCGCCCAGGACGAGGTTGGCGTCGACCTTGAGCCGCACGGTCGGCGAGCCGGTGGCCAGCTCGTTGCCGACGGCGAAGTCGGCGAAGACCATGGGCACGTTCGCCCGCCATTCGCCGATGTCCAGCGGGAACGCGTCGGTCCGGCCCGGCTGGCCCTCGTTGAACACGATGATCCCGGACGCGCCGGCCCGGCCCGCGTTGCGGATCTTCTGGGCGAACGCGCAGGTGCCGCGCTGGATGAGCGCGATGCGCCCGGCGACGAACCCGGCGAAGTCCGACTCCTCGCAGCCGCTGGTCGAGGTGGGCGTCGGGGTCGGGGGCAGGATCAGATCCACGCCCTGGACCTGCGCGGTCACGTCCCCGGCGGGCGAGGGCTGGAAGGAGTAGAAGTCCTCGTTCGGCACGTACGTCTTGGCGTCCGGCGCGGTCCGGTTCAGCGTGGGCGGGCTGTTCTCGGTCCAGCTCTCGACGAAGTTGATCGGCTGGAGCGTGACCTTGTAACCGGCCTTGCGCAGCTTGCCCGCCACGTAGTCGCGGGAGGCGTTGTAGCCGGGCGTGCCGGCGGCGCGGGTGCCGCCGTTGGCGTTGGCGATGGATTGGAGGGCTTCCAGGTGCTTCTTCACGTTCTCGCCCTTGACCTGCTTCACCAGCAGCTTGGCGAAGACGTCGTCGAGCGGGCCCGCGCTCGCCGGGACCGCCATGGCGACGGGTAAGGCGAGAGCGGTGAGCAGAGCGATGATGATTCTGCGCATGCAGGCTCCCCTAGGAGTGAGATGCGGAGAAATCCCCCGAGCCGCAATGATTCGCAAAGTAGCCCGTCGAGGCAGCCCTGAGAAGGTCTACCGGCCTACGCCAATGCGTCAATATCCGGACACTACGGTGACTCGGCACGCCGGGCGCGGGCCCGGCGCTTGCCCTCGTGCATCGCCTGGACGCGGGCCACCGGGATGGTGTGCCCCTCCGCGACCAGGTCGGCGGGCAGCTCGCGCGGCTCCGGCATGAGCTCGGCCCACGGGTCGCGCCCGCCGAGCAGCCCGGCCGCGTTGTGGATGGTGAAGTCGGCGGGCACGACCTGGTCGAGTTCGTCCCAGGGGACGGGGAAGGAGACCGGCACGCCCGGCCGCACCCGGGGGCTGTAGGCCGACACGACCGTCGCGCCGCCGGCCCTGGTGGAGTCGATGAACACCTTGCCCGCGCGGTCCTCCCTGATGAAGGCCGTCGTGGCCAGCGCCGGGTCGAGCCGCTCGGCGCGGGCGGCCAGGGCCCGGGTGGCCGCGGCCAGGTCGTCCATGGCGGTGCCCGGCGGGACGGGGACGAACACGTGCACGCCCTTGGCGCCGCTGGTCTTGACCGCGCCCGCCAGCCCGGCGTCGCCGAGCGCCTGGCGGACGAGGTGGGCGGCCCGCACGGCGAGCGGGAAGGAGTCGTCGCCCTCGGGCGGGTCGAGGTCGAGGATCAGGTGCGTGGGCCGGCCGTCCAGGAACAGCGCCGGGTGGTACTCGACGGCCCGCTGGTTGGCGAACCAGAGCAGGGTGCGCCGGTCGTCGCACAGCGCGTACGTCACCTCCCGGCGGGACGCCTCGGCCCAGACGGTGACGGTCCTGATCCAGGAAGGAGCGTATTTGGGCAGGTTCTTCTGCATGAAGGGTTCCTGGCCCGGACGTACCCGCAGCACCGACAGCGCGCGCCCGCGCAGCGCCGGGACGATGCGGTCGGCGACCGCGTCGAGGTAGTCGACCAGGTCGCGCTTGGTGGCGCCGGACCCGTCGAACAGCGGCTGGTCGAGGTTGGTCAGAGCGACGTCATCGGCGGTCACCCGCCCCACGATGCCCACTGGCCCGCGCCCGGGTCAACCACGGACGGACGGGGCGAGTTCCCGCGAGGAGCCGATCTCCGCCCGCAGCCGGGCGACCGTGCGGCCGGTCGCCGAGTCGGGGTCGGCGGTGTACATGACGATCGCCAGGTCGGGCTGGCCGGGCACGGCCAGGGTCTCGTACGCGAAGTCCAGCTCGCCCAGCTCGGGGTGGCGCAGGCGCTTGGTCCCGTACGTCTTCTCGGCGACCCCGTGCTCGGCCCACAGGCGGACGAAGTCGGGGTCGGCCGACAGCTCGGCGACCAGCTCGGCCAGCAGCGGGTCCTCAGGACGGCGGCCGGCGTACAGCCGCAGGTAGGCGACCGTGTCGGCGGCCACCTCGGCCCAGTCGCGGTAGAGGGTGCGCGTGTGCGGCGCCAGGAACACCTGGAGGAGCTGGTTGCGCCGGCCGTCCGGGACGCCGGCGAAGCCGCTGACGCGGTCGGCCAGCGCGTTCCAGGCCAGCACGTCCATCCGGGGCCCGAGGACGAAGGCGGGCATGCCGTCGGCCAGGTCGAGCAGCCTGCTCAGTCCGGGCCGCAGGACGGGCCGGCTCACGTGCCTGACCGGCCGGAGCAGGTCGCGCAGGTGGGCGCGTTCGGTGTCGTCCATGCGCAGGACCCGGGCGACGGCGTCGAGCACGGCGTCGGAGACGTTCTGGACGCGTTCCTGCTCCAGGCGGATGTAGTAGTCGACGCTCACGCCCGCGAGCAGCGCGACCTCCTCGCGCCGCAGGCCGCTGACCCGCCGCCGCCCCGACGCGGGCAGCCCGGCGTCCGCCGGATGGATCCGGGCCCGACGAGAACGGAGAAACTGCCCCAAATCACCTTCCACCGCTTCAGGGTAGTACCGCCGTTACCAGGAAAAGCCGTGCGCTGGGTAAGTCCGCGCGGCTCGGCCAGGGTGAGAGCCATGACGAACTACGAGAACCTCTCGGGCCGCATCGCCGTCGTGACCGGAGCCGCTAGCGGCATGGGCGAGGCCACGGCCCGCCTGCTGGCCGCCAACGGCGCCAAGGTGGCCCTGCTCGCCCGCCGCGCCGACCGGCTGGCCGAGCTGGCCGCCAAGATCGACGCCGACGGCGGCACCGCGCTGCCCGTCACCGTGGACGTCACCGACGACGCCGGCGTGGCCGCCGCCGTGGAGGTCGTCCACACCGGGCTGGGCCGGGCCGACCTGGTCGTCAACGCGGCCGGCGTGATGCTGCCCAACCCCGTCCAGGACGGCCGTCTCGACGAGTGGACGCGCATGCTGGACACCAACGTCGCCGGCGTGCTCCGCGTCACCGGCGCCTTCGCCGCCGACCTGCTGGCCGCCGCCGACGCCGGACGGACGGCCGACCTGGTGAACATCTCCTCGATCGGCGCGCACGTCACGTTCCCCAACTACGCGGTCTACGGCGCGACCAAGGCGGCGCTGACCCACCTGTCGGCCTCGCTGCGCCCGGAGTTCGGCCCGCGCGGCGTGCGCGTGACCAACCTCGAACCCGGCCTGACCGCGACCGAGCTCGGCGACCACATCGACAACGCCGAGCTGGGCGCGCAGCTCGCCGGGATGTTCGAGGCGTTCACCCCGCTGACCGCCGACGAGATCGCCGACCTGATCGGCTACACGGTCAGCCGGGCCCGGCACGTCAACCTGCGCCAGGTGGTCGTGCTGCCGACCGCCCAGGCGTAGGCCGGGAAGCCCGCGCGCGTCCGGCGTGTTGACGCCTGCATGGACGATCGTTTCGCGGATCAGCGCGTGATCAGGCAACTGCTGCACGAGGCCGGGACGTGGGTGTTCGTGGGGCTCGGCGACGACCCGCAGCGCACGGCCTACGACCAGGCCCACCGCATCCAGGCGCGCGGCAAGAAGATCATCCCGGTCCATCCGGCGGGCCGGCCGGTCCTGGGCGAGCCGGGCTACACGTCGCTGGCCGAGGTGCCGGTCAAGGCCGACGTGGTGGCGGTCTACCGGCGTTCGGAGTTCGCCGGCCAGGTCGTGGACGAGGCCATCGCGGCCGGCGCGAAAGCGGTGTGGCTGCCCATCGGCGTGATCGACGAGGCGGCCGCCCAGCGCGCTCTCGACGCCGGGCTCGACGTCGTCATGGACCGCTGCCCCGCGGTGGAGTGGGCGTTGCGCCGCAATCCCTGATCGCGAGGTACCGTGCGGTGAGGGAGGGCGGATCCATGGAAGACGACCACATCACCACGATCGGCACGTGCTTCGCATGCAAGCGCACGTTCCCCTACACCGCCGCGAACGTCACCATGATGACCATCGACCCGGAGACCGGCCTGCCTCCGGACCGGACGGTGCTCGGCACCCGGCGCGAGCCGGCCCCGGAGGCCCTGGCCCGGTCGGTGCCCGAGCCGGTCTGCCCCGACTGCCTGACCAGGGCGCGCGAGTTCAAGGAGCGCATGAGCTCCCCCGCGCCGCTGGAGACCTGGCGCCGGCCCGGCCCGAACTGACCTCGCCCCGGGTCAGCGGCGGCGCAGGGTGAGCACGAAGTACAGCGCCCCGGCCAGCAGCAGCGCGATGACCACGCCGATGTTGGCCGCCCCGAACGTGCTGTCGCGCAGCTCGTCGCTCATCAGGAACCCGACGACCGCCGCGATGTGCTCGTCCGCGGACGTGATCAGGCCGACGCCCACGACCGAGGCCACCACCAGGGAGACCAGCCCGGCCGGGTTGAGTGCGGGCGCGCCGGGGCGCAGCAGGCGCTCGTCGTAGGCGCGGCCGCCGTCCCGCAGCCGCCACATGTCCACCAGGAAGATCGCCACCCAGGCGGCCATCACCACGCCGATGATCGCCAGGAACGCCTGGAAGGTGCCGAAGAAGTTGTCGGAGACGAACAGCAGGTAGTAGCCGCCGAGCACCATGAGGAGCCCGTCGATCAGCACCGCCAGGTGCCGCCTGACCGGCACGCCGAGCGCCAGCATCGACAGCCCCGACGAGTAGATGTCCATGATCGCCCCGGCCAGGAAGCCGCCGATCGCGGTCAGCAGGTACGGCAGCAGGAACCAGGTCGGCAACGCCGCCGCCAGCGCGCCCACCGGGTCACCGCCCGCCGCCTCGGCCAGCTTCGGGTCGCCGCCGGCCAGCAGCACGCCGAACACCAGCAGCACCATCGGCGGCAGCGCGCCGCCCAGCGTCGTCCACAGGGCCACCGACCTGGGCCGGGAGCCGGCCGGCAGGTAGCGGGAGTAGTCGGCGCCGCAGTTGACCCAGCCCAGGCCGAGCAGGGTCATGGAGAGGATGACGCCGCCCACCCAGCCGCCGGGGCCCGCCGTCGTCTCCAGCGAGCCGCCCAGCTTGGGCAGCATGAGGATCAGGTAGACGACGGTCAGCACGACGAACGCGTACGTCAGGTAACGCTGGACGACCATGATCATGGCGTGGCCGTACACGCCGACGGCGATCACGACCAGCGCCGAGACGGCGAAGCAGCCGGCCGTGGCGGTCGTCTCGGGGATCCCGGGCGCCACGCGGCGCAGGATGGCGGCGCCGCTCTGCGCGGAGAGCGTGACGAGCACGATCTCCCAGCCCACGTTCGACACGTACGACAGCAGAGCGGGCAGCTTGTTGCCCTGGTACCCGAAGGGCGCCCGGCCCAGCGTCATCGTCGGCACGCCGGACCGGCTGCCCGCGACGGCGACCAGGCCGACCAGCAGGAACGACAGCCCGTACCCGACGGCGCCGGTCACCACGGCGGGGACGACGCCGAGGCCGAGCCCGACGACGTACACGCCGAACGCCACCCCGAACAGGGACAGGTTCGCCCCCGCCCAGGGCCAGAACAGGTCGGACGGTCTTCCGCGCCGCTCGCTGTCGGGGACGGCGTTGATGCCGTTCCGCTCCACGGCCATCGTGTCCATGATCACTTGCTCCTTCGCGGGGGCCCGGCAAAGAAATCATTGTCCGCCTAGGACGATATTTCCCAGCCTGGGGGGAATCATGATCGCTGCCCCTGTCCCGCAGAGAGGTCGCGATGCAGGCATCCGGTTCCGACACGCGCAGGCGGGCGCTGGGCGTGTGCCTGGTCGCGGCGTTCATGTCGGGCCTGGACGTGAGCATCGTCAACGTGGCCCTGCCCTCCATCCGCGCCGGCCTGCACGCCTCGGACGACGGGCTGCAGTGGACGCTGTCCGGCTACGCGCTCACGTTCGGCCTGCTGCTGGTCCCGGCCGGGCGGATGGGCGACGCGAGGAGCCGCAGGACGCTGTTCATGTGGGGCGTGGTGCTGTTCACGGCGGCCAGCGCGGCCTGCGGCTTCGCCGGGAGCATGCCGGTGCTGATCGCGGCCAGGCTCGTGCAGGGCATGGCGGCCGGGATGCTGAACCCGCAGGTGTCCGGCCTGATCCAGCAGATGTTCCTGGGCCACGAACGCGGCCGGGCCTTCGGCGCGCTCGGCGCGACCATCGGCGTGTCCACCGCCGCCGGGCCGCTGATCGGCGGCGCGCTGGTCACCGGGTTCGGGGCCGAGCAGGGCTGGCGGTGGGTGTTCCTGGTGAACCTGCCCATCGGGATCGCGCTGCTGCCGCTGGCCTGGAAGTGGCTGCCCGAGCCCGCCCCCGGGCCGGTGCGCGCCGGGCGGCGGGAGAGCATGGACCCGGTCGGCGTGCTGCTGCTCGGCGTGGGCGTGGCGACGCTGCTGCTGCCGTTCATCCAGCAGCACCAGTGGAAGAGCGAGGCCAAGTGGCTGCTCGTGCCCGCGGCGCTGCTGGTGCTGGCCGGGTTCGTGCTGTGGGAACGGCTGTACCCCAGGGAGCCGCTGGTGGACCTGGCGCTGTTCGCCCGGCGCTCCTACAGCCTCGGGTCGGCCATCGCCCTGTTCTACTTCGCCGGGTTCACCGGGATCTTCTTCGCCTTCACCCTGTACCTGCAGAGCGGCGAGGGCTACAGCGCGCTGCTGGCCGGGTTGTCGATCACGCCGTTCGCGCTGGGGTCGGCCGGGTCGTCGGTGGTCGGCGGCAGGCTCGTCGGCCGGGCGGGCAGGAAGCTGGTCGCGGTGGGGCTCGGGACGGTGATCGCGGGCCTGCTGGCGACCATGGTGGCGACGCTGCTGGTGCCGGGGGCCGGCGTGGGCGCGGCGACCGCGCTGCCGCTGCTGGTCGCGGGCATCGGCAGCGGCCTGGTGATCTCGCCCAACCAGGCGATCACCCTCTCGGAGGTGCCTCCCGCGGGCGGCGGCAGCGCCGCCGGGGTGCTCCAGACCGGGCAGCGGCTCGGGTCGGCGATCGGCATCGCGGCGGCGGGCTCGGCGTTCTTCGGCTCGCTGCCGCAGGGCTGGCCGACGGCCTTCCGGCACGGCCTGTGGGTGGTGCTGGGGTTCGTGGTCATGGCGCTGGCCGCCGCCCTCTACGACCTCTTCCGCTCCCGCGCCGCCCACTGACCGGGCGGCTACAGGTCGGCGGGGTCTGGTTCGTCCTCGTCGCCGTACTGGGCCGGGGTGAGCGGGCCGCGCGTCCTCGCCGGCTCGCGGTCGGGGACGCGGACCCGCCGGACGGGCTCGGGCTCCCCCGGCACCCGGACGGTGAGGCCGGGGGCGAGCAGCTCGACGTCGGCGTTCTCGGGAGTGCGCCGGGCCCGCCAGGAGGCCGCCACGGCCAGGGCGAGCAGCAGCTCAGCGGCGCCCCCGCCGTAGAGCATGATCTCCGCCGCGCCCCTGAGCTGGTCGGACGGCGCCGGCAGGGCCAGCCGGCCGGCGTACATGGCCCCGGACAGGCCCGCGTGCACGGCGACCGCCACCCCCACCACGGCCAGCCGCACCGGCACCGGCGGGCGGCGCGGCGCGGGGTCGGGCCCGGCGACGACCCAGGCGAACAGGTAACCGGCCAGCAGGAGGCAGGCGTGCACCGGCGGCGCGGGGGCGAGGCCGTACAGGGGCGTGCAGTACAGGGCCGCCATGCCGCCGGCGCTGAGCGCCAGCGCGGTCCACGGGTTGGCCGCCAGGTGGACGGCGGGCCCGCGCAGCGCCCAGGTCAGGCGGCGGGCCCGCGGGACCGGCAGCGAGCGCAGCAGCAGCGTCACCGGCGCGCCCAGGGCCAGAGCCAGGGGCGCCAGCATGCCGATCAGCAGGTGCTGCATCATGTGGCCGCGGAAGTCGGTCGCGGCCAGCGCGGCCACGGGATCGGTGAGCGCCACGGTCACCAGCGCGCAGCCGCCGGCGAAGCTCGCGGTACGCCACCGGCTCCACGCCGTCCGCCCGGCCAGCACCACGTACGTCACCAGCACGACCAGCGCCGGCGCGGCCCAGAACCCGCTCAGGGGGTGATGATGCGGCACGGATCGATCACCTCGCCCATGTGTCGCGACAGCCGCCCGCCGAGGACCGGCGGCAGGCCCGTGGCGCCTCCCACGTGATCCACTATTCGAGCGGGACGCAGGGCCGGCCCGGCGGGACACCCCTCTTTGCGGGCCGCTTGCCGAATCTCGATCCGGCCTTTTCCCCGTCCGGGTCTCCATGGGTAGGTCTCACGGGATGGCGAAAAGGCTCTTTCCCCGCTCGATCCGCGGGCGCCTGACCACGCTCGCGACATTGGTGGCGGCAGTGGTCCTGGCCGTCACGGGCACGCTCGCCCTCACCCTCGGCCCGGACAACCTGCACGGGCTCGTGGAGACCCGGGTGGAGCTGGCCGTGCGCAGGGTGGCCAGCGAGGCCCGCACCGGACAGCTCCCCGCGTCGCTGGAGGCCCCGGCCCGGGTGCAGCTCCTGCAGGTGGTCGACGCCGACGGACGGGTGCTGGCCACCAGCCCCGGCCTGCACCCCGGCCAGCGGCTGTCCGGCATGCAGGTGGCCAGGCCGGAGACCCTCTACAGCGCCGAGAGCACGCTCACCGGCCTCAGGGACGAGAAGGAGGCCCAGTACCTGATCATGGCGATCCAGGTGCACACCCCCGACGGCCGGCTCGTCACGGTCTACGGCGCCTCCTCGCTCAGCGACGTCAACCGGGCGCTGTCCTGGCTGAACGCCATGGTGTTCCTCGGCACGCCGATCGCCCTGGTGCTCGTCGCCGGGATCACCTGGGTCGTGGTCGCCTCCGCGCTGCGCCCGGTCGAGCGCATCCGCGCCGAGCTCGCCGAGATCACCGGCCGCGACCTGAGCCGGCGCGTGCCCGTCCCCGACACCGGTGACGAGATCACCGACCTGGCCGCCACCACCAACCACACCCTCGACCGGCTGGAACGCTCGGCCGAGACCCAGCGCCGTTTCGTCGCCGACGCCTCCCACGAGCTGCGCAGCCCCATCTCCGCCCTGCGCACCCAGCTCGAGGTGGCCAACGCCTACCCCGACGAGACCGACTGGCCCGCCACCGGCGCCCGCGCCCTGGCCGCCGCCGAACGCCTCACCGGGATCATCGACGAGCTGCTCCTGCTGGCCCGCCTGGACGCCGGCGCCATCCCCGACCGCCGCGTCGTCGACGTGTGCCGCCTGGCCGAGGAGCAGGTGCGCCGCCGCGAGGGCGGCAAGATCCCCATCGTGGTGGACGTGTGCGCCCAGGCTCCCGTCCTCGGCTCGCCCGTGCAGCTCGACCGGCTGCTGACGAACCTGCTGGACAACGCCACCCGGCACGCCGCGCACCGGATCGACCTGAAGGTGTGGGTGGAGGGCGACCACGTCTGCGTCTCGGTCACCGACGACGGCGACGGCATCCCGCCCGCCGACCGCGAGCGCGTCTTCGAACGCTTCACCCGGCTGGAGGACGCCCGCCGGAAGGAGAAGGGCGGCAGCGGGCTCGGCCTGCCGCTGTCCCGCGAGATCTGCGTCTCGCACGGCGGCACGCTCAAGGTCGCCGACCACGAGCCGGGCGCCCGCCTGGTGGCCCGCCTGCCCCTGCACCGCGAACAGGATCCCGCCGGCGACTCACCGCACCGGAGCTGAGACCCGTCGCGCCCGGTCAGGAAAGGCCGGAGGCCCCGCGCGGCGGGACCTCCGGCCCGGAGATCACTTGATCATCGTGATGCGGTCGGCCGCCGACGGGCTGATCGGCGAGTGCGCGGTCAGATACGCCGTGAACGCGTCCAGGTCGACCGGCCCGCTCCACGTGTCCGTGCTCTGCGTGAACACCGAGAAGCCGTCACCGCCGCCCATCAGGAAGTTGTTCGCGGCGATCTTGATCGACTGCGTGTCCGTGACGGGGGCGCCGTTGAGCTTGACGTCCGACACGCGCGACCCCACCGGCTTGGTGGTGTCGAAGGTGTAGGTCAGCGACGACGACACCTGGAGCATCCGGTGGTTGATCGCGCCCGTCGCCGGGTTGGGCGTCCAGACCTGCTGCTCCAGCAGCGCCTTGAGCTGCGCGCCCGTGTACGTCCGCACCTGGACGATGTTGCTGAACGGCTGGACGGCGAACGCCTCGCCGTAGGTGACGACGCCGTCGCCCTCGGACCCCGACTGCGCGTACGTCAGCGAGGTGCGGATGCCGCCCGGGTTCATCAGCGCGATCTCGGCCCCCGCCGGCTTGGCCGCCTCCAGCTGGGAGTCGGCGATCAGGTCGCCGAGCGGCGTCTCCGGCCTGGTGGTCGCCGCCGAGGTGTTGGTGACGACGTTGGTGATGTCACCGGTGATCGAGCCGATCTTGCGGTTGGCCACTTCGGCGCTGCGCGTCCGCCACGTCTGGACCTGGGCCTCGACCTGCGGGTCCGGGGTGACCGTACGGGCGACGACCTTGTTGTCCGCGGTGACCGAGGAGCGGACCACGTCCCGGGTGCGCTTGTCGACCCGCAGGTCGATCTGGGTCAGCACGCGGCCGAAGGACGAGCCCTGCGTGTAGTAGCGGTCCTGGCCCGCCGGGTCCTTGGTCTTGCAGATGTAGGCCTGGTGCGAGTGGCCGCTGATGACCAGGTCGATCTGCGGGTTCAGCTCCCTGGCGATGCGCGAGCCGGCGTTGGCGGTGTTCGCCGAGCACGCGTCCGGGCTCTGGTTCGGGGTGGTCGAGTCGCCCTCGTGCATCAGGACGACCTGCGCCTTGACGCCCCTGCGCGCCAGGTAGGCCGAGGCCCGGTTCGCCGCGGCGACCTCCTCGGTGAACTGCAGGCCCTTGATGCCCTCCGCGGTGACGATGGTCGGCGTGGTCGCCGTCACCAGGCCGATGAAGCCCACCTGCACGCCGTTGATCTTCTTGACGTAGAACGGCGGCAGGGCGTACTGGCCGGAGCCCTCCTTCAGGACGTTGGCGGCGAGGAAGTCGAAGTCCGTGCCCTTCCACTGGCCGGCGGGCGAGCAGCCGTCCACCGGGTGGCAGCCGCCGTTCATGAGGCGCTGCAGCTCGGCGTACCCCTCGTCGAACTCGTGGTTGCCGGCCGCGGTGGCGTTGAGCCCGAGCGAGCCGAGCACCTCCAGGGTGGGCTCGTCGTGGTAGGCGGCCGAGATCAGCGGCGACGCGCCGATCAGGTCGCCCGCCGCCACGAGCAGCGTGTTCTCGGTACGCGCCTGCTTGACGTACGTCGCCAGGTACGACGCGCCGCCGGCGATCGAGTACTTGCCGCCGGGCAGCCCGGTCAGCGAGCCGTCGGCGTCGATGAGGGGGCCGTCCGGGTCGAGGATGCGGCTGGAGGAGCCCGACGGCGGTTCGAGGTTGCCGTGCAGGTCGTTGATGCTCAGCAGGCGGACCGGGACGGTCGGCCCGCCGTGGCCGTTTCCGTGGCCGTTTCCGTGACCGGCCGAGCCGCTGGTCGCGGCGACCGCGGGCGCCATGGCCAGGGCGATCCCGGCCGCGGTGGCGGCGCCGGCCGTGCACAGCCGGAGGAGGGTGCGTGACGTCATGAGAGGGACGTTACGACGTCTCCCTATGCAACGAATGTCGCAAAGGTAACGATTGACCGGGGCAGCCCATGGCATTGTTCGCCATTGGTACGCCTAGAGTTCCTTATGTGGGTGCACATGTGAAGATCTGCGAACGGCTCGACGACGACGAGGTCTCCCAGGTTCTCCGCATCGTCGAGGCGGCGACCGAGACGGACGGGGTCCGCCCGCTCAACGAGCACGTGATGCTCCATCTCCGGTACGGCGGCGATCCCCGTGCCCGCTCGCTGCTGCTGCACGCCGACGACGGCGCGCCCGCGGGCTACGCGCACGTCGATCCGACCGACGAGGTCGAGGGGCCGAGCGCGGAGCTGGTCGTCCATCCCGCCTACCGGCGCCAGGGCCACGGGACGCGGTTGCTGCGGGCCGTACTGGAGCTGACCGGCGGCAGTGTGCGGCTGTGGGCGCACGGCGACCACGCCGGAGCCGGGGCGCTGGCGGCGTCGTTCGGCTTCGACCGGGTGCGCTCGCTGTGGCAGATGCGCCGCTCGCTGTCGGCCCCGCTGCCGCCCTACACGCTTCCGGAAGGTGTGGAGCTGCGCACGTTCGTCCCGGGCCAGGACGAGGAGGCGTGGCTCAAGGTGAACGCCGCCGCCTTCGCCCACCACCCCGAGCAGGGCGCCTGGACGCTCGACGACCTGCACCGGCGCGAGCGCGAGCCCTGGTTCGACCCCGAGGGCTTCTTCCTGGCCGTCCGCGGCGACCGGCTCGCCGGCTTCCACTGGACCAAGATCCACGGCTCGTCCGAGCACGGCCACGAGCCGCTCGGCGAGGTCTACGTCGTGGGCGTCGACCCCTCCCAGCAGGGCACCGGCCTGGGCCGGGCGCTCACCCTGGCCGGCCTGGCCCACCTGCGCTCGCGCGGCCTCGCCCACGCGATGCTCTACGTGGACGAGGCCAACACGGCCGCGATCAGGCTGTACGAGTCCCTGGGCTTCGCCCGCTGGGACGTGGACGTGATGTACGCCGGCGGATAGCCCCCGGCGTGCCACTCCACCGTCAGGCCCTACTCCACCATCAGGTGGAGGACTGCGTAGGCCAGCGCCGCCACGAGGGCCGCCGCCGGGATGGTGAGCACCCAGGCGGTCACGATGTTGCCGGCCACGCCCCACCGCACGGCGCTCAGCCGCTTGGTCGCGCCGACGCCCATGATCGCCGTGGTGATGGTGTGGGTGGTGGAGATCGGCGCGCCGAACCCGATCGCGGCTCCGTACAGGACGGTGGCCGCGGCCGACTCGGCGGCGAACCCCTGGGGCGGGTCGAGCGCGATGATCCGCCGGCCGAGCGTGCGCATGATGCGCCACCCGCCGGCGTACGTGCCGAGCGAGATCGCACCGGCGGCGCTCAGGATGACCCACTGCGGGATCCCCTCGCCGGGGCTGGCGTACCCGCCGACCGTCAGCGCGAGGAAGATGACGCCCATCGTCTTCTGCGCGTCCTGCAGGCCGTGCCCGAGCGCCATGGCGGCGGCCGAGACGGTCTGGGCATAGCGGAAGCCGCGGTTCGTCCTGCCCGGCTGGCTGTTGCGGAAGATCCAGTAAATTGCGATCATGATCAGCGCGGCGAGGCTGAACCCGATCAGCGGCGACAGGATCATCGGGATGACGACCTTCTCGACGACGCCGTCCCAGTGCACCACGCTGGCCGAGGCCAGCGCGGAGCCCACCAGGCCGCCGATGAGCGCGTGACTGGAGGAGGAGGGCAGCCCGAAGTACCAGGTGATCAGGTTCCAGACGATCGCGCCGATGAGCGCCGCGGCCACGACGACCAGGCCGTGCGGACCGTTGGGAGCGTCGATGATCCCTTTTCCGACGGTCTGGGCCACCTGGGTGCCCAGGTGGGCGCCGATGAAGTTCATCGCCGCGGCCATGAACAGCGCGGCCCTGGGAGTGAGCGCCCGGGTCGAGACGGAGGTCGCGATGGCGTTCGCCGCGTCGTGGAACCCGTTGGTGTAGTCGAAGGCCAGGGAGATGACGACCACGCCGATGACGAGGGCGAGCGTGAGGTCCACTGGGCCTAGCTTTCCTTGACCGCGATCGACTCGACGGTGTTGGCCACGTGCTCGAAGGCGTCGGCGGCCTCCTCCAGGGCGTCGACGACCTCCTTCATCTTCATGACGGTGAGCGCGTCGTACTCGCCGCTGAACAGCTTGGCCAGCAGCCTGCGGTAGACCTGGTCACCCTGGTTCTCCAGGCGGTTGACCTCGATCCAGTACTCGTTGAGGTTCTTCATGGAACGCAGCCGGGGCATCGCCTCGGCGGTCAGCTCGGCGGCGCGTTCCAGGACCTCGACCTGCCGGACCACGTCCTTGGGGAGATGGTCGATCTGGTAGAGGACGATGAGGTCGGAGGCGGCCTCCATCGCGTCCATCACGTCGTCGAGGTTGGAGGCGAGGCGGTAGATGTCCTCACGGTCGAACGGAGTGATGAAGCTCTCGTTGAGCCGGTTCATGATCGCATGGGTGCGTTCGTCACCGGCGTGCTCGCAGGCGCGCATCTTCTCGGCCAGGGCTTCCCTGTCCGATCCGTCACTGATGATCTCGACCAGCAGACGGGATGCCGTGACCAGGTTGTTCGCGGAGTCGGCGAACAGGTCGTAGTAGCTGTCCTCACGTGGCGTGAGACGCAGGCGCACGTCGTTCTCCAGATGTGCGGGGATGGTCCGTGGAAGAGGGTACGGGTTACCAGGCGAAATGCGAACTTCATGTCCCCTTCGCCTTCTGGCTACCCTGCGTATGTTGTGCGACACCGGCGTCCGTTGTAGTTTGGCCGCTTTTTGCAGGGAAATCCGGCCGGTGACGTGGCCTGTTGTCGGGTGCGCGGAGGGCTCATCCTTCCGCGACGTTCCCTAAATGTTCACCTGTTGTTCACTCAAATCTTCGTCCGGTGGAAGTTCCTGAACGACCGGGACGGAGTCGGGCCCCGCTGCCCCTGATACCGGGACTCGTACTTGGCGGATCCGTACGGGTGCTCGGCGGGCGAGCTGAGCCGGAACACGCACAACTGCCCGATCTTCATCCCCGGCCACAGCTTGATGGGCAGGGTCGCCACGTTGGACAGCTCAAGCGTGACGTGCCCGCTGAAACCGGGATCGATGAACCCGGCGGTCGAGTGGGTCAGCAGGCCCAGCCGTCCGAGCGAGCTCTTCCCCTCCAGCCGCGAGGCCAGATCGTCGGGGAGCGTGATCACCTCATAGGTGGAGGCCAGCACGAACTCCCCCGGATGCAGGATGAACGGCTCGTCACCGGACGGCTCGACCATCCGCGTGAGATCCGGCTGCTCGACGGAGGGGTCGATATGGGGGTACTTGTGGTTCTCGAAGACACGAAAGTAGCGGTCGAGCCGTACGTCGATGCTGGACGGCTGGATCATGTCCTGGTGGAAGGGGTCTAGGGCGAGCCGGCCGGAGTCGATCTCAGCAAGGATGTCACGGTCAGATAGCAACACGGTGAGCCAACTTACCGTCCCGGCCGGAAAAGGTGGGGCGTTGGGTTTGCTGTTGGGGGGCAAGTTTCCGCTACAGTGGGGGGCGCGTACTTCGGTTCGTGCGGGTGTAGTTCAATGGCAGAACATCAGCTTCCCAAGCTGACAGCGCGGGTTCGATTCCCGTCACCCGCTCCAACTCCTCCTCCGTTCGGCGAACGCCACCCACCCATCGCCTGCCCACACAGTGGGCCTGCCGCCTGCCCGAGTCGCCCTCGCTTCGCCCGGACCGTCCTTCTTGGGGCTTCGCCAGATGGCGAGGGACTCCCGCCCCTCGAACTCCCCACCGCTCGGCCCGCTTCTTCGTCGGCCTTCAGCGCTTCGTACGCTCGCTCAGGGGACGGCGATGACCCGTCACGCTCGCCGTGGCCTTGCGGTCGTCTCGCGCTTCGAGCCGCCGATCGACGGCGTTGGTGATCGCCTCGCCGGCTCCTCTGACCGCGTGCTGGTAGATCATGGCCGCTCGGACGTTGTCGTGCCCCATGCGCGCCATGAGGTCCCTGAGGCCCGCGCCGGACTCGGCCCGCCAGCATGTTGCCCGTGTGCCTCAGGTCATGGAAATGAAGCCCTGGCAAGCCCATCTCCGTGACGACGTCCACCCACCGCGTACGGGTGTTGAAGCCACTCCGGCGCATCGGTCCGCCCTTGGCTGCCGGGGACATGAGCGCGCCCGGCTCGTCCTGGCCCAGGGTGTCCATGTACTCCCGGAGGATCGGGACGATGCCCTGCGGGATGCCCACCGTCCGGCGTCCGGCCTTGGACATGCCCAAGCCGCCGCACAGCTGTCCAGCTCCATGCACGAAGACATGCACGCCGGAGAGATCGAGACCTCGATCCTGCTGCACGCCTGCCCGCAAGTCATCCCCCCGGGCCATGAGAACGCTGACCACGTGACCAACGAACGACGACACCTTCTGACCGAGGGCATGCAGGCGAAGAACGGCGTCATCGGCCGCCCCATCCTTCGCGACAGCCGCAAAGGGCAAGGCCGTGCTCGACTCGCTCACGGCAGGGCTTCGCCCACGTGATGAACCTGCTCCTCAGTCACCGAGCGGACACAGCGTGAGCACTGCGGCGGCGCGGCGCGCCGCCGCACCCCCCGGCCCTCCGCCCGCCGACGTCCGGGCATGCGGCCTGGGGGCGGTCCCGGCCGCCGGCGGCCTGGGCCGCGCACTCGTGTTGTGGCGCGGCGAGCTTCAGCGCAACTTTCAAGGAACCCAGCAGCGAGCCGAAAGCGCCTTTTCCCGGTACCCGCCATCGCCGTCTGCCTCGACGAACCATGCGTTCCGGTCGGGAAGGACGCTCACGACCTCGTGCAGTTCGGTGCCCACGTAGTGGAGGGCGACTCCGTCCTCAGTGGCGTATCCCGCCGGCAGCCTCCCGGTGCCCACGAGTTCGCGGAACCGAGCCCGCCGGGGCTGATCGCCCAAGTCATCATGGACGCCATTGCTGAACGGCAGGAATCCCAAGCCGTCATTGAGAGCATCGAGATCGTCGCCGAAGGAGTCGGTCACACCGCCCGTGTGCCAGCACAGGCTGCCCGCGCTCTGACCGGCCAGTACGACGCCCTTCTCCCAGCACTCCCGCAGGAGTTCATCAAGGCGGTGCGCCCGCCAGACCGCCAGCAGGTTCACCACGCTCCCCCCGGACACGAAGATCACATCCTGGGCAAGGAGGTGCGCCCGCACGTCGCGCACGTTCGGCTGCGTGAACAACTGGAGATGGGACAAGTCCGCGTCACCGAACGCCGCGGCCCGCGCGTACCAGCCGTCGATGAATTCCCGCGAGTCACCCACCGCCGTCGCGATGAGGCACATCCGCGGCTTACGCACACCAGCCAACTGCCTCGCCTGCCATATCTGAACGCCGACGTGCCGAAATCCCTCAGGCGGATACAGCACCCCGGAACAGGCCAGGATTTGCGAGTCTCTGATCATGAACACGCATCTTTCAACTGGGACGGGTCACACGCAAGGAGCCCTTCGTAACTCTCACCCGCTTCATGCCTCCGGCGGGGCCTCGGCTCCGGGATGAGCGCATGAGCACGAGCAGAGGCCCGTAGCTGGTCGAGGTGGAAGCCTGATCATCCCGCCCACCGTCGACCCGGGACAAGCCGAGCGGGCCAGGGCCACGGGGCGATCAGACAGGGGAGATGCGCGCGGTGCACCTCAACATGCACAATGCGCTCGTGGAAATCGTTGGTGCGACCGCCGAAGTGATCACCGTGAAACTGGGTCCGGACGACGCCCTCGCGATCAACAATGCTCTCAACGAGGTCTGTAACGGCGTTCATCTTGACGACTGGGATTTCCAGACTCGCATGGGCGTCGAACGCGATCAGGCTCGGACTGTGCTGCGCGCCATCAGCGACTCGATCGCCGCGATGCGGGAACAGCGCTTGGCGGAGGGGAAGCAGTGGTAGAGCGGCAGGTCGGAGGCTGATGACCGGGCCATTAGGGGCCATCAAGAGGGGTGATGAGTGGTCAGTCACGGTCACTCGGGACCAGCTCACTGCTCAGCTCAGCGCCCCCACAGGCAGCTCTGGTGGTTTCCGACGCATCCTGAGGGAGCCCGCGATCGGCCGCTATCGGTCGCCAGTGGCCTGAGCTGCGAACCCCGAAGAGGCAATCGAAGGCTTCATAGTCTCTGCCGACCAACATCTTCAGCGAGATGGCAGCGCACCACGCGGTCTCACCGACATCGAGTTCGGGAGTCCATGTGCGGCACTCGATGAATCCATGGATGTCGGTTCCCATGCCGAGATCTTGTTGTCCGCACAGCTGGCCTGTCCATTATTTTTGATCAGGAGTCACTCTCCGGCGGGCTAGAAGCGGGTGAGGGAGACGCCGGGAAACCACCCGAGACACCACCAAGAGAAGCTTCCGCATCCTGATACGGCACCTGTCAGACGTGATCCACCAGGCCCATGGCAACTGGACATCGACAGGCCCCAGTAGCTTGGCGCTTATGGGGGAAGAACATCCCGGCGTTCAACCGGTGCAGTGGCCAGAGCGACGCAAGGACGTGCTCGAGTCACTGCGAGCCCTGAGTGACCGCGAGTACCAGGACCGACACTGGCGGTCCGGGAAAGGATCGCCCGACCTCACCGCTGCCGTGCACTGGCTCATCGACGACACCTTCATCGACCAACACGCCGCACGAGCACTGATCCCTCATCTCCTCATCGATCACCGAGAAGCCGAACTCGTGCAGGCGGTGGTCGACGCCCTCTTGCAGGTGCTCGATCACCTCGGCCCTACCGCTCCGGACAACGCCTACCTCGACCATCCTGGGTGGATCAACGTCCTGAACTCGGCCGGCGCCGCCTACCTGGCCTTGTCGTCCGACAACCGCGGATCGTGACGAGACCTCGCGCAACGCGCCCTGGCACAAAGGAGCGTCAGGCAGGGGAGAACGTACGGATTCGCAGTCCGGAAACCGTCGCTGCCGCCTGCTACTTTCTCGGTCCATGGACCATGAGACCTGGACGATCGAAGACCACCTTGAGGGCAAGCCCGACACATCGGTGGCCCTGTACCGCGAATTCGTCAGGCTGGTTGCGGCATGCGGCCCCTTCACGTATGCGGTGTCCAAGAGCATGATCACCGTCAAGGGAACACGTCGTGGATTCGCCGGAGCGAAGCCGGACGCGCGAGGGCTCCGAGGTTACTTCGACATCCAGCGCACGATCAGCGACGACTCTCGCATCACCAGCGTGGCTCCGTACACGAAGCGGCTGTACGTTCATTCCTTCCGAATCTCTGATCTCGCTGCACTTGATGAGGAATTCGCCGGCTGGCTCCGCGAGGCGCACGAAGTGGGCCAAGGCGGACACCTGGGAGCTCCACGAGAAGGCCAGCCCTGACACGAGGCGTGAAGCTTCTGGTCAATGGCTGCGGTTCCCGAGCTGACGGCGCGGGTTCGATCCCCGTCACCCGCTCTTGGAGAGCCCAGTTCGTCGCTTCGAGCGCGGTTGCTGTGTTCGGTCTTTCGCGCCCGCTGTGCGCCCCTTCACCAATGTCGGCACCGGAACCCCTCGGGATCCAGACGGCCAAGGCCGCAAGATCCGCACTAGCATGCGGCGATGGACTGGGGCGCCTTCGAGGACGCATGGCATGACAGCGCATGCCGCACCCTGAGTGATCTTGCAGGGGCGTGCCCCGGCGAGCGGCTGTACGGCGCAGCCTTCCACCTCTTCTACATGGACGACGTCCAGATCCTCCCCCCTGCCCTGGCCGCCAACACTGAGGCAGCGGTGCACGAGGACCATGGGCACTCGACGCGGTTCACCCCGCCGGAGTGGCGGTGGGACGTCCTGGACGTCCCGAGCAATGCGATGTCGCCGTGGTATCACCGTCTCGCCGAAGAGCATTTGGCGCCCACCGCCTCCGAGGCTGATCGGTATGCGGCGTTGAACGCGCTCGATGCGGCGCACGACTCCGCGATGGCCCACGTCTGCAAAGCGATCACCGCGACAGCGCGCCGGGGCGACCTCCACGGCTCACTTCCGCCCGAGTTCGTCGTCGTCATCCTCGAAGGGCAACGCGGGGATGAGGAGGCCGGGCTGATCCGGAAGAGCGTCGACCCGCAGGTTCTTCCGACAGTCCCCGAACTGGCCGAGTACCTACGGCAACTTGAGGAGGGTTGAGCGCCTGTCCAGCTCGGCGCCCCTCGGTGCAGTCGCGATCACCCGCCCTCCAGGACCTCCGGCTCGGAGGGGGCGTGCCCGTTGCGTGCCCGTTCGGGCGGCGATCAGCGGGGAGTCACGGGGATTCGACGGCACTCCAACGCTCACACCTCCACCGCCGCTACCAGCTGAAACGGCGGTCTTGAAGGCACTCCCATCACCTCTTGTGGCCGGCAGGCGCCTGGCTACTGGCCGCGTTGGACGAGTGGTACATGAACACCTACCAGCCGGAGATGAACATTCGAGTCGACATGCTGCCCTTCTTGGCGATGATGATCATCTCCACGTTCGTCTGCGTCCCGCTGGCCTTCCTTCGCCGACGGACGTAGTCGCGCGTCGCCGGGCAGACCTACTGGTCTCATTCGTCGTCCTCGTCGCCCGTGTACGCCTCGTACAGCTTGCGGCGGAGGAGGTCGGTTCGGACGGTCAGGGCGCCGAGGAGTTCCTCATCGCTCAGCCCGTCCGTGGTTCGGAAGGCCCATGAGGAATGGCCTTCCTCGTCGAGGCACTTCACGAGGACTATCGCGCCCAGAGCGGTCCAGCCGTCGGGAAGCGGGTAGACGTCGAGGCCGTTCAGGGCCTGGCCTACGGGTACTTCCCTTTCCTCTGTCACAGGGCCTCCTGATGGCTGGTGGCGGCACGAACCGGGATGTGCTGCTCAAGCGCGTCGCGGCGAACGGCGAAGCCGCTGTGCCGGAGGCATTCGACTTCCCCGGCGCGCGGGCAGTGGTAGATGTCCGAACAGCCGCAGTCGAAGAGCACGGGCAGGGGGTCAGGCAGGGCGGCCACGTCTCAGATGATGTGCCGCCGGCTCCCCGCCGCGCAACCGCTTTGATCTCCGAACGGCAGCAGGTCTCAGCGGACGCCTACGGAAACAGGTCTCCAGGCCAGAAGCGGCCCCTCGAAAGGCGCCTCATTCCGCCAGCCGCTGCTGAGCGGACTCCCATGGCCGCAGCTCACCGTCTTCGTCGGCGCCCTCTTCGTACCAGCCCGTTTCGGAGAGCCAGGTCTCCAGCCACTCGGTCAGGCTCTCCGAGTCGGCATACCAGGCGTGGTGCCAGTCATCGCCGACCCCGTTCGGCTCGAAGAGCAGTACGGCGCCCTCGGGGCTGCGGCAGTCCACGGCGGCGTACATGCCGCACCCCCAGTCCAGGACGGGCAGGACGTCCGCCGGCCAGTGCGCGTCAGCGCCGGGTCCTGAGGTCTCCCGGATCTTGCGGTATTCGTTCACGGCGGTACGTCCTTCTCCGGCGAGCGGGAGAAGCTGGTAGTCGGGGCCGAAGCCGCCGTTGGCCACCTCGCGGTAGAGCCGGGTGAGCAGCGGAGGGAGTCGAAAGCCCAACGCGCGTTCCGCCTGTGCCACCTCCTCCGCCGTCGCGGGAGGAGGAAGGAGCTCCGTGGTCTCGCACGCCTTCGCCGACACGCGCCGAAGGAGATCATCGCGGTCCGTCATGACGGTGATCTTGCCATCGGCTCACGCCCTGGAGTGTTCCGGATCCCGGGTGATCCTCGTTCCCACGTCTTCTCCCTGGCAGATCGCCTTCATCACGCCCGTCGCCGCCACGTCGAACACGTGCATGACCAGCCCTTGTTCGTTGGCGAGGACGAAGGCGCTCTGGTCCATCACCCGCACCCCTGCCGCCAGAGCCTCTCGATAGGTGAGGTCGGTGTACCGCTTGGCGTCCGGGTTCACGTTCGGGTCGCTGTCGTACACCCCGTCGACCCCGCGCTTGGCGACCAGCAGCGCGTCCGCCTCAAGCTCCAGGGCCCGCTGGACAGCCGGATAGTCCGTCGTGACGTACGGCTGGCCGATGCCACCGGCGAGCAGGACGATCAGCCCGCGGCGAAGGTGCCGGTCGGCGCGCAGCCGGATGAAGGGCTCCGCGACGCTCTGCATCGGCACTGCCGTCATCACCCGCACATCCGTCTGCGACCGCGCGGTGAGCACGCCACGCAGCATCAGCGCGTTCATCACCGTGCCGAGCATGCCGATGTTGTCGGCTTCGGCGCGGCCGATCCCCCAGCCGTCGGCCATCCGGCCGCGGAAGTAGTTGCCGCCGCCGATGACCACCGCGACCTCGACGCCCAGCGTACTGACGGAGAGGATTTCATCCGCCAGCTGAGCGAGACTCGCCGGATCGCTTCCCCAACCGGCATCTCCGGCAAGCGCCTCGCCGCTCAGCTTCACCACGACCCGTGAGTAACGACTCATCCCGTTCCCTCCACGGCCGCGCCCTCGGCGACCCGATCAAGGATACGAGGCGCACCCTCGCGAGGAACGTCCGACTGCGGGTGCCTCGACGGCCGCCCCCTTGGCATGATCCACAGCATGCGAACTCGGATGTTCTTCGTACGTCACGGGGACTCCCGCCACAAGCAGGAGGGCGTGATAGGCGGCCCGAACGGATGCCGCGGCCTCACCGACACCGGACACCGGCAAGCAGCACAGCTCGGGCGGCGGATCACCGCGGAGATCGGCGACGACACGACGGCGATCTACTCCTCGCCCCTGCCCCGCGCCGTGCAGACAGCCGCCGCTCTCCTCGACCGTGAGCTGGAAGCCGAGCTTGCGGTAGAAGTCCTCGGGGCCGCCTTCCCCTGGCTCCCACGTGACGTACAGCCGCGTGCCGCCACAGGCCGGACCTGAAGTCGACGCCCTTGCCGTTCCAGTCGATGTCCAGAAACGCCATGAGGAAACCGGCGGGACGATCACCGTCCAGGATGAGGCGCGGCCAGGCCACCTGCGGCTGCACGTAGGCCTCCGCGAGGGACTTCGCCACCGGCGACACGAACCGCTCCTGATCGGGACGGACCTTCACGGCGAGGGCCATCTCGACGTTGGCAGGGGTGATGGGCGCCAATCGTAGGGACCTGTTCATGGGAGAACCCTGGGGCGGAGATCGTCCTGCCCACGTGGCCCGGCGGGTTCGGGGGGCGGGGTCAGCTGTGGAGCAGCCGGGTGAGCGGCTCGCGCACGTCGGCGGGGTAGAGGCCGAGCCGCCCGAACTCGGCGGCGCTCGCCCACCTGAGCTCGAAGGTGTTGTCCGGCCCGTGGTCCACGGCTTCGTCACCGGAGAGCGACGGGACGCCGAGCACGTCCCGCATGAGGAAGTAGAAGGCGGGCCGGCCGTTGTGCGAGCCGGCGAAGAGCAACCGGTCGATCGTCGCGGTGAGCGTCGTCTCCTCGTGGAGCTCGCGGACCGCGGCGCTCTCCGGCGACTCGCCGTCCTCCACGTGGCCTCCCGGAAGAAGCGCGTAGTGGTGCCCGGGACACGGCTGCCCTTGTCGCCCTTTGGCGGTGCAGATGCCGCAGGCGACGCCGGCGCCGCGCCGGAAGTACCGCTTGATGACCAGGACCCGGCTGCCGTCGACGACCACGGCGACCGCTCGGGGGATCGACATGAGACGGATCATACGATCCGGCCCTGACCCCTGACCCGGTCGCGACGCTCCAGTGGCCCCGGGAAGCGGTCATTCGGGCGGGGCGCCGAACACGTATGAGCCGGGGGCGTCCGGGTCGTCGCCGGCCCAGAACTCGGTCCAGTGGAGGCGGAACTCCTCGCGTGAGAGGTGGCCGTCGCCGTCCAGGTCGAGGCGGGGGAAGATGTCGTCGGTGGCCGAGGGCGCGCCGTTCCACGTCTCGATCAGCGCGCCGTACTCCGAGCGGGAGATGAGGCCGTCGCCGTTGAGGTCGATGGCCTCGAACATCGCGTCGGCGGTGCCGGTGACCGCGTCGGTCATGTCGCCGAGCACGTCGACCACGCTGAGCACCTGGTCGAGGGAGACGCCGGCGTCGCCGCCGGAGGCGGCCCGGAGCACCGGCCACCAGCCGGTCATGACGGAGGTCAGCCGCTCCGGGCCGGCCGGCCCCGCGACGGCCGACCAGCGGTGGGCGAGCGCCTGGAAGTCGGCCTGGGTCAGCCGGCCGTCGCCGTCGACGTCCATCGCCCGGAAGACGCCGCCGACCTTCTTCCGCTGGAACTCACTGGCCACATCTGCCTCCACTCCTCGGGGAGACCCAATGCTGTCGAGTGATCACTTATCGTGACCATAGTCGTTTGAGTGACTAATCCGTTACGTAGGGTGGGGGGTCAGGTGAAGTGCGCGCAGCGGGCCTGCCCGGCGCCCGGCACGGTCACCCGTACGTCGTCCACCTCCACGCCGCGCTCGGCGGCGGTGGCGGCGGCGATCGTGCAGACGAGCTGCCCGGTCGCCGTCCGCGACAGGCCGGCGCCCTCGGCCGGGACGAACGCGTCGTCGCCCACCTGGACGGCCAGCTTCTCCGGCAGCGTGGTGACGAAGCCCCGCTCGCCTTCCTCCGCGGTGGGGCCGCCGGTCAGCAGCCCGACGGCTTCGGCGGCGTCCAGCGGGGCCCTCGGGGCGGGTGACGGGCACGAGACGGTCGTGCCGCACGAAGTACAGGCTGGTCCCCTGGATGAAGCCGCGCGGCGCCTCGCCGGCGCGGATCACGCCCGTGGGGCCCACTCCGCAGGCCGCGCAGGCGGCCAGGACCAACGCGAGCGGCCAGGCCCTCACGGACGGTTCCTCGGCAGGGTGAGGGTGAAGACGGCCCCCGGGCCGGGGGCCACGGTGAGGTCGCCGCCGTGCAGGAGGGCGTTCTCGCGGGCGATGGCCAGCCCCAGGCCGCTGCCCTCGGAGCGGGTCCGCGCGAGCTCGGCCTTGTAGCAGCGCTCGAAGACGTGCGGGAGCACGTCGGCGGGCAGGCCGGGCCCCTGGTCGGAGACCTCGACGGCGACCGCCCGACCGGTGGCGCGCACCTGGACGGCGACGGGCGGCGCGCCGTGCCGCAGCGCGTTGCCGACGAGGTTGGCCACGATGACGTCCAGGCGGCGCGGGTCGAGGGGAACGCGGACGTCCGGCGACGGCAGGTCGGCGGTGACGTCCGAGCTCCAGCCGCGGGAGCGCAGGCAGGCCGCGACGGCGGCGCCGACGTCCACGTCGTTGAGGTTCAGCGCGGCGGCCCCGGCGTCGAAGCGGGAGATCTCCATCAGGTCGTCGACGAGCGCGGGGAGCCGGGCCACCTCGGCGGTGATCAGCCGGGCGGCGGTCCCGGCGTCGGCGTCCAGCCGGTCGGCGCCCGCTTCCGTTCATGACATGGAGCGGACGGGCTCCTCACAACGGCGGGCCACGGTGTTGGGCAGCCCGCCGACCCATTGGAGGAAACCGTGTTGATCAGCAAGCGGCGTCTCGCCGTCCTGGCCGCCCTGCCCGTCCTCGCCCTGAGCGCGGCGTGCGGGACGCAGAGCCTCGCCGGCTCGTCCAGCCCCGCGCCGACTCCGGCAAGCCGAGCTGGCACGAGACCGCGGTGAAGTTCGCCGGATGCATGCGCGAGAACGGGATCGACATCCCGGACCCGGTCAAGGGGCAGGACCTCGACACCAGCGCCGTCAGCAAGGTCACCCAGGCCAAGCTCGACGCCGCCATGAAGGCGTGCAAGGAGTGGGACTCGGCGCTGCTCGGCGGCTCCGAACCGGCCACCCCCGAGGAGGACGCCAAGTTCGCCGCGTGGGCGCAGTGTCTGCGCAAGGGCGGCGTCTGGCAGCCCGTCACCAAGGACGAGACGAAGCCGGCCGGGTTCAAGCAGGTCAAGCCCGGCTCGGCGGCCGAGAGGCAGGTCTTCGAGGGCTGCGACCTGCTCCGGCCGCCCGCCCCGTACGAGGAGAACTGACCACCCCGCACCCCGCCAGGGAAGGGTTGGCGGGACCCCGGCCGGCTCCGGCTCCTGGCCCTCAGGAGCCGGAGCCGGCCGACCCTGGGGGCTACCCTGGGCGCATGGGTCATGCGAAGACGTCGTTCGTCTGCCTGCCTTGCCGGGCCTCGTACAAGCAGCCCTACCCGCTGCCCGGTGACCGAGGACGGTCGTGCCCGCGGTGCGGCGAGCCGCTGATCCACGTGGGTTCCGCCTTCGCGGCCCCCCGGCGGCGCGACACCGCGGCCTGGCGGGTGCTCTCGCTGCTGCTGCACGCGGGCGTCGGCTTCCACAAGAGTTGCTGCGGCGGGCCCGGCTACCGGCCGCGCACGCTCGGCGCTGCTCGCGCGCGGATGGCGCACGCGCGGGCCACCGGAGAGCCGTTCGCCAAGGCCCTGATGCGTTCCGAACTGCCCTAGGACGGCCCGTATGACCATCGACGTCCGGACGCTGCTGCCCGTCGCCGAGCGGGCCGCGTCGATCGCCGGCGAGATCATCACCACCCGGGCTCCCGGCGTCGTCACCGCCAAGGGCGACCGCGACATGGCCACCGAGGTCGATTTCGCCGTCGAGCACGCCGTACGCGAGTTCCTGTCGAAGGAGACGCCCGAGCTGGGCTTTCTCGGCGAGGAGGAGGGCGCGAGCCGGCCGGGCCGGGGCCTGACGTGGGTGCTCGACCCCGTGGACGGCACGGCGAACTTCCTGCACGGCATCCCGCTGTGCGGGGTCTCCCTGGGCCTGGTCGACGGGGACGTGCCGCTGCTCGGCGTCGTCGGCCTGCCGTTCCTGGACGTCCGCTACTCGGCCGCCCGGGGCGCCGGTGCGACGGCCGGCGGATCGCCCGTCCGGGTCAGCGGCGCCAGGGAACTCCAGGACGCCGTCGTCGCCCTGGGCGACTACGCGGTGGGCGAGGACGCGGCCGAACGCAACCGCCCCCGCTTCGCCCTGACCCAGGAGCTGGCCGCGCGCGTCCAGCGCGTCAGGATGCTCGGCTCGGCCGCGATCGACCTCGTGTGGGTGGCCGACGGCAAGGTGGATGCCAGCGTCATGCTCAGCAACAACCCGTGGGACACCGCGGCGGGCGTCGTCATCGCCCGCGAGGCCGGAGCCCTGGTTCTCGACCTCGACGGCAGCCCCCACGACCTGTCCTCCGGGGCGACCGTCGCGACGAGCCCCGCCCTCGCCGCCGACCTCCTGAAACTCCTCACCGTCGCCCGCTCCCGCGGCGAGCCCCCGGAATAGGGCCGTCCGGCGTCGGCGAGGCATTCGCTTAGGTCGGTCCGGGCGTCGGCGAGGCTTCCGCGCAGGGCCGCCCGGCGACGGCGAGGCATTCGCGCAGGGCCGTCCGGCGTTGAAGCAGGACCGGGCGGTTCCCGGGGTCCGCTTCAGCCGCCGGTGTTGGGCTGAGCTCCGTGGGCCGCGTGCAGTTCGCCGAGTCGGCGGCCGATCTCCTCGCGCACCGGGTCGTGCCGCGGGCCGAGGGCGAATCGCTCGTCGGACCAGCTCTCGGGCGGATACAGCCACACCGGCCGGCCGACCAGCCGGGCCGGTTCCCACTCGTACCGCGGCCAGACGTGGGCGTGCAGGAAGGGGTCGGTGTTGCCGAGGATCTCCAGGTTCACCCGCCGGAACCCCGGGTCCAGCGCGCCGCAGGCCCGCTCGACCGCCTCGCCGAGCAGCTCCATGTCCGACAGGAACGCCATCCGCCTGGCCCGGGGCAGGTCGGACAGCCGTTGGACGCCGGGCTCGTCCGTCAGGAGAACCGAGTATCCCGGCAGGAACTGAGTGTCACCGATCACGGCGAAGCCGGCGTCCAGCCGCCTGAGCACGGTGGGATTCCGGCCCGCCAACGCACTGCCGATCCGGTCCTGCCGCCAGTCATCGCTCATGACGCCCGACCCTACACACGGCCCGGAGCTCGCCGGCGAGCCGGTCGGCGTCCCCGGCCCGGCGCGCTCAGGACAACTCGCCGACCAGCGCGACGACATGCCCTCCACCGCTGGTGCACCGCCAGACAGGCCCGCGATCCTCCCCTCCGACGTGCAGCCCACGGTCGTGCGCGGGGCAGACGGGCCACACCGTCCAGGTGAGCCCCATGAGGGTCTCCTGGACCGCCTCGGCGAGGGACAGCAACGCTCGCTGCGGGTCGCTGCCCCCCTTCCGGCGGGATCCCGTTGCCGTGGTAGGAACCCTCGTACTCCACCTGCGCGTCGTGACGCCCGCGCAAGGGATCGGTGATCAGGCGTAGCCGGCCGGTGATCCCGGCAACCCGGACGTCGCGTTCCACGACCTCCAGCGCCTGCTCCAGCGTCGTCCACAACTGGGGGTCGACGGCGAAGCCCGGACGGAAGTCGATGTCGTCGAGAAGACCCTGCCCCAGCCGGGCCAGATCGGCGGCGCTCGGCCGGGCGGCGGAGGACTCCAGGAGCTCCCGCGTGGTCGCAGTGCTCAGACCCCATTCCTCCAGCAGGGAGGCCAGTTCCAGGACGGGGGCGGCGTCGAGGCCGCCGTCCCGCAGAGCCACGTAGACGCGGCTCCCCAGCTCGTGGGCTTGCTCTTCAACAGGATGCACACCGCAGTATCCTCCGGCCCGGTGGCGTGCCCTATGGCAGGACGATGGAGCCGCTCCACTGGGTGCTCGCGTCGGAGTAGACCCCGCGCAGTTCGCCGTCGAAGTACGGCGAGAAGCTCTTGTCGTAGCGCAGGTCGCCGTCGGTGTCGGCGACGCTGATGGTGATCGCGTTGAGGTGGCCCACGCGACTGCTCTTGTCGTAGCGCAGCAGCCAGGAGGAGCCGAGGGAGCCTTCACCGGGGAACGGGGAGTCCACGGCGGCGAGTTCCTCGGCCTTCAGGCCGGGCGCCTGGGCGGCGGAGGTGCGTCCCGAGAAGGTTTCGAGGGTGTCGCCCGGCTGCGGGCGGGAGCCGTCGGGGTGGACGCCTGCCGGGAAGCCGAAGACGTCGACCGAGGAGTCGAGCGGCTGGTTCCAGGCCAGTCCCTGTCCGCCGACCTGGTCGACCAGCCTGCCGGTGTCGGTCAGCTCGCCCGCGGGTGAGGAGGTGACGCCGTTGTGGACGGTGACGAAGGCGTAGTCACGGTCGTGGTCGCCGTACGCGGGGAAGTCGAAGTGGGTGAAGAGCTGCTTGCCGACGTAGAGGCCGGACGGGGCGGCGCCGGCGGAGTGGCCGGGGACGAAGACCCACTTGCCGAGAGCCGCGCCGTACTGCTGGTCGTACCCGCAATGGCCGGCGGTGGCCACGAGGTTGCGGTACTGCGACTGCATGGCGGTGCCGGTGCACCAGTGCGGCAGGCCGTCGGCGCCGACGAAGAACACCTTGCCCGAGCTGACGGGCCCCTTGCCGGCGTCTCCGGCGCCGTCGGGCGGGAGCACGGGCGGGACGGTGCCGGGCTTGCCGTCGGCAACGACCGTACCGCCGAGGATGACCTCGTCGATGTCGGTCTGGACGGCGTAGGGGGTGGCGTCCGCCAGGTTGGCGCCGCCGTTGCCCAGCCAGAACGCGGCCACCTCGACGGCGGACGTCTGCGTGACCGCCAGCGGGTAGCTAGCCGTGCCGGCCGCTCCGGCGGCGGGCGCGGCCGTGAGTCCGGAGACCAGGAGGCCGGTGGCCAGCACGCCCAGCATTGTCTTCATCCAGCCTGCTCCACTCTGCTCGGGGGGTTACGGCTTTTCGAACATACGATCGCCGTCGAGGGCTGACGCTACCTGCCGAACTCAAGATGATCAACACTTTCGACAGCCGGCTGTCAACCCGACCCCCGCGCACGAGCCCTTGGCGGGCCGGCGGTGATCGATAGCATCGCCCGGTGGAGGATGATCTGCCGTCTCAGCACTTTTCCGACGCGGACTGGACCGTCATTGCCGGAATCCTGGTGTTCCTGATTCTGCTGCCCACCATCGTCTGGATCGTCGTGGTGATGTCGCGCGGCCGGAGGTAGGGCGGTCAGAGGGTGGCGCGGAGGTGGGAGAGCATCGTGCGGGCGGGGCGGCCGAGGACGTTCTCCAGGTCGGGGGTCTGTCTCTCCAGCGCGCCTGCGCGGATCCGGGCGTTCAGCCAGGCCATCGGGCCGGGGCCGGCGTCGGGGACCTCGCGGTAGGGCACGCCCAGCGCTTCGGCCACCTCCGGGTGGGTCCACAGCGGCCCGGTGAAGTCGTAGGCGCGGCCCTCGTGGCCTTCGCCGGTCAGCACGTTGGCCGCCGCCTCGGCCAGGTCCGACCGGAACGCGGTGTTCAGGCCGCGCCCTCCGCCGCTCCCGGTCAGCTCGCCGCCTGAGACCCGGGGGACGAACGCGTCGCCGTAGAAGGGGTGGCGCAGGATCGTGTACGGCAGGCCGCTGCGCAGGAGGGCCTGCTCGGTGGCGTGGTGGGCCTCGGTCATGCCCGTGGCGACGGTGTCGGCGTCCAGGAAGCTGGTGTAGACGACGGCGCCGACGCCCACGTCTGCGGCGGCGGCGAGGGCGGCCAGGTGGTGGCCGATCCGGCGGCCGGGGTCGAGCTCCGGCGACGAGATCAGGAGCAGGCGGGCGGCGCCCTCGAACGCCGTGCGCAGACTCGCCGGATCGTCATAGTCGCCCCGCCGCACCGGCACGCCCTCGGGCGCGCGGGCCGGATCGCGTACGGCGGCGACGACGTCCGCCCTGGTCCGCAGCCGGTCGATGACGAGACGGCCGAGCGCGCCCGACGCCGCCGAGATAACGATCATGGAGCTCCCTCTTGATCAGGATGGGTGCTCAAAGTGAACTGCCGCGACGTCCTGCGACGCCACCGCTTTTCCGCCCGGGACGGGCCCACGACGGCCCCAGAGGAGCATTTCCGGAGAAGACCGCCCAGGTCACCCGGGTTAGCGTGATCGTGGACCTCTGGAGAGAACATGGACGAGCTCATCACGTACGGCAAATGGGCGTCGGTGCGCGGCTCGCTCAAGGCGGCCACCGACCGGTTCGCGAAGCTGGTCTCCATCGTCGATCCCCACGCCATGGCGACCAAGGAGTGGACCGTCGCCGAGACCGCGGCCCACGTCGCCGCGATCGCCTCGCTCTACACCTGCGTGGTGCGCGGCGACGTGACCACGCCCTTCCCCGAGCTGGCCGGGCCGATACTCGGCGCGAACGTCGACACGGTGAGCGCCCTGAACGAGCTGGCGTTCGAGCACTTCCCCGAGCGGGACCCGGCCGTCCTGGCCGAGCGGCTGCGCGGCGACGTCCGGGAGATCCTGCGCGCCGGCGCGGAGGTCGATCCGGCGACGCCGGTCCCGTGGCTGGGCGACGCGCGGGTGCCCGTCGCGGGCGTGCTGGCCCACCTGCTGAACGAGCTGCTGCTGCACGGCTGGGACATCGCCCGCGCCACCCGTACCCCCTGGTCGGTGCCCGCGCGGGACGCCGGGCTGTTCTTCGACCTGTTCCTGATCGGGATGATCAGGAACGACTACGGACATCTGATGGACACCGGGACGCCCGCCCCGCCCCGCCGGATCACCGTCGGCTTCCACTCCGCGCACACCGCGCCGGCCGCGCTGGCGCTCGACCACGGGCGGGTGTCGGTGGCCGAGCTGGGGCCGCAGGTGGACGCGCACGTGCGGTTCGACCCGGCGGCGCTGAACCTGCTGCTGTTCGGCCGGATGTCCAGGACGCGGGCCGCGCTCACGGGCAAGGTGGCCGTCTGGGGGCGGCGTCCGTGGCTGCTGCCGGCCTTTCTGCGGTTCGTCCGCCTGCCCACGACGACGGTCCCGCGCACGCGCGTCGAGTCCATACAGGTGTGAACGCCACAAAGTATTCACTCGGTGGGCGCATACTGGAGGAGATGAAGCGAGCCAGCGGCGATTCTCGTCGTCACCTGCCCACAAGTCCCTTCAAACCGCCGCCTCCGGCGCCACCCGCGGAGCAGTTCGACATGCACGACCGGGTGAGCCACGACCGATTCGGCCTCGGTGTCGTCATCGGGGTGGAGGACGACGTCGCCGTACTGGTCGACTTCGGATCCCGGCAGGAGCGGATCACCACGCCGTTCAACAAGCTGTACAAACTCTGAGAGCCGGTCCGCGACGCCCGTGTGCCCAGAGGGCCGCATGGGCGGGACCGACGCGCGGCGAGCCCGGCTGAGGGCGCCGGGGTTCAGTGACTCACGGGGACAGAGGCCCGCGGGTCAGCAAGCCATGAGGTCACAGGCCCGGAGGGCCGGGCGGCTCGCGGCGTCGGCGCCTCGTGGAGTCGGAGCTCTGGGAGTCCGAGCTCTGGGAGTCCGAGCTCTGGGAGTCGGTGGCTCGTGGAGTCGGTGGCTCGTGGAGTCGGTGGCTCAGGGGGTGACGATGGCGAAGTCGCGGGCCGGGGAGTCGAGCACGGCGACCAGCCGCTGGAGCGCCGTGATGTCGCCCTCCCGCTCCACCCCCTCCACGCCCTTCCCTGCCAGCAGGCCGAGAAGCTGCGCCCGGGTGAGGCGGAGCGTCAGGTCCACGGGCTCCTCCGGCGGGTTCAGCCGCTGGACGAGCACCCCGTTGGACAGCGTGGTGCGGTACAGCTCCCCCAGGTCCGTCAGGTGCCAGTCGATCGACAGGCTCTCGTGCCAGGCCTTGGGGCCGTCCACGCGGATGGCGAGGGAGTCGAAGATCTGCTCCACCGTCAGGGCCGCGACCAGGTCGGGCGAGGTGGTGGTGACGCGGGTGGGCGCGATGCCGTCGGTCAGTTCCATGGCCCCCGTCAGGTACGAGTTGCGCCACGTCCCGTTCTCCGCGCCCTGGCCGAGCCGGGTGTAGACCTCGGCCAGCAGGTCCCTGGCCGCCTTGTTGCCCTCGTCGGCGAAGACGGCGTGGTTGAGCAGCTGGACGGCGAAGCGCAGGTCGTTCTCCTCGATGTAGCGGCGGGCGAAGGCCACGACGGCTGCGCCGCCGCCCATGCACTCGACGTAGCGGATCGCGCTCTCCCTGGGCGGGTGCTCCCACAGGTGGGCGGGGTTGCCGTCGTACCAGCCGAGGTAGCGCTGGTAGACGGCCTTGACGTTGTGGCTGACCGAGCCGTAGTAGCCGTGGGTGTGCCAGACCTGCTCCAGCGCGGGCGGCACCCGCATCTGCTCGGCGATCTCGGCGCCGGTCAGGCCCTTGTTGAGCAGCCGGAGGGTCTGGTCGTGCAGGTAGGCGTACAGGTCTCGCTGTTCCTGGAGGAACCGTACGATGTTGCTCTTTCCCCAGGTCGGCCAGTGGTGGGAGGCGAAGGCGACCTCGGCCTGGTCGGCGAGCAGCGTGAGGGTCTCCGACAGGTAGCGGGCCCAGACGCGGGCGTCGCGCACCTGGGCGCCGCGCAGCGTGAGGATGTTGTGCAGGTTGTGGGTGGCGTTCTCGGCCAGGCACAGGGCGTCGCGGTCGGGGAAGAGGAAGTTCATCTCGGCGGGGGCCTCGGTGCCGGGGGTGAGCTGGAAGACGATCCGCACCCCGTCCACGATCTCCTCCTGGCCGGTGCGGCTGACGTCCACGGTGGGCGGGATGAGGGACGTGGTGCCGGTCGAGGAGGTCATGCCGAGGCCGCAGCCGATCTGGCCGTCCGGGGCGTGCGGCAGGGCGAGGCCGAACATGTAGCCGGCGCGGCGGTTCATGGCGGGGCCGGCGTAGACGTTCTCGGAGACCGCGTGGTCCATGAACCCGGCGGGGGCCAGGATCGGCACGTTGCCGTCGGTGACCCCGCGCACGCCGCCGAAGTGGTCGACGTGGCTGTGGCTGTAGACGACCCCGGTGACCTGCCGGTCGCCGCGGTGGCGGCGGTAGAGGGCGAGCGCGGCGGCGGCGCACTCGGTGGAGACCAGCGGGTCGATGACGATGACGCCGATGTCGCCCTCGACCAGGGTCATGTTCGACAGGTCCAGGCCGCGTACCTGGTAGATGCCGTCGGCGACCTCGTACAGGCCCTGTTTGGCGCAGAGCTGGCTCTGCCGCCACAGGCTGGGATGGGCGGTCTCGGGGCATTCGGCGTTGAGGAAGGCGTAGGAGTCGTTGTCCCAGACGACCTCGCCGCTTCTCGACGTGACCACGGCGGGGGTCAGCTTCGCGATGAAGCCGCGATCGGCGTCCTCGAAGTCGCCCGTGTCATGAAATGGAAGGTCTGCCATGTCTGCTCGCATGCCCCTGAATGGACGCTCGTAGCTCAACAACCAGCCCCAATAGCATGAAACTCGGGCAATAAGGACAGGGAGCGGCGGCGTAGCGGCGCGGACGGTGTGATTGGGTGGTCCCAAGCTGATCTCATCCGGGGGTGGTCATGGAAGCGTGCGTGTTCGACCTCGACGGCGTGCTCGTCGATTCCGAACCCGTCTGGGAGCAGGTGCGGCGCGCCTTCGTCGCCGACCACGGCGGCACCTGGCAGCCCGACACGCAGTCCAGGCTGATGGGCATGAGCACCGGCGAGTGGGCGGCCTACCTGCACGAGCTGGGGGTGCGCCTGACGCCCGGCGAGATCGCCGAGGGCGTGGTCGACCAGATGGCCGAGCGCTACCAAGACGGCGTGCCGCTGCTGCCGGGCGCCCGCGAGGCCGTGCGCCGGCTGGCCGCGCGGTTCACCCTCGGCCTGGCCAGCTCGTCGCCGCGGCGGCTGATCGACGTGGTGCTCGACGCGTCCGAGCTGCGCGAGTACTTCGTCACCACGGTCTCCACCGAGGAGGTCGCGCGCGGCAAGCCCGCCCCCGACGGCTACCTGGAGGCGGCCCGGCGGCTGGAGATCTACCCGAAGGACTGCGTGGCGGTCGAGGACTCCAGCAACGGGCTGCGTTCGGCGCACGCGGCCGGCATGCGGGTGATCGCCGTGCCGCATCCCGGCTACCCGCCCGACGACGACGCCCTCGCGCTCGCCTGGCAGGTCCTGCCCGACCTCGACGCGCTCACGGTCGAGGCGCTGACGTGACGACCGCCGGCATGGGCGTCCGCCCCCGCACACCGGCCGACCTGACCGCCTGCACCGACGCCCTTGCCCTGGTGCACGCCGCCGACCGCTACCCCGTCGACTGGCCGGCCGACCCGCAGGGCTGGCTGACTCCGGGCGACCTCCTGCGCGCCTGGGTGGCGGTCGAGGAGGGCCAGGTGCTCGGCCACGTGGGCCTGGCGGGCGCCGCGGAGGGCCCGCAGGTCACCCGGCTCTTCGTGGTGCCCGCCGCCCGGGGCCGCGGGCTGGCCGCCCTCCTGCTGGAGACCGTGCGGAAGGCGGCCGGGGCGCCCGTCGTCCTGGAGGTCTCCGACGAGGGCCGGGCCGCCGTCGCGCTCTACGAGCGGCTGGGCTGGCGCCGCGTCGGCAGCACCCGCGCGCGATGGCTCAACGCCGCGGGCGAACCCGCCCTGCTCCACCACTACGTGAGCCCGTGAAGCTATCCTCTGGGAATCGTGCGAGACATCACGGTATTTTCCGGCAGCGCCCATCCCGAGCTGGCCGAGGAGATCTGCTCCCATCTCGGAACCCCGCTCCACCCCGTCAAGGTCGCCCGCTTCGCCAACGACGCGCTTGAGGTGCAGCTCCAGGCCAACTGCCGCGAGCGCGACGTGTTCCTCATCCAGCCCCTGGTGCCGCCGACGCAGGAGAACCTGGTCGAGCTGCTGCTCATGATCGACGCGGCGCGCGGCGCGTCCGCGGCCAGGACGACCGTGGTGCTCCCCCACTACGCCTACGCCAGATCGGACAAGAAGGACGCGCCACGCATCTCCATCGGCGCGCGCCTGGTCGCCGACCTGATGGTGGCCGCGGGCGCGAACCGGGTGCTGGCCATGACGCTGCACTCGCCGCAGGTGCACGGCTTCTTCAGCGTGCCGGTCGACCACCTGCACGCGCTGCGCGAGCTGGCCGCGCACTTCCGCCGCTACGACCTGTCGAACGCCGTCGTCGTCTCCCCCGACCTGGGCAACGCCAAGGAGGCCGCGCACTTCGCCCGCCTGCTCGGCACCGGCGTCGCGATGGGCGCCAAGCAGCGCTTCGCCGACGACCGCGTGGTGATCAGCTCGGTCATCGGCGAGGTCGCCGGCAAGGACGTGATCATCCTGGACGACGAGATCGCCAAGGGCAGCACGGTCATCGAGCTGCTGGGCCGGCTGCGTGAGCAGGGCGTCAACTCCGTCCGGGTGGCGTGCACGCATGGGCTGTTCGCGGGCGGGGCGATCGAGCGGCTGAGCGCGTTCCCCGAGGTCATGGAGATCGTCTGCACGAACACCGTGCCGCCGCCCAAGCCGAGTGACAAGCTGACGGTGTTGTCGATCGCGCCGGCGCTGGCCGAGGCCATGCGCCGGATCCACGACGGCGAGTCGGTGAGCGCTCTGTTCAGCACGTCCTGACGGCCCGCCCCGGTGATCTTCCGGGACGGCCGGGAATGGATCATAGTGGACATCATGCATGCGGCCACAGACGTCCTGCTCCGGCGGTTCCGAGACGGCGTGGGCGAGGTCGTGCCCCTGGTGTCGCTGTGGGCGCACGGCTCGCTGGGCGCCGGCGACTACCAGCCGGGGCGCAGCGACCTCGACCTGATCGCGGTGGTCGAGACGCCGGTCACGATGGAGCAGTGGCGCCGGATCAAGGGGCTGCACCGCGGGCTCGGCCTGCCGCTCGCCGACCTCCTCCACTGCTCCTACCTGCCGCTGGAGGAGCTGGCCGACCTGCGGGTCGAGCACGTGACGTGGGCCCACGAGCAGATCTTCCGGCGCCCGGTGACGGCGGTGACCCGCCGCGAGCTGCACACGGCTCCGCTCGTGCTGCACGGGCCGCCGCCGGCCGAGCTGCTGCCGGCCGTCTCCGACGCCGTGCTGGCCGACTTCGTCCGTACGGACCTGCGCGAGTTCTGGCTGGACAAGACCCGCGGGCGGCGGCGCTGGCTGCGGGACGTCTGGGTGGACCTCGGCCTGCTGACCGTCGCCAGGGCCTCGGTCACGCTGCGGGAGGGCCGGTTGATCACCAAGCGGGAGGCCCTTGACGTGCTGGCCGGGATGGGCGCGCCGGAGACCGTCCTGGCCGACGTGCGGGCCCGCCGGTACGGCACGCCGCGCCCGGTGCTGAGCCGCTTCAGAAGGGGCAGGCTGACCCGCGCCTTCGTCCGGTCGGCCATCGGGAAGGTGCTGGCGGAGGGCCCCGACGAGACCTGAGCCGCCCCCGTCTCAGTGGGCAGGACGGCGGCACCCCGCGGATCGCCGAGGGATAGTCTTGGCCCCGACTTACCACCCGAACCGGGGAAAGGGCGGCAAATGGGGGAGATCAGGCAGTCCTATCTGGTGGCCGCGACGTCGGCGATGTCGCTGCTGCGCGACCCGGCCGTGCGGGCGGCGTGGGACAAGCCGAGCGCGCTCACCGAGTTCAGCGTCGCGGGCCTGGCCGGGCACCTGGCCCACCAGATCGTCAGGGTCATCGACGTGCTCGACTCCGGCGAGGAGCCCGGGGCGCCGATCCCGCTCATCGAGCACTACACGAGGTCGCCGTGGGTGCAGGCCGGTCTCGACCACGAGAGCAACGTCAGCGTCCGGGTGGGCGGCCAGGCGGCCGCCGCGGACGGGCACGCCGCGCTCGTCGAGCGCACGCAGGCGCTGCTGGACCGGCTGCTGGCCGAGCTGCCCGCCGAGCCGGCGGACCGGATCGTGCGGCTGCCGTGGACCGGCTGGTCGCTGCGGCTCGACGACTTCCTGCTCACCAGGGTGACGGAGCTGGTCGTGCACTCCGACGACCTGGCCGCCAGCGTGGGCGTCGAGACGCCGGAGCTGCCGCCGTCGATCAACGAGCCGGTCGTGGAGCTGCTGGCCCGCCTGGCGGTGCACCGGCACGGCGCCACCGCCGTCATCCGCACCCTCAGCAGGGCCGAACGCGCCCCCGCCACGATAAGCGCCTTCTGATCACCACGCCCGGAGCCGGGACGCGATAGGCGCCTTCTAGGCCCCGGCCCGGTTCACGAGCCGCCCACCAGGCGCAGCGCCTCGGCCACCTCGCGCCCGGACAACGCGCTGTCCGGGTCGAGCAGCCACTGCGCCAGGAACCCCGTCAGCATGGCCTGGTACAGCGAGCCCACCAGCCGGGCCCGCTCGGGGTCCGTCTCCGCCCGCACGTCCTGGAACAGCTCGGCGAGCCCCAGCCGCGCGCCCTTGAGCGCCGGGACGAGCTGCTCGCGCAGCTCCGGCACGTGATCGATCTGCCCGAGCAGCTCAAGCTGGGTGATCCAGAGCGGCCGCAGCCGGTCGAACGACTCCACCACCCGGTCCCACGCCGCCGCGAACCGCTCCAGCGGTGAGGAGCCCTCCTCGACGTCGGCGACGAGCGTCCGCGCCAGGTCGTCGCCCCATTCCTGCATCACCTCGAACAGCGCCTCGTTCATCAGCGCGTCCTTGGACTTGAAGTGGTAGCCGATGCCCGCCAGGCTCACGCCCGACGCCGTCGCGATGTCGCGCGCGGTGGTACGCGAGTAGCCCTTCTCGATCAGGCAACGCTTCGCCCCGGCCAGCAGGTCTTCCCTGTTTCCCATGCCCAGACGTTAACACGAACGTCTGAAAACTCTGTCCTAGACAAGCGTCTGAGACATGTGTACCGTTCTCGGCATGAAGAACGTCCTGATCTCCGGCGCGAGCATCGCCGGCACCTCGCTGGCCTACTGGCTGCGCCGCCACGGCTGCACCGTCACCGTCGTCGAGCGCGCTCCGGCCCTGCGCACCGGCGGCTACAAGGTCGACATCCGCGGCGCCGCCCTCGACGTGATCGGGCGCATGGGCCTGCTGGACGCGGTCACCGCCCGCAGCACCGGCATGCGCGTGGCCACCCACTACGACCGCAAGGGCCGCCCGGTGGCCACCATGGACGCCGACCTGTTCGGCGGACGCGAGGGCGACGACGTCGAGATCATGCGCGGCGACCTCAACGAGCTGCTGTACGACCTCACCCGCGACGACGCCGAATACCTCTTCGGCGACTCCGTCACCGCCGTCTCCGACGACGGGCTGGTCACCTTCGAGCACGCCGCGCCCCGCCGGTTCGACCTGATCGTCGGCGCGGACGGCATGCGCTCCAACATCCGCAGGATCGTGTTCGGGGAGGACGCCCGGTTCGTCCGCGACCTGGGTTACTACGTCTCGATCTCCACCGTCCCCAACACCCTGGGACTGGACCGCGAGGAGGCCGTGCACGCCGCCCCCGGCCGCACCGCCAACGTCTACAGCACCCGCCAGGACGGCGCCGCCAAGGCGCTGTTCATGTGGGCCTCCCAGCCGCTGGCCTACGACCACCGCGACACCGGCCGCCAGAAGGACCTGCTGGCCGAGGCCATGGCGGGGGTCGAGTGGGAGGTGCCGGCGCTGCTCGGCGCGGTGCGCGACGCCGACGACTTCTACTTCGACTCGGTCAGCCAGGTGCACATGGACAGCTGGTCGAAGGGCCGGGTCGTGCTGCTCGGGGACGCCGCCTACTGCGCCTCGCCGGCCTCGGGACAGGGCACCAGCCTGGCGATCGTGGGCGCGTACGTGCTGGCGGGCGAGCTGGCCGGGGGCGGCGGCGCGGCGGGCTACGAGCGGGAGATGCGGGAGTTCGTCCGGGTCAACCAGGAGCTCGGGCCGGTGAACGTCAGGGGCATGGTGATGGGCTCACGGCTGGCGCTGTGGTTCCAGCTCAGGATGCTCAAGCTGCTGCCGTACCTGCCGGGCAAGGAGAAGGTCGTCGAGCGGATCGCGGGGGCGATCCACCGGGCGGCCGTGGCGATCCGGCTCAAGAATTACTCGGAATGAAGCGTTCCGTTCTGCTACTATAAGAGCAGAACATTCCGTTCCGAAAGAAGTGGGGTTTCACATGACCATCCTCGTCACCGGTGCCACCGGGACCGTCGGCCGCCTCGTCGTCGAGGAGCTGCTCCAGGCCGGTCAGAAGGTGCGCGCCCTCACCAGGAACCCCGCCGGGGCCGCCCTTCCCGAGGGCGTCGAGATCGTCGGCGGCGATCTCGCCGAACCGGCCTCCCTGGCCGCCGCCTTCGAGGGCGTCACCGGGGTGCACTTCATCAACTTCGCCGGCGACGACTACGCCCCGCTGCCCGACGGCGCCGGGCTCGCCGAACTGGCCGCCGACGCCGGCGTCCGCCGGGTCACCGTGCTCGGCGGCCGCGAGGACGGCGCGCTGGAGCAGGCGCTCGCCGCCACCGACCTGGAGTGGACGCTGCTCCACCCGGTCGAGTTCATGGCCAACACGCTCAAGTGGTGGGCGCACACGATCAGGACGGAAGGCGTCATCAAGGAGCCGTTCGGCGACCGGCTGAGCGCCCTGGTGCACGAGCGGGACATCGCCGCGGTGGCCGCGAAGGTCCTGACCGAGGGCGGCCACGGCGGCCGGACGTACGTGCTGACCGGCCCGCGCGCGCTCAGCCTGCGGGAGAAGGTCGCCGTCCTGGCCGAGGCCGTCGGCAGGGACGTCGGTTTCGTCGAGCTCACCGTGGACGAGGCGCGGGCCAAGTGGCGCGCCGACGGCATGGGCGAGCAGACCGTCGAGTTCCTGGTCGGCGCGCTGGGCAACACGCCGGAGGTCGGCTACACGGTCGTCCCGACCGTCCGGGAGATCACCGGCCGGGACGCGCGTGACTTCGCCGAGTGGGCGCGCGAGCACGCCGACGCGTTCCGCGGGTGAGCTACCCGCTGACCGCCGCGTAGTGGCAGGCGGCCTGGGCGTCGGGGACCGCGGGCAGGATGCTCAGCGCCTGCGACCGGCAGGCCGCGTCCACGCCCGCCTCCGCCGCTCGGCCGGAGGCCAGCACGTGGCAGCGGGGGTGGAACCGGCAGCCACCCGGCACCCTGGTCGGGTCCGGCGGCTCGCCGGTCAGCACGATCCGCTCGGGCGACTCCGGCAGCACCGACATCAGCGCCTGCGTGTACGGATGCCGCGGCGCCGTCAGCACCTGCTCCACCGGCCCCGACTCGACGATCCGCCCCAGGTACATGACCGCGACCCGGTCGGCGATGTTCCAGGCCAGGCCGAGGTCATGGGTGACGACGAGGGCCGACAGGCCGAGGTCGGTCTTGAGCTTGAGCATCAGCGCCAGGATCTCGCCGCGCACGGAGGCGTCGAGCGAGGCCACGGGCTCGTCGGCGATCAGCACCTTCGGGTCGAGGGCGAGCGCGCCGGCGATCACGACCCGCTGCCGCTGCCCGCCGGACAGCTCGTGCGGGTAACGCAGGAAGAACCGCTCGGGCGGCCGCAGCCCGGCCCTGGACAGGGCGGAGGCCACGATCTCCTCCTCGTCGGGCAGGCCGTGGATGCGCGGCCCCTCGGCGACCGCCTCGTAGACGGTCTGGCGGGGGTTGAGCGACCCCATCGGGTCCTGCAGGACGAGCTGGACCTGGCGGCGGTAGGCCCTGAGCGCCTTGGAGCCGTAGTTCAGCGCGGAGCCGTCGTAGCGGACCTCGCCGGACGTGGGGCGTTCGAGGCCGAGCAGCGTGCGGGCCAGCGTGGTCTTGCCGCAGCCCGACTCGCCGACCAGGGCCACGATCTCGCCCTGGCCGATCGCCAGGTTGACGCCGTCGACGGCGCGGGCGCTGCGGCCCCGCGAGGAGAACGCGACGTGCAGGTCACGGGCCTCCAGCAGCGCGCCCTTGCCCGTCGAGACGGTCTCGGCCGCGGTCTGCGTCTCGGTCATGAAGCCTCGACCTCCTCCTTGGAGCGTACGTGCACGCAGGCCGCGGCGTGGCGGGGACCGGCGGGCCACAGCTCGACGTCCAGGCCCGCGCATTCGTCCAGCGCGACCGGGCAGCGCGGGTGGAACGCGCAGCCGGTGGGGAGCTGCATCGGGTCCGGCGGGTCGCCGCCGAGCCCCTTGGGGGCCAGCCGCGAGACCGGGTCGCCCACGGTGGGGAACGCGGCCGCCAGCGCCCGGCTGTAGGGGTGGCGGGCGTCGTGGAACACCTCGCGGGAGGGGCCGTGCTCGACCACGCGGCCGGCGTACATGACCGCGAGCTGGTCGCAGACGTCGGCCAGGACCGACAGGTCGTGCGAGATCATGATCAGGGAGATGCCGTGCTCGGCGATCAGCTCCTTGATCAGCGTCAGGACCTGCGCCTGGACCATCACGTCGAGCGCGGTGGTGGGCTCGTCGGCGATGATCAGGCGCGGCGAGCAGGCCAGCGCCATCGCGATCATCACGCGCTGCCGCTGGCCGCCGGACAGCTCGTGCGGGTAGCTGCGGGCCCGCCAGGCGGGCAGGCCGACCTGTTCGAGCAGCTCGCCGACGCGCTTGCGGGCGCCGTCCGGCTTGGCCAGGCCGTGGACGAGCAGCGGCTCGGCGATCTGCTCGCCGATCCGGCGCACGGGGTTGAGCCCGTGCTGCGCGCCCTGGAACACGATCGAGGCCTCGGCCCAGCGCACGGCCCGCATGCGTCCCCACTTCATGGTGAGGACGTCGTCGCCGTCGAGCAGGATCCGGCCGCCGACGCGCGTGCTCTTGGGCAGGAGCCTGAGCAGCGCCATGGCCAGCGTGGACTTGCCGGACCCGGACTCGCCGGCGACGCCGAGCGCCGCTCCGGGGTCGAGGGTCAGCGACACGCCGCGCACCGCGGGCACCTCGCCCGACGCGATGCGGTAGGTCACCGACAGGTCGTCCAGTTCGAGGAGACTCATGCCGCCCTCCTGAGCCTTGGGTTCAGCACGGCCTCCAGCGCCCGTCCGACGAGGGTGAACGCCATGACGACCACGAGGATGGCCAGACCGGGGAGGATGATGTACCACCACGCGCCCTCGTTGGCCGCGCCGTAGTCGTAGGAGCCGCGCAGCATCGTGCCCCACGACGTCTTGTTCGCGCTGGCGCCGAGGAAGGCCAGCGTCGACTCGGTGACGATCGCGCTGGCCACCTCCAGCGTCGTGCTGGCCAGCAGCAGCGGCGCCACGTTGGGCAGGACGTGCCGGGTGGTGATGTGCCAGTGGCCGCCGCCGAGCGCCTTGGAGCGTTCGATGTAGGGCCGGGCCTCGACGGCGAAGGTCTGCGCCCTGATCAGCCGGGCCGTGGACGGCCAGGTGGTGACGCCGATCGCCATGATGATGGTGAACGTGCTGCCGCCGAGGATGGCCGCCAGCACCAGCGCGGTCACCAGCGAGGGCAGCACCAGGAACCAGTCGGTGACCCGCATCAGCGCGCCGCCGAGCCAGCCGCCGAAGTGCCCGGCGGCGATGCCGATGACCATGCCGATCACGATGCTGAGCAGCGCGGCGAGGAAGCCGATGAGCAGCGAGGCGCGCGAGCCCCACCAGATCATCAGCAGGATCGACCGGCCCGACTCGTCGGTGCCGAACGGGAAGGCCAGGCTGGGCGCGTCGAACTCGTCGCCGGGGGCGTCGATGACGCTCGTCACGCCCTCGTCGATGAACAGCGGCGCGACCAGCGCGAGCACCACGGCCACCAGTAGCACGACCATCCCGGCCACCCCGGCGCGGTGCCGGCGGAAGTCGGTCCAGAAGTTGCTCAGCGCCTGCCGCCTGCGCGTGGCAGCGACACTCGTCATGCCGACCTCACCCTCGGGTCGAGAACGTGGTAGAGCAGGTCGGCCAGCGTGTTCATGAGGATCACGGCCACGGTGATGAGCATGAACGTGCCCTGCATGAGCGTGAAGTCCGGGACCCGGACCGCCCGGTAGAACAGCTGCCCGAGGCCCGGCCAGGTGTAGATCGTCTCCACGGTGACCGCGCCGCCGACCACGAAGCCGATGCGCATGAAGACCAGCGTCACCGTGGGCAGCAGGGCGTTGGGCACCGCGTGGCGGCGGCGCACCTCGTCGTCGCGCAGGCCCTTGGCACGGGCCACGGTGACGTAGTCCTGGCTGACCTCCTCCAGCAACGACGACCGCATGACCAGCAGGTACTGGGCGTAGATCACCGCCACCAGGGTCAGGCACGGCAGCACCATGTGCGAGGCCACGTCGAGCAGGTACGCGAACCCGTCGGGCGCGTCGACGCTCTCGATGCCGCGGAAGGGGAAGATGCCGGGGATCGGGCCGATGCCCACGCCCAGCACCATCATCAGCAGCAGGCCGAGCCAGAACGTCGGCACCGACCACAACACCAGCGACAGACCGGTGGAGAAGCGGTCGAACCGGCTCCCCCGCTGCCATCCGGCCCTGGTGCCCTGCCAGATGCCCAGGCTGACCGCGATGACCAGCCCGGTCCCGGCCAGCAGCAGCGTCGGGCCGATGCGCTCGCCGATGAGGTCGAGCACCGGCCGCTTGTACTCGTACGACGTGCCCAGGTCGAGCCTGAGCGTCTTGCCGACGAAGTCGAAGAACTGGTCGAGCACCGGCTTGTCGAGACCGAGCCGGTGACGCTCCATGTCGAGCTGCGCCGGGGTCATGTTGCGGCCCTGCGCCAGGTTCCGCACCGGATCGCCGGGCAGCATGCGGAAGACGAAGAACGTCCCGACGATCACCGCGGCGATGCTGAACAGCGCCCCGCCGGCCTTCGACAACGCGTACCTCAGCGTGCCGTGGCGAGCGGGGCGGTCCTCACCAGGGCCCGCCGCCTGGACGGCGGCGGGCTCTGCTGCTTCGAGCGGTGTGGTCATTCGCGCTCGTCCGCGGCGCTCTTGCGCCGCCTGGTCAGGAGGAAGGCCACGAGGCCGATGACCACCACGCCGCCGACCACGCCGACGATGAGACCGGTGTTGGAGCCGGAGCCGCCGTCGGAGGCCGAGCCGCCGGCCGCGGTCGCCTTGACGTCGGCCGTGTAGAACGGCCAGTAGCCGCTGCCGCCGTACAGCAGGCCCTTGTCCTCGGGGATCGGGGTGATGCTGGTGATCCGGTCCTTGCGGTAACCCTCAAGGTCGTTGGTGTAGTAGATCGCGATGACGGGGGCGTCGGTGTAGAGCCGCTGCTCCATCTGCTTGATGAGCTCGGCGCGCTTGGGCCGGTCGAGCTCCTTGAGCTGCTCCTGGTAGAGCTTCTCGAAGGTCGGGTCGCAGTAGAACGACTCGGTGCCGCCGCCCTCGCCGCCCGGCGCCGGCCTGCGGCTGCACAGGTGGGTGGCCAGGACCTCTTCGGGGTCGGGGTTGACCGACCAGCCGCTGATCGCGATGTCGAACAGCGCCGTGACGCCGGTCTCCTCGGTGAACTTGCTGGAGTCGAGCTTCTGGGTGGTCAGCGTGATGCCGATCTCCTTCCAGAAGCCGGTCAGGTACTCGGCGAGCTTGTCCTCGATCGGCGTGTCGGTGTGGATGCTGAAGCGGAACTCCAGCTTGCGCTTGCCGTCGGGCATCGTCCGGACGCCGTCGGCGCCCTTCTTGTAGCCGGCGTCGTCGAGGATCTTGTTCGCCTTGGCCACGTCGTAGGTGACCTTGTCCTCGCCCGTGGCCTCCCAGAAGAAGTCCTTGTACATGGGCGGGATGATCGAGCCGTCGGCGGGCTTGGCCAGCCCGCCCTGCACCTCGTCGACCAGCTTCTGCTTGTCGATGGCGAAGTGCAGCGCCTGGCGCACCTTCGGGTCCTTCAGCGCCGGATGGCCGTCGCCGATGGGCTTGTTGTCGGTGGTCGTGGCGCCGTGGTTGATCTGCAGGTACGACGCCCGCCTGCCCTGGGTGTTCCACGCCTCGATGTTCGGGTCGTTCTCGATCGCCTGGAACTCCGGCGGCGTCATCCGGCCGAGCAGGTCGATGTCGCCCTTCTTGAGCCCGGCGATGGCGGCCTGCGGGTTGTCGTAGAAGATGAACTGGAGCTCGTCGACCTTCGGCTTGCCCCGCCAGTAGTTGGGGTTGGCCTGCAGCTTGACGTACTGGTCCTTCTTGTGCTCGACCGCGATGTACGGGCCGCTGCCCACGGTCGGGTACGTCTCCGCCTCGTAGTTGGCCATGTCGGTGACCTTCTCCCACACATGCTTGGGCATGATCGGGACCGGGTTCTCCAGCATGGACGCCTGCGGCGCCTTGGTCTTGATGATCAGGTCCTGGCCGTTGGCGGTGACGCTCGCGAAGTTCTCCACGGCGGGGCCGTTGGCCGTCTTGGCCGCCTCGTCCGTCATCATCTTGTTGAACGTCCAGGCGGCGTCCTCGGCCGTGACCGGCTGGCCGTCGGACCACTTGGTGTTACGGATCTTGAACGTCCAGGTGAGCCCGTCGTCGGACGTCGTCCACGACTCGGCCAGGTCGGGGCTGGGCTGGAGCGTCTTGGAGTCAGGGACGGTGAGGAAGCCGTACATCGTGCGCTGGATCGCGGTGGAGACCAGCCGGACCGCCAGGAACGGGTTCATGGAGTCCATCGCCTGGGTGGCGCCGACGCGTAGGATCTTCTTCCCCGCCGCAGGTTCCTGGGCCTGGGCCGCCGTGGCGCCTTGGCCGGCCACTAACAGCGCTACGCCCAGCACAGCCAGGCGTGCGAACCATTTCCTCATGATGCCTCACCTTCAGGCGGGGGATTCCTGTGTAGATGAAGGCACACCATACGGAGACCGCGTGTCAACGAGTCGCGGAAAATTGTTTCATTCTCGTTTCCTTCTGCGGTGTAAATTTTCAGTAGGCTTGGCACTACCGTGATCGGGTGCCCCGCCTGCCCGTTCTCCTCGCCGCCGTCGCGACCGTCGTGGCGGGGCTCGCCGTCCGGGTGTGGTGGGACGGGCCCGTGCCCAAGTACGCGGGCGACGCGCTCTACACCGTACTGATCTACGCGCTCGTCGTGCTGGCGCTGCCGCGGGTGCGGCCGTGGGCAGCCGCCCTGGCGTCGGGCGGGCTGAGCTGGGCGATCGAGTTCGCCCAGCTCGGTGAGATCCCGGCAGTCCTGCGGCCACTGCTGGGCAGCACCTTCAACCCGCCCGACCTGCTCTGGTACGCCGTCGGCGCGGCCGCCGCGTGCGCCGCGCACACCCTGTGGGCCCGGCGCCGATCCCCCTGAGGGGTCAGTGGCAGCCGCCCGAGCCGCAGCACGACCCGGCCTGCGGCAGCAGCTCCCGGCCGCCGCCCAGCTCGTAGCCGGCCTCGACGACGGCCGACTCGATGACGGCCTGGTCGATCGGCGCGCTGCTGGTCACGACCATCTCCTTGGCCGCGAGGTCGACCTCGACCGCCTGGACCCCGTCGACCTTGCCGACCTCGGCCCGCACCGAGCTGACGCAGTGGCCACAGGTCATGCCCTCGACCTGGTACGCGGTGATCACCATGTCCGAACTCCTCTTCTCTCGGCTTCGCGGCCCACTATATACCCCCCAGGGGTAATGAGCGCATACTTCGGCGGCGTCCGGATAGGGGAGGCGAAAACGAAGGGACAGTCATGTCGAACGGCAAGACCATCGCGTTCCTGGTCGCTCCCGAAGGAGTCGAGCAGGTGGAGCTCACCGAGCCGTGGAAGGCGGTCAAGCAGGCGGGCGGCACGCCCCGGCTGGTCTCCACGTCCTCGGGGCGGATCCAGGCGTTCAACCATCTGGACAAGGCCGACACCTTCACCGTGGACGCCACGGTGGACGACGCCGACCCCGGCGACTTCGACGCCCTGCTGCTCCCCGGGGGCGTCGCCAACCCCGACTTCCTGCGCACGGTGCCGCAGGCGGTCCGGTTCGCGCGCGCCTTCTTCGACGCCGGCAAGCCGGTGGCCGCCATCTGCCACGCCCCCTGGACGCTGGTCGAGGCCGACGTCGTGCGCGGGCGCACGCTGACGTCCTGGCCGAGCCTGCAGACCGACCTGCGCAACGCCGGCGCGACCTGGAAGGACCAGGAGGTCGTGGTCTGCACGGACGGCCCGAACACCCTGGTCACCAGCCGCAAACCGGACGACCTCAAGGCCTTCTGCCAGGCCGTCACGGACGCCTTCTCGGCCTGACCGCGGCACGTCATCCCGCTGTCGCCTCGGCCCCTTGGCGGGCGCGGAACAGGGCCTGAAGCGCGAAGCAGAGCCTGCGCGCGGGGCAGGGCCTCAGGTGCGGAGCAGGGCCTCGGCGACGCCGCGCACCGAGGCCCTGAGCCGGTCGGCGCCGCCCTCGGCCATCACGTGCCGGGCGAGGTCGGCGTCGAAGGAGGCCAGCAACGTGTGGGCGGCGAACCCGGCGTCGAGCCCCGGCGCCGCCGCCCCGACCAGCCCCGTCACGTGGGCGTGCCACCGCAGGTAGGTGGGGTCGCGGTATTTGTCGGCCGCGCAGGCCCGTTCGTGCGCGGCGAACAGCGCCAGGTTGCGCTCGGCCAGCCCGGCCAGCTCGTCCAGGAACGCCAGCAGCCGCTCCCGCGGCGGCGTCCCCGGCCCGAGCGGCGAGCCGGGCGACTCGATGGCCTCGGCCAGGGCGGCGGCGCGCTCGGCCAGCAGCTCCTGGAACAGGCCGGTCCTGCTGCCGAAGCGGCGGAACAGCGTGCCCTTGCCCACCCCGGCCGCCGCGGCCACCCGGTCGAGCGAGATGTGCTCGGCGCCGTGGGCGTCCAGGAGCTCTTCGGTGGCCCGCAGGATCGCCTGCCTGTTGCGGGTCGCGTCTGATCGCACCAAGGCCCCTCCTTGCAACCGGACTGTCGGTCCCCATAGTATCCCGGCGATGAAGCGGACCGCCGGTCCGCATGGTTCCGGGAGGATGTCATATGCGCGCACTGGTGGTCGGCCCGGGGGCCGTGGGACGGCTCGCCGACGTCCCCGAGCCCGTTCCCGAGGCCGGACAGGCACTCGTCGAGGTGCGGCGGACGTCGGTCAACTTCAGCGAGCTGCGGCACATGGACCGCCTGCCGGAGGGCGTCGTGCTCGGCTACGACGCCGCCGGGGTGGTGCTGCGGCCCGCCGCCGACGGCACGGGCCCGGCCGAGGGCGCGCGGGTGGCGGCGTTCGGGGCGGGGGCGTGGGCGGAGCGGGCAGCGTTCGACACCGGCTCGCTCGCCGTGGTGCCCGACGGGGTGGACCTGGCGGTGGCCGCCGCCCTGCCGATGTCCGGCCTGTCGGCCCTGCGCTCCCTGCGCGCCGCCGGCGTCGCCCTCGGGTCGCGCGTCCTCGTGACGGGCGCGTCCGGCTCGGTCGGGCGGCTGGCCGTGCAGCTCGCCAGGCTGGCCGGGGCGCACGTCGTCGCCTCGGTGAGCTCCCCCGCCCGCGCCTCGGCCCTCGGCCCGGACGTGGACGTCGTGACCGCCCTGGACGGCGTGGCCCCCGTGGACGTCGTGATCGAGCTGGTCGGCGGCCCGGCCCTGGTGACCGCCTGGGGCCTGCTCAAGCCGGGCGGCAACCTCCAGAGCGTCGGCTGGGCCGGCGGGCAGCCGGCCGTCTTCCCGCCCGGCTCGACCTTCTCCCTCGGCCCCGCCCGCTCGATGAACTCCTTCGGCGACGTCAGCGCCCCCGGCCCCGACCTGGCCTTCCTGCTCGGCCTCGTGGCCGCCGGCGACCTGACCGTCGAGATCGGCCGCCGCGTGCCGTGGGACCGCCTGGACGAGGCCGCCGCGGCCCAGCTCGACCGCACGGTCACGGGGAAGGTCGTGCTCGACGTCGGCCCGGCGGGAGACGGTCTTTCCTGACCACATCGAAACTCACCTGTCACGCCTTGTCCCTCGGGAAGAAATGGTCTAGACCTAGACCAAACAGAGCGTCCTCCGCGCCCCCCAGGGAGACCTCATGTCACTCGAAGAGGATTCCAGGCGACTCGCCGAGCTCGGCTACAAGCAGGAGCTGGCCCGGACCTGGAGCGGCTTCTCCAACTTCGCGATCTCCTTCTCCATCATCTCGATCCTCGCCGGCTGCTTCACGACCTTCGGGCAGGCCTGGAACAACGGCGGCCCCATCGCCATCTCGTGGGGCTGGCCGCTGATCTCCGCGTTCATCCTGATCATCGGTTTCTGCATGTCGGAGCTGGTCTCGGCGTTCCCGACGGCGGGCGGCATCTACTGGTGGGCCGCCACCATGGGCAAGCCGATCCACGGCTGGTTCACCGGCTGGCTCAACCTGATCGGCCTCATCGCGGTCACCGCGTCGGTCGACTACGGCTGCGCCACGTTCCTCAACATCACGATCAGCCGCCTGACCGGCGGCGCGTGGGAGGGGACGCTCCCCCAGGCGTTCCTGCTGTTCGTGATCATCCTCATCCTGCACGCGCTCATCAACATCTTCAGCCACCGGCTCATCTCGCTGCTGCAGAACATCAGCGTGTGGTGGCACGTCGCGGGCGCGGTCGTCATCGTGGCGATCCTGGTCTTCGCGCCGTCGGAGCACCAGTCGCTCGGCTTCGTGTTCGGCGGGACGATCAACAACTCGGGCTTCGGCGACGGCGACGGCGGCGTGCCCTTCTGGCTGTACGTGCTCCCGCTCGGCTTCCTGCTCACCCAGTACACGATCACCGGGTTCGACGCCTGCGCCCACGTGTCGGAGGAGACGCAGGGCGCGGCCAGGACGGCCGCCCGCGGCCTGTGGCAGTCGATCTTCTACTCGGCGATCGGCGGCTGGATCCTGCTGCTGGCGTTCCTGTTCGCCGCGACGAACGTGGACGAGATCAACAAGCAGTCCGGCTTCGTCGGCGCCATCTTCGAGACCGCGCTCTCCTCCCCGCTGGCCACCGCGATCTTCGCGATCTCCACGATCGGCCAGTTCTTCTGCGGGATGAGCTGCGTGACCTCGATGTCGCGCATGACGTACGCGTTCTCGCGCGACGGCGCGGTGCCCGGCTGGCGGCTGTGGTCGAAGGTGGACCGCAACCGCACGCCGGTCAACGCGATCCTGGCCGGCTGCCTCATCGCGGCCCTGATCACCCTGCCCGCCCTGTACGCCCCGGCCGGCTCGACGACCCCGGTCGCCTTCTACGCCGTCGTGTCGATCGCGGTCATCGGCCTCTACCTGGCGTTCCTCATCCCGATCTGGCTGCGCCTGCGCATGGGCGACGCCTTCCGTCCCGGCCCGTGGACGCTCGGCCGCAAGTACCGGGTGCTGGGCTGGATCGCCTGCGTCGAGATCGTCATCGTGTCGGTCTACTTCGTCATGCCGTTCTCCCCGGCCGGCGTCCCGGGCAACAAGGACTTCACCTGGACGTCGGTCAACTACGCGCCGATCGCGGTCGGCGTCGTGCTGATCGGCATCTGGCTGTGGTGGAGCCTGTCGGCCAGGCACTGGTTCACCGGCCCGCGCCGCACGATCGACGAGGCGCCGATCTCCTGACTTCCACCAGGCGGGCACGGCCGGTCCGGCCGTGCCCGCCGTCTTTCCGGCGCTTGACACCTCTTGGCTAAAGGCTTTAGCTTTAGGGCTATAAGAGTTAGCCGAAGGGTTGGACATGACCGAGTTCCTGAAGGTCGAGGGCGGGCAGCTCGCCTATGACGTGACCGGCGAAGGGCCGCTGGTGCTGCTGGCGCACGGCATGGGCGACGGGCGGCGGGCCTTCAGGTTCCTGGCGCCGGAGCTCGTGGCGGCGGGTTTCCGGGTGGCGACCACAGACCTGCGCGGCCACGGCGAGTCCAGCGCCGAATGGCCCTCCCACACCCGCACCGACGTCGCGGGCGACCTCCTCGCGCTGGTCCGCCACCTGGGCGGCCCGGCGGTCCTGGTGGGCCACTCGTTCGCGGGCGGGGCCGCCACGATCGCCGCCGCGCAGGCGCCCGAGCTGGTCAGCGCCGTGGTGGAGCTCGGCCCGTTCACCCGGGCGCAGCGGCTCGACGCCGGCGGCCTGCTGCGCGACGCCCGCCACCGCAAGGGCGTCATGCTGCTGCTCGGCGCGGCGATCCTGCGCAGCGTCGGGCTGTGGAAGAAGTACTTCGACCACGCCATGCCCGGCGTCAAGCCCGCCGACCACGCCGAGTACGTCGCGGCGCTCGAAGCCGACCTGCGCCGGCCCGGCCGGATGGCCGCGGTCGCCAGGATGGGCCAGGCCGCCCCCACCGACGCCGGCGCGCGGCTCCCCGACCTGACCCGCGACGTCCTGGTCGTGATGGGCACGCTCGACCCCGACTGGGCCGACCCGCGCGCCGAGGCGGAGGGGATCGTGGCGGCCATGCCCGCCGGGCGCGGCCGGATCGCCATGATCGAGGGCGCAGGCCACTACCCGCACGCCCAGTTCCCGGCGCAGGTGGCCGCCGCGGTGACGTCGTTCGTCAAGGAGCGCGTCCATGCCTAGGGCGGCGTTGTCCCAGGACACGGTCGTCGACCTGGCGGTGCGCGTGGTGGACGAGGGCGGCCCGGAAGCCCTGACGCTCTCGGCCCTGGCGGCCCGCGCCGGGGTCGCGACGCCGTCGCTGTACAAGCACGTGCGCAACCTGGCCGAGCTGCGCGAGCTGCTGTCGGTGCGGATCACCGACGAGATCTCCGACGCGCTGGGCCAGGCGGTGCTGGGCCGTTCGGGCGAGGAGGCCGTCGGCGCGCTCATGGACGCCTGGCGCGCCTACGTCACCCGCCACCCGCACCGCTACGCGGTGGTCATCCAGCAGCCGAACCCCGGCACGCAGGCGGCGGGCGAGCGCCTGGTCGGCATCGTGCTCGCGGCGCTGCGCGGCTACGGGCTGGACGGCTCCGGCGCGATCCACGCGGCCCGCTGCCTGCGCGCGGCGGCGCACGGGTTCGCGGTGCTGGAGGCGTCGGGCGGGTTCGGCCTGCCCGAGCTGCTCGACGACAGCTACGACCTGCTCAAGCACATGGTCGTGGCCGGGCTGGCCACTCCCCGCTGAGCGGTCAGGACGCCTCGAAGGCGGCGGCCACGGCGGGCCGCACGTCCTGCATGGTGATGTCGCCCAGCTCGCGCTTGAGCGAGGTCATGTCCACGTCGGGCATGCCGCAGGCCACCGCCCAGTTCCAGGGCGTGAGGTCGCCGTCGACGTTGAGGGCGAACCCGTGGCTGGTGACGCCCCTGCTCTGGCGCATGCCGATCGAGATGATCTTGCGGCCGGTCGCGGACGTCCAGACGCCGGTCAGCAGCTCCGAGCCCGGCGGGGTGTCCCGCCGCTCGGCGGGCAGGCCGAGCTTGCCGAGGGCCTCGACCAGGCGCAGCTCGACCTCGCGCACGTAGTCGACGATGCCCTCGTCCTCGCCGAGCTTGACGATGAGATAGCCCACGAGCTGGCCGGGGCCGTGGTAGGTGAGCTGCCCGCCGCGCCCGGTCTCCAGCACGGGGATGCCGCGCGCGGGGTCGGGCAGGTGCTCGGCGGGGGTGCGCCGGCCGACGGTGTAGACGGGCGGGTGGCTGAGCAGCCAGAGCGTGTCCGGCCGTTCGTCCCGCTGGCGCTGCCCGACGAGGTCGGTCATGCGCTCCATCGCCGTGTCGTAGTCGACCAGATCGTCCTGGAGAAGTGTCAGCGGCCTTGCCCTCATCCTTCGAGGATAGGACGCCTCCCGGACACCGGCGCACGCACCCCGGGCGCGGTGGCCCGGCGGCCGCGGGCCGCCGGTGCGGCCCGCCGGTCACGCGTCAGTGGGAGTAGCCCCTCGGCTCCTCCGGGACGAGGATCCACATGGCGACGTAGACCACCCACAGCGGCCCGGGGATGAGCGACAGCAGCAGCCAGAGGATGCGGACGAGGGTCGGGGGCAGGCCCATCTTGTCGGCGAGCCCGCCGCAGACGCCGGCCAGAATCCTGTGCTCCCTTGAGCGGTACATGCTGTTCCTCCGTGTCGTGATGACCTACCGGTAAAACGGACAGCAGCGCCGCCGCTATCCCGCTAGGGACCCTGAGAAAACCCTGTAAGGGTCAGCCACTCATGAGCCATGCCCAGATGTTCCCTGGTCAGTCCATGCCTGGGATCGACGTGGATCAACAGGAAATTCTCCAGACCCTGATGCACCCTGAGGTACTGCTCGTCCTGCGCCCACACCTGGTCGTCGAACCACACGAACGGCCGCCGCCCGGCGTACGCGGCGACGTGCGGCGTCTTGAACATCTCGCCGTGCTCGGTCCTGGTCCGCTCGGGGCCCATGGTGACGACCGGCAGCGTGGGCAGGCCGATCCTGGGGGAGATCCACTCGTTGGCGTGCTGCTCCCAGGTGGTGGCCCAGACCAGCTCGGCGCCCGTGGTCAGGGCCAGGTCGAGGAGGCGGCGGCCGTGGCGGGGGTTGAGGTGCACGGTGTAGACCTCGGTGCCGATCGTGCAGCGGTAGCGCCGGAAGTCGGGTGTGGGGCGGCCCATCGGGTTGAGCACGCCGTCGACGTCGAGCAGCAGCAGGGGCTTCACCTCGCCGCCCCGGCCCGGTGCGCCTGGGGGCTGACGCCGCGTACGCGCTTGAAGGCCGCGCTCAGCGCGAACGGGCTGCCGTAGCCGACCTTCCTGGCCACCGAGCCGATCGTGGCGTCGGGCTCGCGCAGCAGGTCGGCGGCGAGGGCGAGCCGCCAGTCGGTGAGGAAGGACATCGGCGGCTCCCCCACCAGGTCGGTGAACCGCCTGGCCAGCGCCGCCCTGGAGACCCCCACCTCGGTGGCGAGGGCGGCGACCGTCCAGGGGTGGGCGGGGTTGTTGTGCAACATCCGCATCGCCCTGCCCACGATCGGGTCGCCCATCGCGCGGTACCAGGCGGGCGCCTCGTGCGTGGCGAACCACGACCGCAGCACGGCGATCAGCAGCAGGTCGAGCAGCCGGTCGAGGACCGCGGACTGGCCCGGGTCGTCCTTGACGATCTCGGCGCCGAGCAGCGCGATGACCGGCCCGCCGGGCTGCACGAGGAGCTGGGGCAGCGCGTCGAGCAGGCGCCTGCTGACCTCGCCCTCCAGCGTGTACGTGCCGGTGATCAGCACGGTGCCGCCCGCCGGGTCGTTGCCCCAGGTGCGCACGCCGAGGTCCATCGACTGGTAGAGCGACTCGCCGTCGACGGTGGTGCAGCGCTGGCCGGGGTGGATGACGATCTGCGGCGCGGTGCCGGGGGCGTCGGCCACCACGTACGGCTCCGGCCCCCGCAGGATGGCCACCTGCCCGGGTTCGAGGCGGGCCGGCTCGCCCTTGTCCGGCAGCACCCACGCCTCACCCGACACCAGGGCCACCAGCGTGAGCGGGGCCTCGTCCTGGATGCGCATCGACCACGGCGGGTCGAGGATGGACCGGAGCAGGAAGGCGCTCCGCGCTCTCGGTCCGTCGAGCAATGCCGCGAGCTGATCCATGGGCTAGACGATCGCATATGGCATCGCGCTTCTCAACCATGGAGAGTCTTATGGGTATGACGGCTTACTGGATGCATGACGATTTTGGTTCTGGGCGGAACCGGCAAGACCGGCCGCCGTGTCGCTGACCGGCTCACCTCTCTCGGCCTTCCCGTGCGGATCGGCTCCCGCTCGGCCACGCCGTCCTTCGACTGGGCGGACCGCTCCACCTGGGCCGCCGCGCTCGACGGCGTCGAGTCCGTGTACGTGTCCTACTACCCCGACCTGGCGTTGCCCGGCGCGTACGAGGACGTCCGGGAGCTCACCCGGCTCGCCGCGCAGGCCGGGGTGCGACGGCTGGTGCTGCTGTCGGGCCGGGGCGAGCCGGGCGCGGAGGCGAGCGAGCGGACCGTGCGGGAGTCCGGCCTCGGCTGGACGATCGTGCGCTGCGGCTGGTTCATGCAGAACTTCAGCGAGGGCTTCCTGCTCGACCAGGTGCTCGACGGCGTGCTGGCGATCCCGGTGGCCGACGTGCCCGAGCCGTTCGTGGACGCCGACGACATCGCCGACGTGGCCGTGGCCGCGCTCACCGAGGACGGCCACGCGGGCCGCCTGTACGAGCTGACCGGCCCGAGGCTGCTGACGTTCGCCGACGCGGCGGCCGAGCTGTCGAAGGCCACGGGCCGCACGATCACCTCCGTCCAGGTCACGCCGGAGGAGTACGTGGCCGGGGCGGTGGCGGCGGGCGTGCCGATCGGGGAGGCCGAGGGCCTGACCGGGCTGTTCACCGAGGTGCTCGACGGCCGCAACGCCCGCCTGGCGGACGGCGTCCGGGAGGCGCTGGGCCGTCCGGCCCGCGACTTCGCCGACTACGCCAGGGCCAACGCCGCGGCGTGGGCCGCACGCTGAGCGCGGGCCCCGTCGTGGCGTGGCCGGACCCGGGAGCGGGCCGGCTCTCCCCCGGCCCGCTCAACCTGCTGGGCGGGCAACTGCGCGGCCCCCGTTTCCGCTAACCTCACCCTGGTCACTCCCGTAACCGGAAGGTGTAGTCGTGATCGGCTGGCTCGAAGCGGTGGTGCTGGGGCTCATCCAGGGGCTCACGGAGTTCCTGCCGATCTCCTCCAGCGCCCACATCCGTGTGGTCTCGGCCTTCTTCGGCTGGCAGGACCCGGGGGCGGCCTTCACGGCGGTCATCCAGCTCGGCACCGAGGCCGCGGTGCTCATCTACTTCCGCAAGGAGCTGTGGGAGATCGTCTCCACCTGGGTCCGCTCGTTGTGGGACCGGGAGCTGCGCGGCCACTGGGCGGCCCGCATGGGCTGGTACGTCATCGTCGGCACTCTCCCGATCGGCGTGCTGGGCCTGGTGTTCAAGGACCAGATCGAGACCGTCTTCCGCGACCTGCGCCTGGTGGGCACGACGCTGATCGTCTTCGGCTGCATCCTGTGGTTCGCCGACCGCACCGCGCGCAACAAGCTCACGCTGGAGAAGCACCTCAGCTTCACCCACGCCATCGTCTACGGCTTCGCGCAGGCGCTGGCCCTCATCCCGGGCGTCTCCCGCTCGGGCGGCACGATCACCGCGGGCCTGCTGCTCGACTACCGCCGCGAGGACGCCGCCAAATACTCGTTCCTGCTGGCCATCCCCGCCGTGCTGGCCTCGGGGGCGTTCGAGCTGAAGGACATCGGCGAGGGGCAGGCCCCCGCGTGGGGGCCCACCATCCTGGCGACGCTGATCTCGTTCGCCGTCGGCTACGCGGCGGTGGCCTGGTTCCTGAAGTACATCAGCACCCACCGTTTCACCGCGTTCGTGATCTACCGCATCGTGCTGGGCTTCCTGGTCATCCTGGCGGTCACCCTGGGCTGGATCCCGGCCCAGGCCTAGACCGGCACGCCCGTCCGGTCGAGGGCGGGCGAGGGGTAGTAGGCCGCCCAGGCCTCGTCGCCCATGCGCAGCACCTTCAGGCCGGTCCAGCCGAGGCCGGCGACGGGCAGGGCCCAGAACAGCACGGTCACGGGGCCGTACTCGATGGGGAAGGAGACGACGTACCCGACGAAGACGAGCAGCGGCACCCACCAGCCGACGAACCCGGCCCGCCACACGGCGACGGCCAGCAACGGCAGGCCCAGCACGGCGAAGAACATCCACGGCATCTGGAAGCCGAAGATCACGCCGGGCAGGTTCAGCATCTCGTCGAGGATCTTCTGCGCCTGCTCCGGCGGGTTGTGCCGGCCCAGCCACCACTCGACGGGGTCGATCATCAGCAGGGCCGACGTCGAGATGTAGCCGATGGCCGTCGCGGCCCCGGCGATGTGGCCGAGCACGGTGGCCCTGCGCCTGGTGAGGTGCACCAGGCCGATGGCCGCCAGGCCCATGAGCATCCAGCTCCAGTGGTAGAGCGCCGACTCGGCCTGGGCCAGCGCGGGGTTGTCGCCGTAGCTGACCGCCTCGCGGGAGTCGCCCCACGTGCCGGGGTCGATGACGACGGCCACGAGCTGCAGGAGCGGGGCCGCGATGAGCAACGTGCCCGCCGCGACGCGGCGGAAGGTCACCTGGTTCCTGAACATGGCGGCGACGGTACGTGCCGCCGCCGCCACCCGTCGTCCGCCTGCGGAGCGACCGGAGGTCACCTCCGAGGCGGAGAAGATCAGACGGCCACCGGCGTGCGCGGGGCGGCGGGGGCCGCCTGCGCCCGGCGTCCGGGCAGGGCGAGCAGGACCAGGCCGAGCAGCGCCCACAGGGCCAGCACCCCGATCGGCGTCCACAGGGCGGCCCCGCCGAAGAACACCGTGTTGCGCACCGCCTCGGCGGCCGGGCCCACGGGCAGGACGCGGCCGACGGCGGCGTACCACTCGGGGATGTAACGGGCGCCGAGCGGCCCGCCGCTGGCCGGAAGCCCGATCGGGACGAACAGCAGCGCCGCCACCCCCACCCCCGGCGTGCCGATGACCTTGACCAGCCCGGCGACCACCAGGCCGACCGCCAGCGCGATGCCCGCCGAGACCGCCACCAGCGGGACGAAGCTGCCCGGCAGCGCGCCGAACACCACGTCGGCCAGCCACGCGACGGCCGTGCCCGCCACCAGCGAGCCCACGGCCAGGACGCCCGTCCGCGCCGCCGCGCCCAGGCCCGGCGCGACCCGGGCGAGCAGGACGGCCAGCGCGATCCCCGGGAGGAGCACGCTGAGCACGTAGAACATGCCGGAGATGCCGCCGGCGTCACCGGGCGGCAGCGGGACGGCGTCCTCGACCGTCAGGGCGCGGCCCTGCGCCTGCGCGGCCCCCTGGAAGGCGGCGGTGATCACCGTGGCGCCGGTGCGGCCGCCCGCGCTCGCCACCACCAGCCTGCCCTCCCCCGGCACGAGCACGGCGTCCGCCTCGCGCTCCAGCAGCGCGGCCCGCGCGGCCGCGGCGGACCCGTACGGGCTCAGCGTGAACGCCCCCGGCCGCCGCCCGTCGATGCCGCTCTGGAGCTGCCGCACCTGCTCGGCGGGCGCGACGACGGCGACGGGCACGCCGTGCGGTTCCGGCGCGTGGAAGGCCCCGAGGAACGACCCGGCGAACACCATCCCCAGCAGCGCGACCCCGACCACGAGGCCAATGATCCTGCGCATTTTCACCACCTGATGAGTTCATCGATGTTGAATTTGAGGGTAGATGAATTCCACGTGGTTGAATAGCCCCATGGCCGAGGAACGCGGAAGACGACCGGGAAACCCGCAGACCAGGCAGGAGATCCTGGAGGCGGCGATGGAGTCCTTCGCCGCCCACGGCTACGGCGGCACCACGATCAGGGCCGTGGCGCGGGCCGCGGGCGTCGATCCGGCGCTGGTGATGCACTTCTTCGGCAGCAAGGACGGCCTGTTCGAGGCCGCGATCAAGGCCAGCATGCCGGTCGCGCTGATGGTCGGCGCCCTCGACGGCGACGCGTCCGGCATCGGCGAGCGCCTGGTGACCCGCTACCTGGAGTTGTGGGAGGACCCCCGGCACGGCCCGCGACTCTCGGCCGTGCTGCACGCGGCCGCCGCCACCCCGGCGACGGCCGCGCTGCTGAAGGAGCTGCTGGGCCGGGAGCTGCTCGCCCCGATCGCCCGCCGGCTGCCCGGCGGGCATCCCGAGGTCCGCGCGCTGCTGGCGGCCTCGCAGCTGCTCGGCCTGGCCATGATCCGCTACCTGCTCAGGCTCGACCCGCTGGCCTCGCTGCCCGCCGGCCAGGTCGCGGCGCTGACCGCGCCCAACGTCCAGCGTTACCTGACGGGCACGCTCTCGCTCGACGAGGTCGCCGCCGCCCGCGGGTAGGTCGCCAGGGTGAACAGCAGCGCCGCCACGCCGAGCCCGGTGGCCAGCACGACCACCCCGGCCCTGCCGTAGGCGTCCAGGGCCACGCCGCCCGCGATGCCGGCCGCGAACAGGCCGACGTACTGGGCCGACGACAGCAGGCCGAGCCCGATCGGCACGTTGCCCGGCACCGCGGAGACCGTCCTGAACTGCTGGGCCGGCGCGACCAGCCAGCCGAGCGCGCCCCACAGGAACGCCCAGACCAGCGCGATGGGCAGGGCCAGGTTCGCGACGGGGATCAGGGCCATGAAGACCGTGGAGGCGGCCAGGCCGATCAGCACCATCCTGCGCGGCCCGTAGGCGTCGGTGAGGCGTCCGCCGAGCTGGTTGCCCACGATGCCGCCGAGCCCCCACGCCCACAGCACGGCCGGCAGCGGCAGGTCGAACAGCGACCCGATGTAGGTGTAGGCGGTGAACCCGGCGCCGAACATCAGCAGCTGGGTGACCAGCACCACCAGCACCCGCCGGTCGGCCAGCGGCGCGAACCGCTCGCCGAGCCGTCCCGACACGGCGACCCTGACGTCCGGCACGAGCGCCGCCACCCCGGCGAAGCCGAGCACGCCGAGCCCGACGACCAGCCACAACGTCGCCCGCCAGCCCGAGACCGAGCCCAGCCAGGTGCCCAGCGGCACGCCGACGGCCGAGGAGACGGTCAGCCCGCCCATCACCAGCGCCAGCGCCCGCCCGCGCCGGTCGGGCGAGGTCAGCGCGTTGGCCACGCCGGAGGCGGTCGGGGTGAACATCGCCGCGCCGGCCGCGGCCACCACCCGCGTGGCCATGACCAGCGGGTACGTCGGAGCCAGCGCCGTCAGCACGTTGCCCGCGACGAACACGGCCAGCGCCAGCAGCAGCAGCCGCTTGCGCGACAGGCGGGCGGTGAGCGCGGCCAGCAACGGGGACAGCACCGCGTACGCCAGGGCGAACACGGTCATGAGCTGCCCGGCGGCGGACGTGGAGATCCCGAGGTCCGCGGAGATGGGGGTGAGCAGCCCGGCGGTGACGAACATGCCAGTACCGATGGCGAAATTTCCGGCAGCAAGGGGATAGAGCCGGGAACTCATGGAACCTCCAGCCAATTAGTTGGACGGACATCAAACTGTCATTACAGTTGGATAGTTGTCAAACAATCAGAGCGAGGTAGGGTTCCACCATGCGCCTGCTACCGCACCCCGCCAAGGAGGACATCCAGCTCACCGAGGTCCTGCGCGCGCTCGCCGACCCCGTCCGGCTGGAGATCGTGGTCCGCCTGGCCACCCTCGGCGAGATGACGTGCACCGCCGCGGGCGACGATCTCGGCGTCCACAAGTCGACGGCGTCCCACCACTACCGCTCGCTGCGCGAGGCCGGCGTGATCGTCTCCAAGCAGGAGGGCCGGCTCAAGTACATCAGCCTGCGCCGCGGCGACCTCGACGAGCGTTTCCCCGGCCTGCTCGACTCCGTGCTGTCGGCCTCGCATGCCCCCGCCTGACCGGCTGCCGATCCACGACGCGCTCCCCGAGCTGCTGGCCACGCTGGAGCGCCACGGCACGGCGGTGCTCACCGCGCCGCCCGGCACCGGCAAGACCACGGTCGTGCCCCTGGCGCTGGCCGAGGCCGGGTTGCGGGTGCTGGTCGCCGAGCCCCGGCGGCTGGCCGTGCGCGCGGCGGCCCGGCGCATGGGCGTCAGCTACACGATCCGCGGCGAGCGGCACACGGGCGCGAACCCCATGGTCGAGGTCGTCACCACCGGCGTGCTGCTCCAGCGGCTCCAGCGCGACCAGGAGCTGGCCGGGGTCGACGCGGTCGTGCTCGACGAGTGCCACGAACGCCATCTCGACGCCGACACCGCCCTGGCGTTCCTGCTCGACGTGCGCGAGACCCTCCGTCCCGACCTGCGACTGCTGGCCACCTCGGCCACCGCCGACGCGGCCCCCTGGTCCCTGCTGATCGGCGGGCCCGTGGTGGCCGCCTCGGGGACGGCCCATCCCGTGGAGACCGTGTGGGCGCCGCCGGAGCGTCCGATCGCGCCGCCCCACGGCCTGCGCGTCGATCCGGCGCTGCTGTCGCACGTGGCCTCGGTCGTCCGGCGGGCGTACGCCGAGCGCGACGGCGACGTGCTGTGCTTCCTGCCCGGCGTGGGGGAGATCGCCCGGGTCGCGGGGCTGCTGGGCGACCTCGACGTGCTCCAGGTGCACGGCCAGGCGCCGGCCCGCGTCCAGGACGCCGTCCTGTCGCCCGGGGCCGGCCGCCGGGTCGTGCTGGCCACGTCGGTGGCCGAGTCGAGCCTGACGGTGCCGGGCGTCCGCGTGGTGGTGGACTCGGGGCTGGCCCGCGAACCCCGTACCGACCACGCCAGGGGGCTCGGCTCGCTCACCACGGTCCGGGTCTCGAAGGCGTCCGCCGACCAACGCGCCGGCCGCGCCGGGCGGGAGGCCCCCGGGGCCGTGTACCGCTGCTGGACGGCGGCCGAGCACGAACGCCTGGCCGACCACGCGCGGCCGGAGATCGCGCTGGCCGACCTGACCGGGTTCGCCCTCCAGGCGGCCTGCTGGGGCGAGGCGGAGGCGACCGGCCTGGCCCTCCTCGACCGGCCGCCGCCCGCCGCGATGGCGGCCGCCGTCCGCACCCTTGAGGCGCTGGGCGCGCTGGAGGCCGGCCGGGTGACCGGTCGCGGGCGGCGCATGGCGCTCGCCGGCGTGCACCCCCGCCTGGCCAGGGCGCTGCTCGACCTCGGCCCGCGGGCCGCCGAGGTGGTCGCGCTGCTGTCGGAGCAACTGCCCAGGGACGCGGGCGACGACCTCGCCGAGGTCTGGCGTGCGGCCCGCAGGGGCGGCACCGGCTTCGCGGCCCGCTGGCGTCAGGAGACCAGGCGCCTGGCCCGCGCCGCCGGCCAGGGGCCGGACGTGCGGGAGGTGGGTGACGACGCGCTGGCCGGGATGGCGGTGGCGCTGGCGTTCCCGGAACGGGTGGCGCGGCGGCGCGGCGGCGGCTATCTCATGGCGTCGGGCACGCAGGCCCAGCTCGCCGACGGCTCCAGGCTGTCCACCGCGCCGTGGCTGGCGATCGCCGTCGCCGACCGGCCCACGGGCTCGGCCTCGGCCCGCGTGCGCCAGGCCGTGGTGATCGACGAGGAGATCGCCAGGCTGGCCCTGCCGGTCACGGTCGAGGAGGAGGTCGCCTGGCGGGTGCCGCCGGGCGAGCGGCGCGGCGACGTGTCCGCCCGCGTGGTCGAGCGCCTGGGCGCGATCGAGCTGTCGGCCACCCCGCTCAAGGACGCCGACGTGCGCCCCGCCATCCTGCACGGCCTGCGCACCGAAGACCTGCTGACCTGGACGCGGCAGGCGAAGGACCTCAAGGACCGCCTGACCTTCGCCCACCGCGCGATCGGCCCCCCGTGGCCCGCCACCGACGACCTGATCGCCCTGGCCGACCAGTGGCTGGAGCCGGAGCTGTCCAGGGCCCGCCGCCGCGCCGACCTCGAACGCATCGACGTGGCCGCCGCCCTGCGCCGCCTGATCCCGTGGAGCGAACGCCTGGAGAACGTGGCCCCCGAACGCGTCGAGGTGCCCAGCGGGTCGCAGATCAGGATCGACTACTCCGGCGAGCAGCCGGTGCTGGCGGTGAAGCTCCAGGAGCTGTTCGGCTGGGAGGAGACGCCGCGGATCGCCGGCGTCCCCCTGCTGGTCCACCTGCTCTCCCCGGCGGGCCGTCCGGTGGCGGTGACCGCCGACCTGGCCTCGTTCTGGCGCGAGGGCTACCGGTCCGTACGGGCCGAGATGCGGGGCCGCTACCCTAAGCACCCATGGCCGGAGGATCCGCTCACCGCGCCGCCGACCCGCCGCGTCAACCGGAGCAGAACGTGATCGACGAAGCCGTACGCGACAACGCCGCCTGGTGCGACACGATGTGCCGGGCGCACGGCCGTCCCGGCGTCTTCGGGCCGCTCGCCTGGACCAACCCGGCCAGGACGCCCGTCCTGTACCCCGACGCCGTCACGCTCTCCCCCGACGCCGGGCCGGCCGACGTGCTCGGCCACATCGACGCGGGCTCGGGCGCCTCGGTCAAGGACAGCTTCGGCACGCTCGACCTGCCGGGCTTCGACGTGCTGTTCACCGCCCAGTGGATCGCCCGGCCCGCGCCCGGCGCGCCCGCGCGTCCCCTCAGGGCGGCCACCGGCGATCCGATCGTGTGGGAGACGGCCACCGACCCCAGGGCGCTGGCCGAATGGGCGCAGGCGTGCTTCTCCGGCGGCGCGCCCGGCCTGTTCCCGCCCGCGCTGCTCGACGAGCCGCAGGTGCGGCTGGTGTGCGGCCGCATCGGCGGCGACGTGGTCTGCGGCGCGGCGCTCAACGCGAGCGGCCCGGTGACGGGCGTCTCGAACGTCTTCGCCTCGGGCTGCGACGAGTCCGCCGCCTGGGAGGGCACGGTGGCGATGGCGGCCGAGCTGTTCCCCGGCCGCCCGCTGGTCGGCTACGAGAGCGACCCGTCGGCCGCCCTCGCGCACGGCTTCGCCACCCTCGGCCCCCTCCGCATCCTGCTCAAGCCCTGACAGACCGGGCGCGGTCAGCCCGTCAGGTCGGCCACCGTCAGGCCGGCGCGCACCGGATGGACCTCCTCGCCGACGCCCATGTCCTTGAACCCGCTCGACGTGCCCACGCACACCACCGGCCCGTCGAAGTCCCGGCGCAGCTTCCGGTAGCCCGCCAGGCCCGCCGCCCCCGACAGCTCCTGCCAGACGCCCTGCCGCGCCAGGTCCCGCTGGGCGGCGCGCATCTGGTCGTCCGTCACGAGCACCGCCGCGCCGCCGCTGTCGCGGACCGCCAGCACGCCCCGGTGGCCCCCGACCGACCCGGCGATCCCGTACGCCCGGCTGGCCCCCAGCTCGACGACCGCCGCCGGTGAGCCCTCGGCCAGGGCCCGCGCGTTGGGGCCGCCCGCGGCCGGCTCGCAGGAGAACATCCGCGGCACGTCCCCGGTCAGCCCGAGCAGCCGCAGCTCGGTGAAGCCCTTCCACGTCCCGAACAGCAGCTCGGCGTACCCGGTGGGCGCGAAGACCGCCGCGGGCACCCGTCCGAGCTGCAGGAACAGCTCGTACGCGATCGTCTTGTACCCCTCGGGGCCGTACGGGTGGCCGGTGTGGGTCACGGTCTGGTTGCTGACCGGGTGGTAGCCCAGCCGGTCCACGACCTCCCGCAGCAGCGGCCACCGCTCCTCCGCCGGCACGGAGAACACCTTGGCCCCGTACGCCCGCACGAACGCCTGGACGCCGGCCGGCGAGTCCGCCGAGGCCAGCACGATGGCGGGCAGCCCGGCGCGGGCGGCGTACGCGGCGGCCGAGGCCCCGTGGTTGCCGGACGAGGCCACCACCACCCCGGCCGCTCCCTCAGCGAGCGCCGCGCTGACCGCCACCCGGTTGAGCCGGTCCTTGTGCGACCAGGTCGGGTTCTGGGACTCGTCCTTGAGGTAGATCCCGTCGAACTCCAGCAGCGGCGTCCCGCCCTCGCCCAGCGTCGGCGCCTCCAGGGACGGCAGCAGCGGCGACCACCGCGCGATGTCCGCCCCCGGCTCCTGGTCGAACAGGCCCTTGTCGACGCCCGCGTAGTCGTAGACGACCTCGACCGGGTAGGCGATCTCGGCGGTGCTGGTGCGCGGGCAGCCCCTCGTGAGCGGCGGGGACAGCGGGAACTCGATCGAAGGGTCGCCCAGCGAGCGCTGGCGGATGGCAAGCGAAGATCCGTTCACGCGCATGGAGCTTATATGGCTATCATGGTGATATCACTTCGATAGCAAGGAGTCGCGATGGAACGTCGTGCTTTCCGGGTCAACGGATTCCTCGTCCTGCTTGTCCTCCTCCTGCTGGGCGGCGGCGCGGCGCTGGTCTCGATCGAGACGCTCGGCATAGCCTGGATCGTGCTCTTCGTGCTCGTGGCCTCCGGCTTCACCGTGGTCAACCCCAACGAGGCCAAGGTGGTCCAGTTCCTCGGCCGTTACGTCGGCACGGTCAACGTGGCGGGGCTGCAGTGGGTGACGCCGTTCACCACCAAGCGCCGCATCAGCCTCCGGGTGCGCAACTTCGAGACCGCCAAGCTCAAGGTCAACGACGCCGACGGCAACCCGGTCGAGATCGCCGCGGTGGTGGTCTACAAGGTCACCGACACGGCCAAGGCCGCCTTCTCCGTCGACGACTACGAGGAGTACATCGCGATCCAGTCCGAGGCCGCCGTGCGCCACCTCGCGACCACCCACCCGTACGACTCGCACGAGCCCGAGCGCACCAGCCTGCGCGACGGCGCCGAGGTCGCCGGCGAGCTGACCGCCGAGCTGCGCGAGCGCACCGAGCTGGCCGGCATCGAGATCCTTGAGGCCCGCATCACCCACCTGGCCTACGCGCCGGAGATCGCCCAGGCCATGCTGGTGCGCCAGCAGGCCAGCCAGGTGGTGGCCGCCCGCACCAGGATCGTCGAGGGCGCGGTCGGCATGGTCCAGCTCGCGCTCGACCGGCTGGCGGCCGAGGGGGTCGTGGAGCTCGACGAGGAGCGCAAGGCCCAGATGGTCTCCAACCTCCTGGTCGTCCTGTGCGGCGACCGGGCGACCCAGCCGGTGGTGAACGCCGGCAGTCTGTATGCCTGAGCGCAAGAAGCTCCTGCTCCGCCTCGACCCGGCCGTCTACGACGCCATCGCCAAGTGGGCGGCCGACGATCTGCGCAGCATCAACGCGCAGATCGAGTTCGCGCTGCGGCTGGCGCTGAAGGAGGCCGGGCGGGAGCCGGGCAGGAGCTCTCGCAAGGAAGAGTGAAAACCTGCACACTCTAGACATGTTGTGGGCAGGCAGGACCGCCATCGAGATCGCGGCGGCCGTCCGGCGCGGCGACGTCACGGCCACAGCCGTCCTGGAGGAGCATCTTCACCGCATCTCCGAGCGGGATTCCCGGGTCGGCGCCTTCCGGCTGGTCAGGAAGCAGGCGATGGACGAGGCGCGGGCCGTGGACGCCCGCCGCGACCTGGCCGACCTGCCGCTCGCCGGGGTGCCGGTGGCGGTCAAGGACAACCTGGAGGTGGCCGGCGAGCCCACCCGCGGCGGCTCGGCGGCCACGTCCGGCGCGCCCGCCCGGGAGGACCATCCGGCCGTGGCCCGCCTGCGCGCGGCGGGCGCGGTGGTGGTCGGGCTGACCAACCTGCCGGAGCTGGGGCTGGTCGGGTTCGGCGACAGCCCGTACGGCGTCGTGCGCAACCCCTGGAACCTCGCCCGCACCGCCGGCGGCTCGTCCTCGGGCAGCGCGGCGGCGGTGGCGGCCGGGATGGTGCCGATCGCGCTCGGCAACGACGGCATGGGGTCGCTGCGCATCCCGGGCGCCTGCTGCGGCGTGCTGGCCGTCAAGCCGGGCACGGGCCTGGTCCCGCCGCCCGCCGACGACTGGGACGGGCTCACCGAGAACGGCCCGCTGGCCACGACCGCCGCCGACCTGTCGCTCGCGCTGTCCGTCCTGGCCGCCGACCCGGCGCTGGCCGAGGCGTGGCGTACCGGCCGCCGGGTCGAGCCGAAGCCGCGCATGCTGCGCTCGGTCTGGGCCGACGACGACGAGGTGTGGGAGCCGCAACCGCCGCAGGACAGCCCCGAGCCGTTCGACCTGCGGGTGGCCTACGCCCCCCAGCCGCTGCCGCCGGGCCTGCCCGTGGACCGGGAGTTCCAGGCGGCGGTGCGAGCGGCCGCCGAGACGTTGCGGCACGCCGGGCACACCGTGGTCGAGCATCCGCACCGCCTGCCCGCCTGGCTCGGCCCCGCCGGGGTGGCCACCTGGCTCGGCCGGGCCGCCGCCGCGGCGGACGGTCTCGATCCGCACGACCTGGAACGCCGTACCCGCGCGCTGGCCCGCGCCGGCCGCGTGCTCACCAGGATCGGCCTGGACGGCCGGCGCGGCTGCGAACGCTGGAGCGGCTACGGCGCCGACACCTGGTTCGGCGACGCCGACGTGATGATCACGCCGGCGCTCGCCGCTCTGCCGCCGCGCGCCGACCGCTGGGGCGGGCGCGGCCTCCTGCCCAACCTGCTGGCCAACGTCAGGTACGCGCCCACCACGGGCCCGTGGAACCTGTGCGGCTGGCCCGCGATGGCCGTGCCGGTCGCCACGCACTCCAGCGCGCTGCCGATCGGCGTGCAGCTCGTGGCGCCGCCGGGCGGCGAGCCGCACCTACTGGCCCTGGCCGCCCAGCTCCAGGCGGCCCACCCGCCGCTACGCCCGCCCGGCTTCTCCTGACCGCCCGTTCTCCTAGACGCCTGCCGGGTGCCAGACGGTCTTGGTCTCCAGGAACCGCGTCATCCGCCCGAGCCCCGGGTCGGCCGTCCAGTCCTCGCGCACGGGACGCAGCACGCGCTTGAGGTTCTCGGCCGCCTCCTGCTCGCAGCGCAGCGCCAGGTCGGCGTCCTCGACCCCGGTGAGGTCGAGGGCGTTGACGTCCATGTGCGCGGCCAGCCAGGGCGCCAGCTCGGCCTGGCGGCCGGTCAGGATGTTGACCACCCCGCCCGGCAGGTCGGACGTGGCCAGCACCTCGGCCAGCGTGATCGAGGCGAGCGGCGCGGGCTCGGAGGCCACCACGACGCACGTGTTGCCGGTGACGATCACCGGCGCGACCACGGACACCAGCCCGAGCAGCGGATCGGCGGGCGCGACCACGGCCACGACCCCGGTCGGCTCCGGCGAGGACAGGTTGAAGTACGGCCCCGCCACCGGGTTCGCCGACCCGCGCACCGCCGTGATCTTGTCGGACCAGCCCGCGTACCAGACCAGCCGGTCGACCGCCGCGTCCACCGACTCCAGGGCGGCCTTCTTGCCCAGGCCCAGCTCCTCGGCGAACTGCCCGCGCCGCCCCTCCAGCATCTCGGCGACGCGGTAGAGGATCTGCCCCCGGTTGTAGGGGGTCGCGCCGGACCAGCCGGGGAACGCCTTGCGCGCGGCCACCACGGCGTCGCGCGCGTCCTTGCGCGAGGCGCGCGAGGCGTTGGCGAGGAAGTCGCCCTTGGGCGAGGTCACGGGATAGGACCTCCCACTCTCCGAGCGCGGGAAGGCCCCGCCGATGTACAGCTTGTAGGTCTTTCTGACGGACAACCTACTCATCGCCCCGACCTCTCCACGTGGACTCCTGCGACGTCTGGACCGGGGCGAACACCTGGCCGCACCTGCTGACGCCGCAGCGGTGGGCGTACCAGCCGACGCGTACGGGGCGGCCGGCGCGGGCGAAGGCGTGCCCGCGGGTGGCCTGGGCGCGCCGCCCGGACCGCCCGGCACGGCGATGATCACACGTCAAGGTAGGCCTCCAGCCCCGCGAGCCCGCCCTCACGCCCGTACCCCGACTCCTTGTAGCCGCCGAACGGCGAGGTGGGGTCGAACTTGTTGAACGTGTTGGCCCAGACGACCCCGGCCCGCAGCCGGTCGGCCATCCACAGGATGCGCGAGCCCTTCTCGGTCCAGACCCCGGCCGACAGCCCGTACGGGGTGTTGTTGGCCTTCTCCACGGCCTCGGCCGGGGTGCGGAAGGTCAGCACGGACAGCACCGGCCCGAAGATCTCCTCCCGGGCGATCCGGTGGGACTGGGCGACCCCGGTGAACAGGGTGGGCGGGAACCAGTAGCCCCGCTCGGGCAGCTCGCACGCGGGCGACCAGCGCTCGGCGCCCTCGTCGGCCCCGGCCTCGGACAGCTCGCGGATCTTGGCGAGCTGCTCGGCCGAGTTGATCGCGCCGATGTCGGTGTTCTTGTCGAGCGGGTCGCCGAGCCGCAGCGTGCCGAGCCGCCGCTTGAGCGACTCCAGCAGCTCGTCGTGGACGGACTCCTGCACCAGCAGCCGCGAGCCCGCGCAGCAGACGTGGCCCTGGTTGAAGAAGATGCCGTTGACGATGCCCTCGACCGCCTGGTCGACGGCGGCGTCCTCGAACACGATGTTCGCGGCCTTGCCGCCGAGCTCCAGGGTGAGCTTCTTGTCGGTGCCCGCGACCGCGCGGGCGATGATCCGGCCGACCTCGGTCGAGCCGGTGAAGGCCACCTTGTTCACGTCGGGGTGGGCCACCAGGGCGGCGCCGGTGTCGCCGGCGCCGGTCACGATGTTGACCACGCCGGGCGGCAGCTCGGCCTGCTGACAGATCTCCGCGAACAGCAGCGCGGTCAGCGGGGTCGTCTCGGCGGGCTTGAGCACCACCGTGTTGCCGCAGGCCAGCGCGGGAGCGATCTTCCAGGCCAGCATGAGCAGTGGGAAGTTCCACGGGATGACCTGCCCGGCCACGCCGAGCGGCTTGGTACCGAACCCGGCGTAGGCCAGCTTGTCGGCCCAGCCCGCGTAGTAGAAGAAGTGGGCCGCGACCAGCGGCAGGTCGACGTCGCGCGACTCGCGGATGGGCTTGCCGTTGTCGAGGGACTCCAGGACGGCCAGCTCGCGGGCCCGCTCCTGGATCAGGCGCGCGATGCGGAACAGGTACTTGGCCCGCTCGGCGCCCGGCAGGGCGCTCCACACGCCGAACGCCTTGCGCGCCGCCTGCACGGCCCGGTCGACGTCGTCGGAGGAGGCCGAGGCGACTTCCGCCAGCTTCTCCTCCGTCGCCGGGTTGACCGTCTTGAAGGGGGAGCCGGAGCCGTCCACGAACTCACCGTTGATGAACAACCCGTACGACGGCTTGAGATCGACAATGTCGCGCGACTCTGGCGCGGGTGCGTAGTCGAACATCGCCATCACGCCAGGGTGAGGTATAGGGACATCACCTTGCCAGCGTAGACGGTCGGTCCGAGTGCTCAGAGGGGCACGGAGCTCCTAGGACAGGAGTGACAGCCGGTGCGCCGCCGCGGCGGCCTCTCCGCGCGTGGTGACACCCAGCTTGGCCAGGATGTTCGAGACGTGCACGCTGACGGTTTTCGCCGAGATGAACAGTTCGGCGGCGATGTCGCGATTGGTGCGGCCCTGGGTCACCAGGCGCAGCACCTCCAGCTCGCGCGGCGTCAGCAGCTCCGACGGCGTCTCCTGGGCCTGCGGGCCGCCGCCCACGCGGCGCGACAGCGCCTCGATCTCCTCGGCGAGCGGGGTGGCGCGCAGCGCGGCGGCGAGCGGACGCGCCTGCCGGAGCCTGGACGCCGCGCCCTCCCTGTCGCCGCTCCTGGCCGCGACGCCGGCCGCCCGCAGCAGGGCCTTGGCCTGGTTGTGCGGACGCATCAGCCGCTCCCACGCCGCCGCCGAGGCGTCGAAGTCACCGCTGTAGGACAGCCGGTACGCCTCCGCCACCGGCCCGCTGATCGTCAGCTCGGCCGCCACTTCCGCGGCGTGCGCCCGTACCGCGGCGGTGCGGCCGGGTTCGAGGTCCTCCGCCGCGTCGCAGACCGTGCGCAGCAGGGACAGCAGCCGCCAGCCCAGCATGGCCTTGCTCGGCAGCCTCGGATGCGACAGCGCCCGCTCGGCCACCGCCAGCGCCGCCCACGGCTCGCCCTTGAGCAGGTGCCAGCCGATGTGCAGGCGCGCGTTGCTGATCACGTCCTGGACGAAGTCCTCGGGGCGGTCCTTCAGCACGCCGATCTCCGACAGGATGCCCTCGACGCGCTGCAGGTCGCCCCTGGCCAGCCCGATGTCGGCCCGGACGCGCAGCAGCGCGTACTGGGTGCGCAGGACGGGCCCGTAGTTGAGCGCGCTGTCCACGAGGTCGAGCGCCTCGTCCCAGCGGCCGAGCGACTCCAGCGCCTCGGCCCAGTTGTTGAGGATGAACAGCCCGCTGCCGCGCAGCCTGCCGTACTTCTTGGCGTACTCCCAGCCCTCCTCCGACAGGCGCAGGGCCTCCTCGGCGCGGCCCATGTCGATGAGGGAGTCGATGTTGTTGCCGATCGCCCTGATGATGATGCGGCCCGAGCCCTCGGCCTTGCCGATGCCCCTCGCCTGCTCGTTGACGGCGATGACCCGGTCGAGCTCGCCTCTCATCGAGTGGCCGAGCGCCAGGTTCATCAGCAGGTCGCCTTCGAGGCACTTGTCGCCGGACCGCCTGACCAGGTCGAGGCCCTCGTGGATCAGCTCCTCGCCCTCGGCCACCTGGCCACGGAGCATGAGCTGCCTGCTCAGCGGCATGACGACCTCCGCGCGCACCGGGCCGGGGTCGGGCACCAGCCGCAGGGCGTGCCGGAGCAGCTCGATCACGCCCATCTGCCCCTTGGACGCCTTGAACGACGCCTGCCGCACGATGAGCTGGGCCACCCGGCCCGGCTCCTTGGTCTCGTCCAGCTCGGCGAGGGCGGCCTTGACGAACTTCACGCCCTTGTCCACCTCGCCGCCGGCGTTCGCGGCCTCGGAGGCGCGTTCGAGCACGGCGGTGTGGTCGACGCCGATGCGCCGGGCGGCGTCGGGGACCCGGTCCCAGAGCATGAGCACGCGTTCCAGCAGCGGCACGGCCTCGGTGTAGGCGTACGCCTTGAACGACTTCTGCGCGGCCTCCCAGGCCGACACCAGGGCCCAGAGGTCGTTGCGGGCGCCGTACCAGTGGTGGGCCAGCTCGACGGCGGCGCGGCCGGGCGGGACGAGCGAGCGGTCCTTGGAGATCTCCTCGGCGTACCGGGAGTGCAGGCGCTGGTGCTCGCCCGGCAGCAGCTCCTCGTGCACGGCCTCCTGGATCAGCGCGTGCCGGAAGACGTAGGCGCGGTTGTCGGCGATCTGCAGCACGTTCCCGGCGATGGCGGGACGCAGAGCCGCCTCAAGCTCGATCTCGGACAGCCCGCTGACGGCGGCCAGCAGCGCGTGGCCGACCCGGTTGCCGCCGGCCGCGGCCATGCGCAGGACGCGCTGGGTGTCCTCGGGCAGCCGTTCGACGGCGCTGAGGATGAGGTCCTGCATCGACTCGGGGAACGTGCAGTCCTCGCCGCCGTCGAGCAGCGCCTCCACGAACAGCGGGATGCCCTCGCTGCGTTCGTATACTTTCTGGACCTTCACATATTCCGGCGCGGCGCCGAGGATGCCGGCCATCTGCGCGGCCACCTCGTCGCGCGACAGGCGGGGCAGGTCCAGGCGGTGGACGCCGTTCACCCGGCCGAGCTCGGCCAGCACGGGGCGGAGCGGATGCTGCCGGTGCAGGTCGTCGGAGCGGTAGGTCATGACGATGAGCACCTGCGGCGCGTGCAGGTTACGGCTGAGGAACGCGATCAGGTCGCGGCTGGAGCGGTCGGCCCAGTGGATGTCCTCGATGACGAGGACCGTGGGGCGGCTGTCCGCGAGGCGTTCGAGAAGGGTGAGGAACTGCTCGAAGAGGCGGGCGCGGCCCGTTTCGGTCTCCCCGTCGCCGCTGGGCTCGCCGAACTCCGGCAGCAGCCTGGCCAGGTCCCGCTGGGCGCCCTCGGGCAGCAGCGCGGCCACCGCGGCGGGGCCCTGCTCCCTGACGAGCTGCCTGAGCGCGGCGGTGAAGGGCGCGTAGGCAAGACCCTCGGCCGACAGCTCCACACAGCCGCCGACCAGCACCTGCGCGCCGTCGGCCGCGCAGGTCTCGGCGAAGCGCTGCACGAGCCGGCTCTTGCCGACCCCAGCCTCCCCGCCCATGAGCACGGCCGTCACCGTGCCCTTACGTGCCTCGTCGAAGCTCTCTGCGAGAGCGGCGAGCTCCTCCGCCCGCCCGACGAAGACGGGACTCACCGAACGTCCCAGCATGTCGTTCAGCATGCCATGCCCTATCAATCAGTTTCGACGGGGTTTAGGGGGGTTCAGAGGCCCGGCCGCCACTACTGACGACGCGGCCGGGCACTCTGGGGGCGGTCATGACGAACGGCGCTTGCCGAAGACCGAGCGACGCTCGGCCTTGTTTCCCTTCATGGCCTCGCGTACTCGGCGGTGCTCGGCGGCGGCCTGCCGGAGCTCGCTGGCGTGGGACTTCATGAGCTCGTACTCGAGTTCGGGGTTCATCGTGTTCTCCTGAACATTTGCTGCTTTTCCCTGACATCTTCAATGTTCGGCCTAAGGCCCGGCCTGCCACATCGGGTGGATGACCTATCTGCCGGCGTACGCGGGGCCGGACATACCTAGGGCAGGGCCCGCCCCGCCTTAGGCGGCGTTCCCGTCCGTCCGGTTTGGAGGTAGTGGCCCTGGTCGGCGATGCTGTGAAGGTGTCAACTGTGACTACCTCGCTCGCGGACGTCGCCTCGTCCCACGCGACGCTGCGCGCCTTCCTGCACGGCCTTCCCGGAGTCGACCGGGTGGGCGCCGACCAGCGGGCGGCCATGCTCGGCACCCGTTCCATCAAGACCACGGCCAAGGCCCAGGCCATCGACCTGGCCATCTCCATGGTCGACCTGACGACGCTCGAAGGCGCCGACACGGCGGGCAAGGTGCGGGCCATGTGCACCAAGGCCGTGCACCCGGGCGGCGGCGCCCCCAAGGTGGCGGCGGTCTGCGTCTATCCCGACATGGTGGAGGTGGCCGTCCGGGCGGTGACCGGGTCGGGGGTCAAGGTGGCCTCGGTCGCCACCGCGTTCCCCAGCGGGCGCTCCTCGCTGGAGGTCAAGGTGAGCGACACCGCGCTGGCCGTGGCCGCGGGCGCCGACGAGATCGACATGGTGATCGACCGCGGCGCGTTCCTGTCCGGCGACTACATGAAGGTGCACGACGAGATCGTCGCGGTCAAGGCCGCCTGCGGCGCCGCGCACCTGAAGGTGATCCTGGAGACGGGCGAGCTGGCGACCTACGACAACGTGCGCCGGGCGTCCTGGCTGGCCATGATCGCGGGCGCCGACTTCATCAAGACCTCCACCGGCAAGGTGTCCCCCGCGGCCACGCTGCCGGTGACCCTGATCATGCTGGAGGCGGTGCGCGACTTCCGCGACACCACCGGCCGCCAGGTGGGCGTGAAGCCGGCCGGCGGCATCCGCACGACCAAAGACGCCATCAAGAACCTGGTGCTGGTCAACGAGACGGCGGGCGACGACTGGCTCTCCCCCGACTGGTTCAGGCTGGGCGCGTCCTCGCTGCTCAACGACCTGCTCATGCAGCGCCAGAAGCTCGCCACCGGCCGTTACGCCGGCCCCGACTACTTCACCCTCGACTGACGGCGACGGCCCTCGGGCGGCTCTACGAGGTGTTCGGAGCCGTCGCGAGGCCCGCGAGCGTGCCCGGCTGCCCCCACTGCGTCGAGCCGGGCGAGCAGGCGTGCCTGCTGTCCGGCCCTGTCCCGGCGATCGAGGCGGGCTCGCTGGCCCGTTACGCGGCCAAGGCGCTCACCACGTGGGGGGACGTCCCCGCCTTCCGCTACTTCCTGCCGCGCCTGCTCGAATGCGCGGCCGCCGACGCGTTCTCCTACCCCGACCCGGAGATCGTCCTCGGCAAGCTCGCCGTCGCCGGCTGGCACGACTGGCCGGACGACGAGCGCGCGGCGGTCACCGCGTTCCTGCACGAGTGGTGGCTCGGCACGCTGCGCCGCCATCCGTCCCGCCCGCCGGCCGGGACGGTGTTGTGCGCCGTCGCCGCCACCGGCGTCGACCTGGCGCCCTTCCTCGACGCCTGGGCCGGGCTGGAGAGCGAGGCGGCGATCGCCCACCTGCGCGACTTCGTCACCGACGACCTGGCCGGGCGGCGGCTGACCAACGCCTTCTGGGATCGCGACGCCCCCGCCCACTCTCAGGTCCTCGCCTGGCTCGGCGACGGGCCCGCGTCCCGGGCGGTGGAGGCCGCCTTCGCCCGGGAGACCCGCGAGCCCGTCCTCGGCCTGCTCGCCGACATCCACGGACGACTGCCGCGCGTCTAGATCAGCGCCTCGACCAGGCTTCTGGATCAGCACCTCGACCGCGCGTCTAGATCAGCGCCTCGACCAGCAGGACGATGCCGAAGACCGCGAACGCGGCGGCGGCGCCGTACCGGATGACCTTCTCGGGCAGGTGCTTGCCGAGCAGGCGGCCCACCAGGATGGCCAGGGCGTCGGCGGCGACCATGCCCACGGTCGAGCCGATCCACGTGCCGACCCAGCCGTGCTGCGTGGCCAGGGTGATCGTGGCGAGCATCGTCTTGTCGCCCAGCTCGCTCAGGAAGAACGCCACGGTCACCGCGACCAGGACGTTCCTGGTCGTCCGGCGCGCCTTGTCCTCTTCCTCCTTGGTCAGCTCGTCGCCGCGCAACGTCCACAGGGCGAACCCGAGGAACGCGATGCCGGCCACGATCGAGATGGCCGTCGTCGGCAGCGCCTTCCCGACCAGCCCGCCCACGGCCACGCTCAGCAGGTGCACGACGGTGGTGGCGATGGTGATGCCCGCGAGCACGGGCCAAGGCTTGAAACGGGTGGCGAACGTCATCGCCATGAGCTGGCTCTTGTCACCGAGCTCGGCCACGAAAATGACCGCGAGACTGATCCAGAACGCTTCCAACCGGTCCTCTTCCCCGCGACCAGACCGGAAGCAGGCACCCGGGGGGATCTTCGGGCACGACTTTCGGCCCGGCAGCGTCTTTGTCCATGACTGCCAGGCCGAAGGTCTCGTCCGCCCGTCAAGGCCCGTGTGACCGGGCGCGATCACGCGCCAGTATGTCGATCACACGATTGGGACTACTCCCCTTCGGAATTACCAACACACCATAACAGCCCACGTGGAGCCGTCATTCCGCCGGTCGGCCCCCCGGCTCGGACACCGGCTCAGACACCGGCTCAGACACCGGCTCGGACACCGGCTCGGACACCGGCTCGGACACCGGCTCGGACACCGGCTCGGACACCGGCTCGGACACCGGCTCGGACACCGGCTCGGCCGTCAGTGTGCAGCCGACCAGCACCGGCTCGTTGACCAGCGTCACGCCGAACTTCTCCCGCACCCCGTCGCGCACCTCCACGGCCAGCCCCAGCAGGTCGGCCGTGGAGGCGGCGCCCGCGGGGTTGGTGAGGGCCAGCGTGTGCTTGGTGGAGATGCGCACCGGGCCGCGCTCGTAGCCCTTGGGGAAGCCCGCCTGCTCGATCAGCCAGGCGGCCGGCACCTTGACGCGGCCGTCGGGCATGTCCCAGCGGGGGTGCCCGGGAGCGCGTCCGGCCAGCTCGGCGGCCTCCTCGGCGGTCAGGATCGGGTTGGTGAAGAACGAGCCCGCGCTGCGGCTGTCGGGGTCGGCCGCCGGGTCGAAGACCATGCCCTTGCCCCGCCGCAGCCCCAGGACGGCCTCACGGGCCAGCCCGAGGGGCACGCGGCCGCCGAGCTCCACCCCGAGCCGCCCGGCCAGCTCCTGGTAGGCCACCGGGCCGGACATGTCCGACACATCCAGTGCGTACGTCACCGCGAGCACCACGTGCCGCGACAGGTCCCGCTTGAACGCGCTGTCGCGGTAGGAGAACCCGCACTGGCGCGCCTCCAGGTCGACCACCTGCCGGGTGAGCCGGTCGTAGGCCCGCACGCACCTGATGGTCTGCGCCACCTCCTGGCCGTACGCGCCGACGTTCTGGATCGGCGTCGAGCCCACCAGGCCCGGGATGCCGGACATGCACTCGATGCCGGACCACCCCTCGGCCACGGCCCGCTCGACCAGCGGATCCCAGTCCTGGCCGGCCTCGACCGTGAGCAGCACCTGCTCGCCGTCCCTGGAGACCGTCACGCCCTCGGTGGCCACCTTGACGACCAGGCCGTCGAAGCCCTCGTCACCGATCACCACGTTGCTGCCGCCGCCGAGCACCAGGGTCGGCACCCCGTTCATGTCGGCCTCGGCGACGAGGGACACGAGCTGCTCCGCCGTGACAGCCTCGGCGAAGTCGCGGGCGGGGCCGCCCAGGCCCAGGGTGGTGTGCGACGCGAGCATCTCCATGGCCCCCAAGCTTATGAGCCCCCCAGCCCCCACAACACCGCCCCGAACTCCGCAGCTCCCTACAACCGCCCCCACCCCCGACGCCCACCTCCGCCGGAAACCAGCCCTCCGACAACAGCGCCCGACGCTTCCTCCGCCCCGGGCTGGACGCCCGCTCACCCGTGCACACGCCCGAGCCCGAGCCCCGCCCAGGCAGCGCCCGCGCCTCCGCCCGCGGCGACGCTGCCGATCGGCCCCCCAGAGGACGGGCCGAGGCGGGAGTCAGCTGTGGAGGGGGTGGGCGGAGCCGAGCCGGTGGACCGGGAGCGGGCCCTCGGGCACCACCAGCCCGCCCTCGAGCGCCCGCGAGAACTCCAGATCGGCCTCCTCGCCGCGCTCCGCACCCTCGGGGAACGCCCCCAGCGCCGCCGCCCTGCGCACCGCCATCAGGTCACAGCGCAACGCCCCCACCCGGCCGGGCTCCTCGGCCTCGGCCGCCTGCCACCCCGCCGCCACCGCCCCTTCCACGATGGCCGCCACCAGCGGCGTCAAGGCGTCCCCCGTCAGCGCGAGCGAGGTCTCCATCAGCACGTGCACCTCGGACTCGTCCAGCCGCAACAGCTTGGTACGGCTCTCCCCCCACCCCGCCGTGCCCCCGGCCGCCCGCGAGGTCTCGGCGACGTGCCACACCACGATCCGCTCCGGATACCGTGCGGCCAGCTCGTCCAGGACGTCTCCCGCACCGTCGACGTTCCCCAGGTCGAGGGCCAGGATCCGGGCGCGGGTGTGCTCGATCACCGACTGGACGCACTCCAGCACCTCCCCGGGCCGGCCGTCCACCAGCAGCCCGGCGGAGACCGACACGTCCTTGGTCTCGACGCGCTGGCGTTCGGTGTTGACGCCCAGGTCGTCCATGCGGTTCGTGGCGAGGGTGCCGTCCCAGACCCGCTGGGCGTGCAGCATCGTGTCGTCGGGGTCGCCGTGCTGGCCGGGGTCGCCGGAGAAACCCAGCGCGGCGGCGGGGTTCCCGTGCGCGCCCGCGCCCCTGGGCCGGGCGCGGCCCGTGCCGACGCCGGTGGCCGAGCCGCCCGTGGTGTCCCGTCCGGTGCCGCTGCTGCCCCCCACCTGTTCAGGGGACGCGGGACGCAGGTGAGCAGGGGGCTTGGCATCGGTCACGGACGACACGGGGATGGAACGGACGGTGGGCCAGACCTGTCGCGCAACTTCACTCATACCAACACGCGCTACCCGCGACCCGCCCGACATATCACGGGATCAGGAGAGCTGTACCACCGCACGCGCCTTCGACAGGACCCTCGCGTCGCCCGCCTTGGCCGTCAGCCCGACGACCACCCGCTTGTCCTCCAGCTTCTCCTCGACGACCCCGCTGACCGAGATCGTCGCGCCCTGGTCGTCGTCGGGCACGATCACCATCGACGAGAACCGCACGCCGAAATCCAGCACGGCGCCCGGATCGCCCGCCCAGTCCGTGACGAACCGGCCCGCCTGCGCCATCGTGAACATGCCGTGCGCGATCACGTCGGGCAGTCCGACCGTCCGGGCGAAGCGCTCGTTCCAGTGGATCTGGTTGAAGTCGCCGGAGGCGCCGGCGTACATGACCAGGTTCAGCCGCCGGACGTTGTAGTCCACGACCGGGAGCTCCTGCCCGACCTCGACCTCGTCGTACCTCACCGTGGCCGCCATCTCAGCCCGCCCCTCCGCGCTCGACGATCGTGTTGTAGGTCGTGCAGACCGGCTCTCCGGCGACCGTCGTCACGTCGCTCCTGATCGTCAGCAGCTCGTTGCGCCCGACGCTCCTGATGTCGGTGATCGTCGCGGTGGTGACCAGCTCGTCGCCCGCGCAGACTGGCCGGACGTACTCGAACCGCTGCTCGCCGTGGACCACCATCGCCAGGTTCAGGCCCAGCTCGGGGTCGACCAGCGCCTCGCCGCCCGCCTGCAGGCTGAACACGATGGGGAACGTGGGCGGCGCGATCACGTCGGGGTATCCGGCGGCCCTGGCGGCCTCCCTGTCGCGGTAGACCGGGTTGTTGTCGCCGATCGCCGCCGCGAACTCCTTGATCTTCACCCGGCTGACCTCGTACGGGGCGGCGGATGGGTAGGTCCTGCCCACGAAGTCACGGTTCAAGGCCATCAGTGCTCCCTCGTATGTCTTCAACGAGCGCTGCTGAGGCAGACGGTAACAGAACAAGGTTCGGCTGTCGCCGCTCATGGCGTGCTTTTTGCCGGGGCCCGGCCGGGGTCGGGTCTGGGCCAGAGCTGGGGCCGAGGTCGGAGCCGGGGCCGGGGCCGGGATTGGAGCGGAGGCCGGGATTGAAGCCGGGGCCGAGGTTGGAGCGGAGGCCGGGATTGAAGCCGGGGCCGAGGTTGGAGCCGGGGTCAGCGCCTAGAAAGGCGCCTCAAAGCAGTGAGAACACGACAAACCGGCGCCCCGTCCGGGACGCCGGTTGTGCGATATGGAGGCAGAAGTACCGCTAGCGGGTTTCGCGGTGCGCGCGGTGGCAGCGGCAGTTCGGGCAGTACTTCTTCAGCTCAAGCCGATCCGGGTCGTTGCGCCGGTTCTTCCGCGTGATGTAGTTGCGGTGCTTGCACTCCTGGCAGGCCAGCGTGATCTTCGGCCTAACGTCGGTGGCAGCCACTTGGGAGTGCCTTTCTACGTTCGGGACATGGACACACCCGTACCCAGGCCGACCGACCTGGGATTGGGTAGTAGCGGAGGCCGGACTTGAACCGGCGACACAACGATTATGAGCCGTTTGCTCTGCCTGACTGAGCTACTCCGCCTTGGCCGGAAACTCCCGGCCCGTAGAGGATACCCGAAGCTGGGAGCACATTAGTAACTCACCTGATCGGGTGGGGTGCTACCAGTATGCCCCAGGAACCTCCGACAACCGAAATCCGATCATGCCACCTGGGTCTCGCCTGGGGAATCACCCGCGGAGGCCACCGCCACACTAGCAGCCCCCCTTTGCCGACGCGAACCCCCGGACCAGGCACGCAGCAGCGGACGCGCACCGGCGACGTCCGTCCACGCGCTGGTCGGAAGGCCCTCCCGGCGGCCGCCGGCGACGCCCGTCCGTACGGCGAACGGGCGTGCCCCCGGCGAACGCCGGCGGCGCGCCTCCCCGCGCGGGACGAACCCCGCGCGGGTGTTGGAGGGGTGTCCGCGGCGGACGCCGACGCAGCGGCAGAGAGGGCCCGCAGCGGACCCTGCGCCCACCCGAAGGTGTCGCGCAGTCAAAGCCAACGCAGTGGCAAAGCTGTCAGAGCGGACAGCCCTGGGCAGACAGCCCTGGGCGGACGTGGGGGTCTCATGCCTGGCGTTCGTCCACGCCTACGGCGCCGACGCCGCTGCCCCAGCTTGCGCATTTGCCCTCGGACCTGCCCGAGGCGCCGGGCCCGAGCGTGACCCACGGGCCGACGACGTCCGGGCTCCAGCCGCAGGTGATCACGGCGCGATACACCCAGGTCTGGCCGGTCGGGTTGTGGCAGTCGGCGCGGCCGACGTAGCCGTCCTCCGGGGCCCGGCCGCTGTTGCACTGGAGGCTGCCGGCCGAGGCGGGGGCGGACGGGATGACAAGCCCGGAAAGGACAGCGGCGACACCGGCGGCGAGTGCCAGTTTCCTGTTCATGTCGTCTTCCTCTTCTGCTCGTTCTGCTTGTGCTGCTCGGGGTTTCGGCGCTGGTCTGCGCTCGAATGCCAGGAAAGCGACCGAGCGCCGGTGTCCAACAGCAGGGCGGACAGACTCGGCCGGAGTCGTCCACCCGCGAGCCGGGCTCGGACGTCCCTGAAATCCCCCCGGACACGTACGGTCATCGTTCGTACACTGTCGGACAGAAGGCGGCCGGTCGGGGAGAGGGGCGATGGGCGAGGACCAGGAAGGCGCGGAACCCGGCGTGGAGTCGGTGAGCTGTCACGAGGGTCTGGTGAGGCTCCTCGCCGAGCAGTTCGCGCGGGCGGACGTGTCGCTGCGGGAGCTCCAGGCGCGGGCGGACAGGGCGGGCGGGCCCCGGCTCCCTCGGGCGACCTGTGCGGACATGCTGGCCGGACGGCGGTTTCCGAAGAAGGCGGTGATGGTGACGTTCCTGCGGGCTTGCGGGGTGCCCGAGCATCGGGTGCCGGAGTGGGAACGGGCCTGGGAGCGCGTACGGATCAATCGCATGCCCCCGTCCGGTTTCCTGCTCGCCCGGACGGCGCTGTCTCCCGGCGTTCCGTCCTTCGAGGATTTCGGGGTTCCTGACCTCGCCTCCGTCCATCCGCATGACGGTCCCCTCGGGGGGCTGCCTCAGCCGGGTGCCGCGTCTTCTCCGGGTCTGAGCCAGCCTGACGCCGTGCCCGTTGACGGCCGCGCCGAGGCCGGCGGCGGTCTTCCCGTCGATGGCCCCCAGGTCAAGGACCGCCCAGTCGCAGGTCCCCCGGTCGCCGCACTTCCGGCCGACGGTCTCCCCACCGACGCACTTCCGGGCAGCGCACTTCCGGTTGGTGATCTCCCAAGCGGGGGGCTGCCCGGCGCAGGGCTGCCCGGCGGAGGGCTGCCCGGCGGAGGGCTGCCCGGCGGAGGGCTGATGGTTGAGGGCCTTCCGGGCGGGGGGCGGCCAAGCGAAGGGCTGATGGGTGGGAGTCGGTCGGGTGAGGGGCGGCCTGGCGAGGGGCCTTCAGCGGGTGGGGCTCCGGGAGGTGGTCTTTGGGTGAGTGGGATCCCCGTCGGTGGGGGTGCGGAAGATGGGGTTTCCGATGGTTTGTCCGGCGGGGGTGTTGCCTTCGGCGCTTCCCCGATGGGCGCTCCCTCCGGCGGCGCGCTTCCGGCCGACCGGCTTCCCGATGAGGGGAGTTCTGGTGGCGGGCCGCCTCTGGGCGAATTCGGCGCCGCCCTGCCCGTAAGCGGTGTTCCCGCCGCCAGCGGGCTCCCCGCCGGTGTCGCTTCCCTGGTCGATGGCCTTCCCGCCGACGCTTCCCCGGTCGGCGGCGGGCCAGGCGTACCGGCAAGTGGGGCAGCGACTCCGGCGGGTGGGGTGGTCGTCACGGCAGGCGGGGCGGCGTCTCCGGCAGGCGGGGTGGTAGCACCCGCGGGCGGGGTTGCGACACCGGCGAGTGGGGTGGTGGCCCCTGCGGGTGGGGTGGTGGCCCCTGCGAGTGGGGTGGGGGGCACTGCCGGACGGGTGGGGGCGTCGGGTGGGACGAGTTGGGGGCGGTGGAGGGGGGTTGGGATGGGGGTTTTGGTCGTCGTCGGGGCGGTCGGGGTTGGGGTGGTGGTCGGGTTGTGGGTGGCGCCGCGGCATGCACAGCCCTTCGCGCTCGGACGGCCGGTCTCGGACGACGGGCGCGCCTTCGGCCATGGAGGATCGAGCCGGTTCACGGTGACCGTGGACCCCGCCAACACCGGCGTACGGCTGATCCGCCGCCTGGACGCCGGCATCTCCATGCAGCAGGCCGCCATCACCGTGAACGGCGCCCCCGCCGGCGTGTGGCACCCCCTGCCCGTCGAGAACACCTACCGCTGGCGGGACCAGTCCGTGGACCTGCCGCTGGCTCTGACCGCGGGACGCCGTTCGCTGACCGTGGTCAACACCTTCGTCTCCTCCTCACTCGACTTCAACGAGTTCCTCTACGTCGTCAAGCAGCAGGTGAGGGGCGTGTGGTCGATCGCCGACACCGTGGACGTGGGGCCGTACCACACCACCAGCGAGGCCGCCCACGGCTACCGGCTCACCGGCCCGCAGACCTTCGCCGACACCCGCCACTTCGCCTACCCACCCCTGGACGAGACCGCGTAGCGCCGAGCGTCGAACCCGCGCAACGCCACAACGCCGCGCACACGAAAGCAAGGCCCCGCCCGCGAAAGACGATGCCGCGCACACGAGCGGCAACGCAGGGCATGCGAAAGCTCCGGACGCTTCCCCGCGTCCGGAGCTTTCGGGTGTGGGCAACCAACCCTCACCGGCCTACTGCCCGACGGTCCACATTCTATGCTTTTGTCCGTTTTGCGTAGAGTTGTGGCGTGACACGCTGGCACGGCCCCCGCGGCATCCTCGTCGAGATCATCACCCTCGGCGCGAGGCAGCGCATCAAGGTCACCCAGACCGTGAACGGCCGCCGCTACCTCCTCGGCTACTACGGCGCCATCGCCCAGATCGTCCGCCACGTGGACCTCGCCGACCTGGTCGAGGTGGTCGACCTCCACGCCTTCGCGTCCCGGAAGAGCAGCCGGAAGAGCAGAGCGTAGGGGCCGTACCTAAGAGCCGCACGTAGGAGCCGTACGACACCGAAGAGCCCGCAGGACCTACAGGTCCTTGCACCACATCCATTTGCCGTCGATCTGGCATTTGTACCAGCCGTCGTTCGCCGGGTTCCACGCATAGGCGGGGCTGCTCGCCACGCTGATCGTCAGCACGGTCGAGACGGAGAGCAGGGTCAGAGCCAGCGCCCGGCGCACACCACGGGCCGCGAACAGGTTTCTCATGACCATCATGGAACACGCCCGTGCTTGGAGCCCTCTTGGGGCTGACTGAAGCCCCGGGACAAGCGCCATCCAACCCGCACAACGAGAAACGCCCGGCCCCAAGTCACCTTGGCCGGGCGTCGAACCTGCTCATTACAAGAGCCCCCAAACGGAATCGAACCGTTGACCTTCTCCTTACCATGGAGACGCTCTGCCGACTGAGCTATAGGGGCCTGTCCGCTCGCTGCGGACAGGTGTAACCATACACGGCACTCAGCCATGATGCGAACTCGTACGGACCTCCACCGCGCCGCCGGATCCGCGGCGCGCGCCGAGATCGATCACCTCGCACAGATCGGCCAGGTCGACGTGCGCGGCCACCTCCGCCACCGAACGGCAGTCGGCCACCAGCCACCCGTTCCTGCGCACCCGCAGCACCTGCCGGCCCGCCCGCACCGCCGGCACGACCTCGACGCCGTCGAGGCCGACCCATCGCCTGTCCATAGCGGCACACCCTAGCCGCCGGGTCTCTCAATTTCCGTCCGCCACAGGCGTTACCGCCATGCCAAGTCGGCACCAAGAGGTGTCTAAGAGCGGCGTCGCACGCTGGTGCCAAACGGACAGAAGGAGCACCGAAATGGCACCCAACATGCTCGGCTTCCGCATCACGCACCGGGCCATGCGGGCGGACACCCGCCGGCTGGCCGAGGTGATGAGCGCGATCGCCGCCGGCGAGCAGCAGGCCGGCCAGGAGCGGCTGCGGGCGATCGCGACGTTCACCGCCAAGCTGTGCGCGGGCATCCACCACCATCACCAGGCCGAGGACAACGTGTTGTGGCCGGTCATCGTGCGCTCGGCGGGCGCCGAGGTGGACCTGAGCGACCTGACCGACGACCACGCGGCGCTCGACCCGCTGCTGGAGGAGATCACGGCGGCCGCCGCCCAGCTCGGCTCCGACGGGCAGGCGGCCCGGCGGATGGCCAAGTCCATGGCCGCGCTCGCCGACCTGCTGGACGAGCACATCGAGGAGGAGGAGCGGCTGATCTTCCCGGTCGTCGCCAAGTACGTCTCGGAGGCGGACTGGCAGAAGGTCGAGACCGAGGTCAGGAAAGGCGGGGACGCCAGCTTCGACCTGCCGCGGATCGCCCAGTACGCCCGGCCGGAGGAGCTGGCCGAGCTGCGGCGCCTGGCCGGGCCGGTGCTCGTCGTGCTGCTCGCGCTCATGGGACGCGGCCACCGGCGCCGCCAGGCCCTGATCTTCGGCACGCCGTGAGCCTCCCGGGACCGCTCAGCGGCGCGCCCGGCGGCGGCGGGCCGCCTGCGCCCAGTGGGGCGAGCCGACGCGCTCGGCGACCCTCAGAGCCTGCGCGTAGTGGCCGTCGGCCGGCAGCCCGAGCAGCTCGGCCAGGTCTCCGAGCACCAGCGCGACCGGCCCGAGCGTGATCGACCCGCTGCTCATCCCGGCCAGCTCGTCCGCCCACGGCAGCAGGACGCGGTAGGAGCGTGCGGCCACCTCGCGGTCCTCCAGGGCGACGGCGGTCTGGCCGCGCAGCGCCTGCCACATCAGCCAGTAGTAGTTGCGCGGCAACCACGACTCGGGCCGCCACACCCGCCGGGCCGCGTCGAGCTCGCCCGCGGCCGCCAGCGCCCCGGCGTAGATCTCGTGCACGGTGTCGCTGTTCACGCGTTCCCGGATGGCGGCCAGCTCGTCGAGGGAGTCGCGGACGTTCCCACGGGCCATCCGGACGGCGAACCTGCACAGAGCGCCCATGGCCCGCGCGTTGACGCCGCCGCGCTCGGCCATCTGCTCGGTGAGCCCGGTGTAGACGGCCTCCGCCTCGTCGAACTCGCCCTCGACCAGTTTCCGCAGCGCGCCGAACAGCGTCAGGATGGCCAGCGACATGCCGAGCTGGCCGCTGGTGGACACCGCCACGCCGCTGTCGGCGTGCCGCCTGGCCGCCTCCAGGTCGGTGCGTCCGAGTGCGGCCATGAGCAGCGCGCAGTGGCCCAGGGTGAGGTAGCCGACGAGCCGGTGGGTGCGGCCCAGCTCCAGCAGCTCGGCGCCGACGGCCTCCAGCTCGTCCCGCCGTTCGGGGCTGAGCACGGCGAAGTAGCGGGCGTTGAGCGCCAGGCAGAGCAGGTCGGGACGGCCGAGGCGGCGGGCCAGGGCCACGGCCTCGGCGCCGGCGGCGTCCACGCGGTCGTCGTCGTGCCCCTCCAGCTCGAACACGAGCGCGGCCAGCAGGCGGCAGCGCGTCTCGTCGTCGGGACCGGCGGCCAGCTCGCGCTCCACGGCCTCCATGAAGTCCCTGTTGTAGAGGGAGTCCACCTGGATCGTCCAGACCACGGGGGCCTCGTAGGAGGTCAGCGCGCGGGCGAGCGCGCCGCGTGGCGCGGCCAGCTCGACGGCACGCGTCCTGGCGGCCAGCGCGCCCAGCACGTCGCCCGCGTGGCCCAGCGCCGACACCAGTCCGCACAGCAGGTCGAGCCGGGTCGCGTCGTCGGTGGCGAACTCCAGCGCGGCGCGCCACAGCGCCGCCGCCTCGCGGTGCGCGTGCAGGCCGGACGCCTGGACGGCCGCCGCCCTGGCGTACCGCACGGCGTCCGGCGCGGCGGCCTCCAGCGCGTGGTGGGCCAGGGCGGCCACGTCGTTCGGCCGCAGCCGCTCCAGCACCGACACCACGCGCCCGTGCAGCCTGGTCCGGCGGATCCGCGCGGTGTCCTCGTACAGCGCCTGCCTGACCAGGACGTGCGTGAACCTGACGCGGCCCGGTCCCGGCTCGGCCAGCAGGCCCGTCATGACGCCGGCCTCCAGGCCGTCGAAGACGGTGTCCTCGTCGCCGTCGTGCAGCGCGATCAGGACGTCCACGTCGGCGTCCCTGCCGACGACGGCGGCGTTGCGCAGCACGGTCTGGGCGGTCGCGGGCAGGCGGGTGATGCGGCGGCGGATGAGGTCGCGCACGCCGGGCGGCAGCGCCTCGGCGGCCTGCGGCCCCTCGGAGGCCAGCAGGCGGGCGATCTCGCAGACGAACAGCGGGTTGCCGAGCGTGCGCTCCAGGACCGTGCGGACGGTGGCGGGGTCGAGGCCGGCGCGCTGGGAGTGGCGTTCGAGCAGCGTGGCGACGGCGGCCTCGTCGAGCCCGGCGAGCTCGACGTGCCTGCTGCCGGTGGCGAGCGCGGCCAGGGTGGCGGACAGGTCCTCGGTGGTCTCGGCCGGGCGGTAGGTGGCGACGACCAGGATCCGCGCGGCGGGGTCCAGGTGCCGCAGCAGGTGCAGGGTCTCGCCGTCGGCCCGGTGGACGTCTTCGAGCACCACGAGCAGCGGCGCGCAGCCCGCCAGGTAGCCGGCCACGGCCCTGGCGAGCTGGAACTGGTTCTGGATGGCGACGCCGTCGTTCAGGAGGGGGGCCAGGCGGGCCGCGTCGGCGGCGGCGGGCGGCCGTACGGCGGCGAGCTGCCGGACGATCTCGCTCCACGCCCAGGCGGGCGGCGCGTCACCGTCGATCTCAGGGCAGCGTCCGAACGCGACCCGCCACCCGCGCTCGGCCAGCTCGGCCGCGAACGCCTCGGCCAGCGCGCTCTTGCCCGCGCCCGGCTCGCCGCCCAGCCAGACCGTGCGACGAAGCGGCCGCACGGCCTCCTCCCGCAGCGCGGCCAGCTCGCGGGCCCTGCCCACGATCGAGGGCTCCTGCGCGGCCACGGGCCGTTCCTGGACGTGCTCGACGACCTCGGGCGCGTGCAGGGACTCGGATTGGCGAAGGATGTCCTGTTCGAGCGCGCGCAGGGCCGGGCCCGGATCGACGCCGAGCTCCTCGGCCAGGTTCTCGCGAGCGTGGCGCAGCACGGCCAGCGCCTCCGCCTGGCTGCCGGACCGGTACAGGGCCAGGGCCAGCAGGCGGACGGCGTTCTCGCGCAGCGGGTGGGCGTCGGCGTGGCCGCGCAGCTCCGGCACGGCCTCGGCGTGCCGGCCCATCAGCAGCGCGGCCTCGGCGCGGTACTCGACGGCGACGAGCCTGAGCTCGGCCATCCTGGCCGCCTCGGGCGCGGCCCACTCCTCGGTGAACTCGGCGTAGGCGGGGCCCGTCCACAGGCCGAGCGCCTGGTCGAGCAGGTCGTGGGCGACGGTGCCCGCGCCCCGCTTGAGTGCCGCGCCGGCCGCGTCGATGAGGCCGGGCAGCCGCCAGGCGTCCACGGCTTCGTCGGGCAGGCAGAGCCGGTAGCCGGGCGGGGCGCTGACGATCACTCCGGCGGGTGCGCGCGGCGGCCGGTCGGGTTCGAGGACGCGGCGCAGGTTCGAGACGTAGACCTGGAGCGCGGCCAGCGCCTTGGGCGGCGGCTGTCCCTGCCACAGGTCCTCGATGAACCGGTCGGTCGAGACGACCTGGCCGTCGGCGGCGACCAGGCGGGCGAGCACGGCGCGCTGCCGGGCGGAGCCGAGATCGAGCCGGCGGCCGTCCATGGTGGCGTGGAGCGGTCCAAGGAGGTGTAACTGGAGCATGGCACCCTTTTCAGTACCGGTAGCGCCCGCTTTCAGTACCGGTAGAAGCCCGCGAAGTCAGATCTTCGCCCGATATCGTCAATACGCACCGAAGCCCCCGTCTCAGGTGCGTTCATCATCTTCCCACGACCCAGATAGATGCCCACATGATGCGTCTTGATCTTATTTTTCGTGATTTTTCCGAAGAAGACTAAGTCGCCCGGCAAGGCCCGCTCGACGGGTCGCATCCTGCGTACGTGGTCGTCGGTGTTGCCGGGGCCGAGCACGTCCCTCCCGTTGGCCAGGGCGTACACCCATCGGGCCAGGCCGGAGCAGTCGAGGCCGCGGGTGCGCGCGGCCGGGCAGGGCTTGATCCGGCCGCTGTAGCCCAGGCAGGTGCCCTTCGTGGGGCCGGGCCGCTCGCCGTGGCCGCCGCCCCACGAGTCCGTGATGTCGTACCGCTCGATCTCGTACGCGATGCGCACGATCCTGGACGGCACGAACGTCGACAACGGCATCGACGCCGCGCCCGCCAGCAGGACGACCAGGACGGTCACCACCAGGACCAGCCGCCGCCGCGCCACCCGTTTCTCCCTTAAGCCGAGATCCCGGGTTTTATCCTACCTATCGCGATATTTCACCTCTTGAGGTCAAGTGTGACCGTTCCTACCTCGACGAGCATCCCGACCCGGCCCTTCGGCTTCGGCCTGGTGGTGAAGGTGAAGGCGGCCTTCTGGCCCCGCTCCAGCTTGCCGACCACACAGCGCACCGCCGTGCCGCTGAACTTGCAGCCGGGGGCCTTGACCACCTTCTGGCCGCCGTACGCGCGCCCGGAGACCACGAGGTCCTCGACGGGGTGCGGGCCGGTGTTCGAGATCGTGACCCGGTAGAGCTTCCTGCCCTTGACCAGGCCGGAGACCGACACCCGGGCGGGCGGGTTGGCCAGCGACCGCAGCTGGGACTCCGAGCCGTTGAAGGAGTTCTGGCCGCCGGCCAGCGAGCCCTTCTCCGCCGACTGCCAGAACGTGTGCCGCTTCCAGCTCTTCGGCAGCTCGCCGGGGTCGCTCCCCCAGCGGGCCAGCCAGAGCGGATTGGCCTTGAACGCGCCCGAGTTGCCGGTGCAGGTCTGCCACCAGCTCGTGGTGGTGTAGATGATCGCGTCCCGGCCGGTCTGCTGCCGGTACTTCCTGGTGAAGTCCTTGATCCAGGTGACCATGTCCTCGGCGGACAGGTCGTAACAGTTGTTCTTGCCGTTCTTGTCCTTGTACGGGTTGTCCTCGATATCGAGGACACCGGGCAGCGTTTGACCGTCGCTGGTCCAGTTTCCGCCGTTCTGAAGGAAATAGTCGGCTTGCGCTGTCCCGTCGGATTCATGCGGTTGCGCAAAGTGATACGCGCCGCGCACGAGCCCGGCCGTCGCGGCCCCGCCGAACTGCGCGTCGAACCGTGGGTTGCGGTAGTTCGTGCCCTCGGTGGCCTGCACGAACGCGAACTTGCCGCCGCCGGAGGCCACGCTCGCCCAGTCCACGTCGCCCGTCCAGTTGCTGACGTCGACACCGGGAACCCCGTCGGCCGCCTCCGCGACCCCTGTCATGCCGACAGCGGCAATTACCGCAATTAACCACAAGCGTTTCACGCCCGAGATCATCGCGGAGTCGCCACTTACGCCGCAAGCACGGAAATGTCACGTCTTTCCGTGAAAAAACGCGAAACCCCATGTCGAGGCCCGCAAATCCGCGTTCGGCGCCCACCTCTCCGAACGGCGTTTCCGCAGGTCAGAGCCGTATATGAACGTCACATTCGCGTTTGCCAAATCGACACCACTCGGCTCAGACTGAAGCGATCCCCGAAAGGGCCCCTGACCAGGGGCTTCTTCGCCATGCCCAGGAGGCACCACCCATGATCCACACCCGGGCCCTCACCCGAGTGTTCAAGATGAAGAAGGAGACCGTCGAAGCCGTGCGCGGCATCGACCTCGACGTCGAACCCGGCCGGCTCGTCGCCTTCCTCGGCCCCAACGGCGCAGGCAAGTCCACCACCCTCCGCCTGCTCACGACCCTGCTCCCGCCCACCTCCGGCACCGCCGTCGTCGCCGGCCACGACGTCACCCGCGACCCGGCCGGCGTGCGCTCCCGCATCGGCTACGTCGGCCAGAGGAACAGCGCGGGCGAGAGCTTCCGCGTCCGGGACGAGCTCGTCACGCAGGGCCGCTGCTACGGCCTGACCGTCTCCGACGCCGTCGCGCGGGCCGGCGAGCTGATGCGCCTGCTCGACCTGGAGGACCTGGCGGGCCGCAGGCCCGGCACGCTCTCCGGCGGCCAGCGCCGCCGACTGGACATCGCGCTCGGCCTGATCCACCGCCCCGACCTGCTCTTCCTCGACGAGCCCTCGACCGGCCTCGACCCGAAGAGCCGCGCCGACATCTGGCGGCACATCCTGCGCCTGCGCGAGGCGTACGGCACCACGATCTTCCTCACCACCCATTACCTGGAGGAGGCCGACAACATGGCCGAACGGGTGATGATCATCGACAACGGCTCGATCATCGCCGACGGCACGGCCGAGCAGCTCAAGAACGACCTGGCCGGCGACACCGTCACGGTCACCACCGGCACCGCACAGGACGCCGCCAGGGCCGCCGAGCTGACCGGCGGCCACGCCGAGGGCCTCACCGTGCGCGTGCGGGTGGCGAACGCGCCCGCCGCGCTCCCCGGCTGCCTGCGGGCGCTCGACGCGGCCGGGATCAAGGTGACCGCCGCCGAGACCGCGCGCCCCACCCTTGACGACGTGTTCCTCACCCTCACCGGGAGAAGCCTCACCGATGACGACCTTCCTGCGTGACACCGCCACCGTCTTCACCCGCGAGTTCCGGCCGGTCCTGCGCGAGCCGGTCGCGCTGCTGTTCGAGATGGGCCAGCCGCTGCTGTTCCTGTTCCTGTTCGGCGCGCTGCTGGACGGCGCGGTGGGCTCGTCGTGGCAGTGGTTCGTGCCGGGCATCCTGGTCATGATGTGCCTGACCGGGCCGATGTCGGCCGGTTACACGCTGCTGGTCGAGCTGATCGGCGGCTCGCTGGAACGCATGCTGGTCACGCCGCTGAACCGGACGGCGATGCTGGTCGGCCGGGCGATGAAGGCGATGGTGGTGCTGCTGGCCCAGGCCGTGCTGATCATCGTGCTGGCCGTCCCGCTGGGGTTCGAGCTGCATCCGGCGGGCGTGCTGGCGGGGCTGGCGCAGCTCACCGTGTTCGGGGTGGGGCTGGGGGCGCTCTCGTTCGTCCTGGCCATCCGGTCGGCGCCGAGCGGGACGCTGTTCTACGTCGTCAGCCAGTCGATCCTGTTCCCCCTGCTGCTGCTGTCGGGGGTGCTGCTGCCCCTGGACACCGCGCCCGGATGGCTGCGCGCCGTCGGCACGGCCAACCCGGTCACGTACATCGTCGAGGGCCAGCGCGCGCTGTTCTCCGGCGACCTGGCGAACCCCTCCGTCCTGTACGGCACCGCGTCGGCCTGCCTGGTCGCCGCGATCGGCCTGTACCTCGGCAACCGGGCCATGCGCAAGGGCGGGTGAAATGGAGGCATGACCCGTGTGATGGCCTCCAGCACCGTGCCGTGGATCCCCGTCGAGCACCGCCTCGACGTGATCCTCTCCTCCGACCTCCCGCCCGCCGACGGCACGACCTCGGCGTTCGCGTTCGTCACCGACAGCATCGGCAGGACCCTGCTCACCTGCGTCGACCGGCCCGGACGCGGCTGGGACGTGCCGGGCGGCCACCTGGAGGCCGGTGAGAACGCCACCGAGGCCGCGGTCCGGGAGCTCCAGGAGGAGACCGGCCTGCTCCTGGAGCCGCCGGCCCTGTCGGTGTTCGCCTGGCAGCGCGTCGAGCTGCTGCGCCCGGCTCCCGCCGGTTACCGCTACGCGCCGCTGACGTACATGGCGATGTTCCGGGCGCGGCTGGCGGCGCCCGGCGCCGCGACCGCGCCGCCGGCGGGGTCGGAGAGCACGGGCGCGGAGTGGCTGCCCCGGGCGCGGATCATGGAGCTGTGCGCCGACCGCACCTGGCTGCCGCTGCTGGAGCGCCTCTAGAGGGTGCGCGCGCGTTCGAGGTCGGCGCTGCGGTAATGCCGCTCCGGGATGCTCGCCAGGGTGGACGGGTGCACCTGGGGGCCCAGGCCGTACAGCTTCTGGAAGCTCATGATGAGCGGACGCCAGGCGTCGGGGTCGATGTGGTCGTCGGTGCCCTTCATCCGGATGTCCTCGTGCACCCAGACCCGCTGCACCCGCACCTCGAACGCGAGCACCCCGCCGTCGCCGACCGGATGCGTCTCCTCCACCACGACCTCCATGGCGACCGGGCACTCGGCCACCCGGGGCGCGGCCACCGTCTCCGACGGGACGGCGGTGAGCCCCGCGCGCTGGAACTTGTCCGGCACGAACCGGTAGCCGCGCCGGTGCTTGCGCTCGGGCACCGGGTCGCTGCCGGTGGTCAGCGCCAGCCGGTCCACCTGCGGGGCCAGGGCGTCGGACGGCAGGTTGAGCACGCCTTCACCGGTCCGCAGCAGGTTCTGGGACGTCTTCGACCCGGCCCCCAGGCCCAGCATGCCGCGCCAGCCCAGCCAGAAGGCCGACGACATGGGGGCGAGGTTGGGGGTGCCGTCCTCGTTCACGGTGGAGATCAGGACGACGGGGGTGCCGAAGTACAGGATGTTGGGTTCAATGCGGACGTGCTGCTCCACGACAGTGTTCATGCGTCCCACTGTCGCCGCCGGTGAGTGCCGGGCGCTGGCGGCCTTCGGACCTCTCGTTGCCGGGCCGGTCAGGAGCGCGGCACGAGCCTGATCGTGGCGGCCCGCGCCTGCCCGCTGACCACCGAGTCCACGATGCTCTCCGGGTAGTGGCGGTACTTGGCCCGGTACGCGGCGTCGATCCGGTCGTTGAGCTCCTGGTCGGCGTCGGCGAACGTGACGCCCTTGTCGACGCCCCCGGCCTGGATCCGGCCGCGCCCGCGCTCCTGGGCGCCGCGGAACCAGGTGCCGTCCCGCCCGTTCACGGCCCGGACGTACAGGTCGTCGCCGAGGCGGACGACCCAGATCGTCACCGGGCGGCGCAGCTCGCCGTCGCCGCGCAGGGACGCGATCTGCAGCTCCTCGGCGGCGGCGATCCGGTCGAGCTCGTCGTTCGTCCAAGCAGTCATGGTGGGGGCCTACCCGGAACCGGTCGGCCGCGCCGGCGGCCATCGTCCGTAGTTGGTAAATCCGCCGGTCAGGGGAGGTAGCCGGCGCGCCTGGCCGAGACCACGCTCTCCATGCGGGTGTGGGTGCCGAGCTTGCGCATCGCGCTGCGCAGGTAGCTCTTGACCGTCTCCGGCTTCAGATCGAGCCGCCGGCCGACCTCGGCGTTGCCGCAGCCGACCGCGACCAGGGAGAGCACGTCGAGCTCCCGCGGCGAGAGCGGGTTGGCCGGGACGGGAGCGTCGTTCGGCGAGGTCAGCCGGTCGCAGACGCCCTGCAGCCGCTCGCGCAGCACCGGGTCGGCGACCTCCTGGGCGATCGAGCGCAGCTCGGCGTGCGCCTCGCGCAGTTGCTCCCATTCGGGGCCGGCGGGCCGTTCGCGGGCGGCGCCGGTGATCGCGGCCGTCTCCAGGGCGGCCACCCGCCGCTCCACCTCCGCGCGTACGGCCAGCTCGACGCCGAGCCGGGCGGCGATCTGGTTCATGCCGTCGAGGACGCGGGTGCCGAGCGGCAGCGGCTCGCGGACGCCGCCGTAGAGCAGCCCGTAGACCGTCTCGCCCACCACGACGGGGACGGCCGCGATCGCCCGCAGGCCCTCCGCCGCCACCGGTCTGTCGTATTCGTGGCTGATGCGGGCGTCGGTGACGTAGTCCTCGACGCTGCCCGGCCGGGCGGTGACCAGGACCCGGCCGCCCAGGCCGCTGCCGGTGTGGATGGCGAGGCCGCGCAGCACGTCGGTGCGGACCCCCGCCAGCTCGGTGAGCCGCACGGCGCCGCCCGGGGCCGAGACCGCCCCGCCGAACAGGACGGGCAGCCCGACGACCTGCCGCATCCGGGTGAGGGCGGCCCGCAGGAGCACGGCGGCCTGCGGGGCCAGGGCACTCGACGGAAGATGTGTCACCGCCATGTCACCAGCATGGCACGCGGCCGGCGTCCCGCGGCTACCCCTGAACGGGGGTAGCGTGCCGCACCGCCCTGGCGGATGCTTCGGGCATGGGTGACTCACTGCTCTCCTACGCGTCCGGCGTCTCCGCGCTCCCCCTGCTCGGCGAGACGATCGGGGAGAACCTGGAACGCGCCGCGGCCCGGTACGCCGGCCGCGAGGCGCTGGTCGAGATGGCGAGCGGGCGGCGCTGGACGTACGCCGAGTTCGACGCCGCGGTGAACGAGGTGGCGCTCGGCCTGCTGGCCAGGGGCATCGCCAAGGGCGACCGGGTCGGCATCTGGGCCCCCAACTGCGCCGAATGGGTGCTGACGCAGTACGCCACCGCCAAGATCGGCGCGATCCTGGTCAACATCAACCCGGCCTACCGCGCCCACGAGCTGGACTACGTCATCCGCCAGTCGGGCATGCGGCTGCTGGTCAGCGCCGTCGAGCACAAGACGAGCGACTACCGCGCGATGCTCGCCGAGATCGGCTTCACGCAGGTGGTGTTCATCGGCGAGCCCGGCTGGGACGAGCTGGTCGAGACAGGCCGCCGCGCCGACCCCGCCGCACTGCGCGCACGGGCGGCCACGCTGTCCTTCGACGACCCGATCAACATCCAGTACACCTCGGGCACGACCGGCTTCCCCAAGGGCGCGACGCTGTCGCACCACAACATCCTCAACAACGGCTACTTCGTCGGCGAGGGCGTCGGCTACACCGAGGACGACCGGGTCTGCCTGCCGGTGCCGCTCTACCACTGCTTCGGCATGGTCATGGGCAACCTGGGCGCGACCTCGCACGGCGCCTGCGTGGTGCTGCCCGCGCCCGGCTTCGACGCCGAGGCCACGCTGCGGGCCGTGGAGGCCGAGCGGTGCACCTCCCTGTACGGCGTGCCGACGATGTTCATCGCCGAGCTGGGCCATCCGCGCTTCGCCGACTTCGACCTGTCGTCGCTGCGCACCGGCATCATGGCGGGCTCGCCGTGCCCGGTCGAGGTGATGAAGCGGGTGATCGGTGAGATGCACATGAGCGAGGTGGCGATCTGCTACGGCATGACCGAGACGTCCCCCGTGTCGACGATGACCCGCCGCGACGACGGGCTGGTCCGGCGCACCGAGACGGTCGGCCAGGTGATGCCGCACCTGGAGGTGAAGATCGTGCACCCGGAGACCGGGCTCGCGGTGCCCCGGGGCGAGCCGGGCGAGCTGTGCACCCGCGGCTACTCGGTGATGCTCGGCTACTGGAACGAGCCGGACAAGACGGCCGAGTCGATCGACGAGGCCCGCTGGATGCACACCGGCGACCTGGCCACCATGGACGCCGAGGGCTACGTCAACATCGTCGGCCGGATCAAGGACATGGTCATCCGCGGCGGCGAGAACGTCTATCCGCGCGAGGTCGAGGAGTACCTCTACACCCATCCCGACATCGCCGACGTCCAGGTGATCGGCGTCCCGGACGAGAAGTACGGCGAGGAGCTGATGGCCTGGATCGTCATGCGCCCCGACACCGAGCCGCTGACCGCCGAGGCGATCAGGAGCTTCTGCGCCGGCCGCCTGGCCCACTACAAGGTGCCCCGCTACGTGCACCTGGTCAACGGGTTCCCGATGACGGTCACGGGCAAGATCCGCAAGGTCGAGATGCGCGAACAGGCCGTCACCCTCCTGGGGCTCCACCCGTGACCCGCTGAACCGCGGGCGGCGCGGGCGCGTACCTCCGCGTGTGCGCTGGAAGCAGACGTCGCTCGCGCCTGGCCCGGCCGAGGGCCCTGTGGGAGCATGTGGGGACCGCGCCCGCCGCGAACGGCACGGGCGGCGCGGCCGGGTTCCTGGCCTCCGACGACGTGGCGGGTCGGCATGAGAGCTTCTGCCCGGACCTACGCCGTGTTCGCGGTCGGCGTGGGCGTCCTGGTGCTGGTCGCGGTGCTGCGCTTCGGCGGCGGCGCCGGCACGGTGGAGGTCTTCGGGCTGCCCACCGCCGGTCCGGTCACCGACTGGGGGCTGCCGCTGGCCCGCCTGGCCCTCGACCTGTGCGCGGTGGCGTGCGTCGGGACGTTGCTGGCGGCGTCCGTGCTCGCCCCGGCCGGCTCGCCGGAGTCGGCGCGGTGCCTGCGCGCGGCGGGCTGGTGGGCGCTGGGGTGGGCGGTCGCCGCCCTGGCCGGTTACGTGTTCACCCTGTCCAGCTTCATCCCGATGCCGGTGCAGATCCTGCTCGCCGAGCCCGGCATGCTCGACTTCGGCACCTCGCTCCCGCAGACGCAGGCGCTCCTGGTGGTGCTGGTCACGACGTTCGCGGTGGCGGTGGCCACGCTCGTGCGCCGGCTGCCCGCCTGGGCGCCGCTGGCCGTGGCGGCGTTCGGGCTGCTGCCGCCCGCCTACGTGGGCCATGCGGCCTCGGCGGCCGACCACGACATCGCCGTGTCCGCGCTGATGGCCCACCTGCTGGGGGTGTCGGTGTGGGTGGGCGGCCTGGCCGCGGTGCTGCTGCACTTCCGGCGCTCGGCCGACCTGCGGGTCGTGCTGCCCCGGTTCAGCACGATCGCGCTGTGCTGCTTCGCCGCCGTCGCCCTCTCCGGCGTGGTCAGCGCGTGGGTGCGCCTCGACACCGTGTCCGATCTGTGGCTGAGCCGGTACGGCCTGCTGCTGCTGGCCAAGGCCGCCGCACTTGCGGTGCTGGCCTGGTTCGGCCGGCGGCACCGGCTGCGTACCGTGGCCGGCGTGGCCGACAGGGGGGTGCGGGGCACGTTCGTCCGGCTGGCCGCGGGCGAGGTGATCGTGATGGTGGCGGCGACCGGGCTGGCCGTCGGCCTCTCGCGCACCCCGCCGCCGCCCGGCGCGGGCGGCGGGCACGACCATCCCGTCCTGGAGTACGCGCTCGCGCCCTTCTCGCCCGGCGCGCTGCTCAGCGAGGTGCGCTTCGACCCGCTCGTCCTGCTGCTGCTGGCGTTGCCCGCCGCCGGTTACCTGGCCGGTCTGCGCCGGGTGCCCGGCTGGCCGGTCCTGCGCACGCTGTCCTGGCACGCCGGGCTGGCCCTGGCCGCGGTCGCGCTGTTCGGCGGCGTGGGCGGGTACGCGCGGGCGATGGCGTCGGCGCAGGCCGTGCAGCACGTCGTGCTCGCCGTCGTCGCGCCGCTCCTGCTGTGCGCGGGCGCGCCGCTCACCCTGGCCGCGCGGGCCACCGGCCCCGGCTCCCAGTACGGCCCGCTCGGCGACCGCGCCCCCGGCCGCCGTCTCACCCGTCCCGCGCTGGTGACGGCCGCCGTCCCGGTGCTGCTCCTGCTGCTGTACGGCACGCCGTGGCTGCCCTGGTCGCTCGCCGGGTACGCGCCCCACCTGCTCACCATGGCCGTGTCCGCCGGGGCCGGCCTGCTGGTCGCCTGGGCGGTGCTCGACCTCGACCCGCTGCCCAGGCCGTTCCCGTGGGCCGCGCGGGTCCGGGTGCTGGCGGTGGCCGCCGTCGCGTACCTGGGGCTGGGGACGTACCTGCTGGCGGGCCCGGCCGTCGCGGCTGAGTGGTTCGCCCTGGCGGCCCCGCCCGGGGTGCCCGACCCGCTGGCCGACCAGCGCGTGGCCGGGGCGGTGTTCCTGCTGGCGCCGCTGGCCGCCTACGCGTTCCCGGCCGTACGCCTGGCGCTGCGGCGGCAGGCCGCCCGCGCGCGGCGGCCCCGGTCCGTCCTACACTCATCCCCTATGGGCGATCTCCCGGTCTACGACGTTGTCCTGCTGCCGCCGCACGACGTCAACGCCGAGGCCGTACGGCTGAGCCGGCGTTGCGCGGAGGCCACCGCGACCGAGTTCGTCCTGCGCGAGGACGGCCTCTACCCGCACATCTCGCTCTACATGGCCAATTTCACCCCCGACCAGCTCGAAAAGGCCGTCGCGCTGCTGCGCGACCTCGGCCGCCGCACCCCCGCGACGCTCCTTGAGGGCGAGTCCTTCGCCGCCAACGAGCAGGGCATGGTCGAGCTGTTCTACCGGAAGACGGACGCGATCACCCGCCTCCAGGAGGACGTCGTCGCCGCGCTCAACCCGTTGCGCACGGGCCTGCGCCACCGCGACCCGGTCGGCCGCGTGCTGGCCGACCACCGGCTCACCGCGCCGCCCACGGCCCGCGCCAACCTCGACCTCTACGGCTACGACGAGATCGGCGACCTGTTCCGCCCGCACATCACCCTCACCCGGCTCCAGCACCGCGACCACCCGCTCGACCTGGGCCTCCTCGGCACGCCGTCGGCCTTCACCACCACCTACCAGGCCCTCGCGCTGTGCGTGATGGGCGAGCACGGCACCTGCACCGAGATCGTCGAGACCTTCACCCTCGACACCGCCCCCGTCACCCCGACGGCCTGACCGCCCCGGCCGACGACAGCCTGCGGGCCAGCTCGCGGCAGCGTTCCCCCAGCTCCGGCGGGTCGAGCACCTCGAAGTCGTGGCCCAGCGCGACCACGTGCATGAGCACGTAGTCGAGGCTGCCCGAGCCGCTGACCAGCTCGCACCGGTCGCTCCCCCGCTCCCGCACGACGGCCGCCGACGCGGGGACCTGCGCGCGCACCGTGGCGGCCGGGGCGTGCAGGAGGAAGCGCGCCTGGTGCGGGTAGGCCCGGCTCGCCACGCCCTCCTGCACGTACGCCGCCGCGTCCGGCGCCGGGCGCGGCCGGAACCGGAAGGTGCGCGCGGCCACCCCGGCCATCCGGTCCACCCGGAAGCTGCGCCAGCCGTCCCGGTCGAGGTCGTAGGCGAGCAGGTACCAGCGCCGGTCGGAGGTCACCAGCCGGTACGGCTCCACCCGCCGCCGTCCCACCTGCCCTCCTGACGGGTAGTCGAAGCCGGCCTCGACCTCGTCCCGGCAGGCCCTGGCCAGCGTCATGAGCACCTCGGGATCGACCGGCGCGCGCCCTCCGCCGAACGACTCCACCACCCCGGACAGCGCGCGCACCTCGTGCCGGAGCCGGGCGGGCAGCACCGCGTCGAGCTTGGCCAGCGCCCGGATCGCGGCCTCGCCCGCGCCCGCGACCGCGCTGTCGGCCCCGGCGAGCAGCGACACGGCGGTGGCGATGGCCTCCTCGTCGTCGAGCAGCAGCGGCGGCAGGTCCTGGCCGGGCCCGAGCCGGTAGCCGCCGCCGATGCCCTGGCCGGCGTGCACCTGGTAGCCGAGCGCGCGCAGCCGTTCCACGTCACGGCGGACCGTGCGCGAGGTGACGCCGAGCCGTCCGGCCAGCTCGGGGCCGGTCCAGACCTGACGCTGCTGCAACAGGCCGAGCAGGGTCAGCACCCGCTCGGTCGTGCCCCGCTCCGCGCCGCCCGCCTCGTCCATGCCGCCACCTTGCCAGAAAGCGGACCGATCCTGTCCGCCGATGGGGTGATCGTGTCTCCATGGACGCACACACACTCGACTGGAACCGCGCGTTGCGCGAGCAGTGGGAGTTCCACTGGAACCACCAGCTCCGGGCCCGGCTCGACGGCCTGACCGACGAGGAGTACTTCTGGTCACCGGTGCCGGACGCCTGGAGCGTACGGCCGCGCGGCACCTCCACGGCGCCCGTGCAGGCCGGCGCGGGCGGCCACACGATCGACTTCGCCTTCCCCCAGCCGGCGCCCCCGCCCTTCACCACGATCGCCTGGCGGCTCGGCCACGTCATCGTCGGCGTGCTGGCCGCCCGCAACGCGGTGCACTTCGGGGGGCCGCCGGCCTCGTACGAGACCTGGGAGTACGCCGGCGGCGCGGCGGCGGCGCTCGACCAGCTCGACACGGAGGCCGAGCGGTGGCTGGCGGGCGTGCGCGACCTCGGCGAGGACGGCCTGCGAGCCCCCATGGGCGACGGGGAGCCCTTCCCTGAGGCCCCGATGGCCGACCTGGTCCTGCACGTCAACCGCGAGCTCATCCATCACCTGTCGGAGGTCTGCCTGCTGCGCGACCTCCACCTCCACGCCCACCGCCCCTGACCCCAGACGTCGTTTCCTACCCTCTCCCCATGAGCACCGACATCTACGGCTTCATCGAGGCCCGTCACCCGCTCGCGCACGAGGACTGGTTCGACGGCGACCCCTGGACGGCCGTGTCCATCCCCCTGTATCCGCTCTACGACGGCCGGGACCACGAGTCGTTCTCCTGCCTGTTCGGCATCCGCGACCGGCTGGGGTGGCCGCCGGTCGCGGCCGGTCGCGGGCTGCCGGACGACGTGTCGGGACCGGTCCGCGCCGACTACGAGGACACCGCCCGCCTCGACCCCGCCGTGCACGGGTGCACCTGGGTCTCCTGGGCGGAACTGCGCGACGTGGACCTGACGGCACGCCCCGCGACCGGGTCCGCCCCTATGACCCGCCTCGACGTGCTGGGGCCGGGGACCGGGTGGGCGCCCGTCTTCGGGGTGATGCGGGCGCTGGCGCGCCGGTTCGGGGCCGATGGCGTGCGCCTGGTCGTCTGGTTCGACTGAGCGCCCGCATGGCCCCCGGGCCGCCGTGCCGGCCGGTTCGTCCGGCCCGGCCGCCCAGGCGACGTGCGCGTCCGGGCCGGCCGGCCAGGCGACGTGCGCGTCCGGGCCGGCCAGCCAGGCGACGTGCGCGTCCGGAGGGATCAGCAGCACGTCGGCCGGGCGCTGGTCGGTCTTGGCCGTGCGCACGTCGACCCGGTCCCGCAGGGCGTGCATCGGCGGGTCGGTCAGCCGGGTGAGATCCAGGTGCACCCCGTCATAAGCCCCGATCGGGCCGCCCAGACCATGCCGCACGCCGCCATGCCCTTGAAAGTCGCCCTAGCCGCTCACCCAAGGGACGGCGACCACCTGATCGTCGTCTTCGTAGATGATCCTTCCGGGATCCGCCGATTCGAGGCGTACACACTCCACATCGTGCGCGGCGAGGATCGCCAGATACCCCGGCACCCGCTCGACGTGCCGACCGGCCGACGCCTTGAACCACGCCGCCGCCGCCGGGTTGACGTCACGCCGGTAGACGTCGGGATCCACGGTCGTCGGGTCGGTGAAGTTGGCCTCGTACCAGGCGTTGTTCTCGCGCCTGAAGGCCTCCTCCTCATCCGAGAGGAGACCCTGTTCGGCGAGGTTGTTGACCAGCCCGAACACGCCCGGGTACGTCCCGCGGCCGTTCGGGGTGGGGCTCTGGAACCGCACGAACACCGGCGCTCCTCGCTCTCGGCAAAACAGGCGTTGACTGACAGTAAAAACCTGCCTACTGTGAGTGCTCGACATCACAGAACTCATCGAGAAGGTGAAGCTCATGCTCAGACGAGTCGAATCCGACCGGTGGCAGGAAGCGCTCGATGTCAACCCCCTCTACAACGGGCTGGTGCCCGAGGGCGGCGTGCCCCGCTTCAAGATGCCGGCCAGCCCGATGAACCCCAGCGCGGCCCAGGCTCTCATCCGTGACGAGCTCCTTCTCGACGGCAACGCCCGGCTCAACCTTGCCACGTTCTGCACCACCTGGATGGAGCCGCAGGCCCGCGAGCTCATCGCCGAGACCCTCGACCGCAACATCGTCGACCACGACCAGTACCCGCAGACGGCCGACATCGAGGCGCGCTGCGTCAACATGCTCGACCATTTGTGGAACGATCCAAACGGCGTCAGCGTCGGCTGCTCCACGGGCGGCTCCAGCGAGGCGGCCATGCTCGGCGCGCTGGCGATGAAGTTCCAGTGGCGCGCGCGGCGCCGGGCGGCCGGGCTGCCCGTCGACCGGCCCAACCTCGTGATGGGCACCGCCGTCCACACCTGCTGGCCGAAGTTCTGCCAGTACTGGGACGTCGAGCCGCGCTGGATCCCGATCGAGGAGCCGGCCTACACGCTGTCGGCCTCCCGGCTCAGGGAGTTCTGCGACGAGAACACCATCGGCGTCGTCGGCGTGCTCGGCTCCACGCAGTGCGGCAAGTACGACCCGATCGAGCAGATGTCGGCCGAGCTCGACCGGCTGGAGGCCGAGCGCGGCCTGAAGATCCCGCTGCACGTCGACGCGGCCGTGGGCGGTTTCATCACCCCGTTCCTGGAGCCCGACCGGGTGTGGGACTTCCGGCTTCCTCGGGTGCAGTCGATCAACACCTCGGGGCACAAGTTCGGCCTGGTGTACCCGGGCGTCGGCTGGATCGTCTGGCAGGAGCCCGACGCGCTGCCCGAAGACCTGGTGCTCTCCTGCGACCTGCTCGGCGGCAACATCGACACCTTCACGCTCAACTTCTCCCGCTCGGGCGCGCCGGTCGTCGCCCAGTACTACAACTTCCTGCGGCTCGGCTTCGACGGCTACCGCGCCGTCCAGCAAACCTGCCGCGACGTGGCGACCTACCTCGGCGACGAGATCGCCAAGCTGCCCGAGCTCTCGCTCATCGCCGACGGCTCGGAACTGCCGGTGCTCGCCGTCCGGACCGCGCCGGGCTTCGACGGCTTCACCGTCTTCGACCTGGCCGAACGGCTGAAGATGCACGGCTGGCAGGCCCCGACGTACTACCTGCCGCCCAACCTGGAGCACATCGCCGTCATCCGCTTCGTCATCCGCAACGGCTTCAGCCAGGACATCGCGGCCAAGCTGCTGGCGAACCTGCGTACCGAGGTCGAGTACCTGCGCGACAACCGGGTCCCGCGGCCGAGGACGCCCGCCGAGCAGCCGGGAGTGCCGACCGGCAGATGAGCCGGCGGTCCCGCTGAAGGGCGATCCCCAGGACGACCTGGGGGTCGCCCTTCTCGTTGGCAGCCGTCCATGCCGCACAGGGGATATGTGGTCAGATGTCCGGATCATGAGGACGTCATGAGCGATCGGTGATCGCGTCTCTGGTCCGCGTACGCGCAGGCCAGCAGGCTTGTCCTCATGACGGACGTGGTGCGGTTGGACGCCGTGAGCAAGGTGTACGGCAAGGGCCAGGGCGCGGTGGCGGCCCTGCGTGAGGTGTCGGTGGGCATCCCGCAAGGGTCGTTCACCGCCGTGATGGGCCCCTCGGGGTCGGGCAAGAGCACGTTCCTGCACTGCGCGGCCGGGCTGGACGTGCCGTCGTCCGGCTCGGTGCGGCTCGGCGGCACGGAACTGTCGGGCATGGACGAGACCGGCTTGACCGAGCTGCGCAGGCAGCGGATCGGGTTCGTGTTCCAGGCGTTCAACCTGATCCCGGCGCTGGACGTCGTCGAGAACATCACACTCCCCCTGCGCCTGGCCAAGGCCCGCGTGGACCGCGCCTGGCTGGCGGAGATCCTGCGCAGGGTCGGCCTGGAGGGCCGGACCGGGCACCGGCCCGCGCAGCTCTCGGGCGGCCAGCAGCAGCGGGTGGCCATCGCCAGGGCGCTGGTCACCAGGCCGGAGGTGGTGTTCGGCGACGAGCCCACGGGCGCCCTGGACACGATGACCGCCCGCGACGTGCTGCGGCTGCTGCGCGAGGTGGTGGACGGCCTGGGCCAGACGGTGGTGATGGTGACGCACGACCCGGTCGCCGCCTCCTACGCCGACACCGTGCTGTTCCTGGCCGACGGCCGGATCGTGGACGCGATGACCTCGCCGACCGCCGACAAGGTGGCCGAGCGCATGACCAGGCTGGGAGCGTGGACGCGATGATCACCTTGGCGTTGAGGACGTTGCGGCACCGGAAGGCCGCCTTCGCGGGCGCGTTCTTCGCGCTGCTGTGCGCCGCCGCGCTGGTGTGCGCGTGCCTGATGCTGCTGGAGACCGGCCTGCGCGGCGGCGTCGCCCCCGAGCGGTACGCCGGCGCCCCCGCGATCGTGGCCGCCGACCAGTACGTGCGCCAGACCGTCGACAAGGGCGACGGCGAGAGCAAGACCAAGGCCAAGCCCCTGACGGAACGCGCCTGGCTGCCCGAGTCCGTCGTGGCGGCGATCCGGGCCGACAAGGTGGTCCCCGAGGTGACGTTCCCCTTCGGCGGCTTCACCGGGCACGGCTGGGAGTCGGCCGCGCTCACCCCGTTCACCATCGCGAAGGGACGCGAGCCGAGGTCGGCGGGCGAGGTCGTCGTCGACGCGCGGGCCGGCCTCGACGTGGGCGCCGAGCTGCGCGGGCACCGCGTGGTGGGCGTCACCGCGCAGGCGCTGCCGAGCCAGGACACCGTGTTCTTCAGCACCGCCGAGGCCCGCCGCCTGGCCGGTCACCCCGGCCGGGTCAGCGCGGTCGGCGTGTTCCCCGGCCTGGACCGGGCGCCCGAGGGCGCGGTGGTCTACACGGGCGACGAGCGCGGCAGGCTGGAGTTCCTGGACGCCGAGCAGGCGCGGGTCAAGCTGATCAGCATGGGCGGCGCGCTGGCCGGCACGTCGCTGCTGGTCGCGATCCTGGTCGTGGTGGGCACGTTCGCGCTGTCCATCCAGCAGCGGCAGCGCGAGCTGGCCCTGCTGCGCGCCGTGGCGGCCACCCCCCGGCAGGTGCGCAAGCTGGTGGGCGGCGAGGCGCTGCTGGTCGCCGGGGCGGCCGGGGTGCTGGGCGCGGCGGCGGGCATCGGGGTCGGGTTCTGGCTGCGCGCCCAGTTCGTCTCGCTCGGGACGGTCCCCGCCAACCTCGGCCTGGTGGTCAGCCCGTTCCCGCCGCTGGCCGCGCTGCTGGCCACGGTGGGCGCCGCCTGGGTCGCGGCCCGCGTGTCGGCCCGCCGGCTGACCAGGATCCGGCCGGTGGAGGCGCTGGGCGAGGCGGTGCTGGACAGCGGCAGGGTGGCCCGGTGGCGGCTGGTGGCCGGGCCGCTGGCCCTGGCCGGTGCGGTGACGCTGACGGTGGTCCTGTCGAACCTGCGTACCGAGGCGGCGGCCACGCCCGTGACGATGCTGACCGCGCTGGTCTGGACGATCGCGCTGACGCTGCTCGGGCCGGTGGTCGCGCGGGTGGCCGCGGCGGTGCTGTCGGTCCCGCTGCGGGCCTCGCGGGTGGGCGGCTTCCTGGCCGCGCGCAACCTGCGCGCCAACTCGGGGTCGCTGGCCTCGGTGCTGTCGCCGCTGACCCTGATGATCGCGATGACCTGCACGATCCTCTTCGTCCAGACCACGATGGGCCACGCCGCGCAGGAGCAGGCCGACGGGGGCACCCGCGCCGAGTACGTCCTGACCGGCGTCTCCGCCGCCGCGGCGGCCCGGGTTCCCGGCGTCGAGGCCGTCACCCCGGTGCTGCGCACGACCGTCCGGGCCGGCCTGGACAAGTACGGCGCGCAGGCGGTCACCTACGACGAGCGCACGATGGACCTGGGCATCGTCGCCGGCTCGATGAAGGACGTGGCCGTCAGCTCGACCGCCGCCGAGCGGCTGGGCATCGGGGTGGGCGACCCGCTGAAGCTGACGCTGGGCGACGGCACCCCGGCGACGGTGACGGTCAGCGCGGTGTACACCCGCGGGCTGGGCTTCGGCGACCTGACGTTGCCGTACGAGCTGGTGGCGGGCCACGTGGACGACCCCGCGGCGTCCCTGCTGGTCAAGGCGCCAGGGCTGACCGTGGACGCCCTTGCCGGGGCGCTGCCCGGGGCGTCGGTGCTGGAGCGGGCGCGGGCCGCCGAGGTGAGCGCGTCGAACCCGCAGGCCACGTTCGTGGCGCTGGGCCTGATCATCGCCTTCACCGCGATCGCCGTGGTCAACACGCTGGCCATGGCCACCTCGGCCCGCTCGGGTGAGATGCGCGCGCTGCGCCTGGCCGGCACGACCCGGCGTCAGGTGCTGCTCATGCTGCGGCTGGAGACGCTGGGCGCGGTGGCCACCGCGGTCGTGCTCGGCACCGGGGCCGCGCTGGTGACGCTGGCCGCCTTCGGGTCGGGGATGACCGGGTCGGCGGTGCCGTACGTGCCGGTGGGGACGTACGCGGCGGTGGTCGGGGCGGCGGCCGTGCTGGCCCTGGCGGCCACCGCGCTGCCCGCCCGGCTCACGATGCGCTCGGCCGCCTGAGCGAGACGGTCAGTCCACCGGGAGCAGCGTGCCGAGGGGGCCGAGGTCGAGGTTGAGATCGGCGGGCGTCAGCCCGAACCGGTCGCACAACTCGGCCATGGCCTCCTCCAGCCGCATGAGGGTCAGCCCGACCGCCTCAAGCTGCTCCCCGGTCAGGTCGCCGTTGTCCATCCGCCGGACGCACTGGCGCTCCACGAGCTGGCGGATCAGCTCGACCAGCGTCAGCACGAGACGGCTCAGGTCGTGCTGCACCGAGTCGGCGTCCGTCTCCAGCCGCCACTCGCCGGGTTTGGCCACCCGTCCGTCAGTCGGGCTCGTCATGTCGCATCCCTCCTTCGACCGCGTCGCCCTCGCGCACGCTGACCAGCAGGGCCCGCAGGGAGATCCGCACCAGGTCGATGCCGGAGATGGACAGCACGAGGTCGCCGGTCACCACCGCCCCGCCCGCCAGCAGGCGGTCGAGCAGGTCGACGAGCGCCACCCGCTGGTCGGGCAGGCGGCCCTGGGCGGCGAGCCGGGCTCCTCTCGGCTCAGGAGGCGTCACCGTAGGCCGCCTCACCGTCCTGGTCGAGGGCGGCGAAGGAGTAGGGCGCCCACGGGCCGACCAGCTCCACGGAGACCCCTTGCCCGGCGACCTCCTCGATCACCTGCGCGAACTCGGCGGCGCGGTCGTCGTCCACCAGGTAGGCGCCGTTGAGGACCATCTGCTCCCGCCGTCCGGACAGCTGCGGGTCCTGGGCGCGGTGGCATCTGCCGACGACGGCGACGTCCATCAGCGCCTCGTGCACGGACCGGGCGCGCTCGGCGGCCCTGCGCCAGTCGGCCTCCCGGCTGCGCAGGGCGGCCCGGCGGCGGTTCAGGTAGGCCGCCCCCGGAGACGCGTCCGGCGTCGCGCCCTGCGGCCCGGCCTCCGGCTCGGCCCCGCCGGGAACGGCGTACGCCTTGACGCCCCACTCCCGCCGGCCGGCCACCCGCGCCAGCACGGCGTCGAACTCGTCGTGCCGCTCGTCGAGAAGCTCCCGGACCTGCGCCTCTGCCGTGTAGACGGTGACCAGCCGCACCGGCGCCGTGGGCCTGAGGGCGGCGACGGCCTCCACCACCCGGTGGTGGGTGCGCGCGGTCTCCTCCAGCCAGGCGAGGTCCTCCATCGAACGGCGCAGCGCCTCCTCGCCGAACTCCGCCAGCGAGACCGTGCTGAGGAACGCGGCCAGCCCCCCGTACGTCAGACGGCGCACGGGCGCGCCCGCCACCCCCGCCAGGCCGTCGGGCCCCTCGCCCTCGTCGCGGGTGACCGCGTAGAGGTAGACGCCCTGGTCAGTGGCCACGCTCGACCGCCTCAGGCGCGTGCCCGGTCGCGGCGCCGCCTTCCACCACCCGGGCGGACACCATCTCCTCAAGGGCCGCCAGACGGCGGCGCAGCTTGCGGTTCTCCTTCGCCAGCTCCTGGGTGTCGCCGGTGAGCCACGGGTCGTGCTCCCACCAGTCGATGCCCATCTCGCGGGCCGTGTCGACCGAGGCGATGAGCAGGCGCAGCTTGATCGTCAGCAGCTCGATGTCGAGCAGGTTCACCTGGATGTCGCCGGCGATCACCACGCCCCGGTCGAGCACCCGTTCCAGGATGTCGCCGAGGTTGGCCGACTCGCGGCCGCCGTGGGAGGCCGGCTGGTACGAGGCCCCGGGCATGTACGGGCTCGGCCGCACGTTCGCGCTCACCGCGAGCCCTCGGCGAGGTCGCCGCTGCCGCGCTTGTACCGGCGCACCCGGCGGTAGGACAGCAGGCCGCCCGACATGTCGAGTTCGAGCTCGTACAGGGCCAAGGTGTCGCCGGAGGACGGGATCCGGCGGTCCTCCACCATCTCCACGCCGACCAGCCACCCGTCCTCGGCCGGCTCGACCAGCGTGACGCTCTCGGCCTCCTTGCCGGTCAGCTCGGTCATCATCCGCAACCCGACCCCGGCCACCTCGGCGGCCGGCATGTCCGCCGGACGCGTACGCGGCGGACCCTCGCCGGTTTCCGCATGCCTTGTCCCCGGCACGCGCTTGTGTTCGGTCTCCTGCCTGGCAGGCACCACATCACCCCCGTACTCCCCCTGGTGCGGCCCCCCGCTAGCGCCTCACCAGCCGACCATCCCGCGCAAGATCTCCTCCACCGCCCGGTCCTCCTCCTCCGCGGAGATCCGGCCGTCGGCCCTGGCCTGCTCCACCTCCTCCAGGCGGCGCCGGACCACGGCCGGGTCGTGCAGCTCGCGCTCGACCTGGTCGCGCATGAGCTCGCCGAGCTTGACGACCGCGTAGAGCGGCATGAGTGGCCAGCCAAAAAGCAACGTCCCCAGTCCCAAGGATGTTCACTCCTCCCGGGCGCCCGCGTCCGTGCCGGCGCGCTCAGCTCGTGCCGACGAAGTCGTACGGCGCCATCGGCCCGAGCAGCCGCAGGTCGACGCGTCCCGACCAGCGGCCGGCCAGCTCGTCCACGGCCTGTTCGAACTCGGCCCGCCGGTCGCTCGCCACCAGCGCGGCCACGTGCGCGGCGTCCCGTTCGTGGGAGGGCTCGCGTACGGCCAGCTGTTCGCAGACGTCCGAGAGCTCGTCCACCACCGTCGCGGTGTCGGCCTCGCGCTTGTCGGCGATCGTGCCCTCGATGATCTCGCCGAGCCGCATGCGCTCGTTGCGCGTCGCGTCCTCAGGGCGGCCGGTGATCTGCTGCCGAAGACTCGCGGCCTCGCCGTTCTCCCGCAAAATCTCGGTCAGGATCGCGCGCTCGTCGTACCGGCCGTTGATGACGTACTGCGTCCGGCCCTCCACCTCCTGAAGGGCGTCGGCGAACTGGTCGTGGTACGGCTTCAGCAGCTCCTCCACCACGGCCTCGGAGTCCGTCAGCACCGCCCCGAAGCGGAACGGCAGCACCGGCACCTCCGCCGCGGTCTGGTCGAGCAGCCGCTGGTGCGCCTGGAGGTCGCGCGGGCGGCCGAGCGGGCGGTCCGGCTCGACGTCGCTCACCAGAGCGGCGATCTGGCCGAACGGCACCAGCCGCACCTCCCCGCCCGGGTCCCCCACCCCTTGGGTCCCGGGCTCCACCTCGACGTCCATCGGTACGATCCCGTACACGTAGGACGCGTAGCCGTTCATGCTCGCCTGCGCCCTGTCCTCGGACCCGGCGGCCTCCGCGGCCTCTCTGTGTGGCGACATCTCAGCCATCCTCTCTACGACGTGCCCGGCGCGGCTCTTCCTCGCGGTCCACGACCTCCCCCGTGAGCTCCTGCAGCTCGTCGGGCTCGTCGGACGCGGCCTCCAGCTCCCCGGCGTCAGGCTGGCTCGCCTGGCCGACGGATCTGGCCGCCGTCACGCCCTCGACGACCTCCGGCAGGCCCTTCTCGGTGGCCGACAGGTCGAGCCGGTTGGCCGCCTCCGCGAAGCGCAGGTACGTGTCCACGCTGGCCACGACGATCCGGGTGTCGATCGTCAGCACCTCGATGCCGACGAGCGAGACCCGGACGAAGGCGTCGATGACGAGGCCCTTGTCGAGGATGGTGTCGATGACGTCCGCCAGACTTGTCCCCGCGGTGCCGCTGCTGGCCGGTGTACCGCGACCGGCAGGCTGAACGGTCATGTCGTTCCCCCTGGTTCTGGGTGGCCCGGCCTTCGGCGACAGGCCCTGACGAGTGACTACTCGGCTCGGATCCGACGCCGGCGTACCGGGCGGTCGTGCTCGGCGGACCGGCGGGTGGGCGCTCCGGCGCGACGCCGCGCCACGGGCGGAGCCGCGGGACGCTCCTCGGGCTCCTCTTCCTCCTCTTCCCCTTCTTCTTCCTCCTCGGGCTCCTCGAACTCTCCCTCTTCCTCCTCGAACTCCCCTTCTTCTTCCTCGGGTTCCTCCTCTTCTTCCTCTTCCTCCTCCTCGGGTTCCTCCTCTTCTTCCTCTTCCTCCTCCTCGGGCTCTTCGGCCTCGGCCCGCTCGCCCTCCCCGGGCTGCTCCTCCTCGGGCTGCTCCTCCTCAGGCTCTTCCGCTTCGGCCTGCTCGCCCTCCTCGGGCTGCTCCTGCTCGCCCTCCTCGGGCTGTTCCTGCTCGGCTTCCCGCTGCTCCTGCTCCTCCTGGAGGGCGGTCTCCTGATCCTTGACGACCTTGCTGTCGTGGATCTCGCCGCGCCAGCCCTGCAGCTCGTCGGGCTTCAGCAGCAGGTGCGCCATCACGTGCCGTCTGAAGTGCTTGAGCTCCAGGCGTACGCGCCGGCCCTGGGCGCGCCACAGGTTGCCGGTGCGCTCGAACAGGCCCTGCGGGTGGTACTCCAGCACGACCAGGACCCGGGTCAGGTCAGGCGAGACCTCATGGAAGGTCACCGCTCCGTCGACATACCCCTTCGCTCCCTCGGACCGCCAGATGATCCGCTGGTCGGGGATCTGCTCGATGATGTGCGCCTTCCAGGTCCGGTGCGACCAGAAGACCTGGGCCTTCCAGGACACCTCTTCGTCGGACTCCTGGTTGATGGTCTCGACCTTCTTCATGAAGGTCGGGAAGTCCTGGAACTGGGTCCACTGGTCGTACACCAGGCGCCGGGGCGCACCGATGTCGATCGACTCGACGATGTTGGTGATCTTCGCGTGGCCGGCTTTCCCACCGCCACGGCCGGTGATCTTCTGCCAGATGCCTTTGAGTCCTCCCTTGAGTCCTCCCTTGAGTCCTCCCTTCAGACCTCCCGTGAGGCCGCCCTTCAGGGCTCCGCTCATGAAGCCGGGCTTGTCCGAGCCCGTGACCGCGCTCATCAAGCCCTTTCCGCCGTGTTCGACGTAATCGGTGAGCCGGCCGGTCAGTCCTTCGAGCTTGTCCCCGGCGGAGGACAGCACTCGCGTGCCCGCCGCCTGCAGGAGCCCCTGCGCGGATTGCACGAGCCGGTCCATCGGCAGGTTGTCGGCGATGCCCTGGCCGGCCTTCCCCGCGACATCCCCGGCCTTACCGGTGACGTCTTCCGCCTTTCCGGTGACGTCCCCGGCCTTACCGGTCACGTCCCCGGCCTTACCGGTGACGTCCTCGACCGTGCCCGTCGCGGCCTGACCGGCTCGACGGGCGGTTCCGGCGGCCTTGCCCAGGGCTTCCCCGCCGCTTCCGGTCGCCGTCCTCTTCGCTTCCTCAGTCACCGCACTCACCTCCGTGACTGGCCGACCCGCCGGACAGGACGTGTCCGCCGCTGCCCTCTGTGACCCTCATGGCCCTCTTGACCCTCGGGCCTCCGTCTGGCCTGCTCCGGCACCTCGGGTTCGTCTTCGTCCTCGTCCTCGTAGCGATCGCGTTCGTCGTAGTCCTCCTCGCCGCGGTCGGTCTCCTCGTCCGTGGGGGCCTGCCGCTTCCTGGGTTGAGCCTCGGCTTCCTCTCCCTGCGCGGTCCCGGACTTCTCCCCACGCTCCTGGAGCTTGTGGGTCAGGGAGTCGATCTGCTTGGTGGCCGCGGAGATCACCGCAGCCTTGCCGACTTCCATGAGTTCGCCGCGAAGGCGGCCGGTCATCCGCTGAATCTCGGGATTGGAGCCGAGGGTCTTGACGCCTTGCGCCAGCAGGCCACCGGCAGCACCCTGGCCGCAGCTGGCGCGTCCCGCCAGCCCGGCCGCCGCCAGCGCCGCCGCCGTGCGCAGCTTGTGCCGCCTGCCGAGGTAGTACCCGGCGAGTACGGCAAAGGCCATCTGCAATCTGCTCGACATGGTCAGCTCTCCTTCCGCTCGCTCACCATCTCGACCCGCACCGGGTCCGATTGCGCGTCCTGTGCGCGGTCCTGTGCGCGGTCCAGTGCGCGGTCCTGTGCGCGCGGACAGACCCCGAACACGCCGACGCCTGCTCGCCGCGGCTTGACCTACCCGGAAAACCGACAAAGCACCCAATTGGCGAAAAAAGGGACAGGGAGTTGGTGTCCGGGCGTGAATCCAAGCCGACCCATCAGGGGGTGTTTAGCCCCGCCTGCCCCCGGCCCCGGCCCCGCGCAAGCGTCAGGACCTGGGCCCGAGCTGTCCAAGGATCCGCCAACTCCCGAACCGGAGTCCTCGCGCCGAGGTCATAAGGGACCAGACGGCAACCGTCTGAGCGTGATCTCGGAGGCGACCATGAACGACCTGCCATCTTCCGTGTTCAACCGTCCGGGATCCTCCCGGTCCGCGGCACGCGGCAAGGCCGTGCTTCCGCCGTCCGGGCTCTTCCGGGGATCGCCGGTCGCTCCTCGGAGGCGTTTCAGCCACGTCTTCGTCGTCGTCGCGGTCGCCCTCGCGCTCGGAACGGGGGTGTTCGTCGGATTCACCGTCAGCCGCGGGCTCGCGGAGGAAGCCCAGGGGCGCGGGCCGGCGGGCGTGCTGAAGGCGGCCCTCCCGCAGGCGGCCCCGCCCGCGCTTCCCCGGCCGCCGGCCGCGCAACCGCCCCACCCGGCCGCACCGCCGAAGACCACGGCGACCCACACGGCCAAGCACACGGTGAAGCACACGACCGAGCACGCGGTGAAGCACCGGGCCAAGCACCCGGCGAAGAAGGCGCATCACGCGAAGAAGGGCAGGCACCACCACCACTCGCCGTGCGCCAGGTTCGAGGGGTTGCGGGCGCGCGTGTGTCACACGATCTTCCGCTGACTCTTGAGCACGTCAAGAGTTGCCGATATAAAAAGATGGTGCACGAAGAGACCGCTGAGGACACGTTCTTCCGTGAGCTGGGAGGCGCCTGCGCCGAGCTCCGCCAGGCGTTCGCCCGGCACGTGGGCATGAGCCCCCACCGGGTCCAACTGCTCATCCGCCTGTGGCGCGACGGCGAGACCAGCCACAGCGAGCTGCGCCGGACGCTCGGCATCGACGGCGCGAGCGTCACCCGGCTGGTCAAGGAGTTCGAGGCCGAGGGGCTGGTCAGCCGCCGCCTGGATCCGGCGGACAACCGCTACACCCTGTCCGCGCTCACCCCCGCGGGCGAGCGATGCGCGGCCGACCTCGACCGCTCGCACCAGGCGTACCAGGAGCGGCTCCTCGGCGGTGTCACGCCGCACCAGCGGGACCTCGTCCTGGACGCCCTGCGCCGCGTCCGCGCGAACATGACCGAACAGGAGAGCCGATGACCGAGGACGCGCGGGCCGCGGCCCACCGCATGTACACCGCCTTCAACGCCCGCGACCACGCCGCCACGACGGAGATCTTCGCGGCGGACTTCCACAGCCACCCCCTGGGCACGACCGGCCCCGACAGCGTCTCCCAGGCGTGGCGGCGGTTCCACGAGGCGTTCCCCGACGTCAAGGTGGTCGTCGAGGACCTGATCGTCGAGGGGGACACGGTCGCCGTCCGCACGAGCGTGCAGGGCATTCCCGACCGCGAGCCACCGACCATGCTGGAGATGTTCCGCGTGCGCGACGGACGGATCGTCGAACTGTGGGGCCTGTCCTCGCTGCGACGCGACTCCTGAGCCCGGCCCCCCACAACACAGAAGAGGCCCCGAAGGGCCTCTGACCTGCTGTTGAACACTGGCGGCCGGCGCAAGATCCCGAACTTGCGCGGGCTGGGCCGACAGTTTCACAGTCCCGCCACACGAGTGCTCTGAGCTGCGGCTTCTTCCTGAGGGCGGTTCCGGCGGGTCGGCCCGCCCTCTCGTCGGAAGCCGCGGGTCACAGGCTGCGGGCGGTGATGTCGCCGTTGGCGGTGGTGGCGTGGATGTCGAGCTCGACGGTGCCGTCGTTCTTGAGCGCGTTGGTGACGCGGCCGTGGCCGGTGCCGGCGTCCAGGGCCGCCGAGACGCCGTTGGCGGCGGCGATCGTGATGTCGCCGGACTGGGTGCGGAGCACGATCTTGCCGCCCGCGGCCTCGGCGATCCGGATGTCCCCGCTCGCGGTGCTGATCTCCGCGGGGCCGCCGAGCCGGCCGACCTGGACGTCGCCGTCGACCGCGGTGAGGCGCAGGCTCGCGGCCTCCTCGATCTCGATCCGGCTGTACGCGCCGTCGAAGGAGACGTCGCCGAGGGCCCCGACGGTCCGCAGCTCGGCGCTGGCCGTCTTGGCCTCGACGCGGGAGCCGGCGGGCAGGTGGACCGTCACCTCGATCGACCCGGACGGGCCGAAGTACTGGTTCTTCGCGGTGGTCGCGATCGACAGGACGCCGTCGGCGTAGTCGACCGTGGTCTGCTCCGCCGCCTGCACGTCACGGCTCTTGGCGGCGTTGGCGGGCCGGACCTCGACCGTGGTGCCGGCCCGGTCCTCCGCCACGAGGTGCACGCGTCCGGCGGGGATGTCGAGGACGACGCGGACGGGGGCGGTGGTGTCGAACTGCTGCATGATGCTCTCCTGCGAGTGGTGGTCTTCCGATTGATGGCCCGGTTCGCGGCCCGGAGGCCGTGTCGCTGAACCGTTCATGGGTCAACCATCGCGGGCCGCTCTGATACCGCGCCGTCACCGCCCTGACACGGCCGCTGACACCCGACAGGACGCAGCCCGTCCCCGCTCAGCCCATCGTCGCGAGGGTGTCGCGCAGCCGGCGCAGGTCGCGCATGCGGGCCTCGTACGTCGCCCCGACCACCACGAGCAGCACGCCGCCCACGGCGATCGGCACCCAGCGCGGCACCGCGAGGAACAGCTCCGACACGTACGGAGCCAGTTCCCGCACCACGACCCCGGCGACCACGACCGCCCCGATCGACGTGGGCGCCCGGAGCTTGAACCGGACCCCGGCGAGCAGCACCGCCAGTGCCACCACGCCGAGCGCCAGCGACCGCCGCCATTCGACGTCCGCGTACACCGCCACCAGGCTGGGCAGCATCGTGAAGGACAGCCCCGCCCCGTAGGCGGCCCACGACGAGACGGCCGCGCCGCGCCGCCGCCACCAGCCGGATCCCAGCAGCACCAGCGAGCAGGGCACCGTGTACGCCTCGACGACGGTGACCTCGTCCGCCCCCAGCCGCAGCCACGACGCCAACAGCAGCAGGACTGCGCCGGCGTACCTGAGGCCGTTCCCGCCGCTCCGGGCGGCCGGGCCCGTCCACAGCGACATGACCAGCACCAGCATCCCGGCCACGGCGAACCCGACGCTCGCCGCGACCGGCAGGCGCACGCCCAGCGAGAGCGCCGCAGCCACCGCCTCCAGGCCGAAGAACAGGGCGGCGAAGCCGACTCCCCAGAGCCGGAGTTCCTTCAGCCTGGCCGACAGCGCCATCGCGGCGGCCGCCGCCGCCAGGATCGGCAGCACGATCAGCGTCGCGGCCTCGCTGCCGAACGCGTACGCCGCCGCCCGTACCGAGGCGGGAGCGGCGACGAGCGCGCAGGCCACCGCCCACCAGGGCGTCCGGCCGCGGGTGGCGGCCAGCGCGAGCGCGACGGCCGGCGCCGCCTGCACCGCCGTCGCGAGCGGGTAGGGCATCCCGAATGCCTCGGGGGCGACTGTGATCGCGAGCGTCCCGGCGACCAGCGCCCCGGCCGCCGCCGCCTTGACCACCCATCCACCGGAGCCCCGCCCGGCCGTCATTGTCTTTTTCGGACGCCACCCGTTGCCTCGCGCGGCCGCCGCCAGGAGGGCGGTCGCCGGCACGGCCAGGACCACCACGTCCACCGGCGACGCCATCTCGAACGGCGGCCACTTCCGCCCGTTCCAGGCGCCCGTCCACAGGACGTCCAGCCAGGCGAACGGCGCCGCCAGGGTGACCACCAGCCGGGGCAGCACCGTCAGCGTGGTCACCAGCGCCACCAGCCCGCCGGTGCCCATGACCGTCGCCCGTACCCGCCGCCAGGGCAATCGACCGGCGGCGAGCACCACCCCGAGCGCCGGGACGAGGTAGCCCAGGGGACGCCAGTCCGTGCCCGGACCGTCCAGCATCGGTTGCGTCAGCGCCGCCGGCACGGCGATCAGCGTGAGCGTGGTCCCGACGGCGACCGCGGAGCCCCAGATCTCCCTCCCGGCGTCACCCCGCCTGGCCAGCAGCCACGTCACCCACCCGCCGAGCAGCGCCAGGGCGACCAGCGGCACCGACCTGACCAGCGCCTGACCGGCGGAAGGAGATCCCAGCGCGTACGGCACGCCGCTCAGCAGGGCGAGGACCGCGACGCCGCTGCCGGTCGAGGCGGCCGTCACCCGCACCGCTCCCCGGCCGCGGCGGACCAGGACGACGTCCAGCGCCGCCGTCGCCACCAGCGTGGCCACCAGCCACTCCACCGGCCAGTCCCCCGCCAGCAGCGCCAGGACCGGCTGCGCCAGCACGACGGCGACAGGAGCAGGCCCGCGAAGCCGGGTGACCCGGGCATAGGCCACAAGTATCAGCGCGACGAGCCCGAACACGCCCGCCGTGTACTGCAACGCGTCGAGTGAGTCCACCCCGAGGAGCCCCACCCGCCTGGCGGCGTAGCCGTCGAGCAGCAGCAACGCGACCGCGAACCCGGCCATGGTCTCGGCCGTCGCGGTGAGCCTGCGCCGGATCAGCACGACCGGCGCCAGCATCACCAGCGCGGTGAACCCGGCCAGCACGGCCGCGCGCCCGCCTATGCCCAAGCGCCCCCAGCTCACCACGGTGAACACCGCCGCCGCCACCGTCAGCAGCAGACCACCGAGGATGAGCAGGACGTTCTTCGCCGTGCCCGCGGACACCTCCTGCCTCGCCGCGCCGCCCCCCGCACCCCCGGCCCCACCTGCCGCCCCCGGATAGGGCGGCAACGGTTCCGCACCCCCGGCCCCACCCGCTGCCCCCGGATACGGCGGCAACGCCCCCGCGTAGGGAGGCACCGCCCCTGGATACGGCGGCAACGCCCCCGCGTGACCGTGCCCCGCCGGGGCCGCGCTCGCCCCCCGCTGACTCGCCGCTTCCGCACTCGCCCCTCGCTGCCCCGCCGCTTCCGCGCTCGCCGCTTCGGCGCGTAAGGCTCCGAGCAGTTCCGTACGGCGGACCCGCAGCCCCGCGAGCTGATCCCCCAGCCTGGCGAGAGCCTGGTCCACCTGCCACAGCTCATGCGCGACGGGCCCCTGCAGAGGCAGCGCACACCCCGGACACCTGGAAACCGGCTCCTGAAGCCCGGCCCCGGACAACATCGCACCGCAGCCCGGACACTTCATATCTCCATGCACCGACACTCCGCTTGAGCCCGACGAGATGCCCCATATTGCACCGTGACGTCCTTGCGAATCACTGTCATCGGTGGTCGTAGCGGACGCCGGCACGACTGATCGAGCAGCGGACCCGCGGCCGCTCCAGGCTTGGCCACCACCCGAAACGATCAAGGAGCGGACATGGACGGAGCGACCTCGGCAGACTACGCCTGGCTGAGCGACCGGTGGACCGACGGTCTCGGCACCACCGTCTTGTGCATCACGTTCGTCCGCGACCTGGCCCCCGCCGACGCTCTACGACGGATCAAGGTCACCCCAGGCACTCGCGGCGCCTATGACGTCGCCGCCTACGCCGCCAGGGCGGAACCGTCCTCACCGACCCCGGATGGGCCACCAAGTACGTCAGCAACCTGGCCGAGCCGTTGTCCTTGGGTACGGCGGCGGCCACGGTGTTCGCCGATGTCGAGGACTCGGACTTCACCTACGAGGTGAACGACCGCCTGATCACCACGTTCGGCCTGTACGGCTACCGCTACCGGGAGGGCGACGATCCCGACCGGCTGCTCGCGGACGTCCGCGAACTGGGCCTGTACGGCGACGGCGACGGTTACGGCGAGGACCCCGTCGCCGGCGCTCTGGCCCTCGCCTCCCGCGCCACGGGCGTGCACCTGACCCGCGCCCACTACGCCCAGCCGGCCCTCACCGGTTCGACCGATCACCTCATGGCACGTTGACCGCGCCAAGGACTTCGCCGACGGCCACCCGGCGGCCCCCGTCGAAGAACTCCAGGTGCTCGCCGACCTGCACCACGGCAGGGGGAAGACTGAGCAGGAACAGCAGCGCCTCGCCCGTCTCCCCCGGCTTGATCCCCCGATCGCTACACGGGTGCAGCCGACTGTCCCAATGAATCATGCTGCCCGAAGCCATACGTTGCCCGATCCACACTTGTGAACGGTAACCGTGCCTGATTCGCCCCTGGCGGCCGCCCTCCTCGGTCTTCACGAGGGTCAACCGCACCACGAAGTGCGGCGCACCGCTCGCCAGTAATTGCCGCAGAAAGCGTTTCTGATCCCCCTGGAACTCATCCACCTTTGTCATCCTCGCGGACGCGGACGAGAATCCGGCCTTCCAGAAAATGTCAGATCCTCCTGCCACCCTCCACGTGATCACGAAGGAGGGAACCCGGTGCGCGAAATCACGCCCGCGGATTACGCCTGGGAGAACGACTGGCATGAGATCTACACCGTCACCTTCGTCCACGGCCTGGACGAGCGCGAGACCCTCCGGCGGTTCGGCGTCGTCGACGCCAACATCCATGTCGTCCACGACGAGGAGATCGCCGAGCGCACGCAGGTGAACGAGGGCTGCTGCGACGTGGTGCTGGTGACCCGGGCCGGCGACTGGACCGTCGCCTTCGAGGACGGCGGCTGGGAGGGCACCCGCCGCGAGACGCTGCGCGAGCTGACCCGCGACGGCGGCGAGGCCGTCTCCGTCATGCGCCACAATTACGCGTCATCACACGACTTCAAACACGCTGTGGACGGCCGGATCCGCACGACCTTTCGTCCCCAGACGCCCCAGGAGCGCTGGGGCAGCCACCCCGACGCGCTGAACGACGACCTGCGCGAGCTGGGCCTCGAACCCGAACCGGCGGAGGAGTTCCAGTACCTCTCCGGCCGCGTTCCCGCCGCCCTCGCCCTGGCGAGCCGCAATCTCAGGAGTGCTGCTCACCCCCGAATCGGTGGCCGCGCCACTGCTGGGCGGCGTCATCACCGACCGCGCCCCGAACGACCCTCCGCGAGGCGACCCGCTCGCCGCGCACGCCCTGCGCGCCTTCGACCGGAAGCTCGCCGAGGCCATCGACCACGCCTCCCCCGTCCTCCAGCGGCGGGCCGCGGTCGCCGAGGCCCGCCGCCAGTGTGCGCTGGCCGGCGTGGCCGACCACCCGGTGCTGGCCGCCGCGCTGGCGTCGGCAGAACGGGGCGAGACGGGGCCGGTCGAGCGCGACTCCCCGCTCGCCGAGCTCATCCGCCGGTACGAGTCTGAGCTGACCGGCCATCCGATCGACGAGGCGACCGGCGAGTGGACGGCCGGCCCGTCCGCCCACCACTCACCGGCCGACAGGCGCAAGATCTTCGCCACCGACAACGCAACCGGCATGCCGGCCTGCCCGAGTTGCCGGTGGCATCACCGTCCGGGCGAAGCAGAGCGGGAGGCGATCCGGCCGCGCTGGCAGGCGGCGTCGTCGGTACGCCGCGCCCTGTCCCCCGACCCCAGGACGGCCGCCTACAACACCCACTTCTTGCTGGTCTACCCGGGTCAGGTCATGGCCGACCGCGACCACGCGACGTCCGTCACCGCGGCACTGCGCGCCTCCTCAACGTAACGGACGCCGACCTGCTGATCCCGAACCCGGGACCGCCGCCCGTCTCCGCACGCAGGACCAGCGCCAGGAACGTCACCAGCACCGCGCCCGCCAAATAGTGCAGAACCGGCCCGAACCTGACGATGTTCCAGCCGCCGAACTCAAGGGCGTCCCGGCAACCGTCCAGGATGACGCGAACAGCGTAGGGAAGGCTGAACACCCCCGCTATGACCACGAACAGCGCCGCCGTCACCCAAGCGGCGACCACCCCCCACCCACCGCGAAGGGCGAGAGTCGCACACAGCCCCAGCGCCATCACCCCAGTGGGCAAGCCCGCCAACTCAGCCGAAAAGGTCCCCCAGTTGATCTCGATCAGCCAGTCGAACTTCCCGGGTTTCCACGGTTCGGCGCTCAAGGAGCAGGCATAGCCCTGCGCCGAGTAGGTCGGCCCTCCAGAAAGGCGCCACTGCAAGCCACGCAAAGCAGGAGCCGCCAGAGCCGCCAAAGCCAGAAGGGGCACTGCCCAGCGCGCTGGAATCGCCGGTAACGGAAGCAAGTTAGTCGCCATCTGATCGCAGTAAGAGGGCGCCCAGCCTAGATCATTTCCTGTACGCATGCACCCTTCACGGCAGCGAGAGCGAAGGACAACAGATGATCAGCTTCGACGGGACCTTTTATCGCATCACGAATCCCGAATTCGAGATGACGATCCCGGCCTGAGTGGGACACGAGCCGTACCCCGCCAACGAGGCAGACGCGACGATCACTTTCGCGACGGCCCACGCGGATATGCGACCTTCATGACCCTGGATGTCGTCCAACGCAACGAGCGACGATCTCGTCCAACACCAGTACATCCCCCTTCAGCAGGCTGAAGATCCAGACCTTGAGGCATTCGGTGATTCCGTGCTGCTTCAGGCGGGCGACCAACTCACTCATGTCCCTGGAACTGGACCACGCCTCCCCTCCGACGCTCAGCCGTTCCATGCCTCCTACCAAAGCCGTGCCCCCGGCTCCCCGACCGACCGGTTGCGGGTCTTCGAATATCAGCCCCTGCGGAGGTACAAGCATCGGCTCGGCATCCGGCGGAAGAGGTTCCCCCGGTCGTGCACCTCCAGTTCCTGAACAGGACGCTCGCGCGGAAACGCGAGCATCTTGGTGCCGACGGGAAGCGCTTCCTCGAAGGCCGCGACGGATCTGCGCGGCTTCCACTACTCGACCGGGACCTTCGGATCGCTGACCACACCCCCCTGGCTGAGCTCTATGTAAACCAGCCCATCAGGGATCGCCTTCCGCCCCTTGACGCCCTTGAGCGCTTCCGGGACACGCGTCCGCAGAATGGCGCGATGGTCCCAGCGGACCGCCGGGATAGCTCTTCAGAACGGGCCCCTGCTGCCAGCCGTCGACTGTTCCAGCAGCCACAACGGAGCGGTCCGCGGCGAGTTCCTCCGGCGTTCTGTACAGGTCGAAGTCGGCCTCGGCCACGCATATCAGCGACAGATCCGAGCCCTTCGCTTCAGGACCGAGGACCTGCTTCTGCTTCGGGCCCGCTTGGGTTACGGGTGCGCCTCCGCTGGGTCCACCGCAGGCGGACAGGGCGGCCATCGCGGCGAGGGCGAGCGCGAGAGGGGTCTGCTTCCTCATCGTTGTCCTCCTCGCGGTCAGGCCCGGCGCGGATGCAAGCCGACGATGCGGTGAGCCTTGTAGGTGTGGACCCAGGACCCACTGGGGTTGCCGCCTTGGACTCGTCCATGGGCGGGGAGCAGAGTGGTGTACCCGATCGCCTCCCCCATCCGGACCGCCCCTGCCGCAAAATTCGGGTGCGACGCCACCTGGACGTCCCTAAGCTGTGCCGACAGAGCACGCCTCGTATCAATCTGGGCGAATCGGGGATGCGTGAGCTATGACCAGTCAATTGTTCGCAATCTGCTTCAATGCGATCCGTCCCTCGGACCTGGCACAGTTCTGGTCGGGGGTCCTGGGTTGGGAGATGGCCGACGGCCCTGACGACGACGTCGCGATCCTGCCACCCGACCCTTCCGGCTTTCGCGTCCGTTTCCTGCCGAGCCTCGAACCGAAGATCGGCCAGAACCGGGCGCACTTCGATCTGACGAGCACCTCCCCGGACGATCAGCAGCAAACGGTGGCCAGGGCTCTGAGACTCGGCGGCAAGCACATCGACGTGGGCCAACGCCCAGAAGAAGGACACGTGGTGCTCGCCGATCCGGAGGGCAACGAGTTCTGCGTCATCGAGGCGGGCAACAAGTTCCTCGCCGACACCGGCCTCATCGGCGCGCTGGCCTGCGACGGCACCCAGGAGGTCGGCTACTTCTGGAGCGAGGCGCTGCAGTGGCCACTGGTCTGGGACCAGGACCAGGAGACCGCGATCCAGTCGCCGAAGGGCGGCACGAAGATCACATGGGGCGGGCCTCCGGTGGCGCCGAAAACGGGCCCGAACAGGCTGTGCTTCGAACTGGCAACACCCACCGACGCCGATCGGGAGGCGGAAATCGATCGCCTGCTCTCGCTAGGGGCAACGCGAGCTGGCGAGGGGAATGACGGCCAAGTCCTGATGTTCGATCCGGACGGCAACGAATTCTCCCTCCGCAGCCCCCGGTAACGCGTCCGTCGCCGGCCATTTCCCGCGCTGGTGCTGGTTCCGAAGTGCGGCCCCCAGAAAGGTAACGAAACCGCCCGCAGCAGCATCCTCCATTTCGGAGGAAAGTCCATGTACAGGAAGCTGACCAGCAAGAGCTGGAGCGGGCGAGATTCTTCTATGACTCCTCTTCTCGCATTGCCTCTGCCTCTCATGCTGCACGTTCTGCCGCGCCAGACTCAGACCCCAGGTACCTGCTTCAGGAGCCCCGCAGAACGGCCTTGAGCCACCTGGCCGGCCTGGGCGGCCAGGTTCAAGCCTCTGGCTTGCGCGGTCCACCCGATGGATACGGGCAGGGCCCGCTGCTCCCCTTCGGGGTTGAGCTCTCGCGCCATGACCGCCTTGTGGCCGATCACATGTGAGTGGCCCTCTTCTGCGGCTCCCGCTGCGAAGGCTCATCCCTGTGGTACGGCGGGCAGCCTGCGGACAGCGGGACATCACCGTGCGAGCGCTCGGGCGTACTCCTCTGTCTGCACCACCCCCGGAATGATGCTGCCGTGCAGATATTGGTCGCGATTGCCCGCTCTCAAACCGTAAGGCATGTGACGGTGAGGAACGCGGGCGAACGGCGACGCCCGGCGCTGCTGTCCACAAGCGTCACGTCGATGATGGGGAGTCGCTCCGAGTGCATGGCCATCTGCACCGTGATCTCGTCCGCCTCCACAGGGCTGACGGAGGGGTAAAGCCATCGCCCAGAGCACCTACGGCGTCAACGGCACCGATGGCATCAGGTACCCATCCGTCAAGACGTCCGCCACAAGGCCGCGCGCCAAAGCACCATGCCGCTGATCGATCACGCTTCCACCTACTCCGACGCCTTTCTATCGCGACTCATCCCATGCGCCAGTTCAACGAGGTGAGAGGGCAAGGGTGGGGAGGTCGGCCACTCACCCAGTTCCTGCCCCCTTGTCGCGCCGGGTCAGCGCCTGGAGATCGGCCGCGTATTGGCCATGACAGGCCGCAGGACACCGGTGATCGTCGTAGACGGCCGGGCACAAAGCGAGAGGCCCGTCACCGCGTTTCCGCTGGTGACGGGCCTCTTCCCCCTGGTGTGGCAGGTGCAAGGTTCGAACTTGCGTAGGCTGAGCCGACGGTTTTACAGTCCCGTCGCAAGCACGTGCCGACCTGGGCATAGCCTCACGAGGAGCTCAATTTGGCCGCGTATTGGCCGTGATCAAGCTCCAGACGGAGCTGAGCCTGGGCTTCCTATCAAACCAAGCCCTTGCCTTCGACCTGCACCGCGTGTGGATGGAGAGGATGCAGGCTGGCCGAGCGGATCATGTTTCGGCGGTGGAGCTCATGAGCACCGTGAACGGACAATCCCGAAGCTCGGGTGCTTCGTCACGTTGCGGGACGTGTTTTCGGGATCTGTGGCCTGCGGGAATGCGACTGTAGATGGCCCCCTCCCCACCTCGACACTACCCGGGCCGTCCATCCGGAGCGTTCGTCAAACGGTCGTTAGATGAACGACCCGTGATCACAAAAGGGAGACGCTGCGAAATCGAAGCACTGCAGCGTTTCGCCAGCAGGAGTTGTCGGTGAGCCGGTGCGGGACGGGTCTCGTGACGATCGATCTTGCTTGCTCCTGCGGGAACGCAATCACGGGCCCAGCTGTGCCGACCCGTGCCCCAAAGCGACCGTCGATTCGCAAGGGCTGAGGGGAACCGGTAACGCCTTCGCTACTTCAGGTCCACTCACGCCTATTCCGGGGCACCCTGGAGACATGTCGAAGACATTGTCCGGGGCAGGACACGCGACGGCTTTGAAGTTGTGGCGGGTTGTGGCGGTCATCGCAATCATTGTGCTTGCGGTCTGCCTGGCCGCCGGGCTGTTGTGGTTCTTCGCCGACCCGCTGCACCTGCCCAACCAGGTGTTGCAGGTACTGGATCAGCGAGCCAGCGTGGTCGGCATGTTCACCGGCATGGCGTTGGGAGCAGCCGCCTTGGTGGTGGCTGTGGTGGCGTTGCGGGCGCAGCTGCGCGCCGAGCACGCCTCGGCAGCGGCCGAGCCGCAGGGCGCCCCTCCGGCAGTGTCGGCCTCGGGCGAGCGGGCGGTGGCAATCGGCGACAACTCCGGCATCATCTCCACCGGTGACGGGACGCACAACGTGCAGATGCGGGCGCAGGCCTCGGGGCAGGGGCGGGTGTATCAGGCCGGCGGCGACCAGACCATCAACGAACGATGACCACCCTGCCAGATCCCGAAGAGCGGCCGGATGTCCAGTTGGACGGCGACGCTCGTGAGCGGGGCCGGGTGTATCAGGCGGCTCACGACCAGATCATCAACGAGATCACTCAGCAGGGCCCGCGGCGGCCGCTGCCCCCGGCTGCCACCGTGCAGGTCCCGGCCGGGCTGTCGGGCCTGCCACGCCGCCCCGCGGCGGCCTTCGTCGGCCGGGAAGCGGCTCTGACCGCCCTCCGCCAGACGTTGCAGGACATGACGGGACCTGGGGTGATCAGTCAGGCCGTGCTCGGGCTGGGCGGCGTCGGCAAGAGCGAACTGGCCCTGCAGTACGCCCACCACCATCGCCAGGAGTACGCGCTGGTGTGGTGGATCGACGCCGACCGTCCCGACCTGATCCGGGCCGGGCTGGCCGCTCTGACCCGGGAGCTGACGTGCGGCATCGACTCGGTGGCCGCCGAGCAGGCCACCGTGGAGGAAGCCACCGCCTGGGCGCTGAGCTGGCTGGCCGCCCACCCCAGCTGGCTGGTCATCTTCGACAACGTCGAAGAAGTAGCCGATGTCGAGCCGTACCTGGCCCGCCTGTCCCACGGCCATGTGCTGATCACCACCCGCCGCGACGTGGGCTGGCAGCACCTGAACATCACCCCGCTCCGGCTGGAACTGCTGTCTCGCCCGGCCGCGATCGCCCTGCTGGCCGATCTGATCGGCCCTCCAGACTCGGCCGACACCGACGGACTGAAGCAGCTGGCCGAACAGCTGGGAGACCTGCCGCTGGCGCTGACACAGGCCGGCGCCTACATCGCCCGCACTCCACGCATCACCCTGCGCCGTTACCTGAACCTGTTGGAGACCTGGCCCGCTCGCATGTACGACGCGGCGACCGTCGATCAGGACGCCGAACGCGTGATCGCCAAGGTGTGGACCCTCAGCCAAGCCCGCCTGCAGCAGGTAGACCCGCTGGCCGTCCAGGTGCTGAACCTGCTGGCCTTCTTCGCCCCGGACAACCTGCCCTGCCGCGTGTTGGCCGCCCTGCCCGGCGCTGACGAGCTCCAGACCGACGAGGCCCTGGCGCTGCTGGCTTCCTACAGCCTCATCACGTTGACCACCTCTGAGTTTTCCAGCGAGGAGACCGACGACCTGATCAGCGTGCACCGCCTTGTCCAGGCCGTCACCCGCCACCAGCTCGACCCCGGCCAGCAGGCACAGCTGCGCGAGCAAGCCGCCGACCTGCTGCTGGCCGCCCTTCCCGAAGACCCGGAGGCTCCGGAGAACAGACCCGTCTACCAGCATCTGCTTCCCCACGCCCGCGCTGTTCTTCCACTGGACTCACCCGGCCTGAGCCGGATCCTCACCTACCTGCTGGAGGTCGAGGATTACGACCTCGCCCGCCAGCTCGCCGAGCAAATCAACACCCACCTCTGTGATACCAACCACCCTTGCGCGCTCCAGGCCCAGCAAACCCTGGCCGCATGCGTGGGAGAGGAAGGGGAGGCGGCTGCCGCCCGCGACATGCTGGCCGCCCTGTTGCCAGTACGTGAGCGGGTGTCCGGCGTCGAGGACCCCAGCACACTGCTCACCCACTACTCCCTCGCCCGCTGGACCGGGGAGGCGGGAGATCCGGCTGCCGCCCGCGACCTGCTGGCCGCCCTGCTGCCAGTACATGAGCGGGCGTCCGGCGTCGAGGACCCCAGCACACTGCTCACCCACTACTCCCTCGCCCGCTGGACGGGGCAGGCGGGAGATCCGGCTGCCGCCCGCGACATGCTGGCCGCCCTGTTGCCAGTACGTGAGCGGGCGTCCGGCGTCGAGGACCCCAGCACACTGCTCACCCGCTACTCCCTCGCCCATTGGACGGGGCAGGCGGGAGATCCGGCTGCCGCCCGCGACCTGCTGGCCGCCCTGCTGCCAGTACATGAGCGGGTGTCCGGCGTCGAGGACCCCAGCACACTGCTCACCCGCTACTCCCTCGCCGACTGGACGGGGCAGGCGGGAGATCCGGCTGCCGCCCGCGACCTGTTCGCCGCCCTGCTGCCGATAGAGGAACGAGTGCGAGGAGCCGAGGACCCCAGCACACTGCTCACCCACTACTCCCTCGCCCACTGGACGGGGCAGGCGGGAGATCCGGCTGCCGCCCGCGACCTGCTGGCCGCCCTGCTGCCAGTACGTGAGCGGGTGTCCGGCGTCGAGGACCCCAGCACACTGCTCACCCACTACTCCCTCGCCCACTGGACGGGGCAGGCGGGAGATCCGGCTGCCGCCCGCGACCTGTTCGCCGCCCTGCTGCCGATAGAGGAACGAGTGCGAGGAGCCGAGGACCCCAGCACACTGCTCACCCACTACTCCCTCGCCCATTGGACCGGGGAGGCGGGAGATCCGGCTGCCGCCCGCGACCTGCTGGCCGCCTTGCTGCCAGTACATGAGCGGGTATCCGGCGTCGACGATCCTGACACTGTGCATACTCGGAGAGCTCTCGCCGAGTACACGGCTCTGCTCGCCGAGACGAATGAAATCGGGTAGAGCGAACCGTCGCCCCACTGGAAGCTTCAAATAACGATCGTTTCTTGAAGACCAGCCCGACCGGCCCTCAGAAGGGCCCCAGAGCCTTCAAAAACTCGTTCAACAACCCCGGTGGTTCAACAACCTTCAAACACCGTTTGTTGACAGAATGGCGGGCGTGACCAACGCCCTGCAGCTACCCGGTGACCCGCTGGCCGCCTTCCCCGCCCACCGCAGCGAGATCCGCATCGGCTACGCCCGCGTCTCCACCGCAGGCCAGAACCTCGAACGACAGCTCGACGCCCTCAAAGCCGCCGGCTGCCGGCGCGTGTTCGCTGACAAAAAGTCCGGCAAGAGCGCCGAGCGGCCCGAGCTCGCGGCCTGCCACGCGTTCCTGACCGAGGGCGACACCCTGGTCGTCCCGTCCCTCGACCGCTACGGCCGCTCGCTGGCCGACCTCATCACCATGGTCGGCGAACTGCGCCGCCGCGAGATCGGCTTCACCTCGCTGCACGAGAACCTCGACACCACCACCCCCGGCGGCCGCCTCATCTTCCACGTCTTCGCCGCCCTGGCCGAGTTCATCCGCGAGCTCATCGTCGCCGGCACCCGCGACGGCCTGGCCGCCGCCAAGGCCCGCGGACGCACCGGCGGCCGCCCCACCGTCATCACCCCCGAACTCCTGCGCGCCGCCCGCGACATGCTGCCCAACCCGGCCAACTCGATCACCTCGATCGCCAAGCTGCTCGGCGTCAGCCCAGGCACGCTCTACAACCACATCCCCAACCTTCGCCAGCTTCGCGAAAGCGGCCACGTTAACGAACTCTTCGGCGATCAGAGACGGTTGGCGTAGGAGGTCACATGCAACGGCCGTTACCTGAGCGCCTCCAGATTGCCCCGCACCGCCTTTGTCGTTGGGTGGTCGGCGCCCAGCACCCGCTCACAGGCGGCCAGCGTCTGCTCATACATAGGGATGGCCCGCCCCAGATTCCCCACCGCCTGGTAGGCGGTGGCGAGGTTGTGGCGGGAGGCCAGGGTGTGGGGGTGGTCGGTGCCCAGCACCCGCTCACGGTCGGCCAGCGTCTGCTCGTACAAGGGGATAGCCCGCCCCAGATCTCCTCCCTCCTGGTACGCACCAGCGAGGTTATGGCGGGAGACCAGCGTGTCGGGGTGGTCGGCGCCCAGCACCCGCTCACGGTCGGCCAGCGTCTGCTCAAACAAGGCGGTGGCCCGACCCAGATCTCCCGCCGCCCGGTAGGCGTAGGCGAGATTGTTGCGAAATCTCAAGGTGTTGGGGTGGTCGGGGCCCACCACTCGCTCGTGGTCGGCCAGCGTCTGCTCATGCAAGGGGATAGCCCGTCCGAGATTCCCCACCGCTTTCAAGGCGCGGGCCAGGTTGTTACGGGAGACCAGCATGTCGGGGTGGTCGGTGCCCAGCACCCGCTCAGAGTCGGCCAGCGTCTGCTCGTACAAGGGGATGGCCCGGTCCAGATGTCCCGCCGCCCGGTAGGCGTAGGCGAGATTGTTGCGGGAGACCAGGGTGGAGGGGTGGTCGGCGCCCAGCGCCCGCTCACGGTCGGCCAGCGTCTGCTCGTACAAGACGATGGCCCGATCCAGATCTCCCGCTTCCTGGTAGGCGTAGGCGAGGTCGTTGCGGGAGACCATGGTGCGGGGGTGATCGGTGCCCAGCACCCGCTCGTGGTCGACGAGCGTCTGCTCGTGCAAGGCGGTGGCCCGGCCCAGATCTCCCGCCTCCTGGTACGCGCCAGCGAGGTTGTTGCGGGAGTTCAGGGTGTTGGGGTGGTCGACGCCCAGCACCCGCTCGCAGTCGGCGAGTGTGGCCTCGTGCAAGGCGATGGCCCGACCCAGATCTCCCGCCGCCCGGTAGGCATTGGCGAGGTTGCTGCGGAATTTCAAGGTGTTGGGGTGGTCGACGCCCAGCGCCCGTTCATTCGCCATATGTGCCTGTTCGAAGCAAGCGATCGCGCGGCCAATGGCGCCCTGGTTGTACAAGAAGAGTCCGGCCTGGTTGATCAGGCGGGCGGTGTTGGCGGTTTCGGTGCCGGGGGATATGTGGCTGGCCAGGGCGGTAATGTGCGGCAGGAGTGCTCGCCAGGTCGGCCAGCCGATGGGATCGTATGCCGCGTACGGGAGATCGTCGTGGAGCAGGCTGGTGGCTTGGCCTCGGGCGGTGTCGATCGCGGCCGCCTGCCTGTGCGGGTCATTAGGATCGGGGGTGCGGGCGACGGCCTGGACCAGCCGGTGCACGGTCACTGTTTCGGAGCTGAGGGTGATCATGTTGTAGGCCGCAAGCTCACTCAGGGCGTGCTGCACCTGTGACACCTCGGCGTCCAAGCTGGCCAGCAGGGTGCGAGGGATCGGTTCGGTGCCGTACCAGGCCAGGATGCGCAGCACCTGGCCAGCCAGCGGGACGCCGATCAGCTGGTCGAGGGTTAGGCGCCAGATACGGGCGACGGTCCGCTCGGCGTCGCCGCCACGGGCGGCTCGATCGTACATTATCGCCGGCTGCTCGCGCAGCAGACGCAGGTAGGCGCGCGGAGGCAGCTTGGTCTGGTGTAGGTAGGCGCCCACCTGCTCGATCGCCAGGGGCAGATGCCCCAACTCGCGGACCAGGTCGACCGCCCCATCCAAGCCGTCGGGCAGGTCTTCTCGGTCGAGGGCGGCCTGGATGAGGCCGCGGGGAAGGCCGGGGGTGGCGAGCCGGGCCAGCAGCTCGATCGCCTCCCGCTCATCCAGCACATCCAGGCGCAGCACGCGGGCATCCAGGTGGTGCCAGCCCTCGCCCAGCCTGCTGGTCACCAGCACCTGCCCGGTCAGTGTGCGCTCCAGTAGCGGCCGCACATCGGCGGGATCGACGACGTTGTCCAGCACCAGCAGCCACCCATCATGGGCGGCCAGCCACGCCGTCGCACGCTCGGCCAGCGCCTCCAGCGGCAACACCGTAGTCAGCTCCGGCTGCAACGCCACCGCCAAGCCGGCCAGACCGGCCTCCACCGCCGAGCCCGAATCGGCGATGATCCACCACACCGGATTCAGCCCGCCTCCGGCCTTACGCTCCTGCCCTGGCGCGGTGCGTCCAGTGGCCTGGGCAAGCGCGTAGTGGGCGGCCAGCGTGGACTTGCCCACCCCTCCCAGCCCGTGCACCGCGGCCACCACCACCTCACCCCCGCCCCGCAACGCCGCCTCCAGCACGGCCAACTCGTCGCCACGCCCGACGAAGGTGTGCGTGTGCCGGGGCAGATATACCAGGCGCGGTGGCGCGGACACCTCGGTGACCGGCCGCAGGGCCGCTTCGGGCAACACCGTTGGGTTGATGAACTGGTCACGCGCGGACTGGTACACCTGCCCTTCCCCGGAAGCGGTGGCCTCCAGCCGGACCTGCGGCTGCTGAGGAGCGTGCTTGTCCGGCCGCGCTGGAGATGGAGTCACCGCTCGTTGATGGTCTGGTCGCGGCCTGCCTGATAAACGCGGCCGTGACCGCTGGCCTTCGCCTTCATCACCAGCGAGCCGATCCGCTCCTGATCGGCCGACTCCAACGCCGGGGTGAGCACCTCATCCAGCACCCGTTGCAGTTCGCCCGCCAGTGACGGATCCGCGCGCAGCAACTGCTGCAGCCGCACCTGCCAGGCCCCGGCCAGCGCCTGCTCGGTGTCGGCGTCGTTGTCCCGGCGGGCCTCGAGTACCTGCTCGCGGACCTCGACCAGCTCCGCCTCGACGATCTCAGCCTGCTCGGGCCGGACCTTGCACCACAACGCCACCGCGCCATCACGAGCCTGCTGCCAAGCGTCGGTGGCCATGGCCGTCACCAGCGCCGTGCCAGCGGCTAAAACGATCGGATCCACGCTGATCCTCCTTCAGGATCGACGTAAAGCACCCTCACCGTAGAACCAGCCAAAGCCGTAGGCCAGCCGCCGCCGGAATCTCGGATGGAGCTGCGGTGGAGCATGGCCATCGCTGCGGAAAGACTAAAGCGCTCGTCCGGCTGGTGCCTCCCCGATGTGCCCATGAGGAGACGTCCCAGAAACGACGGTTTTCGGGACCGCCCTTCCCAGTCGCAGTGGCGGGCGCTGCTTAGACGTGATCCTGGTTCAAGCAGGGCCTCATCATGAGCAACCAGTCCTCGAGGACCGACGGTCATCGGGATGTTCCTCGATGTCCGCTACCCTCCTGGCGAGGCCCGGATGACACAGGCGGTGTCCTGGCATCGAGAGGGAGCACAAACGGAAAGATAGCGCTGCGGAACAGTACTCTGCCCATGAGAATCCCGATCTCGACCGGTCGGGTTGAACGCAGAATTCGCAAAACCCGACGATGAAGGCACAACTCCAGGTCAGGCCCAGTACGACGAAGTTGCTGATGCCTCATCAATCCGCCCAGCAGAACGCCGCAGAATCTCGCAAAAAGATATTCCACAGGTGATGCGGCACGCGTGGCTCGGATTCGACAGCCTCACACCGGTGCCAACGTCTCACGAGGTACCGAGTTGCACTCGCGCCAGAGGACGCCAGTCCCAGACCGTCTCGGGCCCATCCTGGTTCACAATGTGGATGTTGTTGATGGTGATGTGGCGCTCGGGAAGCTGCTTGCCGAGCGCTTCGATTATGGGGGCCGCTGGGCCATCAGCGCTGCTGTAGGCAACAGTGACGTGCGGTACCCAGGCTGCATGAGCAAGAGAGCCGTCGCGGCCGGTGGCTGCCCGTGTGGCGAACTTGGCTGCTTCCAACAGGGGCCTAAGACGGTCCGCCGGCCGCGCCTCCAGGACCACCGCCTCCGGGTGGTAGAGCACACGCCCCAGCGAGACAGTGATGGGCGCGATCCGGGAGAGTTGAGTCGTGGCCTCCTCAGCCATCACGTTCACCTGATGATCGGTGATCTCGTGTGAGTAGCCGGCGACCAACGTGGTGAGGTGGATGAACTTCTGCGGCACCAGATCGAGGCCGGGCAGGCCGGCCAGGCGGTCGTGAGCCTCTTGGACGATGGCCTGCGCTTCGGGGTCCTCTCCCAGGAGGACGTGCCAGTAGAGCTTGCCCTGACCTGGCGGCAGCATGAGCGCTCGTCGCTTCTCCCAGCGGTTCGCCATCCGCGTTGGCAACGGGCTCACGCATCCTCCTCGACAGGGGCGGGCAGAGCCCGAGCGGAGTTGAACGTCTTGATCTGCTCGCGCAGCGTGGTCACCATATCCGAGCCGCGGAACCGAGGAGCGGCCAATCGAGCATCCATCCGCACCAGGTAGTTGGTGATCGTGGACAGCCGATGTTCGGGCGGCAGGGAAAGGGCGGGTGTCACCTGCTCGGCGGCGGCGTCCAGGTCCTCCATCATCACGTACGCGATGCCGGCGCCGAAGCGGACTTGTGCCCAGGTGCCGGCCACCCAGGGAGCACCGTTGGCCCATGCGTCATCGGCCGCCGCTGCCGCGCGCAGCGCCGCAGTATGGTCGCTCGCCTGGAGTGCCACCGACAGGGCGTACAGTGCCCGCCTTGGCGCTGGGCAGGACCAGGGCGTCACGCCGGAGTCGCCGGTCACGGAACCTGCTGCCTCGTCCGCTCGGTGAAGTGCTTCTCGGGCTCGGTCGAAGTCGCCGAGCAGGCTTGCGGCGTTCGCTTCCTGGCTGGCCAGGAGTACTCGCAGGGGCGTGGGTGGGCTGCATTCGTAGCCGCGTCTGGCCGCGTCGGCAGATGTCGCGTATCGGCATCGCCACCGTTCGGTCTTGGCTTGGGCGCTCAACGCCGCTGCCTCGCACGCGCCGGCCTCTTGGGCGGACAGGAGGGCTGCTCTGCCGTGGACGATGGCTGACTCGTCGTCGTACAGGTCGCCCAGCAGGATGCAGGCGTGGGCGAGGAGTTCGGCGTCGATCCGGAACAACTCGCGCGTCTGGTGAAGCCGCTGCTTGCCGCCCCGTAGGAGCTCCAGCACTCGCCGGTGCAGGCGCAGCACATCGGCGAGCAGCGGCGCGGGCGCGATCTGGGTATGGCGCTGCGTCAGGTGGTAGCGGGTTTCATCGATCATGGCGATCGTGCTGTCGCCGACGTTGGTCTGTTCGATCCAGGCTGTGTGCTCGATCAGGTCACTGCTCGTTGGCAGCGTGCTCACCAGCTCGCCGTCACGGTCGAAGAGAACGGCCTCGTCCATGCCGAACACCCGGCAGTACAGCAAGGGGTAAGGGTCCTTCGGGCGGCTGTTGCCCGCCTCGTGATCTTTGATCCTGCGGACCACCGAGTCGAACTCGGGCAAGGCAATCTCCTCGCCCGCCGCCAGGAACAGGTGTCTGGCCAGTTGCTTCTGTGACCAGCCGCGCTGACGTCGCTCATCGCGAATGCGTTCGGCCCACCGGGGAGTTCTGGGCTGTTCCAGCATGCCGTCGCACCTCACCACCGAGTTGGGGGACACGGTCGCCGCCCCCAGTGTCCCCCAATCACATCTGTCTACGCGTCGTTACTCAGCGTTGTGATGGATTCGTGTACTGGGACACGAATCACCTAGACGTCGACACCAAAGCCGGGCTGGACGAGCTGCTGAGGGCCACTGCCCAAAGCGTTCGCCAAGCCTCCGCACTGGCGGCGCTCATACAGGACTTGCGGGACCGCCAGCTCTCCGTACTGCGCGGCACCTATCCGGCCTGGGACATCGCCCTGGAGCTCGGCTCCACGGAGAAGCTGTGGTGGACCGCCGTGCCGAACCGGTCTCTGACCGTCGAGTTGGTGGCGGAGGGGGTCATGCGCATCGTCAGGTGCGAGGACGCGATCGCACTCGCGGCGGCCTTGGCCTGGCAATCGACACTGATCGGCAACGTCGAGAACGCTGCAGGACCTCCGCACATCCATCCGGCTCGCCAACTGCAGGGGCGGCCGGCATGACGTCGACGCTTGAACAGGCATGTGAGCTTGATCTGCGCGGTGCGTTCAGGCGCTTCTACGTCTGGTGCGACGTCGCGGGTCTATGGCATGCGAGGCCGCTGCCCAAGCTGACGGCCGGCGAGGTCGCCTACGGCGTCCTGCGGGAGCTGGTCGCAGATTCGCCCCTGCAGCTCGCCTACAAGTGCACCTGGCAGCGGAGCCGTCGCAAGGTCTACCGGTACGTGAGGCAGTACGGCGCAGGGGAACCGGAGCATGACCCAGCCTCCTGACGAGCCCGTACCTAAGTGGGAGCCGTACCTGCGTCCCCCAAGAGACCGCATCCGGATCACGGAGACCTCATGTTGCGGTGCCCTTGAGTGGGCCTGCCAGGGCGGGCAGTTCCTGATCCTCCGGCGCACCTCTACAGGCCAGTACGAGGAGACGGCCAGGGGACTGTACCGGCATGCGCGGTCCGTCTGGGAGGCGCTGCTCATCCTTCACGAGGACGAGCACAAGCGGAACGTTCGGGCTCGGATGGCTGCTCGTACCAAGCAGCGTGGCCAGGCGCTGCCGGGCAAGGCCACGTGAACCGCCACCAGAGCAACTCTCTTGAAACACGAGAGCTGATCCAATCTGCGGTGTTCCGCGGCATAGTGCGAGCCGCCGTAGCCGCGATGGCCAGCGAGGGGTAATGGGCTCGGGCACTGGGATGAAGGGTTCTGCGGATTGCGCGGTAAGCCCGGCAAGATCGACGCCTACCCACCAGCATGAACAAGCTGGTTCCGCACGGCGTCCCCTCGCCGCGCGTCGGGAAGACCAAGGGGAGACACGGTCCGCGAAGCTTCGCTAGTGGCCGTGTCCCCCGCCCTACCCTAGAGACACTGTGCCTCGGCGAGGGAGCGCGATGAGCAAGGCGAAGGACGCCCGTATCTACGTCCGAATTGCAGAGGACATCCGCAATCGCATCCTCCAAGGTGACCTGCCGGCCGGTGCCATGCTGCCCTCCGAATCCACCCTCGCCAGCACGTACGGCGTGGCGAGAGGAACCGTACGTCAGGCGGTCGCCGAGCTGGAACGCTCGGGGCTGGTGGCCAGCGAGGCCGGCCGTGGCCGGCGCGTGAAGAGCGAGGACCCCAAAGCCCCGCGGGCGGCAACGACACAGTACGAATCGATCGCCGAGACGCTTCGAGCGCGCATCGAGAACGGCGAGCTGGTGCCTGGCCAGCAATTGCCCGGAGAGGCCGCAACAGCGGAGGAGTTCGGGGTGTCGAAGGGCACGGCCCGCCAGGCGCTGCAACTCCTGGCCGGCGAACGGCTCATCACAGCCGTCCACGGCAAGGGCTGGTTCGTCGGCGGCCCCGAGCACGCGCAAACCCGAGCCGACGCGGTCGCCGCCGAGTTCCGGCAGGACATCTCCACAGGCAGGCTCGCTGTGGGGTCCGTCCTGCCCGGAGAGAACGCACTCGCCCAGGAACGCGGCGTCGGCCGCATCACCATCAGGCGCGCCTTCGCGCTGCTGGAAGCGGAAGGAGTCATCGAGAAAAGGCCCGGCATGGGCCGCGTCGTCAAATCACGAGCCGAAGGTGACACGTGACCGTATCCCAGACGCCCTCGATCCCCTTCACCACCACCGAAGCACTGGCGACCTTGCACGAGACCTGCGAGAGCACAGGACTGGCCAGCCAGGACGCCCACCTGATCCGCCTCGGCGAGAACGCTCTGTTCGCACTCCCCGCCGAGCAGGTGGTCGTCAGGATCGCGCGCAGCATCGAGGTACTGGACGACGTACACAAGGAAGTAGCCGTCTCGGCCTGGCTGAACGACTCCGGGATACCGGCGGCAAGCACGACGGCGCACGACCAACCGCTCATCGTCAGAGGCCACCCGGTAACGCTCTGGCACCTCATCCCCGACAGCGGCTCGCCCGCAACCCTCGACGACCTGGCCGACGTCCTGCGCGAGCTCCACGGCCTGGCCGTCCCCGCCGACCTGGAGCTGCCGGCGATGGACATCCTCAGCCGCGTCTCCGAACGCATCAACGCGGCGTCCGTCCTCACCGACGAGGATCGAGACTTCCTGCTGACACGGCGACGCGAGCTGCAATGCGCGTACGACGAGCTGGCCTTCCCCCTCACGCCGTGCGCAGTTCATGGGGACGCGCACAACGAGAATCTCATCAGAACCGTCGACGGAAGGGTCCTGCTCATCGACTTCGAGCGCTTCGCGTTCGGCTCACCGGAGACGGATCTCGCGGTCACCGCCATCGAGCACACGGTCGGCTGGGGAACGCGCACCGAATATGACCAGTTCGCGGAGCGGTACGGATTCGATGTTCTGGCCTGGGAAGGCTACCCGGTGCTCAGAGACATCAATGAGCTGAAAATGACGACGTGGCTCATGCAGAACGTCAACGAAGACGCGGCCATAGCCCGGGAGTTCCGCAATCGTATGAACTCGCTACGGAATCCCGACGCACCTCGCCGCTGGCGTGCTTTCTAAAGTCGATGTCCTGGGCCGGGAGATGACCGCCCCGCAGGCGCGCAGTACGGGTGCCACTTACTCGAAAATCAAGGTCGATGTCCGGGGCTCACGTGCCGCATCCGACATGTTGTGATGGCTGTCAGTCGCAGGGACGGAATGCCCCTCTGCAACAGCCTCAGCTCATATCGCTCAAGATCACCGATAGGGTGCGCCAGAAGCAGAAGGAGCCTCTGACGTGTCACCCTCAGCCCCGTTAGCCTGGCTGGCGGCCCTCGCCGCTGCGGCCTACCCCACCTGGGACACCTGGAAGACCAGCTTCGACTGGTCCTCCCTGTTCACGGCCGCCGACGTGCCCGAGCAGTACCTCGCGCAGTTGCACTACGAAGGCTTCACCGAGGGCGTAGTGAGCTGCGTACGTCCGTACGACTCGATCGACCACTCACCGTTCCTACCGCTGCGCGACGACCTCGCCACCCTCACCGAACTCGCGACGACCTGGGCCGTGCCCCTGCTGGCCGTGCTGGTCGCCCTGATACGGCGGCATTCGGCGACGGCGGGGCCGCGTGCTGCCTGGGTGCTGGCGCTGATCGCGCTCGCCCGGCCGCTCTCGGCCGACTACCAGGGGGACAGCATCTGCTCGGGCTCATTGCCCATGTTCACCCCGGACTGGTTCGAGGCTCTGTCCGGCGGCTGGGGACTCTGGGAGTTGTGCCTGCTGGCGGCTGCCCTGCTGGTGCTGCTCGCATCGAACTCCCCCGCGCTGCCGATCTCTGGGCGGCGCGCGTTGACGACCGTCATGGACGCCCTGGTGGTGTACGGGCTGGTGGGCCTCGCCCCTCTCCTCACCGGGGACGAATCCCTGCGTGCCGGCCTGCTGTACCAACTCCAGTTCGACGGCCTCCGCGATGCCCCTGTTCGGCTGCTGGTGCTCGTGCTGCCGCTCGGTTACCTCCTGTGGAGATACGGCCGGCCACCTCGCCACGGGTACGACAGCTAATGCGGTGACCATGAACGTGCACCGGGTGGACAACGCACCGGTTTGACCGCGCTCACGTTGATCCACGCGGTTGCCGATCTCGTTGTTGTATGGTCTGACGTCGGCAAATATCGTGGGGAGGGCAAGGCCGTGGAGCGCGAAACACTGGTCGGTTACCTCGACTCGCAGCGCAAGCACGTCCTGGGCATCCTGGACGGCCTTGGCGAGGAGCAACTACGCCAGGTGGTGCTGCCGTCCGGTTGGTCACCCCGCGACCTGGTGCACCATTTGACCTGGTCCGAGGCGCTTTGGTTTCGCGGCGCGATGACCGCCGATCGCCAGGTCATCGACACGCTCGTGGTCGGCGAGTTCGGTTGGAAGGTCCCCGAGGAGTTCTCCGGTGCGGACGTGCTCGCGCGGTATCGACGGACGATCGAGCAGTCGAACATGGTCATCGGGGCGACGGCGATCGATGCCGCGCCGGCCTGGTGGCCGACGAAGATGTTCGGTTCGGGGTCATGGCGGCTGGGGTCTTTGCGCGAAGTGCTGATGCACGTGATCGTCGACACTGCGACGCACGCCGGACAGCTCGACGCGGTCCGGGAGCTGATCGACGGACGGCAGTGGCTGGTCAACGACGACTGACCGGCCGCAGGTCACTGAACCCGGTGAACGTTAGCGGTCACCGCACTAATCGCTCTCCGACGAATACTTCCGGGCGACGACGGCGTTGAACTCCGCCACCAGACCATCGTCCGCATACGCCTCCAGGTCTGCCTGCAGGTCCCTGATGTACCGGAGATAGCGCTCCGACTTGAGCGGCCCGGCGAGGTCGATGGCCTCCAGCGCGATGGCCGCGGCCTGCGACGGGTCGCCCATGTGCACGTAGCTCGCCGCCTGGACCAGCCGGTCGAAGGCCAGGGTCCGTACGTACATCGGATCGCAGAGCCCGACCGCCTGGCCGACGAACTCCATCGCCCGGAACGGCTTGCGAAGGTCGCGGTAACAATGCGCGCCCTCGCTGGCCAGTTCGGCGGCGTCGAAGTACCCGACCCACGAGGGGTCATCGTCCACGTTGCGCTTGGCGAACCATTTCTCCGCCTCAAGCAGGGCTCGCGCACAGGCGGCCTCATCGCCGTTCCCGGCATGCGCGCGGGCCTCCATGGCGAAGAACAAGGCCATAGGCGTCGCGGTGGACGCGTTACGGCAGCCCTCCTGCGCCGCACGCGCGAGTTGAATGGCCTGGTCGTATCGGCCCAGATAATTGGCCTGATGGCTCATGTCGGCCAGGATCAGACCACCCAGCATGCGATCTCCGGACACCTGGGCAAGGCGCAGTCCTTGCAGGAAATAGCGTTGTGCGAGCCCGTGCCGGCCGAGGTCGTACGCCGTCCATGCGACCAACTCCGTGATTTCGGCCGCCGCCGCGTACAACGCCCGCCCTACCGACTCCTCGAATTTCCCGTCGAGCATGGGAACGACTTCTCGGTGGTAATACTGGACGAGCGCGGAACGTGCATGTCCGCCCCCGAATTGAAAACCCATGCTCGCGAACAGCTCTGTGGTGGCGCGAATGGTCTGCACGTCCCACGGGCCGACGGACGGCCGCGCGTGCTCCCGTACCAGCACCGGCTCCGGCCGCGACAGCAGCCACGCGATGAGGGACTCGTTCCAGGCATCCGGGACGACCACCGACTGAAGCGCCACCGGATCGTCTGCGAGGTCGCGCCGCGTCAGGCCCAGCAGCCGACTCCCCACGTCGGAGATGCCGCCGCCATGAGCCAGCGTGCGCTCCAGCGTCTCCGGAGTCACGACGCTGGCGAACCCGATGTCGTCCAGCGTGAAGGTGACCCCGGCCTTCCTGGTGAGTGCTTCCGCGATGAAGCGCGCGGTGGCAGGCCGCGGCTTCACCCCATCGAGCCAGCGTTTTACGTCCACATGCGTACAGCTCAGGGTTACGCCTTCTTCTTGCGCAATCTGTCGCACTCGTGAAGCAAGTCCCGAATTAGAACAATCGGCACGCCGCATCGCATCAGCAAGCCCCACATTGGGCATTCGAGACATCTTCACCTCCACATGTGCACGCCTCGGCAATCATGGCGCGAACACGGCCTTAAACGCCCGCTTTCCCGAGAAATACCGGCCCGCGTTTCTCCTGCTCAGGGCTTGAATCACCCCCAAAAAGCACCCCCTGTGCATTCAGTCCCGATCATGAGCACAGTGTTGGGGCGGCGCCCGGCGAGGAAGGCTTGAGGTCAGCAAGAGCGGGCGAGCCAAGCATCGCGGGACTCCAACACAACCAGTCCCTCACACTTGACTCTCCGTAGCTGTACATGTTCTATGTCTCTTAGGACCTGGTCGACAGGTCCTCGAACCGAGAGGTCTCGTCATGCTCATCCGTCCGCGCAAAGTGCTCCCGACCGTCCTGACGATCTGCGCTGCGCTCTACGCCCTGAAGGACCCGGAGGGCGCGGCGACCATCGTCAAGGCCGCCGCCCACCTGGTCATGAGCGCTTCGGAGTCCTTCGCTCGGTTCGTCCACACCGTCAACAAGTGATCACAGGAAGAGACGCCGTGACTCACAACCCGAACCGCCCCATCCACCCGGCCCGCATGTCGCTCGCCCAGATCGAAGCCACCTGGCAGACCGACGGCGGGACACCGCTCCCCGAGTGCACGTACGACCCAGAACTGCACACCGGCCCACGGCTCACCATCGAGAGCACCGAGGAGCGCGCCGCCCGCGAGGCCGTCGCCCGCGAGGTCTGTGCCACCTGCCCCGCCCTGTCGCTGTGCGAGCAGTACGCGAGGCGCACCCGCCCGACCTCGGGCATCTGGGCCGGCCTGCCGGCCGCCGCCCTGACCACCTACACCACCGACCTGGCAGACATGGAGGTGGCCTGAATGGCCAGCCGCATCCGCACCCGCTTCTGGGACCCGTCCGGCGCCCGGTACGGCATTCCCACCTACCCACGGCACCTGGTCCCGCCGCACCTGCTCACACTCCACCAGCTCGCCGCCCAGGGACTGCGCCCTGGCCCTCAAGGCGCACAGGCCCAGGCCCTGTGGCGCGGCCGGCGTCCCGGCCCGCCTCGCGTTCGGGCCATTTCCCTGTACGACGTGCGGTTCGCCCTGCCGAAGCGCACCCCGAGCCCGCGCCGACGTACCGACATCTTCAAGACCAGCCGGACCTGCCCGGAATGCCTAATCGACGTCGGCTACGTGCTGCCGCGCCACCTCGGCGTGTGCCTCGACTGCGCCGAGGAGGCAGCCGTATGAGCCGCCGCACCCTCGACACCTCCGGGCGGCCCGGCGTCACCGTCCACGGCGAGAAGCTCCCGAGCCTCTACCAACCGGAAGCCGGACGTGACGGACGGCTGGAGACCGACCGCAAGCGCGGCATGAGCCGCAGCGGACGCCCCACCCGCGAACGCCGCCCACGAACCACCGAAAGAAGGGACACGCGATGACCGCCAACGAGGCCACGTCCCGCCCGTTGACCGAGGGCGAACGTACCGCCATCTCCACCACCGCAGCCGTCACCGGCGCCCTCGGACTCCTGGGCTTCGTCAACAGCTTCGAGCGCGTCGCCACGGCGGCCGAGCCCTCGTTCGGGTGGTTCGCATGGACCGTTCCACTCGGCATCGACCTGGGGATCGCGGCGTTCTCGGCGCTCGACATCGTCCTTGCCCGCCTCGGCATGCGCCTGGGCTGGCTCCGCTTCATCCCATGGGCCCTGACCGCCGCGACGGTCTACCTCAACGTGGCCGCCTACCTCACCACACCAGGACCGACGGACTGGTTCGCCGTCGTCGCGCACGCCCTGCTGCCGCTCCTGTGGGTCATCGCCATCGAGGTCGGCGCCCACGTCGTCCGCAAGCACGCCGAGCTGGCCAGGCCGGACCACATGGACGGCATCCGCCGCTCACGCTGGCTGCTCGCCCCGCTGGCGACGGTCTCCCTCTGGCGCCGCATGGTGCTCTGGGAGATCCGCAGCTACCCGGAAGCCCTGGGCAGGGAGCGCGAGCGCATCCTGGCTCGCACGGAGCTTCAGGACCAGTACGGCCCGCTGTGGCGGTGGAAAGCAACCCGTCGCGAGCGAGCCTTGTACCGCCTCGGCGAACTCACGCCCAAGCACACGCAACTGCCGGCCGTGGCACTCCCGGAGCTGGAGGCCCCCAGCACCGCGCTACCGCCAGCCGTTCCAAGGCGACATGGTCGTGGACCCAAGCGGCCCCAGAACACAACACCACCGAACGTAGGAGACCTCTTGCCACTGGGACGGCACATCGCCGCTGACCTGATCTCGCAGGGCGAGCCCCTCACCCGTGACCGCCTCCGCGACGCCATCCGCAACCGCGGGCAGAGCATCTCGACCGACCGCGCGGGGGCTCTCCTGGCCCAGCTCAAAGCGGAAGGCCCCGCACCCGAAGGTGAGGCCGCCTGATGAGCCTGACCATCACGGGCACCCGGATCAGCTCCGACCGGTGCCTGAACGTCGCCGAACTCGGCGCGGGCGGATGGACTGTCACCGGCTACCCCGGACGCCTCTTCGACCGCGACGAAGCCACCACCGCCATGCTCCTGGCCGAACTGCTCGCGCTGACCCTGCCGACCGCACTCGACATCGCCCAAGCGGTCGGACCGCAGTCGCCGACCGCTGACCACAGACCCACCGACCGCCCGGACGAATCGCGGTCCGACCGCACATCGTCCCTGACCGTCACGTGGGGCGCGGCCTCATCCGCCAAGACAACGACCGCGCCCCAGGACCCCACCACCCATCAGGCAGCAGAGGTGCCTTCATCATGACTCACCGACCGGACGACCCCAACCACCACCCGAACGAGGACGACAGGCCAGACCGGTCCGACGAACCGACCCCGGACCGCCAGGACGGCAAGGGGGCGGACATCGTCGACCTCGACGCCGCCCGGTCCGGACGCCAATCCGACCGCACGCAACCGGACCCGAAGAAGCCCGCGCGGAACGACGCGGACGGACCGGTCCTTGATGGCGAGATCGTCCGAGTGGACCAGCCCGGTCCGAGCCGGACGGACTGGCGGGCGAGCCTGGAACGGAAGGCGACCACCCGACAGCCGATCATCCCGCTGTGGCTACGCTCCCGCTCCGAGGCCGTCGAGACCATCCGCTGGACGAGCCTCCACTACCTGCACGTCGCCTGCTATCAGACCCTCCGCGCCCCGCTCTACGCCGGACGACTAACCGCCCGCGCCCCGCGCGGCCTCGTCCGCCTGGTGAACGGCATGGCGCGGTGGACGTTCGACCTGGAGGGCGAGCCCGCACGCGTGGCGGCCGTCCGCAAATCCGACTACGAGGGGTACCTGAAGCTGAGCAGGCAACGAGACTCACGTGTGCGGCTGCGCGTCTGGATCACCGGGACGATCCTGATCGCGCTGCTGGTCCTGGCCATCGTCGCGGCCAACGAGCCGTCCGCCGCCCGCTGGGGAGCGCTCGCCGTGGCCATGGCCGTGCTGGGCCTCCTCGGCAAGCCCGCCGACCGGCCGCTCATCAACCGAGCCGTCATGGCATCCGAGGTGGAGAAGCTGACCAGTGACATCGTGGTCCGCGCGCTGAGCGTGCTCGGGATCGCCGGCATCACGCAGGCCCTGTCCAAGAACCCCAAGGACGCCATCCGGTTCGTCGCCCCGATCACCCGCGACGGCCCCGGCTGGCGCGCCGACATCGACCTGCCGTACGGCGTGACCGTGGCCGACGTGCTGGACAGGCGGAAGCAACTGTCCGGCGCGCTGCGCCGCCCGCTCGGCTGCATCTGGCCGGAGGGCGACCCGTCCGTCCACGAGGGACGGCTGATCCTGTGGGTGGGCGACAAGGACCTGTCCAAGACCATCGTGCGCTCCCCGCTCAAGCGGGCCGGCTCGCACGACGTGTTCAAGGGCGTCCCGTTCGGCAACGACCCGCGCGGCCGCCTGGTCACCGTGCCGCTCATCCAGCACAACGTGCTGATCGGCTCCCAGCCCGGCCAGGGCAAGACCTCGTCCATCCGCGAGCTGGCCGCCGGAATCGTGCTCGATCCCACGGTCGAGGCGTGGTTCCACGAGCTCAAGGGCACCGGCGACCTGGACCCGTACGACAAGGTCTGCCACCGCTATGTCTCTGGCATCGAGGACGAGGCCATCGCCTATGCCGCCGACTCCCTGACCCTGCTGCGCAAGGAGGTCATGCGCCGCTCGGCCGCACTCAAGGCCCTACCCGCGGACCTGTGCCCGGACAAGCGCGTCACCCGGCAGATCGCCGACAAGCGCTCGCTGGGCCTGCATCCGCTGGTCTGCATCATCGACGAGTGCCAGAACCTGTTCGCCCACCCCGAGTACGGCGACAAGGCAGGCGATGACGCCGAGTTCATCATCAAGCTCGGCCGCGCCCTGGGCGTCGTCCTGATCCTGGCCACCCAGCGCCCGGACCGCGACAGCCTCCCCACCGGCATCTCCGCGAACGTCTCCATCCGCTTCTGCCTGCGGGTGGCCGGCCAGCTCGAAAACGACATGATCCTCGGCACCTCGGCGTACAAGAACGGCATCCGCGCCACAGTGTTCGTCCCGGAGAAGGACGCCGGCACCGGCTACCTGGTCGGCGCGACGCCGATGCCGAAGGTCGTCAAGGCCGCCTACCTCAACACCCCGGAAACCCAGCTCATCGCCGACCGCGCGTATGCACTGCGCAAGACGGCAGGAACGCTCACCGGCTACGCCCTCGGCGAGACCGCCGAGCAGGCCGCGCCGAGCTTCGACCTGCTGGCCGACATCCTCGCCGTGGTCCCACCGTCCGAGACCAAGGTCTGGAACGAGGTCATCGTGGATGGCCTGGCCGAACTCCGACCCGACATCTACGGCGCATGGGCGGCGCTGGAAGGCGGGGCGAAGACCGCCCAGCTCACCACGGCGCTCAAGCCGTACGGCGTCCGCACCATGCAGGTGTGGGCCACCCCGGAGGGCGGCGGCAGGGGCGCCAACCGCATCGGCATCGCCCGCGACGACATCGCCACCGCAATCACCCAACGTGACAAGGGCAAGGCGTCGTAGCTCACCCGATCGCCTCTAGACCTAGAGGCGCGCCCCTCTAGGTCTAGAGGCTCCCCTAGAGCCCGAAACCCTGTTCTACCAGGGCTCTAGGGCCTAGAGCCCGACCTGCGGAAACCCTGGAAACGGCCCTGGAGGCCCTCATGGCCAGCGTCATCGCCCTTCTAGCAGTCTGCCTACCGTTCGTCACTCTCAGCTACATCATCGTCTGCCTCGCGTCACCCTGGGGCCGCTGCACCCGATGCCGCCCCGGCGGCAAGAACCGCATCTGCCGCGCCTGCAGCGGCACCGGCAAGCGACCCCGCCTCGGCTGGCAGCTCTACTTCTACGCCCGCCGCCTCCACCGCGACGGCAACCGCTGATGTCGCCCTCTGAGGAGATCCACATGCACGACCTCACCCGCTACGCTCTGGCCGCCTCCGCTCGCGGCTGGCACGTCTTCCCACTCACCCCGTACGGCAAGCGCCCACTGCCCGGCTTCACCGCCTGGGAGCAGCACGCCACCACCGACACCGCCCTCATCCGCCACATGTGGGCCCGCGCCCCGTTCAACATCGGCATCGCCTGCGGCCCGTCCGGCCTGGTGGTGCTCGACCTGGACGTACCAAAGCCCAACGAGCAGCCGCCACCCGGCTGGTCGCGGCCCGGCATCAACGACGGCGCGGACGTCCTGGCCTCGCTCTGCGAGCAAGCCAGCCAACCGCTGCCACTGGAGACCTTCACGGTTCGCACCCGACGCGGCGGCACCCACCTCTACTTCACCACCCCGGCCAACACCGACCTCCGGAACACCGCCGGCAGGCTCGGCTGGAAGATCGACACCCGCGCTCACGGCGGCTACGTCGTCGGCCCCGGCAGCCACGTCACCCAGCGGGACGGCAGCGGCTCCTACGACGTCCTGCACGACCCGACTCCGGCCACGCTTCCAGCTTGGCTGACCGAGCGTCTCAGTTCTCCCGCGCCGCCCACGTCCAGCACGTCTGCGGGGGCAGTGCTGGCCGCCTGCGGCGGGGACCGGGCAGCCGGGTACGCCCTGGCGGCGCTGCGTGGCGAGGTCGAACGAGTGCTGGACGCCGTACCCGGCACACGCAACGACACCCTCAACCTCGCCGCCTTCGCCCTGGGCCAGCTCACCGCGGCCAGCCTGCTCCCACGCAACCTCGCCGAAGCATGCCTGCACAACGCAGCCGAGGCCATCGGGCTCGACTTCCGCGAGGCGTTCAACACCATCCGCTCCGGGCTCGACAGCGGCCTACGCCGACCAAGGAGGGCAGCCGCTTGACCACCAACGGACGCCCCACCGCCGAAACCATCCTGAGCAACCTCGGCGCCGCAAAGCAGCTCACCGACCTCCACAACGCACCCGCACCATGGGACGCACCGGCACCCCTCGGCCAGCGCGGCGAACTCCCGCCCTTCCCAGTCCACGCCCTTCCCGGCTGGGTCGCCGACCACGTCGGCGCCGTAGCAGAGGAGACACAGACACCACTCGACCTGGCAGGCTGCGTCGCCCTGGCCGCACTGTCCACCGCGGCCGGCGGACGGGCAGTGGTCAACGTCCGCGGCTCGTGGGTCGAGCCGGTGAACCTGTTCGTTCTGGTCGCCATGCCACCCGGGTCACGCAAGTCCGCCGTGTTCCGCGCCATGACCAACCCGCTCATCCACGCCGAACGTGCCCTGCTCAGCCGCATCGGTCCGCAGATCACCGAGGCCGGAGTCGCCCGCCGCCTGGCCGAGGACCTCGCCGAGAAGGCCGCTCGCGCGGCCAGCTCGGCACGCGGCGAGTCCGCTGCCGAGGCAATCGCCGAGGCCCAGAGCGCAGCCCTGGCCGTAGAAGAGATCAAGGTCCCGGTCAAACCACGACTCATGGCCGACGACGTCACACCCGAATCCGCTTCTACCATCCTCGTGGAGCAAGGGGGCCGCCTCGCCGTCCTGTCCGCCGAGGGCGGCATCTTCGCCACCCTCGCAGGCCGCTACTCCGGCACGCCCAACCTGGACCTGTTCCTCAAAGGCCACGCCGGAGACCCGCTCATCATCGACCGTCGAGGGCGCAGCGAACGCGTCGACCAAGCCGTCCTGACCATGGGCCTGGCCGTCCAGCCCGAGATCGTCTCCGACATCGCCACCATGCCCGGCTTCCGCGGCAAGGGCCTGCTCGGCCGCATCCTCTACAGCCTCCCGAAAAGCAACGTCGGCTACCGCAACGTCGACGCACCCACCGTCCCGGAACACATCGCCGCCCGCTACGACGCCAACCTGCAACGCCTCACCATCGACATGCACGACTGGCACGACCCCGCCCAGCTCGTCCTGTCACCCGAAGCCGCCGAGATCTTCACTGAGCACCGCCGAAGCACCGAACGCCGCCTGCGCCCGGACTCCGGCGACCTCGGCCACATCACCGACTGGGCCGGCAAGTTCGACGGCGCCGTCATGCGCATCGCCGGCCTCATCCACCTGGCCGGCCGCGTCGAAGACGGCTGGCGCCACCCAATCACCCCCGACACCGTCAACGCCGCCATCACCATCGGCCAGTACTTCATCACCCACGCCTTGGCCACCTTCGACGCCATGGGCGCCGACCCCGACCTCGAAGCCGCCCGCGTCGTACACGCCTGGCTGCAGCGCACCAACCCGCAGCGCTTCACCGTCCGCGAAGCCTTCACCGCACTGCCACGTAACCGCTTCCGCAAGGTCGCCGAGCTGGAAACACCACTCGACCTTCTGGAACAGCTCGGCTGGATCCGCCGCGAACCCGAACCGCCTCGCACCGGTCCCGGCCGCCGCCCCTCACCGGCCTACGCCGTTCACCCGACCCTGCACCAGCACACCGCCTGACAAGGAATCGCCCTTGAAGACAAGCACCCGCACCGACGAAAAGCTCACCGTCGCCGAGGTCTGCGCCGAACTCAAGATCGCCCGCTCCACCTTCTACGACTGGCGCGCCAAGAAACAGGGCCCCCGCTGCATCACCCTCGCCAACCGCGAACTGCGCATCCGCCGTTCCGAACTCGACCGCTGGCTCACCGAACGAGAGGACGCCGCCTGATGGCGAAGACCACCTACAGCGTCCGCTTCTGGGCGATCAAGACGTACAAGGGCACCAGGGTCACCACTCACACCGTCCGCTGGATCGTGGACGGTCGCGAGTGGAAGGAGCCCTTCCGCACCCTGGCCCACGCCGAGAGCTTCCGCGCCCAACTCATGACCGCCGCCCGGCAAGGCGAGGCCTTCAGCGTCGCCACAGGACGCCCCATCTCCTGGCAGCGCGAGGAGACCGCCCTCACGTGGTTCACCTTCACGCTCTCCTACGTCGAAGCGAAGTGGCGCTACGCCGCGCCCAACCACCGCCGAGGCATCGCCGAAGCCCTAACCGACGCCACCGAAGCCCTACTGACCAAGAACAACGGCGGACCAGACACCAACACGCAACGTGCTGCCCTTCGCTGGGCATACAGCGATCGTGTACGGACCGCGGCAGAACCGCCGGCCGAAATCGCGACAGTACTCCGGTGGCTGGAAGCGAACACAGTGTCCATGACGGCGTTCGAGGAGCCCGGCAAGGGCGCCCTCCTCACACGCGACGTCCTCGACCGGCTCAGCCGAACCAAGGACGGCAGGACCGCCGCCGCCAACACCGCGAACCGTAAGCGCATGAGCCTGAACAACGCCATGGAGTATGCCGTGGAAATCGGCGCCCTATCCTCCAATCCTCTCAAGGCGGTGAAGTGGACAAAGCCGCGCACGCTCACCGGCGTGGACCCACGTGTCGTGATCAACGTTGAACAAGCACGACGTTTCCTTGCCGCCGTCGAGCGCCAGGGCGCGCGGGGCCAGCGCATGAAGGCGTTCTTCGGCTGCATGTACTTCGCCGCCCTTCGACCGGAAGAAGTAGTCGACCTACGCGAGGAGCACCTCGTCAGCCTCCCAGAGAACGGCTGGGGTGAGATGATCCTCACCCACGCCGAGCCCCGCGCCGGCAGTCGCTGGACAGACAGCGGCAAGGTCCGTGAACGCCGCGCACTTAAGCATCGTGCGGACGGCGAGACTCGCGCTGTACCCATTCACCCAGAACTCCGCACGATGCTCCGGGGGCACATCGAGGAGTTCGGTGTCGGTCCTGACAGCCGTATCTTCATCGGCCCGCGCGGCGGCCTTATGACAGATCGCGCCTACCTGAAGGTCTTCCACGAGGCCCGAGCAGACGCGTTCACCCCAGCAGAGACCAGTTCCCCCCTGATGGTCGTCCCCTACGACCTACGCCATGCATGCGTATCCACTTGGCTCAACGCAGGCGTCCCCGCACCTCAAGTTGCTGAATGGGCAGGCCACAGCGTTAACGTTCTACTACGCGTCTACGCCAAGTGCGTGCATGGGCAGCAGGGGGAGGCAATGCGTCGTATCTGGTACGCCACCAGGGCCTTGCCGTATGAGTGAAAGCTCTACGACTATAACTGTCCAGGAACTACCACCACGTCGCTTCCGCTGATCAAGCCCAGCGCGCTTCTGCATCTACCATTTCCGCCACGCCATAAGCGCCGGACATAAGTAGCATGTCGAGGACGTCCAACACCTCAGCTTTGGTACGCACATCCGAGGCTTGCACATAGGCACGCATAAGAAGTTCCCCAACCCTCCTTCCGTCCACAGTCGTGCGCGATCTCATATCACCTGCACTAGTTCCGTAGACTTCAATGTATCGCCGAGCGCATTCTAGAATCAAACGGTCAACACGATCCGATGCATCGCCTAGGGTAAGCAGAAGATATGGGACGGCTTCTTCGAATGCACGAGAAGCTACCAATTTGAAAAGTTCCCGTTCGAAGGGGCGCAGTGCTTTACTCCGCAGCGCGCCTGCGACTTCAGCCGCGGCCTTTCGGACTTCCTCGTCCCTATCATCAACGAACCCGATGATGACAGCTCCCGCAGTAGCTGCATCGGCTGTGAACGGCAGCCTTCTAGCACAAACTCTGGCGACTCCTACCCGCACTGATACGTCATCACTGGTCTGCGCAACCGCCAGCAGTTCACTGGCGCCAAGCTCCAACCCCGCATAGGCCGCCATCTGACCACCTACGCGCCTGACCCTGGATTGAGACGAGGACAACATCCTCCGAATCACCGGCTCAACTTCCTCGAAATCGCTGTTTCCGATATGAAGAATGAGGGTCTCGACGTGCCTTGTCGCAAGGATTTGGTCATCTGTGTTGATGAGCACGCGGAAAGCCTCAATTGCTTGCGGCCGCGCATGACGGAGACAAGCACCAACGAGGTGGGCCACACAGGCTCGTACAGGCAGCGAGGGATCGGCGGCTAGCCGCTCAAGTACAGGGATGACCTGCTCGGTACGCTGCCCGTCAGCATCATAAATCAGTAGATCACCAAGCACCTCAGCATTTTGTCCCCGGCTCGTATTGATCCCCTCCTCCAGCAAGTTATCCCGATTACGATCGTCCTCTGCCAACTCCTGGGGCACGAACTCCTGCCCTGAATCACCCGTCCACAGTGCGCGATCGATGAGAGTGTGGATCAGGTCTACCGGGAATTGCCCCTTGACATATTTACGCAGCGCCCAGCCCAACCAGCGATCATGAGCAGCATGGCCCAGCGCAGCGATGTGGCGGACGGCCTGAAAAATTAGAGCGCTGTCCACAGGAGCCTCAGCCTCGGCAAGTCCCAACAAGATCGCCTCCGCATAGGCGGGGTGCGCATCATGTCCGACACGAAGAACTAGGCGACAGAAGCGGCCAGGATCGTTCTTCACCTCCGCCTGCAAAACATGAGAGAGCTCTCGCGCCCCGCCTCTCAATATGCTCCACTCCACGTAATCCGTGTTGTGCTTTGCCATTGCACGGAGCCATTGCTCATCACTCATCCGCGCGGCTGCCTCCCGCGGGATGGGAGGTCCCAGAAATCCTCCGACTGGCATGATGGGGTCGCTAGGCTGATCCTCATTAAACAAACGACGCAGCTCACCCAAACGGCGAAGGCCAGCGCTAGACAACTTAGTCTCGTCCATAGCAGAAAGAAGAACGAACGATGCGCGCCCAGGTGGACGACCTTCCCAGCCGGGCCGATATTCCAAGATGGCCTGCTCAAGCCTTATGAAGGACTCATCCGTCAGGTGAGGGCTGATTGCTTGTACTAGACGACGGACATCCCATGAGTACCTGACAGCATCGAAACCGCCTTCTCGATCGAGCAGCACTCCGGCCGCATACTCCGCTTGCGCCGGGCCGGCCGCGATCAGGGCCTCGTACAGCAACCACTGGGCAGCCTCGTGCGGATCGTGGCTGAGTTCATCTAGCAGCGGCATCATGTCGTGCGGTTGCTGCGCTACAAATTTCTGCAGCGCTGTGAGCGCACCCACCGCGAGTGCTTCCGATAGATCGCGATATGGCGGCTCATAGCCGCGGTGCATGAAGTGCCGATCAATGCGATAACCATCCTCACGGTCGTATGCCGTCACCGCCATTACCTGCAGCATATATGGCACTATCACTTTGACGAAGTTGACCGCCGCAGCCGATGCAGCGGACGTAATCAAATCTATGGCACCATGTTCAGCGATCTTCAGCGCTTCGACACGGCCTCGCTCATCAAGCGCCAGAGCTGCAGGACGATCGATCAAATAAGCCGCAAGTAGCTCTACCGCCCACTCAGGTCGATGACTGCCGAGATCGTACACCGACATGAAAAGCTCATTTTCTCGACCGTCATAGTCGCCGCGGAGAATGGCATCGACCACCAGCTCAAACAAAGTGCGAGACTTGTGGACCTGCACAAAGCGTGCAATCCACCTCAGCCAGACCGGGTATCTTGATGAGCTACTTGCATGGGGTCCGATTACTTCTGCCAGACGATCAGGCCAATCCGTGGCACCCCCGAGCATGGCCCGTAGCGCCCGTTCCTGAAGCTGTTCATCTTCGTCATACAACCAGGAGTTGAACGCGCCTTCGATATATAGACGATCAAACCAAGAAGGAGACTGCAGCGACAACCACAGTTCGTCAGTGAAGGGCAGGTCATCGCGTCGCAACAGCCGCTCTACCATTTGCCATTCAGCGACTGTCGGTGCATCCATCGAGCGGATAAGTGCAAGTGCCACATGTTTGATGTGGTACCGGATTCTTGGCTCCACAAGGAGGCTCTCCACCTCCTGCACGAATCGCTCCGGACTTTCATCGCGGATGTAGGACAGGATCTGGCGTACTTGCGCTCGACGGAAAAGCTCTTGCTCGCTTGAAAGCAGGAAAGTTACAAGCGACTGCCCACGTCGAGTCCATCGGCGCGCGAAGGCATAGTCGAAGAATTCCTCGTGAAAGAACGCGTACTGTTGGCCGTCTCGAACAATGACATGCTCGGAGGCCAGAACGTCGGCATCGTCTAGTAGGTCAGTGTTATCCAGTATAGACACGGGGGACGCAAGCCGCTGCCTAGCACTCATGTCATCTGCTAGCAGTGCTATGACTTCCGCAAACCGCACCGTCCCCCCACGCCGAACTCGGCAGTCGCGCCGCTTGTGATCCCAGTACGCGTTGAACAAGTCCCTTGTGCTTGTGAAAGAAAAAACGTCGGCCCTGTCCGCGATGGCTTTAAGAAGTTTGAGGTGGAGCGGCAGACGTAGAAGAGATTTCTGCTGCCGAGTCAAACGACTCGAATCAACTCCTAGTGCCTCGACTGCGGAGACCACCTGTTCGTCCGACAGCTCCGTAATGAGAACCTCGCTCGCGCGCCGATCTTTCACCAGGGTCCGGATGCGATCATCATTGTCAAGGTCGAACTTTCGGCAGGCGAGAATCACTCGCATGCCCGAGAACGCTGCGGCCTCGCGGACTAGGTCAGCTACTGCTTCGAAAGTCTGTGGCATGCGCCCTGATGCTTTACTTACCGCATCAAGCTGATCTATCACCAGAAGGCTCGGCCGATTGCGTGCTACCCGAGCTAGCACTGTGGTCGGCGAAGACTGCAGTCCGAAACGATTCCCAAGTTCTGCCGTCGACGAAAACGGCTCATGCCGGTCGAGGCGCAGGGCAAGAGCAGGCCAACCATATGACTCAACCCGCTCGACAACCTCATATAGGACGGCGCTCTTACCTGCGCCGCCAGCACCGACAGCAAACACACAAGCAGTTTCGTCGCTAACAAGATGCTCGGTAATTTCGACGGACTCAGCCCTAGGAATAGCTGGACGTAGCAACTCGCGCGCTATGTTCACTTTCCAGCTATCGTGCACCTCACTAACGGTCGCATGCAGCGACGCAGGCGCGCCTGGCGGAATCAACTCAAGCTGATAATTTGCAAGCCGACCAGCAATAGCTTGTTTATCGAGCGTACTCGACAGATTCTCATACACAAGATCGGCTAGGGCTGCCGCTGCAGCAGCACCTGATGCCCCGGCCAGGAAGACACCGGCAAACGCAGCATTTCGGTTGCGAATGTCACGCTCACTAGAACAGTGGGCCCATATCCCTCGCAACGTCTCCCACGCTGCTTGAGGCGATCCGTAGATGGTCGAACTTAGGTAATTAAATCTCTGCTGAGCGCTACTTGTAAGACTATCTACGAACGTCACAATGTCCGATGAATGACGGGCCTGCTCAGCCAGATCGTGTAGCTCTTGCGCCGGGATAGTGGACACGAAGTGATATTGACGTCCCGCAGCAACATGACTTTCGGCTGCTTTGAGAACTCCTTCAGCGTTGAGGTCTCCGAGCCTCCAATTATTGGCGCTTCCACGTTGTCGTTTGACCTGATGAACCTCGTCCACAGTGCTGCGGCGAAGCGTGAATTCGGCACCCGTACCTATCTCGCCAAGCTCTTCAACTGTCACTGACTCGGCGGTGCCAGCCAACACTTCAAGAATGTGCATGACGATCCATGCACCCTCGTAGTGATTGCCCAGCTTGTCAGCTTCACCACCCGATCGAGGGCTCACAATTCTGCCTCCCTGAATCGCCAGCCGACCGTGCCACAGGAGATGGCAACGCTGCTGATGCCCTCTGATCGAGGCCAAGCATGCGACAAGGCTTCCGACTGCACAGTCCGGAGTTTCGACCCAGACTAGCCGCACCTGTAGCAGTGCGAGGCCCTACGTGTTTCACGAGCACCAAGAGCCAGACCAAACCGGCTGCCGCGCTGGCAGCGTTGATCGTTTGTGGGCAGAGGCGAGCAGGACAGTATGCACACCCACAGCACCACGTGAAGCCAGCGCATCCGTCCAGGGGCCCCAACGAGCACCACCATGCTGGACGCCGACACGTGAGGCGAGGCAGGACGGATGTATGAGCTGGGCGCTGTCCCGGAACTTGGCCGCGTATTGGCCGTGAGAGGCCGTAGGGCGCCGGTGATCGCCGTGGAGGGCCGGACACAACGCGAGAGGCCCGTCACCGCGTTTCCGCTGGTGACGGGCCTCTTCCCGCTGATGTGGCAGGTGCAAGGTTCGAACTTGCGTAGGCTGAGCCGACGGTTTTACAGACCGCTCCCTTTGGCCACTCGGGCAACCTGCCGTGCCATCCGCTCTCGCGGCGACAGACAGAAGAATAGCGGACTTCCGAGGTGTACGTGACACCAGTTTGTCCCCAGCCGGATCGTGGTCACCGGCTGCGCCGGAACAGCAGGCGTCCCATCCCGCGTGCGTGCTGGTCGAAGCCTGCCGCGTCGTTGGTTCTGGGGAAGGGTTCGTCCGGGACGGGTACGCCGAGGAAGTCGCATAGCGGCTGCCAGCCCTGGGCTACTTCGAACACCAGCAGGCGGTCTTGGGGGATGGTGGCTTTGACCTCCTCCACGTGTTCGTTGAAGATCTTCAGCGCGAGTTCGGTGTCGGGGATGCCGCCGCCGAAGACGCGTTCGCTCACGACCAGCCGGGTCATCCGGATGAATGCCGCGAAGTCCGTGTCGAGGAGGCGGGAGAGCGTGGCCATCGTCCGGCCCGACCAGGTGCGGGCGCGGGCCGACTGTTTGAAGATGGTGGCGTTCATGCTGGCCAGCCAGCGTTCCGGGTCGCGGACGGTGAGGATGACCTTGGCGTCGGTGTAGTGCTGGGCGAGTTCGCGCCAGTACGCGGCGGCCGGCCAGTCGACGCAGGAGTCGTACCCAGCCATGAGGGTTTCCCAGGTGACCGGACGGCCTTCGGCGAGGTCCAGCCAGCGTCGGATGTGGACGGGATTCTGGAGCACCTCCGTCATGTGGTGACATGGGCCGAAGCCCAGACGTTCCAGCGCGGTCTTGGTGGACAAGGTTCCGGTGCGGCCGAAGCCGGCTCCGATGACTCGCATGATCCCTACCAATGCGATCGGAAACTGCGAAATGTGGGCCCACAGGCATGATCCGTCGCCGAGGGCCCGGCATCAAGCCGCCGCACGCCCACGTGGACTGCACGGCGCGCCGATGCTGGCTAGGCTCGTTCGCTGGGTCCGCGCATTCGACGTACGGCGGAGCGGTTTCGCCTACGGCGGAGAGGCGGGATCCCGAATAACGCTTTCACAGCCGAGAGGATGGGTGTTTTGGCCGATTCATCTTTCGACATCGTCAGCAAGATCGACCGCCAGGAGGTCGACAACGCGCTGAACCAGACGGTCAAGGAGATCGGACACCGCTTCGACTTCAAGGGCACCGGGGCGAGCATCAGCTGGTCCGGTCAGGACAACATCGAGATCAAGGCGAACAGCGAGGAGCGCGCGAATGCCGCACTCGACGTGTTCAAGGAGAAGGTGGTCAAGCGCGGGCTCTCGCTGAAGATCCTCGACGCGGGCGAGCCCAGGCTGTCGGGCAAGGAATACCGCATGCTGGTCACCCTCAAGGAGGGCATCGACCAGGAGAACGCCAAGAAGATCTCCAAGCTGATCCGCGACGAGGGCCCCAAGGGCATCAAGGCGCAGATCCAGGGCGAGGAGCTGCGGGTCAGCTCGAAGAAGAAGGACGATCTGCAGGACGTCATTTCTCTGCTCAAGGGCAAGGATCTGGACATCGCTCTGCAATTCGTGAACTACCGCTAACAGGTCGGCATCCGGGGCACATGGCGGCGTACGCGCCTTCTTGTGCCTCGGGCCTGAGTTCGCGTTGGAACGGGCGAATCCGGCATCGTAGGCTCGACCACCGTGACGAAGATCCCCCTGCGCCGCTTCACGGCACGCGTCCTGCCCCTCGACGCGAAAGACCGGGTGCTGCTGCTGCACGGCTTTGATCCGCAACTGCCGGACGAGCCGTTCTGGTTCACCATCGGGGGCGCTGCGGAGGCCGGGGAGGAGCTTCGGCAGGCCGCCGCGCGCGAGCTGTACGAGGAGGTCGGGATCCGGCGGGAGGTGGAGGAGTTCACCGGGCCGTACGGGACGAGCACGATCGAGTTCTGCTGGTCCGATTATGTGATCACGCAGGACCAGACCTTCTTCGCGATCCGGGTGCACGACGCCGCCGTCTCGTTCGAGCACATGGAGCAGATCGAGAAGGAGACGACGACCGGGCACCGGTGGTGGAGCGCGGAGGAACTTGAGAGCACCGAGGAGACCTTCTTCCCGGAGGACCTGCCGTCCATCCTGAGGAGGATCTCTGTGGCCGGAGAGCCCGGATAGTCCCGGCGTCGCCGGAAGGCCCTGATCGCGGCAGCAGGACCGCCCAAGAGCAGGATGACGGGTGAGCCCCTTTCGGGACTCTCGGTCGATTTCGGAGGCCCTGGCGCATTCAGCACGGACGTGTCCCCCGCACTTCGTGCCGGCCGGGAAGGTCAGCGGCGGTAGCCGGCCATGCGCTCCAGCCTCGCCACCCGCTCCGACGTGGGCGGATGCGTCGAGAAGAGGCGGCCGAGGCCGGATCCGCTGAACGGGTTCGCGATCATCATGTGGGAAGCCGACGTGAGACGGCTGTTCTCGGGAAGCGGCAGCCTGCGCGCACCCATCTCGATCTTGCGAAGGGCCGAGGCCAGGGCCAGCGGGTCGCCCGTGAGCCGCGCGCCCGACTCGTCGGCCTGGAACTCCCTGGTGCGGGAGATGGCCATCTGGACCATGCCGGCCGCCACGGGCCCGAGGATCATCATCAGCAGGGCGCCCACGAACCCGGGCCCCTCGTCGTCGTCGGAGCCGCCGAAGAAGACGGCGACGTAGCTGACCCATGTGATCATCGTGGCCAGCGCACCGGCCACGGACGAGACGAGGATGTCCCGGTTGTACACGTGGGACAGCTCGTGCCCGATCACGCCGCGCAGCTCGCGCTCGTCGAGCAACTGGGTCAGGCCGTACGTGACGCACACGGCGGCCTTCCGCGGGCTGCGGCCGGTCGCGAAGGCGTTGGGCTGGACCGTCGGGGAGATGTACAGCCGCGGCATCGGCTGGCGCGCCTCGGTGGAGAGCTCGCGGACGATCCGGTAGAGCGTAGGGTGCTCGACCTCGCTGACCGGCCTGGCCCGCATGGCCGACAGCGCGATGCGGTCGGAGAAGAAGTAGGCGACGCCGTTGCTCAGCAGGGCCAGCACGAGCGCGATCTGCAGGCCGGTGCCACCCCCGAGCCACGCGCCCATCACGATGATGAACGCGGACAGACCTCCCAGGAGGATGGCGGTACGCAGACCGTTGTGGTGCAAGGTCTCCCCCCTTCGTGGTCCGGGTTTCACCTCGTCCAACGACGATGACCCGGTCTATCGTTCCCCGGCGTGCTCAGCTGCGGGCGGAGCGCGACTTACCCCCGTGTCCGCCGGGTAGCGGGGCGCGTTGCGGCCCGGCTGGCCGCAACGGGGACAGCCGGTGTCATGACCTGCTTCCGGTCAGCTCGTGGCCGATAAGGACGTCATGTCCAGCACGAGCTGCGGAGCGAGCGAGAAGAGGATCGCCACGGCCAGGGCCAGGCCGACGGCGAGCCACGCAGGCAGGGACGAGCCACGCAGGCGTGTCTCCCCGGGAGGAGCGAAGAGGCGGGCCGCCCAGGCGGCGTAGTAGTAGAGGCCGATCACGGTGTTGACGGCTATGACCAGCGCGAGCCAGCCGAGGCCGCCCTCGACGATCGTCCGGAACACGAAGACCTTGGCGAAGAGGCCGGCCAGCCCCGGCGGCAGCCCGGCCAGGCAGACCAGGCAGAACGCCAGCGCGATGCCGGCCGCCGGGCTGCGCAGGACGAGGCCGCGATAGTCGTCGAGCTCGTTGCGCGGGGCGGCCCTGGAGACGAGCATGACGACGGCGAAGGCTCCGAGGTTCATGGCCGCGTAGATGACCAGGTACGCGACGGATGTGCCGGCCGCGGCCTGGGACGTGGCCGCCGTGGCGGCGACCGCCAGCGGGGCCAGGATGTAGCCGGACTGCGCGACCGAGGACCAGGCCAGCATGCGGACGGCCGACCGCTGACGCATGGCGAGCAGGTTGCCCACGGTCATGGTCAGCGCCGAGACGACCGCGATCACCGGCCCCCAGGTGGACGACTGGCCGGCCAGCCCGGCGACCAGGACCAGGATGAGCCCCGCGAACCCGGCCGCCTTGGAGATGACCGAGAGCAGGGCCGCCACCGGGACGGGCGCGCCCTGGTAGACGTCCGCCGCCCAGGAGTGGAACGGCACGGCCGCGACCTTGAACGCGAACCCGGCCGCCACGAGGACGACGCCCACCGTGACGACCGCGGGCAGCCCGTGGGCCGTCGCCAAGGCCGTGGAATGCGTGCCCGCCGCCGCTCCCGGCGCCGGGATCCGGCCGCCCAGGACGGCCGCCAGGCGGGAGAGGTGAACCGCACCGGAGACGCCGTACAGGAGGGAGACGCCGAACAGCATGACGGCCGTGGACACGACCGACACGACGAAGAGCTTGACCGCGGCCTCGGAGGCGCGGCCGTCGTAGCGTCTGAGCGCGGTGAGAGCGAACACCGGCAGCGAGACCAGTTCGAGCGCCACCACGAGCATGATCAGGTCGCGGGAGGCAGGCAGGGTCACCGCGCCGACGAGGGTGCACAGCAGCAGGAAGTACCACTCACCGGCCGGGATGCCGCCCCCGGCCAGCTCCGTCATCGACATCAGCACGACCACCAGGGCCGCGACGAGCACCAGCCCCGCGAAGGCCGTCGTGAACCGGTCGGCGACGAACGAGCAGAGCGTGCCCGCTCCCCCGGTCGCGAGATCCGGCGGCACGCAGAACGTCGCCCGGGACGTGCCGCCCGCGGCCTGCGCGATCACGAACCCGAGGGCCACGACGACCCCCGCCAAGGTCACCAGCCCGAGCGCGGTGCGGGTGCGCGTCGCGGCGGGCAGGAACACGTCGAGCAGCAGCACGAGCCCGGCCACCACCGCCAACGCCAGCGGCGGCGCGATGACGAAGTAGTCGATCTGCTGAGTCATGGCAGGGCTCCCAGCAGGGTCTGCGCCACCGGCGTGGTGAGTGAGAGCAGGAGACCGGGCCAGAGCCCGAAAAGCACGATCAGGACCACCAGCGGGGTCCACGCCGCCGCTTCGTGGGACCGGAGGTCGTCGATGCGCTGCGTGGGGTTCCCGGCTTCGAGCGTCGCGGTCGCCGGCCGCCCCGCGAGCGACTCCGCCGAGCCGAGAGGCACTACGGGACGTTCGTCCGGAGTCTCCCCCTCCGGCTGGGGCTCCCGCTGCCGCGCGGCTCCCGACGGGCGGCCGTGGGTGACGCGGGACAGCATGAGCACGAAGTACGCGGCCGTCAGGACCGCCCCCAGGCCGCCGATCACCATGTACGTGCGGAAGAGCGCCGGCGGCAGGCCGCTCGCCGGCTGGAACGCCCCCAGCAGCGCCAGCATCTCCCCCCAGAACCCGGCCAGGCCGGGCAGCCCGAGAGAGGCGATCGCGGCGAACGTGAGCACCGATCCCAGGCGCGGCATCGTGGCCAGCAGACCGCCGCCGAGGCTCGGCATGTCGGCCGTGCGGTAGCGGTCCTTGATCCCGCCGGCGAGGAAGAACAGCAGGCCGGTGATCAGACCGTGGGCGACGTTCGCGAACAGGGCGCCGTTGACGCCGACCGGGGTCAGCGTGGCGAAGCCGAGCAGGACGAAACCCATGTGGCCCACGGAGGAGTAGGCGATCATGCGCTTGAGATCGCGCTGGGCCAGGCACGCCAAAGCGCCGTAGACGATGCCCGCCACGGCGAACGCCCCCAGCCACGGCGCCACCGCCGTCGCCCCCTCGGGGAGGACGGGGATGGCGATCCTGGCGAAACCGTACGTGCCCATCTTCAGCAGCACTCCGGCCAGCAGCACCGAGCCGACGGTCGGGGCCTCGGTGTGGGCGTCGGGCAACCAGGTGTGCAGGGGCCACATCGGCGTCTTGACCGCCAGGCCGACACCGATCGCCACGAACGCCAGGATCTGCACGGACCTGGACATCCCTGCGCCGTGTGCCGCGGCCAGCTCGGCCATGTCGAGCGTGCCGGTACGCGCCCAGACGAGCAGCAGGCCGAGGAGCATCACGACCGAGCCGAGCAGCGTGTACAGGATGAACTTGACCGACGCCGCCCGCCGCCCGGCGCCGCCCCAGATGCCGATCAGGAAGTACATCGGGATCAGCACGACCTCGAAGAAGACGAAGAAGAGCAGCAGGTCGAGGGCGAGGAACGTGCCGATCATGCCGACTTCGAGCACCAGCAGCGTGAACACCAGCGCCCTCGGCCTGTTGCCCAGGAAGCGGCCGGGCGTGCGGGGCCGGCCCCAGGACAGGTAGCCGAAGCAGAGGAACGTCAGCAGCGCGGTGAGGACGACCAGCGGCAGGGAGATGCCGTCGACGCCCAGATGGAACCGGAGCCCCAGGCCGGGGATCCACGGCTGGTCGAGCGCGAACTGCAGGCTCGTCGGCCGCCCGTGGTCGAACGTGGCCGCCATGACCAGGGCCAATGCCAGCGTGATCCCCGACAGGATCAAGCCGTACGTGCGCAGGACCGGGCGGAGCGCGCCGGGGGCGAGGAGGAGCACGAGCGCGCCGAGCAGGGGCACGGCGAGCAGCGCGACCGACAGCCAGCCCGTCATGTGAGCATCACCGCCCCCACCGCGATCAGGATCACGCCGGCGAGAACGCCGCTGACATAGAGCTGGACGTTGCCGTTCTGGGCCAGGCGCAGCCATCCGGACAGGCCGCGGGCGGTGCGGCCCGACCCGCGGACGGCGCCGTCCACGACCACGTCGTCCGTTCTGACGACCAGCCGGGCCAGGGCCGTGATCGGGCGGACGAACAGCGCCGCGTAGACGTCGTCGACGTAGAAGGCGCGCTCGCAGGGCACCCGTAGAGGGCCCAGCAGGCGTGCCGGGTCGGTGACGGGATCGCCGCGCCAGACGGCATAGACGACGCCCGCGCCGAGCAGGGCGAGCACGACGCTGATGGCGGCCACCCCCAGGTCGACGTGCGGCCGCCCCGCGAAGCCCAGCAGCAGGGCGGGGACCGCGAGGAGCACGACGGGCACGAGCATGGTCCTGGGGGCCTCGGTGACGTCGACGACGTGGGCCGTGCCGGGCTCGGGCTCGGGGAGCGCCACCACCCGCGGCGGCCCGAAGAAGGTGCGGAGCCAGGCTCTGGTGGCGTACGCGCCGGTGACGGCGACGGTGGCGAGGGCGCAGCCGTACAGGAGCAGGGCGGCGGCGTCCGTGAGGCGGCCGCCGGCCAGCGCGCCGGCCATGGCCGCCAGGACGCCGTCCTTGCTGAAGAAGCCGCTGGCCGGCGGGAGGCCCATCAGAGCGGCGAACCCCACCGTCATCGTTGCGAACGTGACCGGCAGCTCACGGCGCAACCCGCCCATCTGGGTCATCAGGTTGGAGCCGACGTGGTGGATCACCACGCCCGCGCACAGGAACAGCAGCGCCTTGAACGCCCCGTGGGTCACCAGGTGGAAGATCGCCGCCCGATCGGAGCCCGCGGCCAGGCCGCCGGCCATGTAGGCGAGCTGGCTGACCGTGGAGTAGGCCAGCACGCGTTTCAGGTCGTCCTGGGCGAACGCGGCCAGTGCGGCGCCCAGCATGCCGATCGCGGCGATGACGGCCAGGACGTCGAGCGTGGGACGGGCGGCGAGGAAGGCGGGAAAGAGCCTGGCCACGATGAAGATGCCCGCGGCGACCATGGTGGCGGCGTGGATCAGGGCGCTGATCGGGGTCGGGCCGGCCATGGCGTCCGGGAGCCAGGAGTGCAGCGGCACCTGGGCGCTCTTGCCGGCGACGCCGCACAGCAGCAGCATGGTGGCCGTCGTCAGGGTGGCCGCGGACATGTCGGGCACCTTCGCCAGCACGTCGGCGACGCGGAAGCTGCCCGCCGCCGTGCCGAGGACGAAGATGCCGAACAGGAAGCCGACGTCGCCGAGCCGGGTGACGAGGAACGCCTTGACCGCCGCGCGCGAATTGCCCCGGTCTTCCCACCAGTGACCGATGAGCAGGTAGGAGCACAGGCCCATGATCTCCCAGCCCACGTAGAGGACCAGGAGGTCGCCCGCGTAGACCACCAGGAGCATGGCACTGGTGAACAGGCTGATGAACGCGCTGTAGGAGGGGTAGCGGGGATCGTCTTTGAGGTAGCCGACCGAGTAGACCTGCACGGCGAGCGCCACCAGCGTCACCAGGACGCCGAGGACGGCCGACAGGTCGTCGGCCAGCAGGGTCAGCGAGATCGGGACCCCGCCGGTGACGATCGAGCCGTACGTGCGGCCCACGGGCTGTGTGGGGGCGCCGCCTTCGAGGAACGTGAAGCCCGGCCCCCAGGCCAGCCGGAGAGCCAGGACGGCCGACGCCGCGGTCGGGATGACGGCGATCCAGGCGGCTCGGGTGTTGGCGCGTTCGCCGGCAGTCTTCTCGGCCGCCGCCAGCCGCGCTCGGCCCGGCGGTTGTCCCTGGACAGCGGGGCGGCCGTGCGGCCAGCGGGAGAGCAGCAGGCCGGTGGCGGCGGCGATGGCCGGCAGCAACACGGCCAGCAGCGGGAACGTCGTCACAGCTCGCCCCCTCGCCCGGCGCGGTGGTCGTCCGAGAGGGGCCGGCCCGAGCCGGCCGGACGGTGGTCGTCGGGAGAGGGCGGCATGGTGTCAGCGGCGGGGGTGGCGGTCGGGCGGACGCCGCTCGGGACCAGGGCAGGGCGTTCGTCGGCAGGCTCGGACAGCTCACGGAGGTGGTCGAGGTCGACGGTGCGGCGGTTGCGGTAGAGGGCCAGGACGATCGCCAGGCCGAGACCGACCTCGGCGGCGGCGATGACGATGACGAAGAGGGTGAGCACCTGGCCGCTGTGCAGCCGGTCGCGCAGCCACACGTCGAACGCCACCAGGTTGAGGTTGACGGCGTTGAGCATCAGCTCGACCGACATCAGCACGAGGATCGTGTTGCGCCTGGCCAGCACGCCGTAGACGCCCACGGAGAACAGCAGCGCGGAGACGACCGCCGGGTAGACGATGTGCACTAGTGACCCCCGGTCTGATCGGGCGGCGAGCCGGGGATGTCCGTACGGGACAGCACGATGGCTCCGATCAATGCGGCGAGCAGCAGCACGGACAACGCCTCGAACGGCAGCACCCAGGTGGCGAAGACGCTGGCGCCCAGTTCCTTGGCCGCCCCCTGGCCCGGCGTGAGCGGGGTGTACGCCGTGCGGAAACCGTCGATCACGACCGTGACCAGGACCGCGGCGGTCGCCACCGCCACCAGGGCGGCCACCGGCCGGTTGCCGCTGTCGAGGTCGGCGGAACGGCCGATCGGGGCACGGGTGAGCATGATGCCGAACAGCATCAGGACCACCACCGCGCCCACGTAGATGAGCACCTGGACCCAGGCCACGAACTCGGCCGTCAGCACCAGGTAGCCGCCCGCGAGCGCGCCGAAGGACACCACGAGCCACAGGGCGGCGTGGACGAGTTGCCGGGTCGTGACGACGAGCAGCGCCGATCCAACCGCTACCGCTCCCAGCAGCAAGAAGACGATCTCTTGCCCGGTGGGTGACAGGTAGGAGGGCACCGCCTCGGTCACGACTCCTCCTCGGACTCCTCTGTGTCGTCAGGGCCAAGCCGCCCCGGCGGTCGGATGGACCTCGGGTCCGCCATCCGGCGCCTGCGGGGGCTCGCGGAAGAAGTCTGCTCGTCCGGGCCGGGTTCCGGAGACGGTTCACCCGCGCCTGTGGAAAACCCGTTCGAGGGCCGCTCGCCTGTGGATGAAGGCGTTCCCGGCGGGTGCTCGTCCGGGGCTGGGGTGCCCTGGCCGGGCGGGCGGCGGTTCGGCTCCTCGCCTGCCGGAGCTGCGGCGTCGTCCTCATGGACGCGCGGCGCGGCGCCCTCCGCCGCGGGGGGAACGTCGCCTTCCGTCACGTCTGACGGGCTTGCCGCTGTCGGTGGTTTCGGGGGCTTTGTGTCGGACGGGCGAGTGTCTTCCGGTTCCTGGCCCTCTGCGGGGGCGGGAGTTGCGGAGGACGGTTCGGACGGCTGCGGGCTGGGCGGGAGAGCGCCTGGAGGACGGATGCCTCGTACGTTGGACATGGGCCTGCGCGTGCGCTCGCGGCGGCCCGCGGGGGGCGGAGGCGCGGCCGGGCCTTCGCCGGGGGCGGCCTCGGGAGCTTCCGCGGAGCCGGCCTTCTCACCTGCCTGCTCTTCCCGGTCGGCGCCGGCACGCTCTTCGACGCCTCCGGCCGACGGGCCCGCGTCGGTGCTGCCAGAAGGCGGAGTCGCGGCGGCCCGTCCGGCGTCACCTGCTGCGGCGCCCTCGGGGGCAGGGGCGGCTTCCCCGCCTTCAGGACGGCGCGCTGCTTCGGGGCCGGGAGTTGCGCTTGTGGCGGAGCCCGCGTCGGGGGTTGCGCTCACGGCGGGGCCGGTGCCGGAGGTTGCGCTCACGGCGGAGTCGGGGCCGAGCGTCGATGTGGTGCCGGTCTCGGAGTCGGCGCCCGGCGTCGCACCGGAGGCAGCCGCCCCAGGTTCTCCGCTCCCCGGTGGCACGGCTCCCGGCTCGGTGGCGCCCTCGCCCGGGACGCCCGTCGCTCCCCTGCGGGCACGCTCGCCCTGCGGGGCCGCCCCCGGTCGCGCGGTGCCCGTCCCCAGGGGGGCCGCTGCTTCGCCCGTGGCGTCCGCCCGCTCTCGCGGGGCGCGGCGCCCGGCTCCGGCGGGGCCGGGGGCCTCAGGCGCCGCTCCGGGGCGGGTGGTTCCGGTACGGGCGGCGGGACGGCGAGGGGCCGCCGTGAGCTCCTTGGGAGGTTCGGCGCCGGGATCGTGGGCGGGCGGCGGCGGGACGGTCTGGGTCCAGGACGCCAGCTTGTCCTTCTCGTGAAGAAGGTTCCGGATGTCACCCTCGGCGTACTCGAACTCCGGAGACCAGAAGAGCGCGTCGAAGGGGCAGACCTCGATGCAGATGCCGCAGTACATGCACAGCGCGAAGTCGATGGCGAACCGGTCGAGCACGTTGCGCTGACGGGGACGCCCGCCCTCCGGCGCCGGGATCGTCTCCTTGTGGGAGTCGATGTAGATGCACCAGTCGGGGCACTCTCGGGCACAGAGCATGCAAGAGGTGCAATTTTCCTCAACGAGGGCGATGACACCTCGACTGCGCGGCGGAAGAGCCGGCTTGACCTCGGGATACTGCTGGGTGACGGATTTGCGCAGCATGTGGCGAAGAGTGATGGACAACCCTTTCGCCAGTCCGACTCCCGGTATCCGCGCCATGGTTCAACATCATGACGTACTTGGCGGCGGAGGTGAATGAGCCAAGACCGTTGTCCCCAGTTTTTCCACAGCCGTCCACAGGTTCGGTGGAAGTTATCCACAGGCTGGATGACTGTCCGATATGAACGACTGCATGGCGATAGTCTCTCGGCCATGCCGTACAGCCATCCGGTCCGTCCCAGCAGCGGGGCGTGGGCGGCCGCCATCGGGTGGGCCAGCCTGGCCCTCATCTCGTGCGGGCTGGCGACCCCGTTCACGATCGGGTTCGCGGCATTCTGGCTGCGGAGCACCTGGCAGGCCATCGGGGCCTGCGTCTACCTGGTCCTGATCGGCTCGTTCGTCATCGCCATCATGCTGTACGAGGACTTCGACAACATCCCCGAGCCGATGTCGACTTTGATCTCGTTCGGGTTCGTGATCGCCTGGATCGGCGGGATCGCCCATTCGGCCGTCCTGGTGCCGGCGATGGCGCGGGCGCGCCACCGGCCGCCGGTGCACGCGCAGGCCACCGTACGCACGCAGGCGCCCATGCACGCCCCCGCCCAGACGCCCGGGCCGCAGCACCGGCCCGCCGACCTGCATCAACGGACCACGGCCCCCACCCATCAGCAGCATCGCGGGCAGCCGGAGTGGATCGGGCACTACCGGGTGCTGCACCAGCTCGGGCGCGGCGGGCAGGGCGCCGTCTACCTGGCCATGGCGCCCAACGGGGCGCGGGTGGCGGTCAAGGTGCTGCACGACCTGGTCGACGAGACGGCCCGCACCCGGTTCGCGCGGGAGGTGGACGCGGCTCGGCGGGTCGCCACGTTCTCCACAGCTCGGGTGCTCGATGTGAACATCAACGGGCAGCACGCGTACATCGTCTCGGAGTACGTGGAGGGGCCGTCGCTGGAGCAACTCGTACGGCGCCACGGGCCCCGCGACGAGGACGGCCTGACGCGGCTGGCGTTATCCACAGCCGGAGCGCTGGCGGCCATCCACAAGGCCGGGGTGGTGCATCGTGACTTCAAGCCGAGCAACGTCCTGATCGGGCACGACGGGCCGCGGGTGATCGACTTCGGGATCGCCAGGGCGCTCGACCGGATGACCATGACGTCCGGGAAGATGGTGGGGACGCCGCCGTACATGTCGCCGGAGCAGCTGACCGGGGAGCCTGTGGGGCCGGCGTCCGACGTGTTCAGCTGGGCGGTGACGATGATGTTCGCGGCCACCGGGCGTCCTGCGTTCGGCGAGGACACCGTGCCTGCCGTCTTCAACCGGGTGCTCACGTTCCATCCGGACCTGTCGCCGCTGCCGCCCGCCTTGCGCGGCGTGGTCGGGGCATGCCTGAACAAACGCCCCGAGGAACGCCCTTCGGCTTCGGACGTGATGGTCGCAATCGTCCACTAACGGCCGATCGCCCCCGTACAGGCTGGCAACTGCCACGCAACCGACCACAGACGGCTGACCACCGCTCACCCATCGCCCACCGGTGGCTGCGACCGAGCGACCACCCACTGGTAACTCCACCGAACGACCGCGAACCGGTGATCGCCGCAACACCACCGAAGGCCAGTGGCCGCCGCCGTACAACCGCGGACCGACGATCGCCGCCCAGCCACCGAAGACCGGTGGCCGACCAAGAGCCACCGCCAACCATCCACAGACCAGTGGCCGCCGCCGTACGACCGCAGGCCAACGATCGCCCTCGTACCGCCGGAGGCCAGTGGTGGCCGCTGCACGGCGGCGGACGGGTGGCCGCCGCCGACCCATCGACCACTCACCGGCCGTTCACGGACGTGACCACGACCGCCCGCGGCGGGCCTGTCCAACCGGGTCAGGAGGGCTCGAAGCGGGTCATCCCACTCCGAGGCGCCGTACGACGAAAGCGGTCACCGCCTATCCAAAAGGATGGGAACAGTGGAGTGGGGAGGGCCGTCGTGGTCTGGCCGGAGGGTTCGGGAGGGCGGCGCGACGGGGGAACGGTCAGGGGAAGGCTTGGGGGGAGTGGGTGGTGAGGGTGAGGTATTCCTCGCGCGAGACCCGGTGCATCGCCAGCCCCAGCCCGTGCCGTTCGGTGAAGCGGTGGAGCGAAGCCGGGGGCCAGCGGCCGGGCAGGTGGAGCAGGGGGTTCCCTGCGGGGTCGAGGAGGAGGACGCCGCACAGGTCGTCGTGGCGGTACCGGAGGAGGCTGCTGCCCGGTTCGACCGGAAGTTCGGCGACGACCTCCGAACGGCGGTACACCGACAGCGTCCGGGACGACTTCATCCGCAGGTACGGCCCTCCAGGCAGCCCCACGACCAGACCACGCCTCTCCTGCCACCGATGCACCCCGCCCAGCACAGGCCGTACTACGAGCAGTGCGGGACTGAAAGCCACCACCAGCCATTTGGCATGGATCAGGTCCGTCAGGAAATGGCCGACGGTCGAGAAGCCGCGCCAGGCGCCCCACATTCCGGCAGCCCCCAGATACACCATCAACGCCAGCCCGGCGATTCCCGCGCACACCCCCAGCGCCATGTCCCATCGGGCCGTCCGAGGCGCCGGAATTCCGCGGATGCGTTCCCAGCCGGGGGCGCGGGCGGCGAGGATCCGGCGCGCCCGTCCGGAGCTGTCGTCCCGGCCGTCGCGGAGCGGGATGCCGGCCTTGGCGGCGAAGTCCCGCAGGTGGGGTGGGTCCCAGTCGCCGGGGAGGTCCAGCAGGACGAGCCCGTCGGGGTCGAGGGCGGCGACCCCTCTCAGGAAGCGCGACCTCTTCCCGGAGCCGTCCGTCGAATAGTCGTAACGGTAGAGCGACGCGGGCGACAGGGTCGTGGAACGGCCCCTGGCTTCGTCGGTGACGGTCAAGGTGCGGCCGTCGGAGGTGAGGCTGACTTTCGGGCAGCGGGCGCCTTTCATCGCACCCGCGACGGGCAGGATTTGCGCGTTCACGAATCGTCCCCTTCATTTGGGGCCCCCTATGCCGGATACGACGGATAAGCGCGGCATAAAGTTTCCGTCGGGACGAAGCTCAGATGAGAACCTTCACCACTCCGGTGAGCGCTAGCTGCACGAGCGCCAGCGGCACCAGTCCGGCCCAGGCGAGCTTCTGGAGCTGGTCCTCACGCAGCCGCGGAAAGGTGACGCGCAGCCAGATCACCACGAACGCCAGCGCGAACACCTTGATCAGGGTCCAGATCCAGCCGGGCAGGAACGGCCCGTGCCAGCCGCCCAGGAAGAGCACGGTGGTCAGGAAGGACAGGACGACGATCCCGACGTACTCGGAGAGCATGAACAGGGCGAAACGCATGCCGGTGTACTCGGTCATCGGGCCCATGATGATCTCGGACTCGGCGATCGGCATGTCGAACGGCGGACGGCGCAACTCGGCCAGCCCCGCCACGAAGAACACCACGCCGCCGATCGCCTGCCAGGGCAGCCACCACCACTGCCACGCCTCGACGATGCCGGGCATCGACAGCGTGCCCGCCGCCATCGCCACGGACGAGGCCGCCAGCACCAGCGGCAGCTCGTACGACATGAGCTGGGCGGCCGCGCGCATGCCGCCGAGCACCGAATACTTGTTGGCCGACGCCCACCCCGCCATGATCGCGCCGAGCACCCCGACGCCCATGACGGCGAGCACGAAGAACAGCCCGAGATCGAGGTCGACGGCGACCAGGCCGCGGTCGAGCGGAATGACGATCAGCACGAGCAGGTACGGGACCAGCGCCACGCCCGGCGCGATCATGAAGACGCGGCGGTCGGCCGCGGCCGGGATGACGTCCTCCTTCTGCATGAACTTCACGCCGTCGGCGATGAGCTGCGCCCAGCCGTGGAAGCCGCCGGCGTACATGGGGCCGAGCCTCGACTGCATGTGGGCCATGACCTTGTGCTCGGTCTGGCCGACGATCAGCGGCAGCACCAGGAACACGACGAGGATGACGACGAAGCTCAGCACCACTTCAAGCATCAGGCGGACCCCAATCGGCCGGTACTCCGGGCGGAAGCGTCTTGCGGCGGCTCGGGGCGCCATGCCCTGACTCGCCCGGCTCCTTGGCGCCCGGCCACGGCTTGGCCACGCGGGCGGCCAGCACGAAGTCCTTGCGCAGCGGATGGCCCTCGAAGCCGTCGGGCAGGAGCAGCGGCACCAGGTGGGGGTGCTCCTCGAAGATCACCCCGAACATCTCGTACGTCTCGCGCTCGTACCAGTTCGCCCCCCGGTAGACGCCGACGGCGGAGGGCAGGCGCGGGTCGGCGCGCGGCACGCGGGTGCGCAGCAGCAGCCGCTCGCGGGCGTCCGGGTTGTAGACGTGGGCGACGACGACGAAGGCGTCGGGCGGCTCGTCCACGCCGGTCAGCCAGTCGAAGAAGGCGTGGCCGAGGTCGTCGCGGGCGAAGGTCAGCAGCTCGATCCAGTCGGCGGGGGCGACGTCGACCGTGGTCTCGCCGTAGGACTCGCTGATCTCGGCGCGCTCGCCGAACCGGGCGGCGACGGCGGCGTTCACGCCTCGTCCTCGGAGCCGTGGGAGCGGGACCAGACGTAGCGGTCGCTGAGCTTCTCCCCCGCGATCTTCTCCTGGAGCTTCATGATCCCGTAGAGCAGCGCCTCGGGACGGGGCGGGCAGCCGGGCACGTAGACGTCGACGGGGATGATCTGGTCGACGCCGTTGGTCACGCAGTAGGAGTCCCAGTAGGGGCCGCCGGTGTTGGAGCAGGCGCCGAAGGAGATCACGTACTTGGGGTCGGGCATCTGCTCGTAGAGGCGCTTCACGGCGGGGGCCATCTTGTCGGTGACCGTGCCGGAGACGATCATCAGGTCGGCCTGACGGGGGCCGTTGGCGAACGGGATGACCCCGAACCGGATGAAGTCGTGCCTGCTCATGGAGGTCGCGATGAACTCGATGGCGCAGCAGGCCAGCCCGAAGTTGAACACCCACAGCGAATAGCGCCGCCCCCAGTTGAGCACGAACCGCATGGGTTTGGGCGCGAGCCTGGAGACAGGTCCGACGGTGGGCATCGGGAGATCCGTTGCTGCCATGTCGCCCATTCTTGCGCGAATCGCAGGTCAGGCAAAGGACGCGCCCGCGGCGGCCGGCGGCTTGCTCAGCGGTACAGAGCCGACTGGACGTCTTCCTTGAGGCCGAGCGCCACGCGTTCGGCCGGCCGCGCCAGCTCCTCCTCGATCTCCTCCATGGCCTCCGCCAGCACCCGCGCCTCCGCGTACGGCAGCGCCGCCAGATGCTCCTTCCGCAGGTGCGTGGGCGGGTGCGTCCTGTCCACCCGTAGTTCGTCCAGCCCGGCTTCCGCGCACAGCCGTTCGATCTCCGCCTCAGAGATGCCGGCGACGTGGGCCCGCAGCTCCGCCCACAGGTCCTGCCGGCCCACCGCGAGGGTCTGCGCCTCCAGGAACCGGTCGGCGGGCACGACCCGCGTGCGCACGGCGTCCATCGAGGAGAGCGCCGCCTCGGTCCCGCCGACGCGGGCCTGGATGGCGTCGGCGCGGTACTCGGCCCGCTGCGACGACCGGTGGACCATCAGCTCCAGGACGAGGATGAGCCCCCGCACCGGCAGCCCGACGACCGCGAGCAGGCATTCGGCGGCCAGCCGGGACAGGCCGTCGCCCGGCTGCCAGCAGAACCGGGTCACCTCCCGCAGCTCGTCCAGCGAGTACAGCGCGCCGCCCACGACAAGCCCGTGCCTGGCGTCGCCGTTGCGCGAGTGGGCCATCTCGTGGGCGATCACCGACACGCGTTCGGCCGGGGTCAGCAGCATCCAGAGGGGGTAACCGATCTCCACCAGGCGGCGTCTGCGCCAGCCGTACGTGGCGAAGGCGGCGTTCGGGACGCCGCTGAGCACTACGAGGTCGGTGGGCGGCGCGCCGACCTCCGCGCCGATCCGGTCGATCAGCTCGTACAGGCGCGGGGCGTTCTTCCGGGTGAGGGTCTCGGCTCCGCCCGGGACGCCCATGACGCGGGGACGCAGCAACCAGGCGACGTCGAGCGCGATCACCCCAAACGGCACGCTGAGCAGGGTGAACCTGGTCACCAGGTAGCCGCCGAGGACGAGGAAGGCGAACGGGAGCAGATGGACCAGCGCGGCGAGCGCGTAACCGGCCGCCCGCGCGGCCCCGGCCGATCCGCCCGCCCGAGCGGCGTCTCCTTCGCGGGCGGCGCGCATCACGTCACGGTGGAGGCCGTGGATCACGGCCGCCTGCCGGCGCGCCGCCCATCCCTTGCCGGTGCTGGACACGGCAGACAAATGTGCCGAGGCGGCACGAGAACGTCAAGGGTGATCTACGTCCAGGACAGGACGCGTTTGCGCCAGGCGTACAGGATGCCGAGGGCGATGAAGCCGAGGAACACGAACATCTCCACCAGCGTCGTGACCCCGTAGCCGGGCGCGTCGAAGATCGTGGCCCACGGGAAGAGGAAGACGGCGTCGACGGCGAAGACGACGTAGAGATAGGTGAAGACGTAGTAGCGGACCTGCGACTGCGCCCAGCCGTCGCCGACGGGGTCGACGCCGCATTCGTAGGTGGTCAGCTTCTCGGGGGTCGGCCTGGTGGGCCGCAGGAGCCGGTTGGCCATGAGGGCCCCGGCGACGATGGCGACACCGATCGCGAGCAGCGCGGCGACCAGCACGTAGGACCCGAAGTAGCCCTCCATGACGTGATCGTAACCCAGTCAAACCTCAGACCCCATAACCCCAAGACGGGGCAAAAGGTAAGATCCCCCACATACCCTGACAGACATGCATCAAACGCGATTCTTTGCTGGAATCGCTCTGCTGGCCCTCTCGGCCGGGGGCTGCGGGCTGGCCGCCGCCGCACCCGAGCGGGACGTGCTGGTCCCGGCAGAGCCGACCGCGATCGACTTCGTCGACCCCGCGACAGTCGTCGGCCTGTCCACCGCGACCATCACGAACGAGGACGACGACCACAGCAGATACGTGCACATCAGCTACCCGGAACTGGCCGACGCGCCGGGCCTCAACCGCGCGCTGCGCGCCGACGCCGAGCGGCAGCTGCGGGACTTCCGGGCCGCCAAGAGCGTCAACGGCGACTACCCGCGTCCGGAGCTGAACGTGGACTGGCAGCTCGCCGCCCGTTCCCCGGAGGCCGTCGCGGTACGGCTGCGCACCGGCGAGTTCCTGGGCGCGAGCTGGGGCAACTCCACTCGTACCTTCTGGTTCGACCCGCGTACCGGCAAGGCGGGCGGGTCCACGGCGCTGCTGGGCGGGACGCAGGCGCTGGACCGGCTCGCGGTGCTGGTCAAGGAGCAGCTCAAGGGACGCGGGCCGCAGGTCGAGCGGGACGGCGTGCGGGCCGACCCCGGCCAGTTCGACTCCATGGCCTTCAACCGCAGCGGTGACCTGGTGGTCGAGTTCGACGACTGCCAGGTCGGGCCGTGCTCGCTCGGCCGGGTCGCGGTGGCCGTCCAGGCCGGACGGGTCGCGCCGCTGCTGTCCGAGCTGGGCCGCCGGGCGCAGGAGAGCGTGCGGGAGGCCGCCCGCAGCGCCCCTCCGGCCGGGCCGACGACGACGCCGAAGACGGGGCCGACGGCGAGCCCCGAGGCGTCCAGCAACCAGGCCGGGAGCGTGAACTGCGCCAGGACCAAGTGCGTGGCGCTGACGTTCGACGACGGGCCGGGGCCGCGCACCGGGCGGCTGCTCGACCTGCTGGCCGCGGGCAAGGCGCGGGCCACCTTCTTCGCCGTCGGGACGAACGCCGTCGCCCAGCCGGGCCTGCTGCGCCGGATGAGCGCCGAAGGCCACCTGGTCGGCAACCACTCCTGGTCGCACCGGGACCTGTCCAAGCAGGCGACCAGCAAGATCGCCGACTCCTTCCGGCGTACCGACGACGCCGTCCGGGCGGCGATCGCGCAGGAGCCCACGCTGGCCCGCCCGCCCTACGGCGCGATCAGCAAGGACGTGCGCGACGTCGCCCGCGACCTGGGCCTGTCGCTGGTCGGCTGGGACGTGAACTCCAGGGACGAGCCGGGCGCGACGGCCTCGGAGATCACCGACCGCGTCGTGCGCAAGGCCCATCCGGGCGCGATCATCCTGATGCACGACACCAACCCCGAGTCGATCGACGCGATTCCGGGCATCCTGAAAGAACTCAGCGGGAAGGGTTACACCTTCGTGACCGTTCCAGAGTTGTACGGCTCCGCATCGATGCGCGCCGGACGCCTGTACGAGTCGGGGAACCAGCAGTCGCGTAAGCAGCCCCTGACGTAGCACACGTGTTGGGGGGACGTATCATTGGCGCTCGTGACCCGAACCGTCCTCTTCGCACGCCTGCATGTAGACCTCTGCAGGCTCGCGTCAGGGCTGTGTCGTCGTTCTCCCGCCTCACCCTGACTTCCGACCGCGTTACCCGCTTTCGCGGCTGGCAAACGCGTGACCTTCCGAGGATCTAGCATGGAAACAGAGAACGCGCCCAAAGCAACCGCGCCTTGGCGCGTCGAGGAGGACTGAGCTGTGACGAAGCAGGTCCAGCAACTCGACCGCGTGATCATCAGGTTCGCCGGCGACTCCGGCGACGGCATGCAGCTCACCGGCGACCGCTTCACCGCGGGGACGGCGGAGTTCGGCAACGACCTGTCGACGCTGCCCAACTTCCCCGCCGAGATCCGCGCCCCCGCAGGAACCCTGCCCGGCGTGTCGAGCTTCCAGCTCCACTTCGCCGACCACGACATCCTGACCCCCGGCGACGCGCCCAACGTGCTCGTGGCCATGAACCCGGCGGCGCTGAAGGCCAACCTCGGCGACCTGCCGCGCGGCGCCGACATCATCGCCAACACCGACGAGTTCTCCAAGCGCAACCTGCAGAAGGTCGGCTACGCGGCCAACCCGCTGGAGGACGACTCCCTGAGCGAGTGGCGCGTGCACGCGGTGCCGCTGACCTCGCTGACGGTCAAGGCGCTCGAAGGCTTCGAGATCTCGAAGAAGGACGCCGAGCGCGCCAAGAACATGTTCGCCCTCGGCCTGCTGTCGTGGCTCTACCACCGGCCGACCGAGCAGACGATCTCGTTCCTGCAGCAGAAGTTCGCCAAGAAGCCCGACATCGCCAAGGCGAACATCGCGGCCTTCCAGGCGGGCTGGAACTACGGCGAGACGACCGAGTCGTTCTCGGTCTCCTACGAGGTCAAGCCGGCCAGGCTGGCTCCCGGCGTCTATCGCAACATCTCCGGGAACCAGGCCCTCGCCTACGGGCTGATCGCGGCCAGCGTGCAGTCGAAGCTGCCGCTGTTCCTGGGCTCGTACCCGATCACGCCGGCCAGCGACATCCTGCACGAGTTGTCCAAGCACAAGCGGTTCGGCATCCGCACCTTCCAGGCGGAGGACGAGATCGCGGGCGTCGGCGCGGCGCTGGGGGCCGCGTTCGGCGGGGCGCTGGGCGTGACCACCACCTCCGGCCCCGGCGTGGCGCTGAAGGCGGAGACGGTCGGCCTGGCGGTCACCACCGAGCTGCCGTTGATCATCGTTGACGTCCAGCGCGCCGGTCCCAGCACGGGCATGCCGACCAAGACCGAGCAGACCGACCTGCTGATGGCCATGTTCGGCCGCAACGGCGAGTCGCCGGTGCCGATCGTCGCGCCGCTCTCGCCGAGCGACTGCTTCGACGCGGCCGTCGAGGCGGCCCGCATCGCGGTCAAGTACCGCACGCCGGTCATGTTGCTCTCGGACGGCTACCTGGCCAACGGCTCGGAGCCGTGGCGCCTGCCCGAAGTTTCCGACTTGCCCGACATTTCGCAGGAATTTACGACCGAGCCCAACGGTGAGGGCGGCGAGTTCCTGCCGTTCAAGCGTGACACCGAGACGCTGGCCCGCCCCTGGGCCATCCCCGGCACCCCCGGCCTCGAACACCGCATCGGCGGCATCGAGAAGGCCGACGGCACCGGCAACATCTCCTACGACCCGGACAACCACGACCTGATGGTCCGCACCCGGGCCGCCAAGATCGCCGGGATCGACGTGCCCGACCTGGAGGTCGACGACCCCGACGGCGACGCCAAGGTCCTGGTCATCGGCTGGGGCTCGACGTACGGGCCGATCGCGGCGGCCGTGCGGCGCATCAGGCGCAACGGCGGCAAGGTCGCCCAGGCGCACCTGCGCCACCTCAACCCGCTGCCGGCCAACACCGGCGAGGTGCTCAAGAGCTACGACAAGGTGCTGCTGCCCGAGATCAACCTCGGCCAGCTCGCGCTGCTGCTGCGGGCCCGCTACCTCGTCGACGTGATCAGCTACAACCGCGTGCGCGGGCTCCCGTTCAAGGCCGAGGAGCTGGCCGGAGTCATTCAGGACGTGATCGACAGTGACTGAGCTGGTGAACGGGAAGGGCCTGAGCCTGGTTCCCAAGACCGACGTCAAGCAGGGGCTGAAGGACTTCAAGTCCGACCAGGAGGTGCGCTGGTGCCCGGGTTGCGGCGACTACGCGATCCTGGCCGCGGTGCAGAGCTTCCTGCCCGAGCTGGGGTTGCGGCGCGAGAACATCGTGTTCGTCTCCGGCATCGGCTGCTCCTCGCGCTTCCCGTACTACCTCGACACCTACGGCTTCCACTCGATCCACGGCCGCGCGCCCGCGATCGCGACCGGCCTGGCCGCCTCGCGGCCCGACCTGTCGGTGTGGGTGATCACCGGTGACGGCGACGCGCTGTCGATCGGCGGCAACCACCTGATCCACGCGCTGCGCCGCAACGTCAACCTGAACATCCTGCTGTTCAACAACAGGATCTACGGTCTGACCAAGGGCCAGTACTCGCCCACCTCCGAGGTCGGCAAGATCACCAAGTCGACGCCGATGGGCTCGCTGGACAAGCCGTTCAACCCGATCTCGCTGGCCATCGGCGCCGAGGCGTCGTTCGTGGCCCGCACGATCGACTCCGACCGCAAGCACCTGCAGTCGGTGCTGCGCGAGGCCACGGCCCACCGCGGCACGTCGCTGGTGGAGATCTACCAGAACTGCAACATCTTCAACGACAACGCCTTCGAGCAGCTCAAGGACCCGGCGGTCCGCGACGACATCACGCTGCGCCTGGAGCACGGCGAGCCGATCGTGAGCGCGTCCAAGGCCGTCGTGCGCGGCGCGAACGGCGGCATCGAGGTCGTCGCCAGGGACGGCGTGAGCGAGGAGCAGATCCTCGTGCACGACGCCCACAACCCCGACCCGTCGGTGGCCTTCGCCCTCAGCAGGCTCGACGAGCCGGCCTTCGAGCACGTGCCGATCGGCATCTTCCGCCAGGTCGACCGCCCGGCCTACGACGTGCTCATGGCCGACCAGCTGGAGGAGGCCGTGGCGCAGAAGGGCCCCGGCGACCTGAGCGAGCTGCTCATGGGTGGAGACACCTGGCGCATCGGCTAGTTCGTGTATTAGATGGAGCCGTCGGCCCGACGGCTCCATCTTCCACGGAGGTCAATCCACGATGTCGTATTGGCCTGAGGCCGTGGTGCTGGTGACGGGTGCGGCCGGGTTCATCGGATCGCACCTGGCCGCGCGCTTACGCGTGCTCGGCGCGCAGGTGCACACGGTCAGCCGGCGGCCCCAGCGCGCCCGCCACGGGGAGATCTGGCACCAGGCCCGGCTCGACGACGCCGGCGACACCGCGCGGCTGTTCCGGTCGGTACGCCCCGATCTGCTGTTCCACCTGGCCGGCGAGGTCACGGGGTCGCGCGGCGACGAGGTCGTCCGGGCCACGCTGGAGAGCAACGTCGTGGGCGCGGTCAACGTGCTGTCGGCCGCGCGCGAGCACGGCGTCCGGACCGTGTTCACCGGCTCGATCGAGGAGCCGCGTCCGGGCAACGACCATGCGCCGCCCTCGTCGGCGTACGCGATGTCCAAGTGGGCCGCCACCGGCTACGCGCGGCTCTACCACCGGCTCTGGGACCTTCCCGTCACCGTGCTGCGTCCCAGCATGGTCTACGGCCCGGCCCAGCCCGACACCACCAAGCTGGTGCCGTACGTGACGCTCAGCCTGCTGCGCGGCGAACGTCCCCGGCTCACCAAGGGCGCCAAGCTCGCCGACTGGATCTACGTGGACGACGTCGTCGACGCGTTCGTGCTGGCCGGCGAGTCCGACAAGGCGGTCGGCCACACGCTCGACGTCGGCACCGGCGTACGGACCGCCGCCCACGAGGTCGTCGAGCGGCTCTACCGCATCACGGGCGCGGGCACCCGGCCCGAGTTCGGCACCGCGCCGGACCGCCCGCACGACATCACGCAGGTCGCCGACATCGTCCCGGCGGCGGACCGGCTCGGCTGGCGCCCTGCCACGGAATTGGACGAAGGGTTGCGCCGGACGGTCAATTGGTACGCATCCCAAGAATGTCACGAAGAAAGGCGTCCTTAGCCGGGCAGGCGAAATTCTGGGAGCATGGGGCTACTTATTCCGGCCGGAGGAGTCGCCTTTATGAGCCGCCTGAACGCCCTGCGCAGTCGTTTCGTGGACGCTCCCGACTCGCTGGGGGCCAAGGCGCGGGCACGCAGGTGGCAGTGGTTCGCCGCCCGTTTCCCCGACCTCGACCGGATGAGCGTCCTCGACCTCGGCGGCACGGCCGGGGCCTGGATGCGCGCCCCGGTCAGGCCCGCGCACGTGCACATCGTCAACCTCGAACAGCCGCCCGCCGACCTGCCGTCCTGGCTGCGGGCCGACGTCGCCGACGCCTGCGACCTGCCGCCCGCGATCCGCGGCGCCCGCTACGACCTGGTCTTCTCCAACGCCGTCATCGAGCACGTCGGCGGGCACCAGCGCCGGCAGCGGTTCGCCGACACCGTGCACGAGATGGCCGACCGCCACTGGGTGCAGACGCCCTACCGGTACTTCCCGGTCGAACCGCACTTCCTGTTCCCCGGCTTCCAGTTCCTGCCGCTCGCCGCGCGGACGACGATCCTGCGCCGCTGGCCGCTCGTCCACACGCCGACCTCCGACCGGGACGCCGCCCGGATGATCGCCATGGAGGTCGAACTGCTGAGCGTGACCGAGATGCGGCACTACTTCCCGAAGTCGCGGCTGCGCTTCGAGCGGCTGGCCGGGCTGGTGAAGTCGGTCATCGCGGTCCGCAGCTAGCGTCCGGGCTCGGCGGGGTCAGTCCGTGCCCATGATGCTCGCGCCGCCGCCCTCCCAGGAGTTGCCCTTCCAGACGTTGCCCGGCCCGTTCGCGTCCCAGTACGACACCGGGCCGGCGTAGCCGCCCTTCGGCCAGACCTTGCGGCTGAAGACGTTGTCGATCACCTTGATGTTGGACGACAGGCCCTTCCGCCCGGCGCCCGCGTACAGCGACCAGCCGCCGCCGGCGAGGTAGTTGCCCTGGACGGTGACGTTCCTCGTGACGCCGAAGTCCTGGAAGAGGGCGATGGCGCCGGTCTGGTCGAGGGTGTTGATCACCGTGTTGCGCCGGATGACCAGCTCGGTGCCGGGGGCGGCGGTGCCGGTGGACATGATCATGTCCGTGTGGTCGCCGGAGTAGTACTTCGGGTCGTGCACGTAGGAGTCCTCGACCAGGCCCTGGTCGGTGAGGATGCCGTTGGAGATGGTGTGGATGTCCACGCGGCGGATGGTGATCAGCTTGCCCTGGTTGAGGATGCCGAACTGGGTGCGCACCTTGCCGTTGCCGAAGATCTCGCTGTCCTCGACCTTCAGGCCGGAGAAGCCCTCGCGCTGGAGGATGCCCCAGTAGTCGCTCTGGCCGCGGACGCGGGTGTTGCGGATGGTCACGTTGTCGGCCTCGACGGTGATGTCACCGGTGACGTCCCAGCCGTCGATGACCTTGCCGTCCTCCTTGATGACGATCGAGCCGGTCTTCTTGACCAGGTCGGTGCCGTCGGGGACGCCGGTGTTGCCCGCCCCGGGCCAGCCGCCGCCGGGGGGCGGGGTGGAGGTGGGGGTCTTGGTGGGGGTCTGGGTCGGCGTCTGTGTCGGGGTGTGCGTCGGGGTCTGCGGCGGGGTCTTGGTGGCCGTGGGGGGCGCCGTATGGGTCGCCGTCGGGGTGCCGGTGGGTGTCTTGGTGGGTGTCGCGGTGGGCGTCGGGGTCGGCGACTCGCTGGGCGGCGGGCCCGTCGGGGTCGGGGTGCGGGTGGCCGTGACGGTCGGCGTGGCGGGAGGGCTCACCGTGGGCGTCACTGTGGGCGTCGTCGTGGGCGTCCCGGGCGTCGCGGTGGGGGTGCCGGGCGTCGCGGTGGGGGTGCCGGTCGGCGTCGGGCGGTGCGTGGGCCGGTGGGTGGGACGGCGCGTCGGGCGCGCGGTCGGCTTCCTCGTCGGCCGCCTGGGCCACCACCAGGGTTCCTGGCTCCTGGTCCTGGCGGGCCGGGGCTTGTGGGTGGTGGGACGCGGCCGGGCACGCCGGCCGGCGGCGGCCTGCGGCGAGGTCGCGCCGCTCGCCCCGCTCGCCTCCGTCAGGACGGCCCTGGGCTCCAGTACGTCGGAGACGACGAGGCCGTACCCGCCGGCCAGCACCGCCACCACGGAGACCCCGGCCAGGGATAACCAGCCGGTGCGTCTCTTGCCTCTTCGATGCCGCGACACAGGCGACTCCTTCCGATCGTGGCCGAGTCCGAGTCCCCCAAGGGGAGAGAGTAGCCATGCCGAAAGAAGAAGTAGTGCCTTTTACCGAAATAAACTCGTTATCCTCCAAATTCCCAACAAGCTCATGTTTCACATCTATCGCGGCGAATCCGACAAAAGGTCGTTATCCCGGCGTTACCGTGCCGCCGTTTTCCCAGGTGTTCCCGTGCCACCGATTTCCGGGCCCGTCTTTATCCCAATATGAAACCGGCCCCGCCGCTCCGCCCTTGGGCCAGACGCGGCGGCTGAAGACGTTGTCGATCACCTTGATGTTGGACGACTTCCCCTTCACCCCGGCCCCGGCGTACAGCGACCAGCCGCCGCCGGCCAGCAGGTTGCCCTCGACCGTCACGTCCTTGACCACGCCGAAGTCCTGGAAGAGGGCGATGGCGCCGGTCTGGTCGAGGGTGTTGATCACCGTGTTGCGCCGGATGACCAGCTCGGTGCCGGGCGCGGGCGGGCCGGTGGACATGATCATGTCGGTGTGGTCGCCGGAGTAGTACTTCGGGTCGTGCACGTACGAGTCCTCGACCAGGCCCTGCTGGGTCAGGATGCCGTTGGAGATCGTGTGGACGTCCACGCGGCGGACGGTGATCAGCTTGCCCTGGTTGAGGATGCCGAACTGGGTGCGCGCCTTGCCGTTGCCGAAGATCTCGGTGTCCTCGACCGTCAGGCCCGTGCGTCCCTCGCGCTGGAGGATGCCCCACCAGCCCTTGGTGCCGCGCACCCGCGTGTTGCGGATGACCACGTCGTCGGCCTCGACCGTGATGTAGCCGGTCACCTCGACGCCGTCGATCACCGTGCCGTTCCTGGTCACCCGGATCGATCCCGACTTGCGCAGCGTCACCCCCTCGGGGACGCCGGTGTTGTGCGCGCCCGGCCAGCCCTGCTCGGCCGGCTTCGACGGCGACGGCGTGCCCGGCCTGGACGTGCCCACGGCGGGCGACCGGGTGACCTCGGGCCCGCCCGGGGACCCGGTGCAGCCGCCCAGCAGCACGACCAGGACCGCGACGAGGCACCAGCCCCCTCGGACGTACGGCCTCACTCGCCCTTGGTCCTCCGGCCGCCGACGAGGTCGGCCAGCGCGGGCGGCGTCCAGCGCTTGGCGACCTGGCGCAGGTTGCTCTTCCACGCCTCGCCCGGCCGCTGCTTGAACAGCGTGGTGTGGTCGTCGGTGACCTCGTCCTCGGGTCTGCCGTTGGAGTAGTAGTAGAGCGCCATCGAGCGGCGGGCCCGGTCGTCCGGGCAGGTGAGCGGGTCGGGGTGGCCGTGGTTGGCGTCGTCGGTCGTGGCGAACAGCACGAACCGGTTGAAGACCGGGAGGATCTTGCCCTCGCACTCGGTCATGTCCTTGTTCCACAGCTGCAGGTGGCCGCCGTAGCTCTCCTGCCAGTCCTTGTTGAGGTAGAGCAGGCCGTTGAGCCGGCGGTCGAGGTTGAGCCGGCGGCTGCGGTTGAAGTCGGCGTGCACCTTCAGGAAGCCGCCGGGCCGGATCTGGTGCAGGCCGCCGCCCTCGAAGTGCGGGTCGGAGACCAGCTGCGTGATGCCGGTCAGCCGCTCCAGGAACTCGACGAACACACCGCTGTTGAACTCGGCCAGCAGGCGCCGGGTGGCCGGCCCCATGCGCTCGGTGTCGGCCAGGGCCAGCTTCACCTCGCGCGCGCTGTCGAACCGCTGCCAGGTGGCGTCGCGCGGCTCGGGGAACTCGTCCAGGACGGGCTCCAGCACCTCGGGCGGCAGGAAGTCGTCGATGACGACGTGACGGAACGGCGAGGCGGTACGGAACTGCTCGGAGTACTTGTCCGCCAGCGGGAACAGCTCGTCCCGGTGGAAGGTGAAAGCCTGCAGATCCTGCATGGAATGTGTCTCCGTCTCCTACGACACCCGGCCCCTACCTCCTCATCGCCTCAGCAGTGCCTTCTGTTACCTGTAACGATCCATTCCCGGCCGCCGATGGCGACATGTGACGCCCGGCTCTCCCCGAGTCGCGATCGTGATCGTGACCTACAACAGCGCGCCGGTCCTCGGCGGTTGCCTGGCCTCCCTGCCCGAGGGCGCGAAGGGGGTCCGGCTCACCGACGTCGTCGTGGCCGACAACGCCTCCAAGGACGACTCGCTCGCCATCGCCGAACAGGCCGCCGGCCTGCCCGTACGGCCCCTCCAGGTGGGCCGGAACGCCGGGTACGCCGCGGCGATCAACGCCGGGGTCGCCTCGCTCGACCTGGACGGCCTCGACGCGGTGCTCGTCCTGAACCCGGACTGCCGCCTGCGCCCCGGCGCGCTGGCCGTGCTGGCCGCGGCACTCGACCGGCCCGGCACCGGCATCGCGGTCCCCCGGCTGGTCAGCACCGAGGGGGTGCTCCACCACTCGCTGCGCCGCACGCCCGCGGTACGCCGCGCGCTGGCCGAGTCGCTGGTCGGCGGCCGATTGGCGGGCCGGATCGGCACGCTGGGCGAGATGGTCGTCGACCCGGCCCGCTACGAGCGTCCTGGGCCGGCCGACTGGGCCACCGGCGCCGCCATGCTCGTCTCGGCCACGGCGCTGGCCCGGCTCGGCCCCTGGGACGAGTCCTTCCTGCTCTACAGCGAGGAGACCGAGTACGCCCTGCGCGCCGCGGACGCCGGCTGGACCCTCTGGTACGAGCCGGCCGCGGTGGTCGAGCACATCGGCGGCGAGGCCAAGACCAGCCCGATGCTGGCCGCGCTGCTCACCGTCAACCGCGTCCGGCTGTTCCGGCGGCGGCGGGGCCGGGTCGCGACCGCGGGCTTCTACCTGGCGGTGCTGCTCGGCGAGGCGATGCGGGCGGCGGCCGGACGGCGTACGGCCAGGGCCTCGGTCGTGGCGCTGCTCAGGCCGTCCCGCCGGTTGCGGGCCCTGCCGGGCTGAGCCGCGGGCCCTTCCACCGCAGCCGCGGGCCCGTCCGCGGGACGCCGGCCCTTCCACAGGAGAGGAACACGATGAGAGTCGAGCGACTGGGGCTCGAAGGCGCGCTGCTGTTCGTGCCGACGCCGAGCCACGACGACCGCGGCCTGTTCACCAGGACCTTCGACGCCGTGATCGCGGCCGAGCACGGGCTGGACCACACGGCGTTCGTCCAGGACAGCCAGTCGCGCTCGCGGCTCGGCACGGTCAGGGGCATGCACGGCCGGTCGGGGCGCGGCGAGGCCAAGCTGGTGCGCGCCGCCCGGGGCGCGGTGCTGGACGTCCTGGTGGACGCGCGGCCGGGGTCGCCGACGTTCGGCTCGCACGTCGCCGTCCGGCTCGACGACGTGACCTTCGCCAACCTGTACGTGCCGCCGGGCGTCCTGCACGGCTACCAGGCGCTGACCGAGCAGGCCGACGTCTGCTACCGCATCGACAGGGAGCACGACCCGGCCGAGGACCTGGCGGTCCGCTACGACGACCCCGACCTCGCGCTGCCGTGGCCGTTGCCGGTGACCGCGATCAGCGAGCGCGACAGGTCGGCGGGCTCGTGGAAGGAGCTCAGGGCCGTCCTGGCCGCCTGATCGCGGCGTTCGAACCGCATCAGCGCCCCGGCCGCGCCGACGAGCAGGAACAGCACGCTGGTGATGCCGGGGAAGGACAGCAGGTCGAAGGTGGCCGCGCCGAGCAGCGGGATCACCAGGCAGGCGGCGATGGTCAGGCCGAGGTTGCGCACGTTCGGGTCGGTGCTCATCCGGCGCACCCGCAGGGCGACGACGATCCCGCACACGATCACGCCGACGAACCCGAGCACGCCGACCACCCCGGTCTCCACCAGGGACAGCAGGTACTGGTTGTCGAACACCTGGTGCTTGAAGGGGTACCAGGTGCCCAGGCCGCGGCCGAAGACCGGGCTCTTGGCGAACTCCCGCATCGCGAAGGGGTAGTCGTGGGTGCGGTAGATGACGCTGCTGTCCTCGCCCGCGCCGGCGAACAGGTTGTAGAACGTGCCGATCAGGCCCGGCGCCAGGACCTTCATGAAGCCCAGGAACACCACGAACGCGCCGATGGTGACGATCCGCCGCCGGTTGGACCAGCCAAGCAGCAGGATCAGCCCGGCCCCGGCCAGGCCGAGCACGGCCGTCCTGGAGACCGAGAACATCAGGCCGGCCGCGATGACGGCCGCGCAGACCCACCAGCGGCCCGCGGCCTGGCCCCGGCTGCGCGCCTGGAAGCCGAGGTGGGCGGCCAGCGGCAGCAGCATCGCCGACAGCGCGCCGAACTCGATCGGGTGGCCGAGCGTGCCGGCGACCCTGCGCAGGTCGGACCGGGAGATCACGGTCGGCACCTCCTCGACCGAGGAGTGGCGCAGGCCGGGGACGCGCATGTACTCGGTCAGGTCGAAGTCCAGCCGGAACTGCAGCAACGCGACGATCGCGGCGAACGTGCCGCCGATGACGACCGCCTTGAGCACGAAGTCGAGGCGCTCGCGGCTGCCGATCCCGTCGCACATGACCAGCAGCAGGCTCGCGTACCCCAGGTAGAGCACCAGCGTGTGGTCGGCGAGGTTGAGCTCGTCGGAGGGCAGGTAGCGGTAGGTCGTGTAGCCGTAGACGGCCAGCAGGAGCATGCCGTAGACGAAGATCGAGGTGCGGACGGGGTTGCCGCCCTTGGCGACGCCGGTCGTGCCGACCATCTGGGCGCACACCCACACCACGCCCATGAACAGGGCCATGATCTCGGCGGGGGTGAGCGAGAGCGGCAGCCCGGCGACCGCCAGGCGGGCCGGCAGGATCAGCAGGAACAGCACGAACAGGCAGGCCAGGGTGGCGCCGTCGGCGCGCCGCGGCAGGACGGTCGCGGTCATCCTTCGTGTCCCGCCGGCGTCCTGGCGCCGTTGGCGAGCGCGGGCTCGAACCGCACGGGACCGCTCCCGGACCGGCGGCGCGCCCGGCGGTGCCGGGCGAGGCTCTCGACGGCGAAGGCGGCGAACAGGCTCATGAAGAACGCCAGCGCGCCGGTGATGACGGCGCTGCGCATGCGGCTGCCCTTCTTCTCGTCGGGCGCGGTCGGCGGCACCACGACGGTGGCGGTCACGTACGTGCTGGGCGGCGCCTTGACCTGCTGCTGGCGGGCCCGGAGCTCCTTCTGGGCCAGGGCGGTGACCTTCACGACGATGCCGTGGGCCAGCTCGGCGGTCGGCGCCTCACAGATGATCACGATGAACGGCGTCGCGGGCATCAGCTCGGGGTTGGTGCCGCCGCTGGTGATCTTGAGGGTGACGTCGCCGCCGATGGGCGCGCCGAGCTCGGCGGCCGTCCGGGGCGTGTTGAGCGCCTGGATGAGGATCGAGGAGGTCATGCTGAGCCCCTGGTCGAAGGAGACCAGGGGGTTGGTGCGCGGGTTGGGGAACTTGGGGTCGCTCGGCACGCTGCCGCCGGTCACCGGCAGGGTCAGCACGAGCGCCGAGGTGGAGATGAAGGTCTTGGGCGCGACGGCGAAGACGCCGAGGGCCGTGACGACCGTGAGCAGGAACGCGGGGACCGTCACGTACCAGCGCTTGAACAGGATCTTCGCCGTCGCCCAGAAGTCCATGGCGGGCCCTCACTCCTCGCCGTCGTCCTGGTTCGCCTTCCTCGGCCCCGGAACGGGCGACAGCGGGCCGGCCCGGTAGGCGGGGAACTCCATGGTGGCCGAGCTGTCCTCGTCGAGGACCGGGAGCTCGGCGGGCTCGCCCGCCTGGGCCTCGACCGGCTCGGGCGCCGCAACCGGGACGGGAACCGGAACGGGGGCGGCGATCGGGGGCGCGGGCGGGGCGGCGGGTTCGGGCTGCCGGCGCTGCCGGGGCTCGCGCCGGACCACCACGCCGTAGGCGATGCCGAGGCCCAGGAACAGGGTGAGCAGCGCGCCGCCGATCGCCCCCTGCCAGTTCACGCTGTGGTCGGCCTCGGGCTTGGACGGCGGCACGATGTCGGTGGAGGTGATGAAGGTGTTCGGCGGCGCGCCGAGCGTCTTCTGCCATTTGTACAGCTCGGTCGCCACGCGCTCGCGGGCCGCCATGAGCACGGTCGTGGCCTGCCGGGGGGACTCGCTGTCCACCCTGATGTAGATGTAGGGCCCGTTGATGTCCAGGACGTTGGGGTTGGTGCGCCCGTCGTCGATGGTGATCTCGGTCGGGCCGTCCTTGGGGGCGCCGAGCTCGGTCCAGACGTCCTGGGTGTTCATCGCGAGGATGACGATGCTGGCCCCGGTCTTGAGCGCGTCGTTGAAGGACAGGAAGGGGTTGGTCAGCCCTTGCTTGGTCTTGTCGCTGTTGACTGTGCCGCCGTTCACCGGGGTGGCGAGGACGAGGGAGACGTCGGTCGTGTAGTGGGCCGGGAGGACGAGGTACACGACACCGCCCACCAGGATCGACAGGAGGATCAGCGGCGGGCCTATCAGAATTCGTCGGAGAAGACCAAGGATCGCCTTCCAGAACTCCATTTTGGTACGTTCCCCCGCATCAGCGAACTTGCCCTATAGCGGACCATCGCCCAATCGCTGGCAGACGTTACATCCCCCCAGATCGGTTACATCGGACGTGATCGCCGCGATAGACCTACGACTACGGCGACGGGGGCTTTCGGTGGGGCTGACAACTGAGCGTCCGGCGACGCGGAGCAGGCTCGCCGGGCTCGACGGGTTACGGGGGCTGGCCGCGCTGTTCGTGGTCCTGCACCACTGCTGGCTGCTGTCGTTCCCCGGGTTCCCGGTCAACGACGCGCCCTGGTGGACGGGGTGGCTGCTCTACGGGCACTTCGCGGTCGTGGTGTTCATCGTGCTGTCCGGGTTCTCGCTCGCGGTCTCGCCCGCCCGGTCCGGCTGGCGGCTCGGCGGCATCCCGGCGTTCTTCAACCGGCGGGCCTGGCGCATCCTGCCGCCGTACTGGGCGGCGCTGGCGTTCAGCCTGGTGATCGCGTGGACTGTCATCCCGCAGCCGGGGCAGCAGGTCCCCACCGGGCAGTCGGTGCTCATCTACGGCCTGCTGCTCCAGGACGTCTTCGGCTCCCCCAGCCCCAACGGCGCCATGTGGTCGATCGCCGTCGAGGCGCAGCTCTACCTGGTGTTCCCGCTGATGATCCTGGTGCTGCGCCGGTGGGGCGCGGCGGTGATGCTGGGCGCGGTGACGCTGGTCGTGGTGGCCGTGGGGGCGCTGGCGCCGTACGTGCCGGCCGTGGAGCTGCTGATGCGGCTGACCCCGCAGTTCGCCGCGCTGTTCGCCGTGGGCGCGGTGTGCGCCGGGGTGGTGCGGGCCTCGGAACGTTCCGGGGGGCCGCCCTGGCACTGGCTGGCCGCGGCGGCCGCGCTGCCGGTGCTCGCGCTGGTCGTGGTGGCCGGTCCCGAGTGGGTGGTCGGGCACTTCTTCTGGGTGGACCTCGCGGTCGGGCCCGCCGCCGGCCTGCTGCTGGCCGGCGTGGCGACGGGCCGGCCGTCCTGGCTCGTCCGGCTGCTGGACACCCGTCCGGTACGGCGGCTCGGCTCGTTCTCCTACAGCCTCTACCTGATCCACGCGCCGCTGGTCGTCATGGTCAACCGGCTGGTCGTCGCCCCGCGCGTGCCGCCGGGGATGCCCGCCTTCCTCCTCACGCTCGCCCTGGCCGTGCCGGCGAGCGTGGGAGTGGCGTGGTTGTTCGCGTCCGTCTTCGAGCTGCCCTTCCAGCGGCACAGAGGCTGGCGGAGCCTGCGCGAGGCCGCGCGGGCGCGGTTCAGGTGACCCGGATCAGGTGATCTTCGCCAGCGCCTCGGCCTCGTAGGCCGCCGCGAGTTCCTCGGGGATGCGCGACAGGTCGTCGGCCCGGTGGAAGTCGCGCAGGGTGGTGCCGCGGCAGGCGGCGTCCACGTTGGGGGCGGCGGCGCGCGAGCGGACGTCGTCGATGTGGACGGTGCGGAAGTCGATGCTGAAGCGGGTCCTGCCGGAGGTGTTGGCGACGGTGGAGTGCAGGTGCGCGCCGGAGAACAGCATCATGCCGCCCGGCTCGGGGACGAGCCGCAGCTCGGGGTCGAGGTCGAGCGCCTCCTCCGGCTTGGGCTGCTCCCTGGTGTCGCTGTGGACGTGCTGCGCGGCGGTGGGCCGGCTCACCGCGGTCCATTCCGCGTAGTCGTAGCGCCCGCTGCCGTTGCGCACGGGACGGTCGAAGTACTGCGGGTGCAGGGCGAAGACGTTCTCCGGGACCACCTCGTAGATGGGCATCCACCAGTTGACCTGGCAGAACGGCGCGGAGTACCAGCAGTCCCTGTGCGCGTGGTAGGCGTAGGAGATGCCCGAGTCGAGGTAGTGGTCGGCGGTCGAGGTGCGCAGCCGCGGCACGTCGAAGTAGGTCTGGTCCAGCGCCATGCCGAGCTCCGCCAGCAGGGCGCCGATCAGCTTCTTGCTGGTGGGATGATGGATGAAGCGGGGCTTGAGCTCGGCGAGCAGCGCGGCGAAGTCCTCCACCGGCATCTCGTACTGGGCGGTCTGCGGGTCGCGTGCTCCGAACGCCTCCTCGATCAGCTCGCGGGCGAACTCGATCAGCTTGGTCGAGGCGGGGGTGGCGGAGTAGAGGAACACGTCCCCTTTGAAGATCATTTGGCGCCGAACATCATCCCGAATTCGGCTATTGGTTAATATAACGGACATAGCGAGATTTACCCCCTCGCGTCGTTCTTTTCCTTTCTCTCGCCGGTGCCCGCTTCTTCGTTACAGGGACTTACAGCGGCAATTGTGTCTCGGTGTCCGGACGGGCGACATAAGTCGAGTAGTCGGGGTGGTCGAACCGGTGCAGCGCCTGGATGTTGTCGTTCCAGGGGGCCGGGACCGGGCGCTTGTGCCGCAGGCCGTGGATCGGGGCCAGCTTCATCGCCTTGTTGTCCTCGTTGAACTCCCGGATCGCGCTCAGCTCGCCGACGTAGTCGTTGTGGATGACCTGGTCGTCGTCGCCGACGGTGTCGTCCAGGTAGACGAACACGCGGGGCAGGAAGTAGCGGTGGTCGCCGGCGAACAGCCGCAGCGCCGCCGCCGTCGAGGAGTAGAAGTCCACGTCGATGGAGACGAAGCCGATGGGCGCGGGGCGCTCGCCGTCCAGGAACTCCCCGACGGTGTCCTCGATGTTGCCCAGGATCAGCTGCGCCGCTCCCAGGCGGGCGCGCAGGGCCTCGACGTCCATGACGAAGTCGCCCTCGCGCCAGATGTAGGGCAGGTCGCGGTAGTCGGTGGGCTTGGGCAGGCCGGCGCCGGTGTCGAAGCCGTACACGTCGATCTTGACGCCGGTCGCGGCCGTCGCCAGCGCCGCCATGCGGTTGAGCTCGACCATGCCCGCGCCGCCGGCGACGCCGAACTCGACCACGCTGATCCGGCCGACGCCGAGCCGCCTGGCCAGCTCGGCCGCCTGCTGGACGCCGTACGCGTAGTGCGGGCGCGGATAGAGGTCGAGCGCGCAGCGCAGCTCGTGGGAGCCGAACGGCAGGCGCCGCATGACGGCCAGCAGGATGCGGCCCGGCTGCATGAGCAGCCGCACGATGCGAATCAGCACGAGAGTTTCACCCTTTCGAGGAGACGAGTCGGGCGGCCAACCCGGCGATCTTGCGGCTGCGGTGCGTCAGCATCTGCTGCTGGCGCCGCCAGTACGTGCGCAGCAGCACGGCCCGCGCGCGGGCGCGTTGCTCCGCCGACAGTTCCGTGCCGCCGAGGGCCCGGTGCATGGCCCGGAACTGCAGCGTGGTGGCGAAATGAGCGGTCCAGGCGGGCACGCCGAGCGCCGCGGCGATCCCGGACAGGCGGCGTTCGCGCAGGTTGCGATGGGCCAGCACCCGCGGGACGTGCCCCCAGGGCGCGGTCAGCGCGAGCATGGTGGCGTAGACCTCGTCCTCGCGGATCATCAGCGGTCTGGGCACGGCGGCCACCCGCTCGCGCCGCATCAGCCCGTAGAGGGGGTCGAGGCCGTGGTGCTGGGTGGTGACCACGTCCCACAGCTCGTCGAGGCGGTCGACCGGGTCGTCGGAGAGCATCCGGGTGCCGCGGTAGCGCGGCTCGTGGACGGTCCCGTCCGCGCCGGTGTACCGGACGTCGGAGGTGACCAGGATGAGCCGCTCGTCGGCCAGGAACGGCTCCAGCGTGCGCGAGACGTAGTCGGGTTCGAGCAGGTCGTCGTCGCCCATCCAGCGGAAGAACTCGCCGCGCGCGCGGCGCAGCACCTCCACGAAGTTCCCGACGACGTGCAGGTCGTGGGGCTGGCGGTGGTAGGCGATGCGGCCGTCCTGGCGGGCCAGCTCGCGGCAGAGCTCCTGCGTGCCGTCGGTGGAGGCGTTGTCCGAGATCACGACCTCCAGCTCGGCGTGATCCTGGGCGAGCGCGGAGCGCACGGCCGTCTCCAGCCGGTCCGCGCCGTTGCGGACCGGGATTCCGATGGACACCAGCATCGTCTCTCCTCGGGGTCAGCGCGCGCGGGCGGGCAGCAGCCGCACCAGACGGGCGCTCACTAGGTGGAACTGGTCGCGGGTCACCACGACCAGCACGTACGCCAGCAGCCCGCCGCCGCCGGCCAGGGCGAGCTGGACGAACGGGCTGCCGTGGGTCAGGCTCGCCAGGCCGAGCATGACGGCGGCGCAGACCACCGCCCCGACCGCCGGCCGTACGAGACCCGGCAGCACCGGCCCGAGCCGGACCCCGGCCCGCTGCACGGCGATCATCGCGAGCGGCAGCGCGACCAGCACGGCGGCGGCGGCCTGGCCGATCGCGGCGCCGCGGATGCCGTCGAGGTGCGTGCCGGCGATGACCGCCGGGATCATCGCCGCGGCGTGGCCGAGGTTCATCCAGACGGTCGAGCGGGTGGCGCCCTGGCCGTTCAGGATGTCGAGCGCGAAGGCGGTGAGCATGCGCACCACCATCAGGACCGCCAGGAAGCGCAGCACCCCGGCGGACTGCTCCCACTCCGGGCCGTAGATGAAGATGATCATCGAGTGCGCCAGCACCGCCATGAACACCGCCAGCGGCAGCACCATGGCGACGAGCAGCGGCACGCTGCGCTGGACGCCGATCGACAACGACTCCTCGTCGCGCTCGGCCAGCCGGGAGAAGCCGGCGATCGACACCATGCGGATGGCGCTGCCGATGATGCCCGGCACCCAGCTCGACACGTTGAACGCCATCAGGTAGAAGCCCAGCCACGCATCGCCCATGATGTTGCCGACGATGATGTAGCCCACGTTGAGCAGCAGGACCTCCAGGGCGATCCCGGCCGCGGAGGGGATCCCGAACCTCAGCAGCCGGCCCGCGATCTGCCGGTCGAAGCCGAACCGGTAGGGCAGCCGGGCGTAGATCAGCATGAAGACGCCGGTGACCACGGCCCCGGCGAGCTGCCCCCAGGCGAAGCTGTAGGCGCCGGCGCCGTTGACCGCGAGCACGATGGCCACCGGCGCGTTGACCAGGAAGCCCGCGAGCACCGCCTTGGCGTTCTTGCCGGTGCGGAACCAGCGCAGCAGGGCCGCGCTGCGCACCGCCGTGACCGCCTCGACCAGGATGACCGCGGTGAGAATGCGCACCACGGAGGTGGCCTCCGCGCTGCCGGCCAGCGCCGAGAAGTACGGCGCCCCGACCCAGAAGATCCCGTACAGGCCGAGCGCGGAGATCATCGTGAGCGTCGTGGCCGTGGGCGCGATGTCCTCCAGCCGGCCGCGCCACTGCACGACGGCCGACATGACGCCGACGTCCTTGACCACCATGACGAACTGGGTGGCCGCGAGCGCGACGGCGTACGTGCCGAAGTCCGCGGGTGCGAGGAGCCGGGCCAGGATCAGCCCGAGGATGAACGAGCCCGCACGGGTGACCAGCGTGCCGAGCAGGCTCCACACCGCCCCTCGACCCGCTTTGCGCCCAATGTCACTGATGTCCGGGCTCGCCTGATCAACCATGCTGTGCCCTACTTTTGCTCGTTGACCCGCTCCAGCCAGATCTCCCGCCAGAACGGGATGAACGCGCGGGGGCAGTTGGACTTGTACACACCGTCGCAGATGATTCCGTCCAAGGCGATGCACGGATTTTTCATCTCAAGCAGCTTTCCGGTCTTCTCGTCGATGCAGCGCTCGACCCGCGCGGTGACCCGGGCGACCTTGCCGCACGACCGGGCCATGTCCTCCTCGAAGCCCAGCCCCCGGTTGAACCCCTTGGTGGTGAGCGTGGCGACGATCTCGTCCTTGGACTTGACGCGGACCAGCTCGCCCGGCTGGAGGTCGGTCGTCCCGGTCGGGGCCGGGCCGGTGTGCGGGCCGGGCTGCACGAACCCCCAGTCCAGGCCGCCCCTGAAGCGCAGCGCCCGGGGGAACTTCCTGGACAGCCGCTGGTAGCGGTTGAACAGGCCGAAGAACAGCGTCCGGACGGTCGAGGCGATCCCGGCGTTGCCCACCCGGACGTCCGTGACGTACTGGCCCAGGTCGCGGAACGGGAGCAGCTCGGGGGCGGCCCGCAGCAGCTCGGTCGCCTGGCAGCGGAACCGTTCCTCGCCGTCCGGCGCGGGCTCCTTGCGGGTGTTGACCTCCAGCAGCGGCAGCAGCGGCCGCTCGGGACGGACCTGCCCCTCGGCCGTCGGCGGCCCGTCGACCTTCCGCAGCCAGGACGTCTTCCAGTAGAGCAGGCAGGCCGTCTGGCAGCCGCCGTGGGCCGTGCCGTCGCAGCGGGAGCCGGTCAGGTGGACGGCGTCCACCATCTTCCGCATCCCGGTCCTGGTCATCGTGTCGCAGAGCTTGTTGGCCACCTTGTGGACGGTGAGCCGTTGCCCGCAGAACCGCAGCATCTCCGGCATGAACGGAAGGCTGTCCAGCTCTCCGCGCTCATCGAGGGTCGCCAGGATCTCTTCAGCACTGAGAACCTCGACCACGTCGCCGACTTTCAGCGCCAGGCTCAATCCACCCACTCCTTCAGCAGGCCCGCGTTCTGCAGGGCGTTCGCCGCGTCCGCCAATGCCTGGAACGGCAGGTTCGACCGTTCCGCGATGTCGAGCAGGCTGTGCCGCCCGTCGGAAAGGTTGAGCACCCACAACATCGCCATCTGGGCCTGTTTCGTGTCACTGCGGCCGCCCAGCGAGCCGTACAGGCCGCGCGCCCCGAGCTGGGGCTCGCCGTACGGGCTGAGGTTCTGGTAGCGGCGGTTGCCCTCCAGGACCCGTACGGCGCCCCACAGCGTCTCCAGGGTGTCCTCCATGGCCTCGGGCCGCACGAAGTCCGGATCGTCGGCCGAGGTGTGGTACTCCGGGTAACTCCCGTAGGGCGTCCTGGTCAGCGAGCCCACGGGCAGGTCGAACCCCGGCGAGCAGTACTGCCGCTCGTCGTAGCCGTAGGGCGAGAAGTCCAGGAGGGTGTGCGGCCGGTCCTTGAGCACGTGCGCGAAGACCTGGTCGATCTCGGCGTCGCCGCGCCTGCTGCGCTTGTAGGTGACCGTCCCGGCGTCCCCGGCGCAGGCCAGGGTGAGGCCGTGCCTGATCCGGTCCACGCGCTCGCGGTTGAGCGCCAGCCAGGTGATCGCGCCGATGGTGCCGGGGGCGAACACGAACCGGTAGGTGTACCAGGGCTCGGCCAGCTCCCTGACCAGCGCCGCCAGCGACACCGCCACCGCCACCCCGGCCAGGTTGTCGTTGGCCAGCGAGGGATGGCACACGTGGCAGGAGATCAGCACCTCCTCCGAGCTGCGGCCCCGGATCACGTGCTCGCCGTAGGTCAGGTGGCCGTCGGCGAGCGTGGAGTCGATCCTGACCTCGTACGGCCCGTCCGCCAGCCCGTCCAGGGTGTTCTGGCTCAGGCAGAAGCCCCAGGTCTCGGCGTAGTAGCTGGTCCGGTACGGCACCAGGTCCGGCTGGCCGGGCAGCGTGTGCAGGCGCCCGCGCAGCTCCGCCAGCGGCATGGTGGCCTCGACCGGCGCGCTGTAGCCGACGACGTGCAGGTTGCTCTTCCGGAAGTCGACGACCCGGTTCCCGGCGGCGTCCTTGACGTAGGCGTCGCGGATGTTCCACTCGCGGGGGATCGTCCAGTCGAGCACCTGCGTGCCCGTCGGCACCTCGGTGATCTCCAGCGGGGCCGACCCGCTGATGATCTCCAGGGTGCGGCGCAGTCCGTCGCCGGTGATGCTGCGGCACAGCGGGTAGAGCCGCCGTACCAGGTCGTGCATCTCCGGGCCGGTCATGGCCGCAGGGTGGCGTCGACGGTGCCGGCCTCGCGCCGGTCGGCGAGCCGGGCCAGCCTGGTGAAGCGGCGGTCGAAGTCGTGCCTGGTCAGCCCGTGCTCGCGGTAGGCGTCGATGAGCTCGACGGCGCCCGCCTTGACCGTCCAGCGGGCCTCGTAACCCAGGGCGGACCTGATCCGGGAGAAGTCGACGCGGTAGGAGCGCGGGTCGGCGCCCGTCTCGCCGGTGATCGTCAGCGTCGAGCCGGGGACGGCCGCGACCACCTCGGCCGCGATCTCGGCCACGGTCACGTTGTTGACCTCGGTGCCCACGTTGAAGGCCGTGGCGTGCACGGCTTCGCGCGGCGCGGTCAGGGCGGCGGCGAACGCGTCGGCGATGTCCCTGGCGTGCACCAGCGGACGCCACGGGGTGCCGTCGGACAACACCCGGACCTCGCCGGTCAGGTGCGCGTGGCCCACCAGGTTGTTCAGCACGATGTCGGCGCGCAGCCGCGGCGAGAACCCGAAGGCGGTGGCGTTGCGCAGGAACACCGGGGTGAAGTCGTCGTCGGCCAGCGCGGTCAGGTCGTCCTCGACCCGCACCTTCGACTCGGCGTACGGCGTGACCGGGCGCAGCGGGGCCTCCTCGTCCAGCAGGTCCGCGCCGCCGGAGGCGCCGTAGACCGAGCAGGTGGAGGCGTACAGGAAGCGTCGCACGCCCGCGTCCCTGGCCAGCCTGGCCAGCCGTACGGAGGCGTGGTGGTTGATGTCGTAGGTCAGGTCGGGCGCGAGCGCGCCGAGCGGGTCGTTGGACAGGGCGGCCAGGTGGATCACCGCGTCGACCCCGGCGACGTGCTCGGGCCCGGCGTCGCGCAGGTCCACGGCGTGCGCCTCGACCGGCTCGGGCTCTGGCCCGAGCACGCAGTCGGCGAACAGGCCGGAGTCCAGGCCGACGACCTGGTGCCCGGCCTCGGCCAGGACGGGGGCCATCACGCTGCCCAGGTAGCCCTGGTGGCCGGTGAGCAGTACCCGCATCAGTTCTCCAGATCGACGGTCAGCTTGGACACGTGGAACGCCTCGGCGTACCGCGCGTGGCATTCGATGCCCCGGATGCGGGCCAGGCCCAGGAACGCCTCGCGGTCGTACCACGGGCGGTGCCGCTGGGAGGCGTAGTGGCGCTGGAGCAGGTCCGCCTTGCGCCCGGCCACCTCCGGGGTGAGCGGCTGGTAGACGGCGGGGACGGCCAGGTCGCCGTCCCACTTGACGATCTCGTAGCCGAGCGTCAGGTGGTCGCGGAAGGCGGTGGGCACCAGCTCGGCCAGCCCCCGGTGGTCCTGGTGGGCGTCGCCGCGCCAGGGCGCCAGGATCAGATCGGGCTCGGTGCGGGCCCGCAGCTCCTCGACCGCGGCCTTGGCCTCCTCCCAGCGGGCCGGCAGGTAGCCGTCGGGCAGCTTGAGCACGCTCGCCCGCAGGTCCGCGCCGGGGCAGAAGTCGGCCAGCGCGGCGCGTTCCTCCTCCTCCCGCTCGGTCCCGCCGCCGGACAGCACCAGCGCGTCCACGCGCAGGCCGGGACGGGCGGCGCAGATCGTCAGCAGGCTGCCGCCGGCTCCGATCGCCAGGTCGTCGCAGTGCGCGGCGAGCGCCACGACGGAGGTCACGCCCCCGGGACGCAGTCCGATCACCGGGACCGTTCCCACAGAGCCCACGGGCGCACGCCGCGCGAGTACGCCTCGTCCAGCTCCATGCGCTGGTTGACGGTGTCGGTGGGCCGCCAGTAGCCGCGATGGGGGTAGGCCAGCAGGCGTCCGCGCTTGGCCAGCTCGGCGCAGCCGTCGGCGACCAGGTCGCCGTTCTCCGGGATGTGCTCGAAGATCTCCTGGGTCAGCACGAAGTAGCCGCCGTTGACCCACACCGGCATCTCGCTGACCGGCGAGATGCCGCCGACCAGTCCGTTCTCGCCGACGTCCACGCAGTGGAAGGTCTGGGACGGCGGCACCACCATCATCGAGGCGGCCGCGCCGGACTCGGCGAACCGGTCGATGATCTCGGGCAGCGGCGCGTCGGTGAGCACGTCGGCGTAGTTGGCGAGGAACACCTCGTCGTCGCCCAGATGGCGGCGGACCCGGCGTAACCGCTCCCCGATCGGGGAGTCCGTCCCGGTCTGCACGAACGAGATGGACCAGTCGGAGATGTCGCTCGACAGCAGCTCGACCTTGCCGCCGCGCAGCACGAAGTCGTTGGACGTGGCCTCCTGGTAGCCGAGGAAGAAGTCCTTGATGTGGTGGGCGCCGTACCCCAGGCACAGGATGAACTCCTTGTGTCCGAAGTGGGCGTAGTAGCGCATCACGTGCCAGAGCAGCGGTCGCGGACCGACGAGCGCCATCGGTTTGGGCACCTCGCCCGGCACACCGGTCCGCATCCGGGTGCCGAATCCTCCGCAGAACAGGACAACCTTCACACGACCTCCAGGTGTGGGATCGGGAAGACCAGCCGGCCTCCCCATTCGTGCACATAGGAGAGCTGAGCGGTGAGCTCTTCGCGCAGGTTCCACGGCAGGACCAGCACATAGTCCGGGCGGTCCTGGGCGATGCGCTCCGGCGGAGCGATCGGGATCCTGGTGCCCGGCGTGAACCTGCCGTGTTTGTACGGATTGCGATCCACCGTGTAGGCCAGCAGATCCGGCCGGACGCCACAGTGGTTGAGCAGCGTGTTGCCCTTGCCCGGCGCGCCGTACCCGGCGACCGTCTTGCCCTCCTCGGCGGCGGTGATCAGGAATCGGAGCAGGTCGCGGCGGACGCGGGCGACCCGCTCCGCGAACCCCGCGTAACCGGAGAGGTCGTGCAGCCCGGCGGCCTTCTCCCTGGCGAGCACGTCGAGCACCCGGCCGGACGGGCTGCCCGAGGGCCGCGCCCACAGCCGGATCGACCCGCCGTGGGTGGGCAGCAGCTCGACGTCGACCAGGGTCAGGCCGCCGCTCGCCAGCGCCCGCTGCGCGGAGGCCACCGTGTAGTACTGGAAGTGCTCGTGGTAGATCGTGTCGTACTGGTTCAGCTCCACGAGCGTGAGCAGGTGCTGGACCTCGATCGAGACCCATCCGTCGTCGGCCACCAGGGCGCGCAGCCCCTTGGTGAAGCCGATGACGTCGGGGATGTGCGCGTAGACGTTGTTGGCCACCACCAGGTCGGCGGGACCGTTCCCGTCCCGCACCGACGCGCCCGTCTCCGGGGTCAGGAACGCGGTGAGCGTCGGCACGCCCTTGTCCTTGGCCGCCTGCCCCACGTTGGCCGACGGCTCGATGCCGAGGCACCGGATGCCGCGTGCGACCACGTGCTGCAGGAGGTAGCCGTCGTTGCTGGCCACCTCGACCACGAACGACGGCTTCAACCGTTCCACGGCCGTGTCGACGAACCGCCGCGCGTGCTCCACCCAGGAGGCGGAAAATGACGCGAAGTAGGCGTATTCGGTGAAAGTTTCTTCCGGCGTGATCAACGGCGGGATCTGGGCCAGCCAGCAGCCCGTGCAAACCCGCAGATGAAGGGGATAGGTGAGCTCGGGCTGATCCAGTTGTTCCGCCGTGAGGAAGAGCTCACAGGGCGGTGTCGCCCCGAGATCCACCACGCCGACCAGGTCCGTCGAGCCGCACAACCGGCACGATGTCATCAACAAAGGGCCCCACCCAGAAATGACAAGATTTCCCCCTTTGGAAACCCACAGCCATACTTCGGGTGGGCGGCAATGAGTGTTACAAGTGTCTTCATGAAACGCCTGAGCATCGATGGAGCATTGCTCTACACCCCCCGCATCCTCAGCGATCCCCGGGGCGTTTTCCTGGAAAGCTTCCGCGCCGCCGACCTGCGGGAGGCGACCGGGCGCTCGATCGAGCTGGCCCAGGTCAACTGCTCGGTCTCCAGCCGCGGAGTGCTGCGCGGCATCCACTTCGCCGACGTGCCGCCCGGCCAGGCCAAATACGTCATGTGCGTGGCGGGCGAGGCCCTCGACGTCGTGGTGGACGTCCGCGTGGGGTCGCCGACGTACGGGCGGTGGGAGGCGGTGCGGCTGGACGACGTCTCGCGCCAGGGCATCTTCCTGATGGAGGGATTAGGCCATGGCTTCATGGCCCTCAGCGAGTCGGCCACGGTCGTCTACCTCTGCTCCTCCCCGTACGACCCGGCCCACGAGCACGGCATCCACCCGCTCGACCCCGATCTCGCCATCGAGTGGCCGATCGACGTGGAGCCGGTCCTGTCGGCGAAGGACGCCGCCGCCCCCACGCTCAAGCAGGCCCGCGACGCGGGGATACTGCCGTCGTGGTGAGCGTCGTGATCCCGGCCCACAACGAGGCCAAGGTGCTCGGCCGGCTGCTGGACGGCCTGCTCGGCGAGGCGGCGCCCGGCGAGTTCGACGTGGTGGTCGTGGCCAACGGCTGCACCGACGGCACGGCCGAGGTGGCCCGGCCGTACGACGTCCGGGTGCTGACGACGCCCGTCCCCTCCAAGAGCGCGGCGCTGCGCATGGGCGACGCGGCCGCCCGCGGCTACCCCCGCCTGTACGTCGACGCCGACATCGAGCTCAGCACGGCCTCGGCGCGCGCGCTGGCGGCCGTGCTGGCCGCGCCGGACGGGCCGCTCGCCGCCGCGCCGGAGCGGGACCTGACGCTGGCCGACCGCCCGTGGCCGGTGCGCGCCTACTACGCGATCTGGACCCGGCTGCCGCACGTCCGCGCGGGGCTGTTCGCCCGGGGCGTGATCGCGGTGAACGCCGCAGGCAACGAACGGCTGCGCGCGCTGCCGCCGGTGATGGCCGACGACCTGACCGCCTCGCTGGCCTTCACGCCCGACGAACGCGTGATCGTCGGCACGGCCCGCGCGGTGATCCATCCGCCGCGCACGGTCGGCGACCTGCTGCGCCGCCGGGTCCGGGCCATGACCAGCGTCACCGAGCTGGAGCGGACCTCGGCCGGCGCGGGCGAGCGCACCGGCCCGCGCGACCTGGCGGCCATCGTGGCGAAGGAGCCGCGCCTGGCGGGCGCGGCGGCGGTCTTCGCCGCGATGGCCGTGCTGGCCAGGCGGCGGGCCGCCCGCGCGATCCGCGCGGGCGACTACACCACCTGGCTGCGCGACGAGAGCAGCCGGAGCTAGCTGACCGGCGTGTTCATGTCGGTGGTGATCTGGGCGGCGGTCAGCGCCTTGTTGTAGACCCGCACCTCGTCGATCAGGCCGCTGAAGTACTCGCCCGAGCCGCTGTTCCCGCCGATCCGCAACGGGCTCGTCCCGGTACGCAGGTTGCCGACCGTCGGATTCGTCGCCACCTGCGTGCCGTTGACGAACATCCGCAACGTCGAACCGTCATAGGTCGCCGCCACATGACTCCAGACGTTCAACGGCAGATTGCCCGCCGCCGGAGCATTCGCCCCCGACGACGTGTAGACGAACGCCGCAGGACCGCTGCCGCCACTCCCCATGATCGCGTACGCCAGATCAGCCCCGAACTCCTTCATCAGCACCGTCCGCCACCCCGTCACACTCGACGGACGCACCCACGCCTCCAACGTCATCCCGCCGGTCAGACGCAGAGAGCTGGAGTCGGCCACCGTCACCCAGCTCGACGTGCCGTCGAACGACAACGCCTGGCCGTACTTGCCGGCCGTCCAGGTCGCCGCGGTGAGGGTGCCGTTGTTGCCGTTGCCGGAGGCGTCGGCGACGGCCGTCCCGGTGCCCGCGTTCATGCCGTACGCCGCCACCAGCCCGCTGACCGTCGGCGGCTGGGTGACCACCGCGGACGCCTCGTTGGACGGCGGCCCCGTGTTGCTGGAGCCGTCGAAGGCCACGACGCGGTAGTAGTACGTGCCCGCCGCGACCCCCGAGTCCGTGAACGACGTGCTCGCGGTCGAGCCCACCTGGTTGGCCCCGGACGGCGTGAACCCGGCGGTCGCCGACCGGTGGACGGTGTACCCGGTGACGGCCACGTTGTCGGTCGAGGCCGTCCAGGTGAGCTGGGCGCTGCCCTGACCGCCGGTCGCGGCCAGCGAGCCGGGGGCGGTGGGCGGCTGCGTGTCGGGCGGTCCCTGCTGCCCGACCGGGGTGTTCATGTCGGTGGCGATCTGGGCGGCGGTCAGCGCCTTGTTGTAGACCCGCACCTCGTCGATCAGGCCGCTGAAGTACTCGCCCGAACCGCTGTTCCCGCCGATCCGCAACGGGCTCGTCCCGGTACGCAGGTTGCCGACCGTCGGATTCGTCGCCACCTGCGTGCCGTTGACGAACATCCGCAACGTCGAACCGTCATAGGTCGCCGCCACATGACTCCAGACGTTCAACGGCAGATTGCCCGCCGCCGGAGCATTCGCCCCCGACGACGTGTAGACGAACGCCGCAGGACCGCTGCCGCCACTCCCCATGATCGCGTACGCCAGATCAGCCCCGAACTCCTTCATCAGCACCGTCCGCCACCCCGTCACACTCGACGGACGCACCCACGCCTCCAACGTCATCCCGCCGGTCAGACGCAGAGAGCTGGAGTCGGCCACCGTCACCCAGCTCGACGTGCCGTCGAACGACAACGCCTGGCCGTACTTGCCGGTCAGGGACCACGTGGTGTTCGCGGCCGTGCCGTTGTTGCCCTTGCCCGAGGCGTCGGCGACCGCCGTCCCGGCGCCCGCGTCCATGCCGTACGCCGCCACCAGGCCGTCCGGCACCTGGGACTGCTGGTAGGTCGCGGTGTAGGTCGCCGCGGTGGCCGGCGCCGTGACGTTGTGGGTGGCCGCGCCGCCGTCGGACCAGGAGGCGAGCGTGTAGCTGGAGCCGCCGGAGCTCTGCGGCGAGGGTGCGGAGACCGAGTTGTGGGAGCCGACGATCACCGTCCTGGTGAAGGGGGCGACGGTCTGCTCGCTGTTGAAGCCGAGCTGCAGCCCGGCGGGCACGGTCTGGAAGGTCAGGTTCACCGTCTTCGGCTGCAGCAGCACGCTCTTGGTGTCGGTCAGGCCGTGCGCGTCGGTCACGGTCAGCCGGAGCTCCAGGTGCGACGGGTATTCGTGGTCCGGCGGCGCGAAGGAGCCGCCGGTGCCGGTGAAGGTGGTGATCTCGTGCTCGTGGCAGGTGCTGGGGCAGTGATGCATGATCAGCTTCCACTGCATCCGCGAGCCGGGGATCGTGCCGTCCTGGGCGTCGGTGCCGGTGCCGGAGAACGTGATCGTGTCGCCGACGGCCCACGTCAGCGAGGGCGACGGCGAGTTGATCGTCGCCGTCGGCGCCGTGTTGTTCACGTTGATCGTCACGGTCGCGGTTCCCTGGCCGCCTCGCCCGTCGTCGGCCAGCAGCTTCACCACGTAGGAGCCGGGTTGCGCGTAGGTGCGGGACGGCGTGGCCGAGGTGGAGTCGTCGTAGTCGCCGTCGCCGTCCAGGTCCCAGCGGAAGGTGAGCGGGTCGCCGTCGGCGTCGGCGGAGCCGGCGGAGGTGAAGTTCACCGTGAGCGGCGCGTTGCCCGAGGTCGCGCTCGCGCCGATGACGGCGGTCGGCGGGGTGTTGTTGTACAGGTACCGGATGATCTGCCCGTTGGTGTAGTCGACCGCGAACAGGTCGCCGCCGGGGCCGGTCTGCACCTCCACGGCGGGCATCCCCGAGTCGAACGTGGTCACCGTCGCCGGGTCGGGCAGGCCGTTCGCGCCCTTGGTCATGACCCAGACGCACGACCTGCTGAAGTCGGAGAAGAACAGAGCTCCGTCGTAGGCGGCCGGGTAGGAGCCGCCCTCGTAGAACGCGACGCCGCTGGAGGACGACCCGCCCGACGGGCACGGGTCGTTCGGCGCGGGCTTGGAGGCGTGGTTCCAGGCGAAGTACGGCTGCGTCACCGCCGCCGGGCCCGCCGCGTACAGGTTCTCGCAGAGGGTCAGGTTCAGGTTGTCGTAGCCGCCCTGCCGGGCCGGGCCCTCGTAGCAGGGCCAGCCGAAGTTGCTGACCGGGCCGGTGGGCGAGGTGATCCGGTTGATCTCCTCGTAGGTGTTCCAGCCGACCTCGCCCGCCCAGATCTCGTTCGTGCCGGGCCGTACGGTGATGCGGAACGGGTTGCGCTGGCCGTAGGCGATGATCCGGGCCGCGTTGGGGTCGCTGCTCCCCGCGTTCGGGTTGCCGGGGGCCGCCGCGCCGGTGTCCGGGTCGACCCGGATGATGCTGCCGTTCAGGCCCGCCGGGTCGCCGCCGGTGCGCAGGTCCTGCGAGCGCAGCGCGCCGCCCTCGGCGGCCGGCGGGGCGAGCGCGGTGCCCACGGGCGAGGGCGGGTCGCCGCAGGGGTTGTCCGGGGTGACGTCGGAGCTGGTCAGGTTGTCCTGACCGTAGTCGGCGAAGTTGAAGCTGGCGCCGTCGCCGCCGCTGGCGTAGAGCATGCCGTCGGGGCCGAACGCCAGGTCGCCGACGGAGTGGCTGGGGTGCTGCTGGCACCAGCCGGTGATCAGCGGGGTCTCGGCGACCGAGCCGCCCGAGGGCGCCAGCACGGACAGCCGCCCGGTGATCAGGCAGCCGTCCCCGGTCGCGCCGGGCGGGGTCGGGCACGGGTCGGCGCTGACGCCCGCCGCGCCCCAGCGCGGCGCGCTGCCGCCGGGCACCGCGTCGTAGGAGTACAGCACGTAGATGCGCGGGTCGGCCGGGAAGTCCGGGTGCAGGGCCAGGCCGAGGAGCCCGCGGTCCCAGAAGTTGTGCACCTGCGTGCGCAGGTCGGCGTAGATCGCCGGCGTGGTGTCGGCGAGGGAGTCGAAGACCTTGATCAGGCCGCTCTTCTCGGCGACGAACACCCGGCCGTCCGAGGCGAACTCGATGTTGGTCGGATTGGTCAGGCCGCTGAAGACCACCTGTCTTTGAAAGCTGCCCGGCAGTGCCTGCGCGGGCGGCGGCGCGACGATCGCCAGCCCGGGCGTGATCAGCAGGACGGATAAAAGCGCATGGCGAAGCCGCCGTAACACGGGAACCCCCTTGAAACGGAAAAATCCCCCGAGCCCTGGATCGATCTATCGCACCGATTCAGGGCTAAGTCACGCGCTTTGTCCGCATCTGGCCAGCCACGCGTACAGCAGCCACCCCAGCTCGTACGGCCGGCACTCCCGGTCCACGGCGACCGGCGGGTAGACCCGGTCCAGGACGCCCAGCCGCATCTCCTTGTGCACGCCCGTCGCCATCGCCCGCAGCCCGCGCACCAGCTTGCGCGGATCGGCCCTGGCCTCCTTCCGCCAGGTCAGCGCCAGGTCGTCGAGCACGAACGAGGGCCGCCCGATCATCCAGTCGAGCCCCTTGGAGATCTCCGCCACGTACGCCGTGCCGCCCGCGTCGGCCAGGTCCAGCAGCGCCATCGGCCCCATGGACAGCTGGTGGACGCTGTAGACCGGATACCCCTCCACCACCGAGCCGGTACGGGCGTCGTAGTGCCACCACCACTCCCCCTCCGGCCCCTGGGCCCGGCAGATGCCCGCGGCCACCTGCTCGGCGGCCCGCAGCGCCTCGGCGTCCCCGGTGGCGGCGTGTAGCCGGGCCAGCGCCTGCAGCGGGTAGACCTGGTCGGCGAAGCACCCCACGTGGGCGCGGTAGCGCGGCACCAGCGGGCCCCGGCCGAGCGCGTGCGGGTAGAGCCGGTTGCCGGCCAGGCCGCCGAGCAGCCGCTCGCGGGCGCGTTCCGTCCGGCCGTCGCGCACCCCGGCCGCGACCAGGGCGGCCAGCGCCCACGCCGCCTCGACGGTGTGGATCTGCCCGCCCGCGTCCAGCTCGGCCAGGCGGCGCAGGGCCAGGTCGAGGTCGGCGTGCCCGGTCTCGGCCGCCGCCCAGCAGATCAGCGCCGCGTCGCCGGCGCCGGTCACCTCGGGAAGCCGCTTGACCAGGTTCCCCACCAGGTCGAGGACGTCGTCACCGGCCAGCGCCGCCCGCTGCCGGGCCTCCTCCAGGGTGGCCACGCCGAGCGCGACGATCGCGGAGTAGCGGATGCTGCGCCCCTCGGGCACCGCCGTCCACGTGCCGTCGGCCTGTCGGCGGCCCCGGCGGGTGAAGACGAAGCCGCCGTCGCCGTAGCCGGGGGGCAGGCCGCGTACCGACAGGTCCAGCATGCCCCGCACGAAGTCCTGGTGGCCGGAGCTCAGCAGAGCGATCCGGTGATCCGTCACGTCGTCTCCTCGATCCTGCGTCTGACACCGGCCCACTCCCTGACCACCAGGAGCAGGAAACTGCCGTTGGTGCGCACGTAGCGCGGCCCGAGCCGCAGCGGCTCCTGGAGCATGCGGTAGAGCCATTCCAGCCCTAATCGCTGCCAGCGCACCGGCGCCCTGCGGGTGCGTCCGGCCAGCACGTCGAACGAGCCGCCCACGCCGTGGATGATCCGCGCCCCGGTGCGCTCGCCCCACTCTCGGATGAAGATCTCCTTCTTCGGCGAGGTGATGCCCAGGAACAGCAGGTCGGCCCGCGAGGCGGCGATCTCGGCGGCGACCTCGGCCGACTCCTCCGGCGCGAAGTAGCCGTCGCGGGACCCGGCGACGGCCAGGCCCGGGTAGCGGGCACGCACCTCGTCCAGCACCCCGGCCAGCACCTCGGCGGTCGCGCCGAGGAAGTAGGCCCGGTAGCCGCGCCGGGCGCCCTCGGCCATCAGCTCGGTGAACAGGTCGATGCCCGCCACCCGCTCGGGGATCCGGTGCCCGAGCGCCCGCGCCGCCCAGACCACCGCCTGTCCGTCGGCCAGCACGAGGTCGCTGTCCAGCACCGACTGGCGCAGGGCGGCGTCCGCGCGCATGTTGACGACCTTGGCGGCGTTCACCACGCCGATGGTCAGCCTGCCGCCGTCCGCGACGGCCGCCACGCAGCGGGCGATCACCTGGTTCATGGTGAGGGCGTCCAGCACGGTGCCGAACACCGTCCTCCGCTCCGGCAACCTCGTCATCCGTCCCCCTGGGTGTCCATGACATATCGGTCTCAGCTCCGGAAACGTCACATCAAGGAAGGACCAGCTCGGTGAGCGTGGCCCGGTGGTCGGTCCGCGGCACCCGCAGGGTCTGGAAGCTCCGGACCGCGATCCGCCGGTCGGCCAGCACGTGGTCGATGGCCACCTTCGGGAACAGCCGCGGCTGCTCGTAGTAGGGCCAGGTCATGGAGAGACCCTTTCCGGTGACGTCGGCGGCGTCCCGGTAGCCGGTGGCGATCAGGTCGCGCAGCACCGCGTGGTCGAGCGTGGAGTTGAAGTCCCCGGCCAGGATCCGCAGGCGGCCGCCGGCGGGCGGCAGCGCCCGGATGCTCGACGCCCAGCAGGCCGTGCGCCAGCCCTCCGAGGGCGCGCACGCGTGCACGGCGACGATCTCGGCCTCCCGCCCGCCCGGCAGCGTGACGACGGCGGGCAGGTGGCGCGGGCTCTCCTCGAAGGGCGGCGCCGCGATCGGCGAGTCCGCGGCCCGCAACGGGTAGCGCGAGTAGATCGCCGCGCCCGACGAGTCCTCCCCCGGCAGCACGATCCGGTACGGCAGCAGCCGCGTCAGCCCCAGCTCCTCCACCCGCTCCCGCATCAGGCCGGTGAACTCCAGCAGGTGCAGCACGTCGGGCCGCTCGCGCTCGACCGTCTCCACCAGCACCGGCGGCAGCACGGAGGAGTGCAGCAGGTTGACCGCCAGCACCCGCAGCACCGGCCCGGCGGCCGGCGGGTTGCCCTCGGGCACCGCGCGCGGCACGACGGCCACCGCGAACGCGCACGTCACGGCGAGTGCAGCGGCGATCAGCGCCCCGGCGCGCAGGTAGAGCGCGAACGCCAGCGGCACCACCGACAGCGCCGCCGCGTACGGCGTGAACGACACGAGCTGCGACCACAGGAACTTCGGCTCCCACCCCAGCAGCCGCAGCCCCGCCCATCCCGCGAGGCCGCACACCATGAGCCACAGCACCGCGCCGCCTACGCGGCGCCGCACCGGCGCCCGCGCGTCAGCACCGGCCAGGCCGCGCGCAGCGCCTGACGCCAGTGCCGGATCGGCTCTCCCTTCGTGTGCGCGAGAACGCTGTTGGCCGGACGCCGGGCCGGCCGGGGGAAGCCCGCCGAGCTCACCGGGCGCACCCGTTCGGGGTCCAGGCCGAGCAGCGTGAAGATCTCCTTGGCCAGGCCGCACCATGTCGTCTCCCCGGAGCTGGTGCCGTGGTAGACGCCCGGCGGCAGGTCGGAGCGCGCCAGCCGTACCAGGTAGTCGGCCAGGTCGGCGGTCCACGTCGGCTGGCCGTGCTGGTCGTCGACCACGTCCACGGTGTCGCGCTCGGCCGCCAGCCTGATCATGGTCCGGACGAAGTTGGGGCCGGCCGCGCCGTACAGCCAGGCGCTGCGCACCACGTGGTGCCCGTGCTCCAGCGCCGCCCGCTCGCCGGCGAGCTTGGTCCTGCCGTACGCGTTCACCGGCGCGGTCGGCGCGTCCTCCGGGTACGGGTCCGGCGCGGCGCCGTCGAAGACGTAGTCGGTGGAGACGTGCACGAGCCGCGCCCCGGCCCGCGCGCAGCTCTCGGCCAGCCAGCCCACCGCGTGCCCGTTGATCTCCAGCGCCTCGGTCTCGTGGGTCTCGGCGTCGTCCACGGCGGTCCAGGCGGCGCAGTTGACCACCACGCCCGGCCGGTAGGCGGCGACGAAGTCGCGGACCGCGCGCCGGTCGCACAGGTCGAGCTCGGACCGGCCGAGCGCGAGCACCGGCTCGCCGGTCAGCCCGGCCCGTTCCAGGACGTCGGCGGCCAGCATCCCGCCGCCGCCCGTGACGAGCCACCTCATGGCAGGCGCCCGGTCACGCGGGCCACCAGTCGCGGTGCTCGGCGTACCAGCGGATCGTGTCCTTCAGCCCCTGGTCGAACGGGATCTCCGGGCGGTAGCCGAGCTTGCGCAGCTTGCTGTCGTCCAGGGAGTACCTGCGGTCGTGGCCCTTGCGGTCCTCGACGTGGCGCACCGAGTCCCAGCCGCGGCCGCAGGCTTCGAGCAGGCGGGCGGTCAGCTCCTTGTTCGTCAGCTCGGCGGTGCCGGCGATGTGGTAGATCTCGCCGGGCTCGCCCTTCTCGGCGACCAGGCGGATGCCGGCGCAGTGGTCCTCGGCGTGGATCCAGTCGCGCACGTTCCCGCCGTCGCCGTACAGCGGGACCGGGCGGCCGCGCAGCAGGTTCGTGACGAACAGCGGGATCAGCTTCTCCGGGTACTGCCGGGGGCCGTAGTTGTTGCCGCAGCGGGTGATCGACACGTTCAGGCCGTAGGTGATGGCGTACGAGCGGGCGATCAGGTCGCCGCCCGCCTTGCTGGCCGCGTACGGCGACCGCGGGCGCACCGGCGCGGACTCGTCCCAGGAGCCGATGTCGATCGACCCGTAGACCTCGTCCGTCGAGACCTGGACGACCTTCGGCGTGCCCGCGTCCAGGCACGCCTGCAGCAGCGTCTGGGTGCCGAGCACGTTGGTCCGCATGAACTCGGCGGCGGCGCCCTCGATCGACCGGTCGACGTGCGACTCGGCGGCGAAGTTCACCACCAGGTCGTGGCCGGGGACGACCTCGCGCAGCAGCTCGGCGTCGCAGATGTCGCCGTGGACGAACTCGTGCCGCACCCCTTCGAGGTTGGCCCGGTTCCCCGCGTAGGTGAGCTTGTCGAGGACCGTGACGTACGCGTCGTGCAGCCCCCGGACGAAGTGGGAGCCGATGAATCCCGCGCCGCCCGTCACCAGAATTCTTGTCATGTAGTGATCTGTACCTTGCTGTGATCGCCCAGCACGAGGCGGTGGGCTCTGGGCGTGTTGGGCGCTCGGGTGACCTCGACGTCGTGGCCGATCAGTGACGCCTCGATCCGGCCGACGCCGTCGATGGACGCCCGGGGCAGCAGGATCGAGTATTCGATCTCGCTGCCGGTGACCACGCACGACGCGCCGACCGAGGTGAACGGCCCGACGTAGCTGTCCTGGACGCGCGCCCCCCGGCCGATGATCGCCGGGCCGACCACGCGGGAGCGCTCGACCACCGCGTCCGGCTCGACCACGACCCGGCCGATCAGCTCGCTGGCCTCGTCGACCCGCCCGCGCACGCCGGGCTCGACCGACTCCAGGACCAGCCGGTTGACCTCCAGCATGTCGGTGACGTTGCCGGTGTCCTTCCAGTATCCCGAGATCACCGACGACTCCACGCGCAGCCCGGCCTCGATCAGCCACTGGATGGCGTCGGTGATCTCCAGCTCCCCCCGCCACGACGGCTTGAGCTCGGCGACGGCGGCGTGGATCGCCGGGCTGAACAGGTAGACGCCGACCAGCGCCAGGTCGCTCTTGGGCCGGGCCGGCTTCTCCTCCAGGCCGACCACCCGGCCCTTCGCGTCCAGCTCGGCGACCCCGAACTGGCCGGGATCGCCGACCCTGGTCAGCATGATCTGCGCGGCGGGCCGCTCCCTGGCGAACCTGTCCACCAGGTCGTTGATGCCGCCGACGACGAAGTTGTCGCCCAGGTACATGACGAAGTCGTCGTCGCCCAGGAACTCGCGGGCGATCAGCACGCCGTGGGCCAGCCCGAGCGGCGCCTCCTGGCGGAGGTAGGTGACCTGCAGCCCGAACGCCGAGCCGTCCCCCACGGCCGTCTCGATCTCCGCCTGCGTGTCCCCGACCACCAGGCCGAGCTCCCGGATCCCGGCCGCCGCGATGGCCTCCAGCCCGTAGAACAGGACCGGCTTGTTGGCGACGGGGACCAGCTGCTTGGCCGAGGTGTGCGTGATGGGCCGGAGCCGTGTGCCCGACCCTCCGGCGAGCACGAGTGCCTTCACTGCTAGTAAGCCCCTTCTCCACGGGTGACGACGGACCAGGTCTTCCACAGGATCTGCAGGTCGAGCAGGAGCGACCAGTTCTCCACGTAGCGCAGGTCCAGCCGGACGGATTCCTCCCACGTCAGGTCGGATCGCCCGCTGACCTGCCAGAGGCCGGTCATGCCCGGCTTGACCACCAGACGGCGGCGCACGTCGGCGCCGTAGCTGGCGACCTCCTCCGGCAGCGGCGGCCGGGGGCCGACGAGGGACATCTCACCACGGATGACGTTGAGCAGCTGCGGCAGCTCGTCCAGCGAGTAGCGGCGCAGGAACGCGCCGACCCGGGTGATCCTTGGATCGTTCCTTATCTTGAACAGCACGCCGTCGAACTCGTTCGACGCGAGAAGCTGGTGCTTGAGCCGTTCGGCGTCGACCACCATCGTGCGGAACTTCACCACCCGGAACTCCCGGCCGCCCCTGCCCACCCTGGTCTGGTGGAACAGCGCGGGCCCCTGGCTGGTGAGCCTGATCACCAGGGCGAGCGTCAGCAGCGGCAGCGCGAGCACCAGCAGGGCCGCGCCGGCCACCAGCCGGTCGAAGGCCGCCTTCACGAGCTGCCGGGTGCCGTCGAACTCCGGGTGCTCGACGTGCAGCAGCGGCATCCCGGCCACCGGCCTGATGCTGATGCGCGGGCCGGCGACGTCCATGAGCGCGGGCGCGACGAACAGGTCGGTGCGCGCGGTCTCCAGGCTCCAGGCCAGCCGGCGCAGCGCAGCGCCGTCCAGCTCGGGACAGGCCAGGACGGCCACCGCGTCGGCCCGCGAATGGGCCACGACCTCGGCGACGTCGCCGAAGGAGCCCATCACCGGGATGCCGTCGAGGTCGACGTCGAGCGTGTCGTGCGGCAGGCAGGCTCCCACCACCTGCATGCCGTGGTGCGGCTGGCGGCGGAACTGCACGACGAGGTCGAGGATCGACTCCCGGTGCCCGACCGCGATCACCTGCCGCATGTACTCGCCGATCGCCCGCCTGCGATGAAGCCGCTTGCGCATGCGGTAACGGAAGTAGAGCGTGGCCAGCAGCACCAGCGGCAGCATCGCCATGACGAAGCTGCGCGCGATGGCCGTCTGCGTGGCGTAGGCCAGGATGGCCGTGGTGGCCATCAGCCCGATGCCGCCGGTGAAGACGGCCTTGAACTCCTCGGTGCCCTCGCCGTTGGCGCGTTGCCGGTACGCGCCCGCCATCCTGAGCGCGACCGGCCAGGCGACGAGCAGGCCGAGCCCGAGCACGTACTCGGCGATCGGCACGTACACGCCGGAGGCCAGGCGTACGCCCAGCACGCACGCGCACGCCAGCAGCGCGCACGCCGTGTCCCCGCCTAACAGGAGCCGCAGGTACGCCCGCGTCCAGATGTTGGACTCAAGGCGTGGCGCGGCCTCGAGGAGCACAGCAGTGGACTCCCCAGTCCCCACCCTCATAGCACCACCCTGTGATAACTGCTTTCACCGCGATAACAGGACGTTCCTTGTGCCGCATAGGTTGACAATGACCCATGCGTTATCAAGGGCGGCGGCCCCCACTAAAGAGTAAAGATCGATTCCAACCTGGGGAATAACGGGAAATGTCCACAATCGGACGTCGATCTAGGGGTTTCGGGGGTTGACGGAACGATCCAAAAGTGCAGCGTACGGGCGAGAAAATGTGAGGTTTATGGCGACATTTCGCCAGGTGACCGGGAAACTGAGCCGCTAGTCGTACTCCAGGTCCGGCAATGCGGACGGCGGATCAGGGCTGCGCCACACGACCACAACTCCGTCACGCGCGGAATCGGCCGCCAGGTTCAGCCGGTCGAGATCGAAATCGGGCAAGTAGCGTAGCCGGGCGACAAAGGTGGCATCGGTCGCGGAACGCGGCACCACGCAGCCTTCGCCGTCCCGGTCGAGCAGGATGTAGAGGACGTCTTCCCCGGATTCGGTGGCGACACGGACCTCCACCACGTCCTCCCACGCGAGGGCTTCGACGCTGCCGTCGGCGTAGTGGCGGGTGACGCCCTCTTCGGTGACATATACGTAGGAGTCCGGCATCGGGTTGCCGTGCATGGCCGCGATTCTTGCGAGTTCCGGGGCCGTCCCGCAAGGGTTCGCGCCCAATGACGCATCCGACCCACCCGTTCAGGGCAGTTCGGGATCGCCCCAGTTGTGGCTGAGATGCGCCGCGACGGCCGCCCGCGCCGCCTCCACCGGACCCGCCGCGATGGCGTCCAGCAGCTCGCGGTGCTCGCGGATCAGGACCTCCCGGTCGCGGTAGACCCGGCGCAGGCGCACCATGCCGAGCCTGGTCTCGGCGGCGAGCGTGGCGTAGAGGCGTTCGAGCCGCCGGCTGCCGGCCGCCTCGATCAGCGCCTCGTGCAGGGCCATGTGCTCGGCGACGGTCGCCGACCACGGCGCGTCGGCCGGCAGCGCCTCCCACCTGAGCAGCGCGGCCTCGGCGTCGGGCACCCGGCGGCCGGCCACGGCCTGGGCCATCAGGTCCTCCAGGGGGCGGCGCACGTACATGAGGTCCTGGAGGTCCGAGATCGTCACCTCGGGGACATAGGCGCTGCGGTTGCGCTCCCGCCTGAGCAGTCCCTCGTGCACCAGGCCCGCCAGCGCCTCGCGCACGGTCGGCCTGGCCACGCCGTACGACGCGGCGATCTCCTGCTCGGGCAGCGGCGTGCCCGGCGCGATCTCGCCGGAGAGCACCCGGGTGCGCAGGGCGTCGGCGAGCGCGCCGACCGTGGAGACGGGTTTGAGGGGCAGCATCACGGCTGTGATGCTAGTGCCGTTTCCCTGCCCGGCTCCCTGCCCGGCTCCCTGCCCTGTCCCCTGCCCCTGCCGCGTTCCGGCACGGCCACCGCCACCAGCCCGAGCACCAGCATCACCAGCCCGGCGATCGACAGCGGGGCCAGCCGCTCGCCCAGCACCAGCAGGCCCAGCAGCGCGGCGACGGCCGGCTCGGTCAGCGCCAGCGTCGAGGCCGTGGCGACCGGCGTGGTGCGCAGGCCGCGGCCGTACAGGATGTAGGACAGCGCGGTGGTGCCGAGGCCCAGGTAGAGCACGGCGAGCAGCCCGCGCGGCTCCCCCACCCAGCCGACGCCGTTGATCAGCAGCACCGGCAGCATGACCAGGGCGGCGCCGCCGAACAGCACCCCCATCACGGCGTCCGACTCGGCGCCCTGCTCGATGGCCCTGGCCGCGGAGACCGCGTAGAAGGCGTAGAGCAGGCCGCCGAGCAGCGCGAACAGCACGCCCGACACCATCTGCCCGCCCGCCTGCGCGCCGCCGCCGACGATCAGCGCCGCGCACCCGCAGACCGCCGCCGTGGTCGCCAGCGCCCACCGCCCGCTCGGCCGCCGGCCGTGCAGCGCCCAGGACAGCAGACCCGTGAAGACCGGCCCGCTGCCGATCGCGACCACCGTGCCGATGGCCACGCCCGTGCGCCCGACCGCCGCGAAGAAGCACAGTTGGTACGCCGCCACCGCCAGGGCCGCCGGCACCAGCCCCGGCCGGAACGACCGCCGGATGCCCGCCCGCGCGAGCAGGCCGAGCGCGGCGCCGCCGATGACCAGCCGGGCCGCGGCCAGGGCGACCGAGTCGGCCGAGACCAGCAGCCCCGCGGTGCCCGCGGTGCCCCAGAGCGCGGAGGCGCCCACGACGGCGAGAGGTCCGTTCTTCATGCCTACATTGTCAGACAATTAGACAATTTCGTCCAGCAGGTCGTCCAGCATGCGGTCAGCGGGGGCGGCGATGTCGCCGGCGTAGTCGTCCAGGACGGCGAGCGCGTCGTGCACGTCCGGCAGGCTCCGGCGCGGCAGCTCCAGCAGCGGCTCGCCCTCCGCGGTGATCCCGCCCTCCACGTGGAAGGCGTCCCCGGAGACGGTGAGGGACACCTCGAAACGCACCTCGCGGCCGTCGGGCAGGACGAACTCGGCGCCGGTGCGCACTCCCGAGGGCGGGACGAAGCAGGAGAAGGGACGCCCGCGCACGAACGGGTGGCGTAAGCCGGCGAGGATCTCGGCCGCCCTGCTCAGGGCCGCCAGCAGCCCGGCCGCGGCCCGGCTCTCGCTGTCCACCCGAAAAAGGGTAGTTCACCCCGCCACCACGTGACCAGCGCCCCGATCACCCCACCCTCCCGCACCGGGGCCTGCGACCACCGAGCCCTCCCCCGGCGCGACCGCCGATCGCCCCGAGGCCCCCTGCGGCGGGTCAGACCGGGCGGGTCAGACCGGGCGGGTCAGACCGGGCGGGTCAGACCGGGCGGGTCAGACCGGGCGGGTCAGACCGGGCGGGTCAGACCGGGCGGGTCAGTCGATGGCGAGGCGGGCGTGGCGTTCGACGTCGAGGCGCACGCCCTCGTGACAGAGCTTGCCGCGCTCGATGCCCTCCGCCCGGAACCCCGCCTTGGTCGCCACCCGGCACGACGCCGGGTTATCGGTGCGGTGCCCCAGCTCCAGCCGGAACAGCCCGCGCTCGCCGAACGCCCACCGGGCCAGCTCCTCGGTGGCCGCCGTCGCGATCCCGAGCCCCCGGTACGCGGGCAGCACCCAGTAGGACACCCACCCGTTGTCGTGGGCGTCGATCCCGGCCACGGCCACGTTGCCGACCACCGCACCCCCCTCGACGGTCACCGCGAACGCGTGCCCGACGCCCGTCCAGGACGTGATCCAGCCCACCGCGTCCTTGAGCGTGACGACGGGGAAGGACGACTGGCGGCGCAGATCGGGCGTACGGAACGCGCTCAGCACGGCCGGGGCGTCGTCCTCGCGCCACTCGCGAAGGCGGATGTCGATGGGGGCCACGCTGCCCGAGACTACCGCCGGCTCACGACGGCGCGATCTGGTGCTCCGCCTCGAACGCGCTGACCAGCGGCCGGGGCGCGGTCAGGCACCACGCCTCGGCCATCAGCTCGAACAGCTCGTCGGCGTCGATCTTGTCGAGGTGCACCACGACCCACCCGAAGCGCCCGGCGGTGAACTGCACCTCGAACACCTCGGGTCGCTCGGCCACCAGCGCGAGCTGCTCGTCGATCGTGGACTTGACCCCGACGGTCTCGGTCTTCTCCCACAGGTAGCCGAAGCCCTTGCCGTGGACCTTGAAACCGACCCACTCGGGGCCGGGATGCTCGGTGACCTCCGGCAGCCCGCGGACCAGATCGAGGAACTCGTCGACGCTCACACCCATGCCGACCTGTCTACCAAACCCGACCGACAACTCCGCCGGCTCAGCGGTAGTAGCGGACCTCGATGACGTTGCGGTCCGGGTCGGGGAAGAAGATGGTCTCGGGGGCGATGCCCTGGGCGCCGAAGGAGTTGGAGCCGGTGCCGGTGACCTCGACCCCGTGGTCCTTCAGCCGCACCTTGAGCGCCTCGAAGTCCTCCCTGCTCACCGACAGGCAGAAGTGGTTGATCTGGTGCCCGGCGCTGCCCGTCACCCCCGTGCCCTCCTCCACGCCCTTCGACACGTCGTGCGCCATCAGGTCGATGATCGTCCCCTCGGCGATCCGTACGCTCGGGAACCCCGCTTCGCCTTCGCGGAATTCCTCCCCCCGGACCCCCGGCAGGCCCACCACCTGCTCGTAGAAACGCAGGGCGGCAAGCTGGTCGGAGACCCAGAGAACGAGATGGTCCAGACGCGCATCCATGTAATAGATCCTCCATTCCCGTCCAATATCCGTTGCGCGCATGCCGCTGTCCAATTGAGGGCCCCCCGGACGGGCGATCGTCCCCTGATCGAAAGGCGGGATTCACGCGGGGTTCCCCTGTTCCGGCGGGGGCCGATCCGTCATCATCTGTCCTATGACGGCGACCGTGCGGACCGAGCCGATGCCCTGGGTCGTACGGGCCGCCCGGTTCGTCATGACGCTCCAGGTGGCGTTCGGCATGGTGGGGCTGGTCTTCCTGGGCGGCGCGGCGTTGTCTAGCTTCGCGCCCGCCCTGCTCCTCCTGATCGCGTGGGAAGTGGCGTTCCTCTGGTCGGCCGGCTGGCTGATGGGGCGCTTCGGCGGCCGCCGCACGTGGGTGCTCTGGGCGGTCGTCGCCCTGGAACTGCTGGAGGTCCTCGCGTCCGTCGTGATCGACGTGGCCGACTCCGGCCGCCTCGATCTGCTGAGGCTGCTCCCCCAGAACGCCACCGGGCCGCTGCCCGTCGTCGTCCTGCTGCTGCTGCCGCCGTCCTGGCGCTGGTTCTCGCGGCGGAAGCGGACGGATGCCGCCTCTTGACAGGAATGGGCGAAGATCGTCCATGATCGGGCATGAACGCGTTGATCCGGGCGGCCCTCGTGGGGGCCGTCGTGGGCCTGGCACAGGCCGTCATCGCCTTTCACGGCCCTGAGGACGCCGCGGGCAACCTGCTGTTGATGTTGTTCGCGACCCTTCCGGCCGGGATGTTGCTGTCCTGGTACGCCATGCTGCGGAACTGGTGGCTCGTGGCGCTGCTGGGGCAGTTCGCCCTCATCGCGCTGTACGTCGGCCTGACCATGACCGCCCCCGTCTCCGACCTCCTCGCCTTCGGCGCCTGGCGCGTCGGCCTGATCAGCATGGCCGCCGGGGCGTGCGGCTACGCGCTGGGAGGAGGGATGGCTCTGCCCCTGGCCACGCCCGTGCGCCTGTCGGCGGTCGGCGTGGCCGCGTCCGTGTTCCTGGCGGCCTGGTCGAACCACGACGTGACCGTGCTCGCCGCCCAGGCCCAGGCCATGGCCGCCCGGAACGCCACGAACGTCGCGCCCGACCTGCCCGGGTTCCGGCTGACCGAGGTGGAGATCCGCCACCCGGACCTCAGCCTCACGTACAAGCGCGCCGACGCCGCCACCCTCGTGGTCGACGTCCTGCCGGAGACCATGTCCCCGGAGCATGCCTGCGACGACGCAGTCGATCTCCAGGAGGACATGACCTGCGTGGAGGCGGCGCCGGACCTCTGGATCCTGAGGTACGACTACGGCAGCACCGTGTTCACCGCCCATGGGAACACCCTGGTGCGGCTCGACGGCGGGAACGTGCCCGAGAAGCAGTTGCTCGCCGCCGCACGCGCCCTGCGTCCCATCGGCCTCTGGGAGCTGGCCGCGCCCGCGTACGAGCGACCGTGATGCTGCCAGGCAGCCGGAAAGTGATGAGAGATGCTGGATAGGCTCGGGTTCAGCGACGAGGAGGAGGTCGTCTACCTGGAGCTCCTGCGCCGCCGCCGGGTGACGATCCCCGACGTGGGCGAGGCGCTCGACCTGCCGGTGACGGCCGTGACGGCGGCCGTGACGCGGCTCGTCGCGCTCGGCCTGGCCAGCCGCGACAACACCGGGTTGTACATGGCCGTGCCCCCCGACGTGGGCCTCGGCACGCTGATCGCCGAGCGCCAGGCCGCGTTGCAGCAGATGCAGGGCAGGCTGGCCGAGCTGGTGGAGGTGTACCGCACGGGCGCGGCCTCGCCCGCGGGCGAGATCGAGGCGCTCACGACGCCGGAACAGCTCGCGACCTGGCTGGGCAACCTGGAACGCGGCGCCCGGCGGGAGGTGCTGGCCTTCTTCCGGCCTCCGTACGTGCTCGACGTCAACCTCGACGACTCCACCAACGCCCTGGCCACCTACCGCTACGTGTACGAACGCGCCGCGCTGGACGACCCCAGGGCCCCGGCCGAGATCGCCAGGTTCCTGAAGGGCGGCTACGAGATCAGGATCGCCGTCGAGCTGCCCAGCAAGATGATCATCGTGGACCGGGAGGTCGTGCTCCTGCCCGTCCTGCCCGACCAGACGAGCGTGGAGCCGGGCTTCCTCCTGGTCAGGGGGCAGTCCCTGGTTCACCTTCTGGTGGAGTTGTTCGAGCGGGTGTGGCAGGCGGCGACCCCGCTGCGGCTCACCGCCACGAGCGTGACCGAAGGGGTCGCGGCCTGGGACGACACCGACGTCACGCTGATGACGTACCTGCTGGCCGGGATGCCGGACAAGACGGTCGCCAGCCGGCTCGGCACCAGCGAGCGCACCGTCCAGCGCCGGATCCGGCGGCTGATGAAGCTGGCCGGGACCGACAGCCGCATGCAGCTCGCCTGGTACGCGGCCCGGTCCGGCATGATCCCGCTGTGAGGGGCGCCCCCGCCGGGGACGCCCCTCGCCTGGAACTACCGGCGTAGCTGGTACGCGCGGGTCACGGTCTGCTCGACGGTGGCGCCGTCGGCGTCGGTGGCCTGCACGCGCAGCGAGACGAATCCGCCTGGCTTGGCGGGGTTCCTGATCGTGCCGGTGAAGGCCCGATCACCGGCCCCGGCGAGCCGTACCGGCTGCCAGGTGGCGCCGTCGTCGGTGGAGGTCCACAGGGCGGCCCGGGTGATGCGCGGCCCCGCCAGGCCCTTGGGGTAGCGCAGGCCGAGGCCGACGCGGGTGACGGCGTTCGCGCGGGCGCTGTTGGCCTCGTCCACGTCGAGGTCGTAGTCGATCGACAGGACCGGCAGCAGGGCCGGGGCGGCGGCCTGCTCCGAGCGGAACGTCCAGTCGGTGCGCACCTTGGTGGAGGTGGTCCAGAAGGGCAGGTCCCGCTGCACGTCGGTCACCACGCGGTACTGGGCGCGTTCCGGCACCATCGGGAAGGCGACCGCCGCCGACGACACGGAGCCCAGCAGCTCGCCGTCGCGGTAGACCGTCGCCAGCTCCTTGTCGGCGGCGGCGCGGAACAGGTACACCTGGCCGGGCGCGGTGTCGAACAGGCCGCCCGCGAAGACCACGCCGACCGCGCCGTCGCGGACCGCGGACTTGTCCACCGCGGCCGGCAGCGCCGTGCGGACCACCGCCTTGTTCCAGTCGCGCGACACCCGCTGACCGGCCCTGAGCACGGACGGCGCGGTCTGCTGCCACGCCTGACCGCCCTCCCAGACCGTGCCCACCTGCATCGACTCCACGGTCGGCAGGTCGGGCGTGACGTACTCGGTGAGCGGCCGCGGGATGATCATCCGGCTGAAGACCTGGTAGCCCGCGGTCTGCATCGGCGAGTAGAGCAGCCGGGCGTACCCGGCCTCCGTGGCCGGCGCCGAGGCGTGGAACGACGACTGCACCGTGGCCAGCTCGGCCTCGCGCACCTTGTACCGCTGGTCGGCCGGGACGCCGCCATTGCGGTACTTGACCAGCTCGTAGGCGTACGGGCTCGCCGCCGTGCCCGTGAAGCGGACCTGCAGCCCGCCCCGGGCCGCCGCCGCGACCAGCCGGGCGCCCTGCTCGCCCGACAGCGTCATCGCCGGGATCCTGGTCGGCGTCGTGCTCCAGTTCTCGGTGCCCCAGTTGTCGGGCTTGTCGTTGTAGATGATGACCGCGCCCGCGCCCGCGGCGGCGGCGTTGTCGACCTGCTGCTGCGGCGTGAGCCCTGCGCTGCGCTTGACCAGCGCGAGCCGTCCCCGGACCGACCGGCCCGCGTAGTCCTCGGTACGCCCGGTCCCGGCGTCCGTGGCCCGCATGACGTGGGTGCCGTCGATGCGCGCGGACCCGGCCCGGCCCCGGAAGTACGCCGGCTCGATCGGCCCGGCACCGGCGCCGAGGGCCTGCGCCGTCAGCTCCGGCGCGGCGAGCGACCACTGGACACGTGACTCGAAGCCGCTGCTCGTGCCCTGGGACGGGACGGAGTACACCTTCGTCTCGCCGTTCATCCACTGTTCGAGGCCGAGCCTGCCGGGTCCGGCCGAGCTCTGCATCACCAGGCCGACCCGGAGCCTGTTCGTCTGGTTCGGCTTCGGGGTGTCCATGGTGACCGGACCGGCCTTGGCGCCGTCGAACGTGATGGTCCGGCCGGAGTCGATGACCGTGCCCGGCTCGGCGCCGTAGGTGTACTCCCAGATCCGGTTGCCCTCGGCGGCCATGTGGAAGATCTCCGCCATGAACGCGTGCTCGCCCCGGGGCAGCCGGGCCTTGACGGTGCCGTCCGCGCCGACCGGATAGCTGTCCGGAAGAGCCAGCTTGTCCAGGTTGAAGTCGTGCACGACGGCGACGCCGGTGGTCGGCTTGCCGTCCCGGTCGAGCACCTTGAGGGTGACGTCGAAGCGCTCGACGTCCCGGACGAAGCCGACGGCCGTGGTCACGACTGTCTGGCCGTCGGCGGTGGCCGCGGTGACGTGCGCGCCGTGCGCCCCCGCCGGCACCGCCGAGGTGTCCACGGTGACGGCCGCCGACGCGGTGCCGTGCGCCGGCACGGTCACCGTCTGCGCGCCCAGGGCCAGCGCCGCGGCCGGCAGGTCCTCGCCCGCGCCCTTGGCGGCGAGCGTCAGGGTGACGGGCTGGTCGCCGTCGTTGACGTACTCGATCTGCTTGGTGGCCGGCCCTCCGGCGTCCCAGTCGGCGAGCCTGAAGTCGAGCACGCCGGAGCCCGAGACGGGCTGGCGCACGGCGCGGCTCACGTCCACGCGGCCGGCGCCCTGGCTGTGCACGGGGGTGCCGGCCGTCGTCCGGGCCGTGCTGACGAGCTGGCTCTTCAGCCTCGCGGCGGTCCAGTCGGGGTGCCGCTGGGCGAGGATCGCGGCGGCGCCCGCCACGTGCGGCGTGGCCATCGACGTGCCGCTCGCTGCTGTGTAGGTGTCGTCCACCGGCGTGCCCATCGAGGTGCCCGCGGCTCGGGCGGCCACGATCTTGAAGCCGGGAGCGGTGATCTCCGGCTTGAGCGCCCCGTCGCCGCCGCGGGGACCGCGGCTGGAGAAGTCGGTGACCGCGTCCGCCGAGTCGACCGCGCCGACGGTGAGCGCCGCCTCGGCCACGCCCGGCGAGCCGACCGTGGTCGCCCCCGGGCCGCTGTTGCCCGCGGCGATGGTGAACAGCACGCCCGTCTCGGCGGTCAGCTCGTTGACGGCCACGGCCAAGGGGTCGGTGCCGTCGGCGCCCTCCTGGCCGCCCAGGCTCATCGAGACGACCTTGGCGCCCGAGTGGGCCGCCCAGCTCATCCCGTCGAGGATCCACGACTCCATGCCGACGCCCTCGTCGGCCAGCACCTTGCCCACGATCAGCCGGGCGCCGGGCGCCACGCCCTTGTACCTGCCGCCCGAGCCCGCGCCGCTGCCCGCGATCGTGGAGGCGACGTGCGTGCCGTGCCCGTGGCCGTCCTGCGTCGTCTGGTCGGGGACGAAGCTGCGGCTGTCGGCGATCCGGTCGGCCAGGTCGGGGTGCTTGGCGTCCACGCCGGTGTCCAGGACGGCGACCTTGACCCCGGTCCCGTCGTAACCGGCGGCCCATGCCTCGGGGGCGCCGATCTGCGGCACGCTCTTGTCGAGCAGCGCCTTGACCTTGCCGTCCAGCCAGAGCTTCTCGATGCCGCCGGAGAGCCGGGCCTTGGGCGTCCCCGCCTTGGCGGTGTCGTCGTCCACGGCCTCCCAGAACGCGCCGCCGCGCTTCTTGTCCGCGGCGACGGCCGCTCCCCGGATGCCGGGCAGCGACCGGGTGACCCGGCCGCCGTCGGGCGGAGCGGCCTTCGCCAGGCCCTTGCCGGAGTACCGCACGATGGTCGGGATCGACTCGCTGCGGGCGTCGTCGTAACCCTGGGCGATGAGCTGGGTGACGTTGAACAGCCGCTTGTCCACCTGGCCCGAGGCGACCAGCGGCGCGGCCTCGCGGGGCAGCACGTACACGTCGGAGCCGATCGTGTAGGTGCGCAGGTCGCCGGCTGACCGTTCGCCGGGGGTGACGCTGACCGAGACGGGACGGCCGGCCTGGCTGGCCACGGTGACCTCGTCCCCGGTGATGAGGGTGACCCGCGCGGTGGTGACCGGCGACGCCGGGACGCCGGTGACACCGGCGACGGGGGCCGTCGCGTCACCGTGCGCGCTTCCGGTGCCGGCCGCGACGAGCGTGGCGGCGAGGGCGGCGCTGAGCAGCGCCGCTCTACGACTGAATGGCATGGGGTGGCTCTCCTTCTACCGGTTGGGGGGTTGCGCAACCGGCAGAAGAAAGTTTTGCCAGAAAGGGACGTACACACCATGACTAGGGCATGGCGGACAACCGACATGTCAGGTCGTCGCCACCCGCCGGGTCAGCGACCCTTGTCAAGGCTGGACGTCGTGCGCGGTCCCGGCCGCGACCGCGCCCAGCTTGTCGGGGTTGGCGACGTTGTGGACGGCGGTGATGTGCCCGTCGGCGTCGAAGTCGAAGGTCACGGTGGCGACGACCCGGCCCTGGCCGCTGAACACCACGCCGGGGCCGCCGTTGAGCTCGGCGAGCTCGGCCCGCATGTCGCCCGGCTCGACGCCCTGGTAGGCGACCGTGCCGATCGCGGCGAACCACGCGGCCACCGTCTTCGCGCCCACGACCGGACGCAGCGCCTGGCGCACCTTCCCGCCCCCGTCGGTCCACAGGGTGACGTCAGGGGACAGCAGTTCCATGAGCGTGTTGATGTCGCCGCCGGTCGCGGCGGCCAGGAAGCGCCGCGTGACGTCCCGCTGCCGCGTCCGGTCCGCCGTGAAGCGCGGCCGCCGGGCCTGGACGTGCTCCCGCGCCCGATGCGCGACCTGGCGCACCGCCGCCTCGGAACGCTCCACCGCCTCGGCGATCTCGGCGTGGCTGAACCCGAAGACCTCCTTGAGCACGAACACCGCGCGTTCGAGCGGGCTCAGGGTCTCCAGGACCACCAGCATCGCCGTCGAGACCGAATCGGCGCCCGCGACGTCGTCGGCGGTGTCGCCGCTGGTCAGGATCGGCTCCGGCAACCACGGCCCCACGTACGTCTCGCGCTGGTACTGCGTGGACCGCAGCCGCTGCAGGGCCACGTTCGACACGATCCGCGCCAGGTACGCCTTCGGATCGGCCACCTGCGAACGGTCGTCGGCCGACCACCTGATCCAGGCGTCCTGGACGGCGTCCTCGGCGTCGGCCGCCGAGCCGAGCACCCGGTAGGCCACCGAGAACAGCAGCTTGCGATGCTCGTCGAAGACCTGCTGGTCCTGCTCCGAGTACGCCCGGCTCATCGCCCGGCGCCGATCCTGGTGAACCGGCCGCCACGCGGCCAGAGCGCGCCGGAGACCGGCATCTTCTTCATGCGGAGGTACGTCGGCCAGGGCGCTGCGGTCACCGTCTCCTTATACCGCGCGGCCGTGCGGCCGGTGAGATACACCCTGCGCGGGCTGTCGTCGGGGTGGGTGAACTGCACGACCCCGTCGTTGCGGCCGAGGCTCACGGGGGTGTGGTAGTAGCCGAAGCGGAACGGCCTGAGCCGCCGGCCGTCCAGGGCGCGCAGGATCGACACCGCGGCGTGCACGCCGGTCGGCATGCCGCTCTGGCAGGTGCCGTGCATGACGCCGTAACCCTGGCGGATCGCGGCGGCGTCGCCGAGGGCGTACACGTCCGGGTGCGACACCGAGCGCAGGAAGGCGTCGGTGACGATCCGGCCGCGGTCGTCCACGGTCAGCCCGGCTGACGCCGCCAGCGGCGAGACCCGCGTGCCGCTCGTCCACAGGACGACGTCGGCCGGGATGCTCTCCCCGCCCGCCACCTCGACCGAGTCCGGCAGCACCTTCGTGACCTCGACGCCGCCGCGCACCCGGACGCCCAGCCGGGCCAGCGCCTTCCGCACGTACTCCCTGGGCCCGGCCGCCATGGCCGCGCCTGGCTCCTGCCTGCCGAGCAGCACGACGTCCAGCCCGGGGTGGCGCTCGGCGATCTCGGCGGCCGACTCGACGCCGGTCAGCCCGCTGCCGCAGACGACCACCGTGCCACCCCCCACGCTGCCCAGCCGGGCCAGCCGGACGGCCAGCGCCTCGGCGTCCGGCACGCTGTCCAGCGTGTACGCGTGCTCCTCCACCCCCGGCACCGTCACCGTGTCGGCCACGCTGCCCAGCCCGTACACGAGGGTGTCGTAGTGCAGGACCTGGTCGTCGTCGATCCGCACGCTCCTGGCCTCCACGTCCACGGCCGTCACCCAGCCGCGCACGAACCGGGCCCCGGTGCCCTCCAGCAGGTCCGGGATGCGCATCTCGGCGACCTGCTGCCCGCTCGCCACGACGTGCATCCGCAACCGCTCGGTGAACCGCTCCTGCGCATTGACCAGGGTCACCCGGACGTCCGCCCGATCCTTGGTCCGCGCCGCGAGCTGAACCGCCGCCGCCATCCCCGCATACCCCGCCCCCAGCACCAGGACGTGGTGCGGGGCCTTACCGTTCTCGCGCTGCGTGGTCATCGCCGTTCCCTTTCCTCCAGTGCGTCCGACCACGTGATGCAAGTCCCCGCCCGTTCCGTGACACGCCCCCACTGTGATCCGCGCCACAGCCCGACGCCCCGACGGCAGGCCTGTCAGGCCCGGCCGTTACGCCGGATGCAGGACCCGAAGGTCGAGCCGCTGCAGGGCAGGCGCATGCCCGTCGCGATCAGAGCGTCCACGAGGTTCCCCGCGGCGACTTCGTTGAGCTTGCCGTCCTGGGTGGCGCGGGCGAGCAGCCACAAGGTGCCGTGCACGTCCAGGCCGTGCGCCCTCCCCACCGTCACCGCCTCGCGATCGTCCGGGACGGCGATGCCCCGGACCAGCTCCGCAGCGGAGAAGACGCTGGCCTCGCCGAGGTTGCGCTCAGCAGACCCGATGCGCTGCGCCCACTTCATGAAGCACCTGAGCTCCTCCAGCGAGTCGAGCCGCGCCAGGCCCAGCCAGTCGGCGTCCAGCACCGTCCGAAGGAGAGGATGCTCCTCCATCCCCGCGCGGATCTCTTCCCGGACGACATGGGTGGTCAGGCACGCGGTGCCGGCCAGGAGATCGCGCAAGACGTCGAGGCGCTCGGCGCGGGCGAAATGGTTCAGGCACATCGCGTCGAACACCAGGACGGGCTCCGGGCCCGGGTCGCTCACAGCTCGCAATCCGTGTCCTCGCGCACCGGCAGGTCGCCTGCCACGATCTGGCCGCGCATGAGCTCGACCGCACGGGACTCCGTTATGAGCGATCTCTTGAACGCTTCCAGCACGGCATGCGCGAAGCTCGGGGGCACTCGCACCGCTTCCAGGTCGGGCTGGGGCGCCCAGCCGACCGCTTCCATGAGCTCCGCCCGGGTGGGGTTCCTCCTGCGCATCTCTTTGGCGACGCCTCTGGTGACGGCTCCCGCCTCCACCGCCTGCCGTACGGTCAAAGACCAGGACGCCCTGAACCGGGCCGCGAGAACCACCAGATCCTCACGCCTCGCCGCCCCGTCCGTACGGGCCGCTGCGCGGAACGCCTCGACCGGAAGCAGAAGTTCGGCTGCGAACGCGTCGATGATCGCTTCCCTGTCGTCACGGGAGGCGTGGACGCCGATGTCGGTCGAGTATTCGTCTCCGACGATCAGATGCCCCAGCTCATGGGCCGCGGTCGCGCGCCGGCGGCCGGGATCGCCGTGCTTGCTGACGACCGCCACGGCCATGTCGCCCTCAACCAGTGACGCGCCTTCGCCCGGCACTTCGACGACCGCGACCAACTGCCCGAGCCGTTCGCACACGCTCATGAGCGAATCGATGGGTTCGGCCCTGTGCCCCAGGCGCTCTCGCACCCAAAGGGCCGCACGGCGGGCACCCGCAATGTCCTGAACCGGCTCCGGGCAGCGCCTTGTTTCGGGAGGACTGAACACTCCCAGGTCCACAAGCTGCCGAATGTCGGCCAGCCACGCGGAGAGCGCCACCTCCAAGCGGTGGGACTGCCGTGACGCGTCGGTCACCGTGTCGTCGGCCAACTCCGCGCGCCGGGACACCACCAGGGGCGCCGGATCGAGGAAATAGCTAAGAGGAACCCGGAGAACCGCCGACAATCTGGCCAGTTCGAGCGCGTCGACCCGGCGGACGCCTCTCTCGATCTTCGCGATCATCGTCCGGTCGAGCTTCAGCTCCGAGGCCAGCTCCTCCTGGGACATGTCGGCGGCCATGCGGCCCTCGCGTACGCGCTCGCCGATGTCCAGCCACTCTCCCGGCTCCTTCATAGTGCGATAATCGCACACCTACAGATGAAGGCGCGAGACCGGAAAGTCGAATCCCGGCAATCATCGCTCCAATAAACATTCATCCGCCTATTCGCACTTTCGCCCGTTTGCCTGACCTTTTCGGCGAACGAAGTCGCCTACGGCGGCATCCAACTGTTCATGATCGGCGTGACGCTCTCCCTGCTGCTGGCCCTGTCACCGGCGGCCGTGGCCGAGATTTCGAAGAACTTCCTGTTGACCGAGCGCGAGGCGCGCGTGCCGCTGAGCCCGGACGACGCCGCCGAGCAGGGATACCAGATCAGCGACAAGCTCGCCGCGCCCTTCGAGCTGAACCCGTGCGGGCATCGGCGGGCCGTCGACCGCGGCCGGACGGCCGCCCGCACGATCAGCCACTGGACCACCGGGCCCAGCAAGTCGGCCGAGCAGCTCGTCCTCTACAGGAGCCCGCGGGCCGCCCATGCCGCGCTCGCCGGCCTGCGGGCCGAGGCCGCGCGGTGCGCGCGCAAGGGCGACCCGTCCGCGCCCACGCTCAAGATCCAGTGGCGGACGACCAGGGTCAAGGCGGGGGACGAGGCCGTGGGCATGGGCTACCGGACCCGGCAGGACGGCAACGTGAACCAGACGATCACCGGGGTCGTCGCGCGCAGGGGCAGCGCGCTGATCATCTACCGGACCGACGAGGGCGACTACGACCCCGGCCGGCTCACCAGGAACGCCAGGAAGATGGCCGTCAAGGTCTGCGGCCTGCCCGGCGTCTGCTAGCCCGTCCGACTGCTAGCCCGTCCGACTGCTAGCCCGTCCTGCGCGACGACAACCGGTCCAGCAGGACGGGGACGACCGTGAGCGCGGCCAGCCCCGCGCCGATCCACGGGACGGCGGTGACCCCCGCCCCCGCGTCCAGCGCCGCGGCGGCCAGCACCGGCACGAGGCTGATGCCCAGTTGGAAGGCCGAGACGGTGGTGGCCCCGGCGAGCGTCGGCGCCCCCGACGCGATGGCGAACACCCGCCCGTAAATGGCCGGGTTCAGCACGAACCCGGCGACGCCCAGCAGCAGCACCAGCGGCACGACGGCCGCGACGTGCCGCCCGAGCACGGCCAGCAGCACCGAGCAGACCGCGATCCCGAGCGCCCCCGCCAGGAGCGCGTGGGTGGGCAGCCGGTCGGCGATGCGGCCCCCGACCGACAATCCGGCGAAGGCCCCCACGCCGAACAGCGTCAGGATCACCGGCACCCAGACCCCGGGCACGCCCGTGACCTCCGTCAGGAACGCCGCCAGGTAGTTGTAGGTGATCATGTAGGCCGCGGTGCTCAGCAGGGTGACGGCGTACACGATCCACAGCTGCGGCCGGCGCATCGTGCGCAGCTCGCCGCGGACGCTCGCCTGCCCGTGCCCGCCCGTGGCGGGCAGCGCCACGAGCGTCAGGATCGCGCCGGCGACGGTGAGGGCGGTCACCGCCCAGAACCCGCCACGCCACCCGGTGAAGTAGCTGATCATCGCCCCGGCCGGCCCGCCCGCGATCATCGCCAGGCTCAGCCCGCTGACGACCACCCCGGACGCGCGGGCGGTGCGGTCCGCCGGGACCAGCCCGATCGCGGTGACCGCCGCCACCGCCCAGAACCCCGCGTACGCCAGACCGGACAGAAAGCGCGTGACCAGCAGCACCGGATAGCTGTCGGTGAGGATGCCGATCGCCACGCAGGCGGCGAAGACCGCCTGGGCGACCACCAGCGTCGTCCGGCGCGGCCAGCGGAGGGTCATGATGGCCAGCGGCGGCCCGCCGATCACGACCCCCGCCGCGAACGCCGAGATCAGCCCGCCGGCGGAGGCCAGCGTGATCCGCAGGTCCGCGGCGACCGCCGGCAGGACGCCGGCGAGCAGGAACTCCGCGCTGCCCATCGAGAACAGGCTGAAGGACAGCAGGTAGACCCCCAGCGGCAGCCTGCCGCGGGCGACCGCCGGCCGCCCGGTAGCCGTGGCGCTCATCGGTCCGCCCCCGCCTCGCGCAGGGCCGAGGTGAGGTATTGGTCCAGTACGTGCCGGGGAGCGGCTCCCGTCCAGGAACCGGCGGGCCGTCCGCCGGCGTACACCACGAAGGCGGGGACGGCGTTGATGCCGTGCCGGGCGGCCAGGCCGGGCTGGTCGTCCAGGTCGGCCCGGACGACGTCCACCTCGCCCGCGCGGTCGGCCGCCAGGCTCTCCACGATCGGGGTGACGAGCCGGCACGGACGGCACCAGGCCGCCCAGAACTGGATCAGGACCGGACGTTCCGCCTCAAGGACGCGTTCGGTGAAGTTCTGCTCGGTGACGCTGCGCACCGAGCCGGGAGCATGCGCGGGCATGACGAGGTTTCCTTGCGTGTGGGGGCTAGCGAGCCGGGACGGAGGTCGCGCGGCGCCGGGCGACGGCGTCCCGCACCTCTTCGTCCACCAGGTCGGCGTTGACGGCGGACGCGGCGGCCGAGCCCATCCCCGCCGCCGTGACGACCTGCGCGCGCGGGTCGACGACGTTGCCCGCCGCCCAGACGCCGGGGACGCTGGTCCGTCCCGTCCGGTCGGTGACGACCCAGCCGGCGTCGTCCTTGGCGCAGCCCAGGGCGGTGAGCACCTGGTCCTGCGGCACCATGCGCGGGAACAGGAACACGGCGGCGCGCGGCAGGACCCGCCCGTCGGCGAGCTCGACGCCGCGCAGCCGTCCGTCTTCGACGACGAGGTGGTCGATCGGGCCTTCGACGACGCGCACGCCGCGGGCCTCCAGGCGGTCGCGGTCCTCCGGCGTCAGGTCGAGAGTGTGGGCCAGCAGGACGACGTCGTCGCTCCACTGGCGCAGGAGCAGGGCCTGGTGGACCGCTCCCGGATGCGTGCCGAGCACGCCCAGCGCCTGGCCGCCGACCTCGTGGCCGTGGCAGTAGGGGCAGTGCAGGACGTCCTTGCCCCACCGCTCGCGCACGCCGGGGATGGCGGGCAGCTCGTCGTACAGGCCGGTGGCGACCAGGAGGCGGCGGGCGCCGAGCACCGGGCCGCCCTCCAGCCGCACCGCGAAGCCCGGTTCGACCTCCTCCACGCGCCCCCGCACGAGCCGCACGCCGTACCGGTCGATCTCGGCCCGGCCGAGCTCCAGCAGGGTCGCGGGCGGCAGGCCGTCGCGGGACAGGAAGCCGTGCATGTGCGCGGCCGGGGCGTTGCGCGGCGCGCCCGCGTCGACCACGACCACCTTGCGGCGCGCGCGCCCGAGGAGCAGGGCCGCGCTCAGTCCGGCCGCCCCCGCCCCGACCACCACCACGTCGTGATCGGTGTCCTTGCTGTTCATCGCCGTAGTCATGGCGATCACCTCCGGCCCCGATGGTGCGATCCGGCACGCGGAGATGACAACTTCTGTTGCCATTTCTGGGAAAGCGGCGGTGGAATGGGCCTCATGGAGCAGCAATCCCGGATCGACGCCACGCTGGCCCAGGTCGGCGCCCGGCTCAGACACCTGCGCACGCAGCGCGGCGTGACCCTGTCGGCCCTGGCCGAGGCCACCGGCATCTCCAAGAGCACGCTCTCGCGGCTGGAGGCGGGGCAGCGCCGGCCCAGCCTGGAGCTGCTGCTGCCGATCGCGGAGGCGCACCAGGTGCCGCTGGACGAGCTGGTCGGCGCGCCGGAGGTCGGCGACCCGCGGGTCCGACTCAAGCCGGTGGTCCGCAACGGCCGGACCGTGCTGCCCCTGACCGCCCAGCCCGGCCCGCTCCAGGCGTGGAAGTCGGTCATCCCCGCCGACCAGAACCAGCCGCAGCCTGTCACGCACGAGGGATATGAGTGGATGTACGTGCTCTCGGGACGCGTCCGCCTGATCGTGGGCGACCACGACCTGGTGATGGGGCCCGGCGAGGCCGCCGAGTTCGACACCCACCTGCCCCACTGGTTCGGCCCCGCGGGCGATCATCCGGTGGAGGTGCTCAACCTGTTCGGACGGCAGGGCGAACGCATGCACATGCGCGCCCAGCCGCGCCCCCGGCAGCCTTCCTAGAGGGGTCCGGTCACTGGCTGGTGCAGCGGGTGGGCCGCACCACGATGACCACCCTGCGCTCGGCGTCGCCGACCGGCCGCGCGTAGTCGAGGCCGTACCGCCTGGCCAGCACGTCGAAGAAGTCACCCTGGGAGTCGGGTTCGACCCGCTCGACCGTCCCCCGCACCTCCAGGTAGCGGTACGGCTGCTCGGGATCGTTGACCGAGACGGCCACGTGCGGGCGGGCGCTGGCGTTGCGCCCCTTCTGCCGGTCGCTCGTGGTGGTGAAGCGCAGGAACTCGCCGTCCCAGATGGTCCACACGGGCGTCACCTGCGGGGTGCCGTCGGGCATCAACGTCGCCAGATGGACGTACAGGGGACGGGTCAGCAGGTCGAGATGGCTCTCCGGAATCACAGACATGCCCGGAACACTATCAAAGCTTTTATGACCATAAGAGCTTTGAGCCTCTGTCGACTTGTAGGCTCCATGCATGGACATGCCCCCGGAGGAGCGGCTCGGCCTCGACGTCAAGCGCGCCGAGCAGCGACTCATGGCGGCCAAGCACGCCGCGGTCAGGACCGCAGGGCTGACCGTGCCCCAGTACGCCGCCCTGCTCGCCCTCGACGCCAACCCGGGCATCTCCGCCGCCGCCCTGGCCAGGGCGTGCCTGGTCACGCCGCAGGCCATGAACGTCGTACTGAAGAACCTGCTCGAACACGGCCTGATCGAGCGTTCACCCCATCAGTGGCACCGCACCATGCTCGAAACCCACCTCACGGACGCCGGACGCGAAGCCCTGCGGGTGGCGGACGAGGCAGCCGTGATCATCGAACGCCGCATCTCCACCGCGTTCACCCCCGAGGAACGCGCCACCCTCCGCGCCCTCCTCGCCCGTTTCACCGAAGCGATCTGACCAGGCACCCGGCGCCGGGCAAGCTGCTCATCCGGCCGGGGGCGCGTGGCGCTCGTCCGCAGCGGCCCTGCCGAGGACCAGGTCGGCCATCCGCAGCAGCCGGTCCACGTACGCCCTCGCCTCCCGGCCGCGCGCCCGCCGCCGGATCCAGCGCAGGTCGCGGGCGCTCCTGATGAGCCGTTCCCGGAACTGGCCGTCGAGCGCCCTGCCCTCATTGCGGATGTACCAGAACATGACACCCGCGACTCCGTCGTCCGCCAGGACCAGGTCCGCGAACAGATCCCGATCAGCCAGCCCGGGAAACGGAACGTGCCGATGCTCTTCCCAAAGCACCGACACTTCTTCGAACACCTCAGGCGACACTTTGCCCACGCGCCAACGATACGGTCACCGCTCCACGCGAAGGCTCACCTGAGACCCCAGCTCGCGGAACCCGAGAGCCCGCGCCACCCGCCGCGACGCCTCCGGACGCGCCCTCCACTGCGGCAGCAACCCCGCACCGAGCGCGTCGGCCACCGCCGCCGACGCCACCGCCCGAGCCAGCCCCCGCCCCCGAAACCCCTCTGCAGTCAGTACGGACAGATGCGCCGCCGTGTCCAGCCACGTCCGATACCCGGCGGCGGCGACCACCTCCCCACCCGCACGAACCACCCAGACCGCCGAACCGGCCTCCGCCAGCCCGCTCTCGTCGGCATCCCGCTCACTCACCGCCGCCAGCAGCGCGCCGACCTCCGGGTCCCCCGGCGTCAGCGATTCGACCTCCGCCCCGGCATGGCAGGGGACGAACGCGTCGGCATCGACGTACGCGAGCGTCGCCGGCCCCAGAACCTCGCGAACCACCAGCCCCTCTGAAAGCCGCTCGGACAGCCGCGCCAGATCATCGCCGTCGTCGCTGACAGCGGCGCGCAGGGCCTGACGCAACGGCTCGCCCAACCCGGCGTCAGGCACCGTGACCAGCGCCCCGCCGTCCAGCACGACGATCCCCGTCCATCCGGGCGGACACATCCCCGACCCGGCGGAGACCACCACCGCGACCTCTCCCCGCCCGGGAAACACGACAGGAACCCGAGCCAGGTCCGCCCACAACCGTCCCGCCAAATCTCGCTGCACACTCAATGATCCCAAACAGCGCCACGAGCACCGCCGGACATGAGCCCTCCTGTTGTGACGACGACGCCGTCTCCCCCACAACAGGAGGTCTTCTCGACCGGCACCGGCCCGCTAGTTGCTCTCCGGCCGCTGCCGAACGTCCGGACGGCGCAGGAGACTGCAGCCCTGGCTGTTCATCTGGCGCCGCAGGACGGCGAGCTCGTCGACCAGGGCCTCGTAGTCCTGTTTCAGCTCGGCCTGGAAGGCGGCGAGTTCGGTCATCATCAGAACGATGCTGATCATGGTGAGGTCGTCCGCGGTGCGGGTGCTCCTCTCGAGCGCCTTGACGCGTAGCATCACCTCAAGGATCTGCGCCTCTAGGTTCACGGCTCCTGCCTGTTCCACGCAGGGAAGAAGATGCCGCACCGGTGGCCCGGCACGTGCGCTGACGTCAGCACAGTGACAGGTGGAAGGCAAAGAACCGAGCCGCGGTCCGACGCAAGGTGTAGTTCCTTTCTCCTGCCGCCAGGCGTCTTTCCTCCCGGGGATGCGGTTTCTCACCAGCCCCCCGACCACAAACGCAGCCGAACTACCCGAAAACCCGCAACCGCGCCGAGCCCCGTCGGGCCAGATCACCCTCACGCAGCAGTCGCACACCTGCCGGACTCCACGAACCCCGGCCGGTGAGCCCGACCCCGCAGCTCGTCGTACGCGGCACGGCACTCTTACAGGTGGAACCAGTGAATCCGCCGACAGGTGGTGCAGACGAAGCAGGTCGCGTCTCGGTTGGCCCAGTCCAGGCCCATGAAGGTCATTCCGGTCGTCTGCAGCTTCCACTGGCGGGACTCGAAGATCTCGCCCTGGCACGTGTCGCACCTGAGGTTCTGCCCGTGCGGGAGCCTTACGGTGGTGGCCTCGTCCATGTTCACGATGCTAGGCGATCACCGATCGACCCCTCCTTCTCGACGACCTGTGGTCGGCCGCTCGTCCCCGCGTCCTGATCCCCACGCGAGCCCGACCGCCTGCGCCGCCGCAGTCGACAGAGGGGTGGCACAGTGGACATCAGTGATCGAGGAGGAGTTGAAGAACCATGGGTGACTACTTCGAGCGGATCGTCGACGTCGAGGTGACCGGCCAAGAGGCTGAGCCGCTCGCAGAGCGCGTGGTCGACTGGATGGTTGCCGAAGGGCTGATCACGCGCGAAAGATCCAGTGACGGCATGTACAGCCTGCAAGTGGACGACGGATACGAGCCCGGCCCCAACTGGCAACGGGCAGTGGCCGATTCCTCGGATCCGTCCTGGATCCCGGGCCCGGTGGCGGTCATCGTCGGACGCGATTCCCACGTCGGCGGCCAGGGAATGAGCGAGGCGGACTCCGCGACCTGCCCGCGCTGTGACACCACCACCGTGATCATCGACTACCCGAACGCCTGGGAGGCGGACCAGGCGGCCTGGCAGCCGTTCAGCGACGGCATCGACACCTGGAAGGAGACCGGCGAAGGAAGTGTCACCTGCTCCTCGTGCGGAGCCTCCGTCCCGGTCACCGAGTGGCAGTTCGGCTCGGGTTTCGACCTCGGAGCGCTCGCACTCGACTTCTGGGGCTGGCCGCCTCTGAGCGTCAGCTTCCACTCGGAGCTGAGCAAGCAACTGGGCCACCACATCGAAATACAGACAGGCAAGTTCTGACACCCCGCCCGTCCCGGCACTGTCGGAGTCGAGAAACCTCACCCCATCGATCAGTGGGGCACACCGTCAACAAGGCAGCATCCCGACTGCTTCTCTGCCGGGAGTCTCCCGTAATCTCTGGCTATGCCCACCGACAACCCCGAATGCCGTTGCATCCTCTGCCATGACCATGGGGATCGGGATGAGCTGGACCGCGCGGATCAGCAGACCGTCGAACACATTCGGGCACACGGCTGGAGTGTGAAGATGATCCCAGAGGACGACCATGGTCCCGGCTTCGCCTACACGGTCGGCCTGTGGCACACCCACCGCTCCCCCGAACTGTCCATGTTCGGCCTGGACGTACATCTCATGCACGAACTGCTGAACGACCTCGGCAACGACATCGCCGCCGGCCGACCGGCACAGGCCGAGCAGGAGCGGCACGATATCCTCGACCGCCATCCCGTGGTCCTCAAGAACGTCGATCTCAGGTGGTACCGCGAGTTCTTCGGTCGCGCCATCTCGTTCTATCGCCGACCGCCCTTCCCGGTCCTGGAAGTCCTCTGGCCCGATCGCGAAGGCCGCTTCCCCTGGGACACTGGATACGACGAGCAGTACCGCGAGCTTCAACCTCACCTGTGGCTGAAGCCGGAGGATCACCCCATCGGCGTCTGGACACAGCTCATGCAGCCACCCAATCCCTCTGCGTCCTGATCATCTCGATGTCGGAGGAAGCTGTCCGCCCAGTAGGCAGGCCTGGACGGGGCGGCCACATGCGGGAAATCGGCGAGCATCTCCAGCAGGCCACGTGTGCCGTGTGAGTTCGTCGTCGGCGGCCACAGCCGGCAGACGCGGTTCCGTGAACAGGACAGTGCCAGGCGGGCCGCCCAGGCCCTGAAGCTCCTCCAGAAGCAGGGCGCCGACCGATGGACGGTCCAGCACGCCCGCGCGCTGTCGCAAACCTTCACCGTCTTCGCCTTCGACCAGGCCCCCGCGGACGGCCGCCGCCAGGCGGCGATCTACCGGGACCGAACGCTGGCCGACAACGTCACCTGGTGGAACCGTACGACGGGCGCCAAGATCCAGGTGTCCGGGCTGAACGCACACCTGAGCTACACCCCGATCGACACCGCATTCGCATGGGCGGTGAGCAGCGCAAGCGGCTCGACGACCGTTTCGTCACCGTCAGCACCAGCTCCAGCCAGGGCGGCTACGACTTCTCCCCCTCCGAGGCCGCCTGCCCGGACGACACCAAGCCCGCCGAACGACCAATGACCTGCAAGGGGTGGGTCCCCGCCGCAGGCCCCGACTACAACGAGTATGTCCTGGACCGGGTGCGCTACCGCGACTTCCTGCTGGACACGCGCACCGCTCCGCGGTCGGCTCGGACGTGGCCGGCGCAGGCCCGGCCCACCCGCCTCATCGGCGGCGGCTTCTGGTCCCCCGACCATGCCGTCCATGCCCCCCCCCTGAGCCGCTCCTACGACCTAGTGATCCACCTCCACCAGGTCAAGGCGGCCACACTGAGCCGATGACGGCATACGCTTTCCAGCCTTCGGACGGCTCCTTCACAGGGCAACCATGATGGTGATCAGTCCAGACCGGACCGGTCGTACATCTCCTCAAGTTGCGCCTGACGTTGCGAGTCGCCAAGCGTGATCCGGACTTGGACAAGGTGTCCATCGGCGTCATGGTCGGCAGAGACGGGGAAGAACCCGTCTCCCCAACTGGTCATGAGGCACATCGTCCGAGTGCCATCGACCTCGATCGTTCCGGCCTCGTGCTTCGCGGCTCTGACCTGGGCCATGATCTGCCAGTGGTGGGAGTGCGGCCGGAAATCCACCGCGATCATCCGTCCGGCACCAGCCTGTTTCCACTCCTGCAGAGCGATGGCACGGTCGGCTGCCTCTCTGACAGGCAGATCCGCCCATCCGTACACTCCGTCCTCCCCTGGGTGGGTGAGAAGCGAGGCGCCGAAGCCGGCAGCGGCCTCCTGTACCGATCGTCCCCAGAACGCGACGTCGGCCATGCCGTCGATCGGCTCCTCATGTCGCCACGATGCCAATCCATCGGCATCGATGAGGCTGAGCCGTGCCGCGTCCACCCCGACATGGCCCAGGAGTCTGGTCGATGTGGGCTGCGTGGAGCGCATCGTCAGGATGACCGACTCCCATCGCACACCGATGCTCCCGTAATCCCGGGAGGTTGCTGTCACGGCGATTTCCTGATCGGTGGGTACATCGCCGATCGCCACAATGGGAACGCCGTTCATGATGAACTCCGAACCGCCAGCCCGCACCGCGCGTTCGACCCGTTCACGATGCGCCACCCGAGGTTCTTGACGTTCCAGCCAGGCATCGAATTCATGCGCCTGGCAGTGCTGGGCGAATATGGCACCCAGTTGCTCGACCGCATGTCCGGGGACGTCATAGAGCCACGTACCCCGCTGGCGATCGAAGGAGCGAGCGGCAGTCTCGGCGTCAGGGCCTACCACGGCCAGGTCAGCCGACGCGCGGATACTCTCACGCAACGCGGGATCGTCTATCGCGGAGAGCATGACCTCGTCCACTGCCGGAGGCGCGTCCGCTGACCACAAGTTCAGGTAACCGGTATCGGCGACCACCAGCCGTGCGGACGGGCACGTGATGGACCCCAGCGATGTCGGGGCATCGATCCTCATCGAGGAAGTATGCCCCAGCCTTCCCCGAGTTCGATCAACAGCGCTGCATGTCCGCTGTCCACATACACGCCGCCCATGGCGGAGGCAGGCTTCAAGCAGCGCTACATGCGTGGCCGAGGCCACGCATGAAGTGATCGAAGGAGCCGATCTGGAAAGGCTGGCCCGTCTGCGTCAGACACGGTCGTGGCCTACGCGCGGAGCTGGCACATGGGATCGCCGTTCGGCGGTGCACAGGGAACGGAGCACATACCGCCAGCCCCATCGGCAAGCTATTTTGCACGCGTCGCGGCATCCAGCATCTGCGCAGGATCATGACTAGCCGGGAATCCACCAGCAGTAGAGCAGTTCATCGCTCTCCTTGGCCCTTCGCGCCAGCGCGACGAATTCCTTGACCAGATCAAGCACGTAATCGCCATCGTGGAAGCTGGAGACATCCTCCTTCATCCATCGCTGGGCAATTTCGGGCAGGCGGTCGTCATCGACCTCGGCCAGTGCATCGCGCACGCTCACCGAGAGTTCATCGATCTCCGGCCCCTCGCGATAGGGCGAATCCTCCGGCAGCGCCAGCCATTCGTCTTCGGTCTTCGGCGCCCCTTCGGACGGCGGGAACAAGGTGACGGTCTCGACCAGATCGTTCGAGTAGGGGACGCCCTTGATGACGGCCACGAGTTCGCCGAGGGACCCGGTGGGATCGATCCACTTGGTTTCCACGACGTCGAACGCCGGAGCGTCGGAGAGGGGTTTGGCCGGTGCCCGTAACTCGCTCGGCCGCCAAGTTGCGGTGGCGCGATTGGGAGCCCGGTAGTAGTCGTGCATGGCGCTCATGTGTGCGCTCCTGTCGATGAGGTCGCGAGTGAAACGACGCTATGGGATTACGGGATACGGCTGGAAGTACGGACAGGTGGTCGATATTGGGTGAGCCGGCGCTGAGAAACTGAGCACCGGATCGTCGAACGCCCCCCGTCATTTGCGACGGCCGGCAATGCAGTGGCGATCGTAGGGCTCTATCTGTGCGGCGGCGTGACCCCCTGGCCGGAGCGCGGTCAGTTGTTCTGCGCCGCCTGATCTACACCTGTCATCAGACTCGGAGACATTCGGCAGGCCCTGGCCGACCTCACGCCGAGCAAGGCGGGCTGATCACCGGCACCCCGCCTCCCGCCCCGGAGAAGACCGTGACGATGAGCAAACGACACCATGCCAGAAGCGGCCACCGCCACGGAGAGGCATTCTGGGCCGAGGTAGCCCGCCAACAAATCGCCACCGCTCACAGGAGCGCACCTCGGCAAAGCAGGCGAGTACCGATGGGGCCCTGTGCCTCTGGGCCTAGAAAGATCATGTCTAGGTCCAGGAGCTCACCTGGAGACGCATCAAGCGCCTATCCAGGAACTCCTAATCTCGTCGAGCTCCATCGGGCCAGATCACCCGTACGGGCACCTCCCGTCGCCGTGCCTCGGCCACGACGTCAGCAGTGCCGCCGTAGCCTCGGGCCGGCTGCCCGTCCCAGACGGCGAACAACGCCTCGGCGTCGTCCAGCATCCGCGCGCTGGCCGTCATGTGCGGCTCCGCGGTGGACTCCACAAAGTCCAGCCGGTGAGTCCGGACCGCCCGGCCCAGCAACTCGTCGTACGCAGCATGGCACTCCCCCGGCAGCCCGTCCCGATACTCCTTGGCCGGGATCACAACCTCCAGCACACCACCGAGATCGAGCACCGCACGAGCGAAGATCTGATCAGCCCCAACCGCCAGACAGGACAACCCGGCGACTCCAGGACCGTACTCAGCAAGCGCCTCACGTACCGCCCCGTCAACCAGTACGGCGGTCTCCTCCGGCAAGCCTCGATGACCGGACACAGCGATGCGAACCATGATCCCCTCACTTTCCCGGACACGCGCGCTCCGCCCGCCTCCTCCCCGAGCCACCCACGACCTTCATCAAGGCACTGGTGATCGCCCAGAGCCGGAGACGTCTCTCCGGATCTAAGGTGGCACCGTGGCGAAACGGAAGGGCGGCAACCATAATCGCCGTCTCAAAGACCGGCTGTGGGACGACAGGGGCCAGGAGTGGACGCGGGTCGTCGGGCGTACCTATGGCACCAGCGCCCAACGCGCAGCCGAGTTGTTCGCTGACCGTTCGGTACGCATGGGTTCCTGGCGGATGTCGGGGCCGGTCACGTGGGCGGACTCTCCTGCGGAGCGAGAGCGCCAGCGGCACCGATACGGCCACTCCGGGAGTGAACCCGGTGTGGCCATCGAGGTGACGGAGTGGGCACGGCCGAGCGGTGAGCGCCTGTTGCTCGTCGAGGAGCACTGCTGAGCTTCAGGATTTGGCGGCGTGCCCGTTAGGAACTTGTACAGGTACCGCCGGTGACACTCCGCTTCGGGCGACAAGACCTTAGGGCTGGTGGTCGTTGGAGAGGTTGATCCGGATTTCCGTGTTGCGGTAACCGGCACGCAGGAACGCGGCCGCCACCGGCGCGTTGCCCATGTCGGTGGTGGCGGTGATGCGCGGCGCTCCGTTGGCCGCGCGTATGCGGGTGATCTCGCCGAGTATCTCGTCCACGTATCCGCGCCCGCGGATACGTGGACCACCCCGAGATACCCCACGTTCACGCTGTACGGTGTCGCCGACGGGATCGCCATGCCTGCCACCTCGCCCTCGGGCGTCCAGGCGATCCGCCACCACTCCCGCTTGCCCGGCGCACCGAGATCGAAGTCCATCTCCTCGCGCGCAGTCGCGTCCACGCCCTTGGCCGCCACGCTCGTACGGGTCTGGAAGTCCAGGCTGCCCTCGGCGATCCTCGCGAAAACCGCCAGGAACTCCTCATCGGACGCCTCGACGAAACGCAGCGCCCCGCCCACCGTGGGTACCCCGTCGGCCGGCGTCCACTTGAACTGCAGCCGTTCCACCTCCTGGGTGAGGCCGGCCGCGCGCGCCGCCGCCCGCCGCCACTCCACAGCCGCCGAGGTGGCCGGATCCGCACGCCAACCGCCGGCCACCTTGATCGCATACTGCACGGGCCGCGGGAACACGGCCAGCGCGCGTCTGATCAGTTCGGCGGCGATGGCGGTACGCTCACCCACCGCGGGATCCACATCGAGGCAGTCAAGCGCCACCGGGTGCGCGCTGTCCCTCGGCCCCCACCACAACGCCCGTCCCACGACTCGCTCGCCGACCTCGGCGATCCACGTCCACTCCGGCCGGTACATGTTCTCGGCCAGCTCTGCGAGGTAGCGGTCGGCGGGGATCCAGCCGACCGGCTCGGTCACGACCCATGCGGTGACACGGTCGAGGTCAGCAGGCATCAAATGCCGCCCACCCGGGCACTCACAACGGGGGCCGCCCTCTGAACGGCTTCCGCGCGTCCTGTGGCGTAAGGCTGAAGTGGACGGCACCCTTGACAGAGCCTCTCCGAGGTCGGGGCGAACATCTCGCAATCTTGTTCGGCGTCCCCTCCCACACTTCCCACCGGAAAACCGGGCCGCTGCTCGGCAGACCCGCCATTAGAGCTGCGGCAGATCCGCCAAGGCCCGTACGGCAAATCTGCCATCATCAGCTGTCGGTGCGGGAGTATTCTCCGCACCGTCGACACGGATGAACTCGCGCTCTTCTCGCGTCGCGCGGGGGCCATGGCGATGGCAGCCCTTACCGACACCCGTGTGGTGGTGATCAATGGCGCCCGGCAGGTCGGCAAGAGCACTCTGGCTCAGGCGATCGTGCGTCAGACGGCAGGAGCCGGCGAGATCTACCTGGATCAGGCAGCCGTACGCGCGGCGGCGCGACAGGACCCCGATGGGGTTGTGCATCATGACGGACTCCTCCTCATCGATGAGATCCAGCGCGTACCGGATCTCCTTCTCTCCATCAAGCGGGAAGTAGACGCCGATCCCCGGCCAGGGCGCTTCTTGCTGACGGGATCCGCCCGGCTTCTGGGCCTCCGGGACTTGCCGGACGCGCTTCCTGGCAGATCCGAGACAATCGAACTCTGGCCGCTCTCCCAGGGGGAGATCGAACGGAGCGACGACAGCTTCGTGGACGAGGCATTCCGGCAAGGTCCTGATCTCAAGGTCGCGGCTACCGGACTGCGTCGTCCCGACTACCTGCATCGCGCGCTACGCGGGGGCTATCCGGAGGCCGTCCACCGCCCGTCCCATCGCAGAAGAGCCCGTTTCTTCGAGTCCTACATCTCCGATCTGATCAACCGAGACGTCAAGCAGATGTCCGATATCGAGCGACCCGCCGATATGCGGCGTCTGCTCAACATCCTCGCTGGACGGATGGGCGGCTTGACTGTGATCGACAACATCAGCCGCGATCTCGGGCTGCCTCGAAACACCGTGAAGCGCTATATCGACCTGCTCGACCTGGTGTACGTCATCAGGCGGATTCCGGCCTGGTCATCCAACGTGACCACACGCGCGATCGCGACACCCAAACTGCTGCTGGTCGACTCTGGACTTGGCGCCCATCTGGCAGGCCTGACCCCGTCCCGCGTGTCCGACATAACGGCACCCGTGGGCCCGCTGATCGAGAACTTCGCCCTCGGCGAGCTGGCCCGCCAGCTCACGTGGTCCGAGGAGCCTGTACAGCTCTATCACTACCGAGATAGAGATGGGGTCGAAGTCGACGGCATACTCGAACGAGCCTCTGGCGAGATAATCGGCATAGAAGTCAAGGCGACCGAAACCGTACGTGCCGATGACTTCAGAGGCTTGCAGCATCTGGCCCGCAAACTGGGCGACCGGCTCATGGCCGGGTACGTCCTGTACGCGGGCCAGGAAACGCTCCCCTTCGGGAACCGCATGCGCGCTCTTCCACTATCCGCATTGTGGACCGCGTCTTCCACGTCCTGATGGACCGGGTTCATGTGTCCCCGAAGGCGGGCCGTCCTGGCGGCACGGCCCGCGTTCGGCAGGTCAGGCTTCGCCGGAGGTCAGACCGACGGGGCAGGCGACGCCCGTTCCACCGATGCCGCAGTACCCGTTGGGGACTTTGTACAGGTATTGCTGGTGATAGTCCTCGGCGTAGTAGAAGGGCTTGGCCTGGGCTATTTCGGTGGTTATGGTGCCGTAGCCGGCCTGGGCGAGGACCTGCTGGTAGGCGGCGCGGGACGTCTCCGCCGCCTTCTCCTGCTCCGGCGAGTGGTAGTAGATCGCCGACCGGTACTGCGTGCCTGTGTCGTTGCCCTGCCGCATGCCCTGGGTCGGGTCGTGGGCCTCCCAGAAGACCTTCAGGAGCTCCTCGTACGACACCTGCGCCGGGTCGAACACCACCCGGACGGCCTCGGTGTGCCCGGTGAGACCGCTGCACACCTCCTCGTACGTCGGGTTGGGCGTGTAGCCGCCCTGGTACCCGACGGCGGTCGTCACCACCCCTGGCGTCTGCCAGAACTTGCGCTCGGCCCCCCAGAAGCAGCCCAGCCCGAAGTCGGCCACCTCCAGGCCCGAGGGGTACGGCGGGGCGAGCGGGGCGTCGAGGACCGCGTGCCGCGCGGGCACGGGCATCGCCTCCGAGCGACCCGGCAGAGCGTCCTCGGGACGGACCATCGATGTCTTGTTGCCGCCGAACAGCCAGCCCATCGTGCCACCTCCATCAGGTGTCTCCACCCTACGCAACGTCGCGGGCGGCGGCGTGACGTGGGTGGCGGGATTGCGCCTACACAACGCCCGAACAGTTAAGGATGCCTAAACATTCCCGTATAGTGACACACATTTGTATTTAAGCTGGTAAGGCCCGAAAATGGGTTACATGCCTGACCTTCGGCGCGGTGTACTGTTCGGGATCGCCGCCTACACCATGTGGGGGCTGTTCCCCCTGTACTGGCCGCTGCTCAAACCGTCCGGAGCCGTGGAGATCCTGGCTCATCGGATGGTCTGGTCCCTGGTCGCCGTCGCCGTCGTGCTGGCCGTGCGCCGGCACTGGAGCTGGTTCAGGGAGCTGGCCCGGCAGCCGCGCAAGCTCATCCTGCTGACGATCGCCGCCTTCGTCATCACCGTCAACTGGGGCACCTACATCTACGCGGTCAACACCGGTCACGTGGTCGAGAGCGCCCTCGGGTACTTCATCAACCCGCTGGTCAGCGTGCTGTTCGGGGTGCTGGTGCTGCGGGAGCGGCTGCGTCCGCTGCAGTGGACGGCGGTCGGGTTCGCGGCGCTGGCGGTGGTCGTGCTGACCCTCGACTACGGCAGGCTCCCCTGGATCGCGCTCACGCTCGCCGTCAGCTTCGGCGTGTACGGGCTGGCCAAGAAGCAGGCGAACGTGGCCGCCACCGAGAGCCTGGCCGTCGAGACGCTGGTGCTGCTGCTGCCGGCGCTCGGATACCTGATCTATCTGGAGTTCGCGGGGCAGGCCACGTTCGGGCAGGAGGGCATCGGGCACGCGCTGCTGCTGGTGGGGGCCGGCATCATCACGGCCGTGCCGCTGATCTTCTTCGGCGCGGCGGCGATCCGGGTGCCGTTGAGCACCGTCGGGGTGCTGCAGTACATCGCGCCGATCCTGCAGTTCGTGGTGGGGGTGACGATCGCCGGCGAGGTCATGCCGCCCAGCCGGTGGATCGGGTTCTCGATCGTGTGGCTGGCCCTGGCCATCTTCACCTACGACAGCCTCCGGGCGGCACGGACGGCCGCCCGGGTCAGGCGGTCAGCCCGAACGCTCGACCACGTAGTCGCAGAGAGCTAGGAACGCCGCCCTGGCCGGGATGTCGGGCAGGGCGGACAGGTCGACGCGGGCCCGGTCGACCCACGCGGTCAGCTCGGCGCGGGCCCGCTCCATGGCCGGGTGGGCCCGCAGCAGGGTGAGCGCCTCCTCCACGTGCTCCTCCGGCACCGGGCCGGACAGCAGCTCGGTCAGCCGCGACTGCTCGCCGCTGGTGAGTGCGTAGAGGACCGGCAGGGTACGGACGCCCTCACGCAGGTCGGTGCCGGGCGTCTTGCCCGACTGGGCGCCCGAGGAGGCCACGTCGAGCAGGTCGTCGCCGAGCTGCCAGGCCACGCCGACGGCCTCGCAGGCGCGGCTCAGCCGCTCCTCGACGTCGGCGGGGGCGCCGGACAGCAGCGCGCCGAACCGGCCGGAAGCGGCGATGAGCGAGCCCGTCTTGTCGGCCAGGACGCTCAGGTAGTGGCCGACGGGGTCCTCGCCGTCGCGCGGGCCGATCGTCTCGCGGATCTGCCCCTGGACGAGGCGGGAGAACGTCTGGGCCTGGATGCGGATCAGCTCGGGGCCGAGGTCGGCCAGGAGGTCCGAGGCCTGGGCGAACAGGTAGTCGCCGGTGAGGATCGCCACGGTGTTGTCCCACCGGGCGTTGGCCGAGGGCGAACCTCGGCGCACCGGGGCCTCGTCCATGACGTCGTCGTGGTAGAGGGAGCCCAGGTGGGTCAGTTCGATGACCACCGCGCCGGGCACGACACCCGGCGCGGACGGGTCGCCGAACTGGGCCGCGAGCAGCACCATCAGGGTGCGGAACCGCTTGCCGCCCGCCTCGATGAGGTGCTTGGACGCCTCCGTGACGAAGGCGTCCTCGCTCTCCACCGACGAGCGCAGGAGCTTCTCGACCGCGGCCAATCCGGTGGCCACGTCCTGCGCCAACCGTTCGTCCTCAATGGGAAGGTCAACCACGGGCGGCGCAGACATACGAGATCCCCTTATCTAATGAACAGAGCCGAAGCGGCGTCGTTGGCGACACCGAGGAGGGTCTCCGGGTAGAGGCCCACTCCTACGGTAACCAGCAGGGAAACGGCGATGACGGCCACGGTCCCCATACTGGGCACCGCGATCGCCGGGCCGTCGGCCGCGGGCTCGCTGAAGAACATCAGCACGATCACCCGGACGTAGAAGAACGCGGCGATGGCCGAGGCCACCACGCCCACCACGACCAGGCCGGCCATCCAGCCGCCCATCGAGTCGCCGGGCTGCGTGCCGCTGTTCAGCGCGGCCGCGAACACGGCGTACTTGCCGAAGAAGCCGCTGGTCAGCGGGATTCCGGCGAAGGCGAGCAGGAAGAAGGCGAACACCCCGGCGAGCATCGGCGAACGCTTGCCGAGCCCGGCCCAGCGCGACAGGTGTCCCGCCTCGCCGCCCGGGTCGCGCACCAGCGTGACCACCGCGAACGCGCCGACCGTGGTGATGCCGTAGACCGCCAGGTAGAACAGGATCGACTTGAGCGACTGGGCGTTCTGCCCGGCCGAGCCGAACGTCGCCATCACGCCGACGAGCAGGAAGCCTGCGTGCGCGATGGAGGAGTAGGCCAGCATGCGCTTGATGTCGGTCTGCGTGATCGCCAGGATCGAGCCGACGATCATCGTCAGGGCCGCGACGGCCCAGATGACCGGCCGCCAGTTCCAGTCCAGGTTGCCCAGACCGACCCAGAACACCCGCAGCAGGGCGCCGACGGCAGCGACGAGCGTGCCGGAGGCCATGAGAGCGGTGATGGGGGTCGGGGCGCCCTGGTAGACGTCGGGCTTCCACGCCTGGAAGGGCGCGGCGCCGATCTTGAACAGCAGGCCGACGCCGAGCAGCGCGAGCCCGGCCATGAGCAGCGGGTCGAGCAGCGCGCCCTTGGCCAGGGCGGCGTTGATCCCGGGCAGCGAGACGGTGCCCGCGTAGCCGTAGATCATGGCGGTGCCGTACAGGAAGAACGCCGAGGAGAACGCGCCCAGCAGGAAGTACTTCATCGACGCCTCCTGCGACAGCAGGCGGCGCCGGCGGGCCAGGCCGCACAGCAGGTACAGCGGGAGCGACATGACCTCAAGGGCCACGAACATCGTCAGCAGGTCGTGCGAGGCCGGGAAGAGCAGCATGCCGCCGACCGCGAACAGCACCAGCGGGTAGACCTCGGTCTGCCCGGCGCCGTTGTCGGCCGCCTCGGCCTCCTCCTCGTCCGCGCTGCCCGGCACGGCCGCCGCCGAGGCCACGAAGTGGCCCTCGTCGTTGATCAGCAGCACCGACACGAACGACAGGACGATGATCACGCCCCAGATGAACAGCGCGGGACCGTCCACGGCGACCGCGCCCATGGCGGCGGCCTGGGTGGGCACGCCGCGCATGACCTGGAGGATGACCAGGGCGAACGCGCCGATCAGGCTGAGCAGCGTGAGCGGGACGTGGATGGACTTGCGCAGGTAGCGGGGCGCGAACGCCTCGACGAGCACGCCGATGCAGGCAGCGCCGAAGATGATCAGCAACGGCGCCAGCGTGCCGTACTCGATCGTCGGCGCTTGGATGACGTCGTTCACTGACCTGTCCCCTTCTCAGCGATGGTGGCAGTGGGTACGTGCACGTTGGTCAGCGTCTGCTGCACGGACGGGTTGATCACGTCGAGCAGCGGCTTGGGGAAGAAGCCGAACCCGATGATCAGCGCGACCAGCGGCGCCAGCACCCAGATCTCCCGGGCGTTGAGGTCCTTGAACGCCTTGACCGGCTCGGCGGTCGGGCCGTTCAGCGTCCGCTGGACCATCCACAGGATGTAGACGGCGGCCAGGATGACGGCCACCGCGGAGATGATCGCGGCCACCGTCAGCGCGCCGGAGCCGTGCGCCTCGCTGGAGTACGTGCCGATCATCACCATGAACTCGCTGACGAAGGACGACAGTCCGGGCAGCGAGAGACCGGCCAGACCGGCGACCAGGAAGAAGCCGGCGAGCACCGGGGCGACCTTCTGGACGCCTCCGTAGTCGGCGATGAACGGCGAGCCGCGCCGCGCGATGAGGAACCCGGCGGCGAGGAACAGCGCGCCCGTGGCGAAGCCGTGGTTGACCATGTAGAGGGCCGCGCCGGACTGGGCGACCGACGACATGGCGAAGACGCCGAGCACGATGAAGCCGAAGTGCGAGATCGACGTGTAGGCGATGAGCCGCTTCATGTCGGTCTGGCCGATGGCCACGATCGCGCCGTAGATGATGCTGATGACCGCCAGGACGACGATCGGCATCGTGAACGCCTTGGCCGCGTCGGGGAACAGCTCCAGGCAGAAGCGGAGCATGCCGAACGTGCCGACCTTGTCCAGCACGCCCACGAGCAGCACGGCGGCGCCGGCCGGGGCCTGGGCGGCCGCGTCGGGCAGCCAGGTGTGCACCGGCCAGAGCGGCGCCTTGATGGCGAAGGCGATGAAGAAGCCGCCGAACAGCCACTTCTGCGTCGTCGGGTCCTTGATGGCCCCGACGAGCGGCTCGAACATGAACGTGCCCTTGTTCGCCAGCACGTACAGGCCAATGACCGCGACCAGCATGAGCAGGCCGCCGAAGAGCGAGTACAGCAGGAACTTGACGGCCGCGTACGACCGCTGGGCGCCGCCGTACGACCCGATCATGAAGTACATCGGGATCAGCATGGCTTCGAAGAACACGTAGAAGAGGAAGACGTCGGTCGCCGCGAAGACGCCGATCATCATCGTCTCCAGCACGAGCAGCAGCGAGAAGTACGTCTTGACCGACCGCTTGGGCGTGATCAGCGTGCCGTCCGCGGTCCTGACGCCGTCGGCGTCGTGCCAGGAGGCCAGGACGACGATCGGCACCAGCACGACCGACAGGGCGATCAGCACCAGCGCGACGCCGTCGACGCCGACCCCGAACTTCACGCCGAAGCTCGGGATCCAGTCGTACTCCGCCTTGAACTGGAAGCGCTCGCCACCGGGCTTGAACCCGGCGGCCATGACGCCCGTCAGCACCATCGTCAGCAGCGAGACCGCCAGCGTGACCTGCTTGGCCAGCTTGTCGCCGCCCTTGGGAAGCAGGGCCACCACGATGGCGCCCACAACGGGCACCGCCATGAGTATCGGGAGCCAGGGTGACATCAGATGTTCCCAACGAGGAGCAGGGCGCCGGTCAGCAGGGCGGCACCGATCAGGATGGACAGCGCGTACGTTCGCGCGAAGCCCGTCTGGAGCCTGCGCAGGCGACCCGAGCTCCCGCCGATGCCTGCCGCCAGACCGTTGACCAGCCCGTCGACGCCGCGGTTGTCGAAGAACACCGCGATGCGGGTCAGCCACTGGCCGGGACGCATGAACAGGGACTCGTTGAGGGCGTCGCCGTACAGGTCACGGCGGGCGAACGTGGTGAGGAAGGAGCCGCGCGGCTGCACCGAGGGCACCTCTGCCCGGCCGTACCTCATCCAGGCGAAGACCACGCCGACGGCGACGAGCGCGAGGGTGGCCAGACCCGACGGGGCCGCGGGCTGGAACTCCGGCAGCACTTCCGGCCTGCCGACGGCGGGGGCCAGGAACAGCAGCAGGCGGTTGCTCAGCACCAGGTAGGCGCCCAGGCCGAGCGCGCCCAGCGACAGGATCATCAGCGGCACCGTCATGACGAGCGGCGACTCGTGCGGGTGGGCGTCGTCGGCCCAGCGCTTCTGGCCGAAGAAGGTCATGAAGACCATCCGCGACATGTAGAAGCCGGTGATGCCCGCGCCGAGCACGGCCAGCCAGCCCAGGATCGGCTGGTGGTGGACCGCGGTCTCGATGATGCCGTCCTTGGTGAAGTAGCCGGACAGCAGCGGGAACCCGATGATCGCCAGGTAGCCGATGAAGAACGTGACGAACGTGATCGGCATGAACTTGCGCAGGCCGCCGTACTTCCTCATGTTCACCTCGTCGTTCATGCCGTGCATGACCGATCCGGCGCCGAGGAACATGTCGGCCTTGAAGAAGCCGTGGGTGATCAGGTGGCCGATCGCGAAGGCGTAGCCCGCCGGGCCGAGGCCCGCGCCGAGCATCATGTAGCCGATCTGCGACATCGTCGAGCCGGCCAGGCCCTTCTTGATGTCGTCCTTCGCACAACCGATGATCGCACCGGCGAGCAGCGTGGCCGCGCCGACGATGGCGACGGCGAGCGCCGCGCCCGAGCCCTCGGGGAAGAAGAACGCGCCCGAGCGCACGACGAGGTAGACGCCGGCGGTGACCATGGTCGCCGCGTGGATCAGGGCCGACACGGGCGTCGGGCCCTCCATGGCGTCGAGGAGCCAGGACTGCAGCGGGAGCTGCGCCGACTTGCCGCACGCGCCGAGGAGCAGCAGCAGGCCGATGGCGAGCATGGTGCCGTCGGAGGCGGCGCCGGAGCCGATCTTCGCGCCGAGGTCCTTGAAGGCCAGGGTGCCGAACGACGTCCAGATGATGAACATGCCGACCAGCAGGCCGAAGTCACCGACGCGGTTGACGACGAACGCCTTCTTCGCCGCGACCGCCGCCGAGGGCTTGAACTGCCAGAACCCGATCAGCAGGTACGACGCGAGACCCACGCCCTCCCAGCCGATGAACAGGCCCACGTAGTTGTCGGCCAGCACCAGCAGGAGCATCGCGGCGACGAACAGGTTCAGGTACGCGAAGAACCTGCGCCGGTGCTCGTCGTGCGACATGTACCCGATGGAGTAGATGTGGATCAGCGATCCGACACCCGTGATGAGCAGCGCGAAGCTGATCGACAGCGGGTCGATGAGCAGACCCATGTCGACCATGCCGGGGATGAACTCGTACAGGTGCACCGCCCGGCGGCGCTCCTCCGCACCGAACCCGATCAGCTCGAAGAACGCGAGCACCGCCACCACGAACGAGGCCAGCGACATGACCACGCCCAGCAGATGGCCCCAGCGGTTGGTGAACTTGTTGAACACCAGCAGGATGAACGCCCCCACGAGCGGAAGAGCGATCATCAGCCAGGCGTTCCCGATCACACCGCCGACGTGAGGGGTGATCTGAGCGATTTCAGATTGCATCAGTCACCTCTTAGTACTTCAGCAGGTTGGCGTCGTCGACGGACGCGGACCTGCGGGTTCGGAAGATCGTCACGATGATGGCCAGGCCGACGACGACCTCGGCCGCGGCCACCACCATCACGAAGAACGCGATGATCTGGCCCTCCAGGTTGCCGTTCTGCCTGGCGAAGGTGACGAACGCGAGGTTGCAGGCGTTGAGCATGAGCTCGACGCACATGAACACCACGATCGCGTTGCGCCTGATCAGCACGCCGAGCGCGCCGATCGCGAACAGCACACCCGACAGGATCAGGTAGTGGGTCGTCACTTGGTCACCTCGTTGGTCGTCTCCTCGGCGTCATCCTCGGCCGTGTGCTTGATGGCCTCGGCGAGCTTCGGGTCCTCGGGGAGGTGGCCGTGCTCGACGTCGTAGCGGGCGATGTAGCGGTTGACCGACGACTCCGCGACCGAGCCGTCGGGCAGCAGCGCCGGCATGTCGATGGCGTTGTTCCTGGCGTAGGTGCCGGGGCCGGGCAGCGGCGAGGGACGCTCGCCGAGGAACCGGGCGCGCGAGAGGTCCTTCTGCGTGGCCTTCTCGGTGAACTTCTCCCGGTGCGCCAGGACCATCGCGCCCAGGGCGGCGGTGATCAGCAGGGCCGAGGTGACCTCGAACGCGAAGACGTACTTGGTGAACAGCAGCAGCGCGATCGAGCGGACGTAGCCGCCCTGCGCCGTGGCCTGCGCGAGGCCCGCCTCACCGGAGAAGATCGCGTTGCCCACCGCCAGGATGATCAGGACGGCGAAGCCGAGGGCCGCCAGGGCGCCCCAGAAGCGCTGACCCCTCAGCGTCTCCACGAAGGAGTCGGAGGAGTCCACGCCCACCAGCATGAGCACGAACAGGAACAGCATCATGATGGCGCCGGTGTAGACGATGATCTGCACCGCGGCGAGGAAGGGCGCGTCCTGGACGGCGTAGAGCACCGCGAGGCAGAGCATCACGGTGCCGAGCATCAGCGCCGAGTAGACGGCCTTCCTGTTGAAGACCATGCCGAGCGCCGCGCCGACCGATACGACGGCGAGAACCCAGAATGTGATGGTCTCACCCATTGGTTCGTCCCAGCCGGTAGTAGTCCTCTTCGGTCTCGCCGAGCCGCATCGGGTGGGGCGGCTGCTCCATGCCCGGCGTCAGGTCCGCGAGGAGCATCTCCTTGGTGTAGATGAGGCTCTCGCGGCTGCTGTCGGCGAGCTCGTACTCGTTGGTCATGGTGAGCGCGCGGGTCGGGCAGGCCTCGATGCACAGGCCGCACAGGATGCACCGCAGATAGTTGATCTGGTAGGTGCGCCCGTAACGCTCACCCGGCGAGAAGCGCTCCTCGTCGGTGTTGTCCGCGCCCTCGACGTAGATCGCGTCCGCCGGACACGCCCACGCGCACAGCTCGCACCCGACGCACTTCTCCAGCCCGTCCGGCCAGCGGTTGAGCTGGTGACGACCGTGGAAGCGAGGAGCCGTCGGCTTCTTGACCTCCGGGTAGTTGGTCGTGACGGGCTTCTTGAACATCGTGTGGAAGGTGACCCCGAAGCCCTTGACGGGGTTCAGCCAATCAGTTAGTCCCACTGGGAATCTCCTTGTGCTGCACCCCGTGGTAGTGCGGCAGATCGAGCGGCGGCACAGGGAAGCCGCCGGCCGTCGGCTCGTCGGACAGTTGCTCGAACTCGGCCTCCACCTCGGCCTTGCGCGCCTCCTTGCGCCGCTGGTTGACGGTGTCGAACCGCATCCAGATGGCCAGCGCGCCGACCACGATGACCGCGCCGATCACGATGCCGACCGTCTTGTTGCCCTCGTTGACGACCACGTTGCGAGCCGCGGCGACGAGCAGGATCCAGGCCAGGTTCACCGGGATCAGCACCTTCCAGCCCAGGGACATGAGCTGGTCGTAGCGCACGCGCGGCAGCGAGGCACGCACCCACACGATGAAGCTGAAGGTCAGCACGAACTTGATGAAGAACCACAGCACCGGCCACCAGCCCGTGTTGGCGCCGTCCCACATGGAGATCGGCCACGGTGCCCGCCAGCCGCCCAGGAACAGGGTGACCGCGATGCCCGAGGCGGTGAAGGTGTGCAGGTACTCGCCCATCATGATGAGGGCGAACTTCAGGGACGAGGAGTACTCGGTCTGGAAGCCGCCGACCAGCTCGCCCTCGCCCTCGGGCAGGTCGAACGGGATTCGGGCGGCCTCGCCGAACATGCAGATCACGTAGATCACGAACGACGGGATCAGCAGGAAGACGAACCAGCCCTGCTCGCCCTGCGCCTTGACGATCTCGGAGGTGGACAGCGTCCCGGCGAACAGGAAGATCGCCACGAACGACAGACCCATCGCGATCTCGTACGAGACCACCTGCGCCGCCGACCGCAGACCGCCCAGCAGCGCGTACGGCGAGCGCGACGACCAGCCGGCCAGCACCACGCCGTAGACCGAGATGGCGCCCATGGCCAGCATGAACAGCACCGCCACCGGCAGGTCGACGAGCTGCAGCGGCGTCTGGACGCCGAACAGGTTGACCATCGGCGCGAACGGCACGATCGAGAAGGCCAGGAACGCCGGCACGACCATGATCACGGGGGCCAGCAGGTAGAGCACCTTGTCCACGGTCCGCGGGAAGATGTCCTCCTTCAGACCCATCTTGATGCCGTCGGCCACCGACTGGAGCAGACCGAACTTGCCGGCCCGGTTGGGGCCGTAGCGGTGCTGCATCCGCGAGATCAGCTTGCGCTCGTACCAGACGCCGAACAGGATGCCCAGCATCAGGAAGGCGAACAGCATCACGGCCTTGATGATGGTGATCCACAGCGGGTCCTTGCCGAAGTCGGCAAGGGTGGGATCGGCCGCGAGAACGTGGGTCATGATGCGCTCCCGATGGTGACGATGTCGCCGGCCAGCGCGCGCAGGTCGCGCGTGACCGAGCAGCCGCCGGAGTTCGCCGGCACCCAGACCACCCGGTCGGGCAGGTCGGCGACGCGGACCGGCAGCGTGACCGCGTTGGGGCCGGGGCCGCCGACGACGAGCTTGTCGCCGTCGATGACGCCGATCTCGGCCGCCGTGGCCGCCGACACCAGCGCCTCGGTGGCGCGGGCGGTGCCGGCCAGGTACGGCTCGCCGTCCTGGAGCCTGCCCTCGTCGAGCAGCAGGTGCCAGGTCGCCAGCAGCGCCTGGCCGGCCGCCGGGGCGGCCTGGGCGCGGGTGGCGGTGCTCGGCGCGGCGACGCGGGCCCCGCGCCAGGCGCCGAGGCTGGCCAGCTCGCGCCGGACGGCCTTGGCGTCCGGCAGGCCGAGGTGCACGTCCATGCGGTCGGCGAGGTTGCCGATGACGGCCAGGTCGCTCTGGATGCCGGGCACGCGCAGCGGCGCATCGAACGAGCGGCCCCTGCCCTCCCAGTTGACGAACGTGCCGCCCTTCTCCTGCACCGCCGCGACCGGCAGCACCACGTCGGCGCGGTCGGTGACGGCGCTGGCGCGGATCTCCAGGCTGACGATGAACGGCGTGTTCTCCAGCGCCTCCAGCGCGGCGACCGGGTCGGCCAGGTCGTGCGGGTCGACGCCGGCCACGACCAGCGCGTCGATCTCACCGGCGCGGGCCGCGGCGATGATGCCGTCGGTGTCGCGGCCGGGCACGGCGGGCAGCGAGCCCACGTTCCAGACCCTGGCGACCTCGGTCCTGGCGGCCTCGTCGTCCACGGGACGGCCGATCGGCAGCAGGTTGGGCAGCGCGCCGGCTTCGAGCGCGCCGCGCTCACCGGCCCTGCGCGGCACCCAGGCCAGCCGGACGCCGGAGCCGGCGCCGAGGCGGACGAGCGCCGACAGCGCGCCCGGCACGGTCGCCAGCCGCTCGCCGGCCAGCACGATCGTGCCCTCGGCCAGCGTGCCGACCAGGTCGCCGATCGCGTCGGCCTCGGCGCCCGGGGCGGTGGCGATGAGCGTGCCGCCCATCTTGGCCAGCCCGGCGGAGGCGAACGGCGCGATCGCGGTGACCTTCAGGCCCTTCTTCTGCCACGCCTTGCGCAGGCGCAGGAAGACGATCGGCGACTCCTCCTCGGGCTCGAACCCGACGAGCAGCACGGCCGGAGCCTTCTCAAGGTCGGTGTAGCTGATCTCGATGCCCTTGCCGGCTACCGCGTGCGCCAGGAACTGCGCCTCCTCGGCGGAGTGCGGACGGGCGCGGAAGTCGATGTCGTTGCTGCCGAGCGCGACCCGGGCGAACTTGCTGTAGGCGTAGGCGTCCTCGACCGTGACCCGGCCGCCGACCAGCACGCCGGCCCTGCCGCGGGCGGCGGCCAGCCCCTCGGCGGCGACCGCCAGCGCCTCCGGCCACGAGGCGGGCACGAGCACGCCTTCCTCGTTGCGCACCAGAGGCGTCTTGAGCCGGTCGGGCTGAGTGGCGTAGGAGAAGGCCCAGCGGCCCTTGTCGCAGTTCCACTCCTCGTTCACCTGCGGGTCGTTGCCCGCCAGGCGGCGGGTGACCCGGCCGCGCCGGTGGTCGGTGCGCAGGGAGCAGCCCGACGCGCAGTGCTCGCACGCGCTCGGCGTGGAGACCAGGTCGAACGGCCGCGCCCGGAACCGGTAGGCCGCGCCGGTGAGCGCGCCGACCGGGCAGATCTGCACCGTGTTGCCGGAGAAGTAGGAGTTGAACGGCTTGCCGTCGGCGACCCGGACCTGCTCCTTGGCGCCGCGCTCGAAGAACTCGATGAGCGGGTCGCCGGCGATCTGGTCGGAGAAGCGGATGCAGCGGGCGCACTGGACGCAGCGCTCACGGTCGAGCAGCACCTGCGTGGACAGCGGCAGCGGCTTGGGGAACGTGCGCTTCTGCTCCTGGAACCGCGACTCGCCCTGGCCGTTCGACATGGCCTGGTTCTGCAGGGGGCACTCGCCGCCCTTGTCGCAGACCGGGCAGTCGAGCGGGTGGTTCATCAGCAGCAGCTCCATGGCCCCGCGCTGCGCCTTCTCGGCGACCGGCGAGGTGAGCTGGGTCTGCACGACCATGCCCTCGGCGACCTCGATCGCGCAGGACGGCTGCGGCTTGGGGAAGCCGCGGCCGTTGCCCGCGTCGGGGATGTCGACGAGGCACTGGCGGCAGTTGGCCGCCGGGTCGAGCAGCGGGTGGTCGCAGAACCGGGGGATCTGGATGCCCAGCAGCTCGGCGGCCCTGATGATCAGGGTGCCCTTGGGGACACTGACCTGGAACCCGTCGATGGTGAGGGTCACCAGGGTGGTTTCTGTTTCTACGACGGTCACTGCTCACCCCAGAGAGTGGACTTCTTCGGGTCGAACGGGCAGCCGCCGATCTCGAAGTGCTTGAGGTACTCCTCGCGGAAGTACTTCACCGAGGAGTGGATCGGGCTGGTCGCGCCGTCGCCGAGGGCGCAGAACGAGCGGCCGAGGATGTTGTCCGCGATGTCGGTGATCGTGGACAGGTCCTCCTCGGTGCCCTGGCCCTTCTCCAGGCGCTTGAGCACCTGCTTGAGCCAGTACGTGCCCTCGCGGCACGGCGTGCACTTGCCGCAGGACTCGTGGGCGTAAAACTCGGTCCAGCGCAGCACCGTGCGGACCACGCAGGTGGTCTCGTCGAAGATCTGCAGCGCGCGGGTGCCGAGCATCGAGCCCTTGGCGCCGACGGCCTCGAAGTCGAGCGGCACGTCGAGGTGCTCGTCGGTGAAGATCGGCGTGGACGAGCCGCCCGGGGTCCAGAACTTGATCTGGTGCCCCTCGCGGATGCCGCCGGCCATGTCGAGCAGCTCGCGCAGCGTGATGCCGAGCGGGGCCTCGTACTGGCCGGGCCTGGTGACGTGGCCGCTGAGGGAGAAGATGCCGAAGCCCTTGGACTTCTCGGTGCCCATCGAGGCGAACCAGTCGGCGCCGTTGCTGATGATCGAGGGAACACTGGCGATCGACTCGACGTTGTTCACGACAGTCGGCGAGGCGTACAGGCCCGCCACGGCCGGGAACGGGGGCTTGAGTCGCGGTTGACCTCTGAAGCCCTCCAGCGAGTCGAGCAGCGCCGTCTCCTCGCCGCAGATGTACGCGCCGGCGCCGCTGTGCACGACGAGCTCCAGGTTGTACCCGGAGCCGAAGATGTCCTCGCCCAGGAAGCCCTTCTCGTACGCCTCGCGCACGGCCGCGTGCAGCCGGCGGATGACGTGCAGCACCTCGCCGCGCACGTAGATGAAGGCGTAGTTGGCCCTGATCGCGAACGCGGTGATGATGACGCCCTCGACCAGCGAGTGCGGGTTGGCCATCATCAGCGGGATGTCCTTGCAGGTGCCCGGCTCCGACTCGTCGGCGTTGACGACGAGGTAGTGGGGCTTGCCGTCGCCCTGCGGGATGAATCCCCACTTCATGCCGGTGGGGAAGCCAGCGCCGCCGCGGCCGCGCAGGCCGGAGTCCTTGACCGCCTGGATGACGGCGTCGGGGTCCATGCCCAGCGCCTTCTTGGCCGCCTTGTAGTCACCGCCGTAGCCGTCGAGGGTGAAGGAGTCGGCCTGGTCCCAGTTGGCGGTCAGGACCGGGGTCAGTGTGGTGCTCATGCCTCGGGGGCCTTCCATCCGTTGGCCTTGGCCACCTTCAGGCCCTCCAGCGAGGGGCCGGCGGCCGACGGGCCGTCGCCCGCCTGGTCGTCGGGCAGGCCCGCGAGCACGCGCGAGGCCTCCTTGAAGGTGCAGAGCTTCTTCGGTCCGCGGGTCGGCCGCACGTCCTTGCCGTCACGCAGGTCGTCGACGAGCTGCTTGGCCGAGGCGGGGGTCTGGTTGTCGAAGAACTCCCAGTTGACCATCATGACCGGGGCGAAGTCGCAGGCCGCGTTGCACTCCAGGCGCTCCAGCGAGATCTTGCCGTCGCCGGTGGTCTCCTCGTGGCCGACGCCGACGTGCTCGGACAGCTCGTCCCAGATCTGGTCGCCGCCCATGACGGCGCACAGCGCGTTGATGCAGACGCCGACGTGGTAGTCGCCGGCCGGCTTGCGCTTGTACATCGTGTAGAAGGTGGCCACGCCGGTGACCTCGGCCTTGCTCAGGCCCAGCATCTCGGCGCAGAACTCCTTGCCGTCGTCGGAGACGTAGCCGTCGGCCGACTGCACGAGGTGGAGCAGCGGCAGCAGGGCGGACCGCGTCTTGGGGTAGCGGCCGATGATCTCCTTGGCGTCCTGTTCGAGACGCTCGCGGACTTCCGGTGAATAAGTCACCGGTCCACACCTCCCATGACGGGGTCGATAGAAGCCACCGCGGCGATCACGTCGGCGACCTGGCCGCCCTCCGCCATGGCGGGGAAGCCCTGCAGGTTGCAGAAGGAAGGCTCGCGGAAGTGCACGCGGTACGGGCGGGTGCCGCCGTCGCTGACGACGTGCGCCCCGAGCTCGCCCTTGGGCGACTCGATGCTCGCGTACGCCTGGCCGGCCGGGACCCGGAAGCCCTCGGTCACCAGCTTGAAGTGGTGGATCAGGGCCTCCATCGAGCTGCCCATGATGTGCGCGATGTGGTCGGGCGAGTTGCCGAAGCCGTCGGGGCCGAGCGCGAGCTGCGCGGGCCAGCCGATCTTCTTGTCCTCGATCATGACCGGGTCGCCCTTGAGCGGGCCGGCGATGCGGTCGAGAGCCTGCTCGATGATCTTGAGCGACTCCTCCATCTCCCGCATGCGCACGAGGTAGCGCGAGTAGACGTCGCAGCCGCGCTCGGTGGCGACCTCGAACTCGTACGTCTCGTAGCCGGAGTAGGGCTGCGACTTGCGCAGGTCCCAGGGCAGCCCGGCGGCGCGCAGGATCGGGCCGGTGATGCCGAGCGCCATGCAGCCGGTCAGGTCGAGGTAGCCCACGTCCCTGGTGCGGCGCACGTAGACGGGGTTCTCGTCGAGGAGCTTGCGGATGTCCTTGATCCGCTTGGGCATCTCCTTGAGGAACTCGCCCACCTTGTCGACCGCGCCCGCGGGCAGGTCGACGCTGACGCCGCCCGGCCTGACGTAGGCGTGGTTCATGCGCAGACCCGTGATGTACTCGAACAGGTCCATGATCATTTCACGGTCGCGGTAGCCGAACAGGAACGGCGTGGTCGCGCCCAGCTCCATGCCGAACGTGCCCATCGCGACCAGGTGCGAGGCGATGCGGTTGAGCTCCATCATCATCACGCGGATGGCCTGCGCCCGCTCGGGCACGCGGTCGGTGATGCCGAGCAGCTTCTCCACGCCCAGGCAGTACGCGGTCTCGTTGAAGATCGGCGAGAGGTAGTCCATGCGGGTCACGAACGTGGTCCCCTGGGTCCACGTCCGGTACTCCATGTTCTTCTCGATGCCGGTGTGCAGGTAGCCGATGACGCTGCGCGCCTCGGTGACCGTCTCACCGTCGAGCGTCAGGACCAGGCGGAGCACGCCGTGCGTGGACGGGTGCTGCGGGCCCATGTTGACGACCAGGCGCTCTTCCTCGGTGTCGCGCGCGCCGCCGACGACCTCGTCCCAGTCTCCGCCGGTGACCGAGTAGACCTTGCCCTCTGTCGCCTCGTCATAAGCGGTGCTCATGAGTAAGACCTCCTCTGGTCCGGCGAGGGGATGGTGGCGCCCCGGTACTCGACCGGGATGCCGCCGAGCGGGTAGTCCTTGCGCTGCGGGTGACCGTCCCAGTCATCCGGCATCATGATCCGGGTGAGTGACGGATGGCCGTCGAAGACGATTCCGAAGAAGTCGTACGTCTCCCGCTCATGCCAGTCATGACCAGGGTAAACGCCCACGGTCGATGGAATGTGCGGGTCGGCGTCCGGTGCGCTGACCTCCAGGCGCACGCGCCTGTTGTGGGTGATCGAGCACAGGTGGTAGACGGCGTGCAGCTCCTCGCCCTTCAGGTGCGGGTAGTGCACCCCGGAGACGCCGAGCGACAGCTCGAAACGCAGGGCCGGGTCGTCGCGCAGCTTCTGGCAGACCTCCACCAGGCGCTCGCGGCGGACGTGCAGGGTCAGCTCGCCGCGGTCGACCACGACGCGCTCGATGGCGTCGTCGAGGGCGAGGGCGTCGACCAGCTCGTCGAAGTAGCCGCCGTACGGGCGGGGGGTCGAGAGCTGCGGCGCCCGGCGCACGACGAGACCGCCGTAGCCGGAGGTGTCGCCGGAGTCGTGCGCGCCGAACATGCCGTGCCGGGCGACGGGCGCCTCGGGGACGGCCGGGACCGAGGCGGCCTCGGGGGCCTCCCCGCTCTCCGGGCTCCCGGGAAGGTGGTCGGGCGAGGTCACTTTCCGGCCCCCTGGTCGATCAGCGGCAGCGTGCGCAGCGCCCGCAGTTCGAGGTCCTCGATCTGCTTGGCGCGGTGGGCGCCGAACTTCATGTTCTGGATCTTGTCGTGCAGCTTCACGATCGCGTCGATCAGCATCTCCGGCCGCGGCGGGCAGCCGGGCAGGTAGATGTCGACCGGCACGACGTGGTCGACGCCCTGCACGATGGCGTAGTTGTTGAACATGCCGCCGCTGGAGGCGCACACGCCCATGGCGATGACCCACTTGGGCTCGGCCATCTGGTCGTAGATCTGCCGCAGGACGGGCGCCATCTTCTGCGACACGCGCCCGGCGACGATCATGAGGTCGGCCTGGCGGGGAGACGCCGAAGCGCGCTCCATGCCGAAGCGCGCCAGGTCGTAGTGGGGGCCACCGGTGGCCATCAGCTCGATGGCGCAACATGCGAGGCCGAACGTGGCCGGCCACACCGAGCTCTTCCGCGCCCATCCTGCGGCGGCTTCGACCGTGCTGAGGATGAACCCGCTGGGGAGTTTCTCTTCAAGTCCCATTTTCAGTCCCAGTCCAGACCCTTGCGGCGCCACACGTACGCGTAGGCGACGAGCACGGTGACGATGAACAGCAGCATCTCGACCAGCGCGAACAGCCCGAGGCCGGACGAGATGACGGCGCCGGCGTCGTTCTTCAGCGGCGCGAAGGAGACCGCCCACGGGTAGAGGAAGATGATCTCGATGTCGAACACGATGAAGAGCATCGCGGTGATCATGTATTTGAGCGGGAACCGTCCGCCACCGACCGGCTGGGGCGTCGGCTCGATGCCGCATTCATAGGCGTCAAGCTTGGCGCGGTTCCAGCGCTTGGGACCGGTGAAGGGGGCGATGGCGACCGAGAAGATCGCGAAGCCCCCCGCGAGAACGGCGAGCACCAGGATGGGCACGTAAAGGTCCATCGCTACGCCTCCTCCGGAGTCGCCGCGCGCGCGGGCGCGCAGCTTGATGTGTCTGTCGTGGGAATCATGCTGGTGGGGCGACCTTCGAGAGAGCGTTGATGATCATGTCGGACGCATCGCCTCGCCGGTCGGTGAGATTACCAAGGAGCTTGAGCGCGAAGCGCATCAGCCTCGGGTGAGGCAGGCCGTGCCTGGTCCCGAAGCTCATCACACCCGGCTTCCCAATCGCCTCGACGAACAACCTCCCTAGTGTGAAGTAGCCGCCGTAGGCGTCCTTCATCACCTGGGGGTAGGTCCTCAGGATCCGCTCGCGCTGTGCGGGAGTGGTGTCCTTGAGTGCCTTCGCGATGATCTCGGCGGCGATCTCGCCGGTCTCCATGGCGTAGGCGATGCCCTCGCCGTTGAACGGGTTGATGGACCCGCCGGAGTCACCCACGAGGATAAGACCCCGCGTGTAGTGCGGCTGCCTGTTGAAGGCCATCGGGAGAGCGGCGCCGCGGATGGGGGCCGTCATGTTCTCCTCGGTGAAGCCCCAGTCGGCCGGCATGGCCCTGCACCAGCGCTTCAACAGGTCGCGGTAGTCGATGTTGCCGAACTGGGCGCTGGTGTTGAGCAGCCCGAGCCCGACGTTGGCGGTGCCGTCGCCGACCCCGAACACCCAGCCGTAGCCGGGCAGCAGGGTGTCGCCGTCCCACAGCTCCAGCCAGGTCTCCAGGTAGTCGTCGTCGTGGCGGGGGCTCTCGAAGTAGGTGCGGACGGCCACGCCCATGGGCCGGTCCTCCCGCTTGTGCAGGCCCATGCCGATCGCCAGGCGGGTGCTGTTGCCGTCGGCCGCCACGACCACCCGGCTGCGGTACGTCGCGCCGTCCTTGGTGCGCACGCCGACGATGTGCCCGCTGCGGTCGTCGAGCACCGGCCCGGTCACGGTGACGCCCTCCATGAGGCGCACGCCGTTCTTGACCGCGTTGGCCGCGACGATCTGGTCGAAGTCCTTGCGGGTGCGGACCAGGCCGAAGTCGGGGAAGCGCTCCAGCTGCGGCCAGTCGAGCTCGAAGCGGAGGCCGCCGCCGACGACGCGCAGGCCCTTGTTCCTGATCCAGCCGGGCGCGTCGATGTCGACGCCCATGTTGAGCAACTGCTTGACGGCACGTGGCGTCAGGCCGTCGCCGCAGACCTTCTCGCGGGGGAACCTGGTCTTCTCCAGGAGCAGCACGTCGAGACCGGCCTGAGCGAGGTAAAAGGCGGTTGCGGAACCGGCGGGACCGGCGCCGACGACGATGACGTCGGCGTCAGCCTGTATGGCTGGTGGCACGGTCACTGGACTGTCCTGTCCTACACGCTCGAAGGCCTCGGGGTCTTGCGCCTTCGTTCCTTTGTGAACCCCTTCACAAACTTGTCGGCCCGCAGTCTACTGCTTTTCCTGTACATAGTGGCAGTCGGGGTACGGATCCTGGACACAAGAAGGCCCTCCGTCGTCAACGAAGGGCCGGGCACGGGAACGTCAGACTTCGAACTCGGCGTTGCGCACTCCGCCGACGAACGCCCGCCACTCTCCGGGCGTGCAGGTCAGGACCGGACCCGAGGGGTCTTTCGAGTCACGCGACAGCACCTCGCCGGTCGTGTGTCGGGCGAACTCGACGCACCCGCCGGCGACCGCGCTGAGAGTGCTCCTGCGCCATCCGCCCGGCGAGACAGTAAGGCCGCTCATCGGACGGACCACCTCCCGAGTCTCATTGGTCTGGACCAATGACGGTAGCCAACAGAAGATCGGCCGAGCCTGCAAGACACGCCGCGATAACCATGTCGTTACAATTGATCTGCCAACGACGCCATGAATTCGCGCGATTCCTCCTCGTCCATGGCGGCGTCCTCCAGAAGGCCGAAGACCAGCGAAGACCCGAAGGCTCTCCTCGTCCTCGGGGATGTCGGCGGGGTGCGGCTGGGCCGGTCGCCGCGCTCGCCGCCGACCCCGTAGTGCCGCAGCAGCTTGGCGACGTCCTGCTCGGACGGCTGCGGCCTGGCGTGAGCGGCGCGGCTCGGCGGCGAGCTTCCGGCGGCGGGGGGTCGGATCGATTTCTCCGATCACCCGGGGCTCCTTCCGAGAAATCGAGAGATATGCCCACAAAGTGCGATGGCAATCCTCCTGGCTTCATCCCGGAAAGAGGCCCTGTCGCCATCCCAGCGGGAATTGCACAGGGCTTCCCTCCGACACATCCTCAGAGCAGCCCGCAAAGCCGGAAACGGACGGAAAGGCGGAAGACGATTCCCGGCACTTTCGCCATGGCGGGCGCGACCGCCTGCCCCTCGCCCCGCCGGTCAGGCGGGCTTGAACGCCCGGTGGACGGCGACGATGCCCATCGTCAGGTTGCGCCAGGCCACCCGCTCCCAGCCGGCCTCGCCGATCGTCCGGGCCAGCGTCCGCTGGTCGGGCCAGTCCCTGATGGACTCGGCCAGGTAGTCGTAGGAGTCGTCGTTGGAGCCGAACACCTTGGCCACCTTGGGCAGGAACCTCATCAGGTATTCGCGGTAGACCAGGTCGAACGGCCCGAACGTGACGTGCGAGAACTCCAGGATCACCAGCCGGCCGCCCGGCCTGGTCACGCGGAGCATCTCGCGCAGCGCCTGCGAGGTGTCGTGCACGTTGCGCAGCGCCACCGAGATCGTCACCGCGTCGAAGACGTCGTCGGCGAACGGCAGCCGCATCGCGTCACCGGCCACGAACGGGATGCCGGGCCCGCTCAGCGCGTTGCCGCCGTGCCGCTGCACGCCCGTGCGCAACATGCCGAGGGAGAAGTCGGAGGCCACCGCGCGGGCGCCGAGACCGGTGAAGCTGTCGGTGGAGGTGCCGGTGCCCGCTCCCAGGTCGAGCACGACCTCGCCGGGCCCCGCGTCGACGGCGGCGGCCACGGCCTTGCGCCAGAGCCTGACCTGCCACAGCGAGGCCACGTCGTTGACCAGGTCGTAGCGCCGGGCGGTGCGATCGAACATCGCGGCGACCTCGTCCGGCTGCTTGTCCAACTGAGCGCGCGTCATGCGGACAAGAGTACTCACGCGGCCAGCGGGGCATTCGCCGGGCGTTACGGCCTTTGACCAGCCACCACCGGGCCGCCGGCGAGCCCGGCTCTTGTGGCAATTGACGCAAAGTAGCGGCACCACTACTGAACGTCTGCTAGTTGTTGGTGAATGCTTGCCCGTGTCGCCCTTGCGGCGATCATCGCTTCGGCCCCCGTCGCGCACTCCCGCGTGGTCTCGGCCGACCCGGTCGACAACACCCCCCATGTCCTCGACGGCATCGTCAACGCCATCGCGCTGGTCGGTGGCACCGTCGTCGTCGGCGGCTCGTTCAGCGAGGTCAGCGACGCCGGGCGCACGTACACGCTGCGCCGGGCCAACCTGTTCGCCTACGACCTGGCGAGCGGCCGCATCCTGCGCGACTTCGCGCCGTCCGTCGCCGGGCCGGTCTACGGGCTGGCCGCCGGCGACCACGGCACGGTCTACGTGGGCGGCGCCTTCCCCGGCGTCAACAACGTCGGCGCCCGCGCGCTCGCCCGGATCAACGTCGCCGACGGGCAGCTCGTCGACGGCTTCATGCCCCGGATCGAGGGGGGCATGGTCACCACCCTGGTCAGGAGCGGCTCCAGGCTCTACGTCGGCGGCGACTTCGTCCGGCCGCGCGTCGCCCTGGCCGGGCTCGACGCCGCGACCGGCGTGGCCGACCCCGGCTTCGCCGTCACGCCGGGCGAGCCGCTGACGCCCAGGGTGAAGGTCCAGGCCCTCGCCCTGTCGGGCGACCGGCTGGCGGTCGACGGCTCGTTCACCACGCTCGGCGGGCGGTCCCGGCCGCAGCTCGGGCTGATCGACGTCAGCGGGCCCGTGGCCAGGGTCGCCGACTGGCGCACCGAGGTCTACGCGCAGCGCTGCGCGGAGGCGTTCCCCTCCTACGTGCGCGGCCTCGACTTCGCCCCCGACGGCCGCTCCTTCGTGGTGGTCACGACCGGGGGCCCGAGAGGCCGCATGTGCGACACGGCCGCCCGGTTCGAGACGTACGCCGCGGGCCCGGCCGTCAGGCCGACCTGGACCAACGCCACCGGCGGCGACTCGCTCTACGCGGTGGCGGTCACCGGCTCAGCCGTCTATGTCGGGGGTCACCAGCGCTGGCTGGACAACCCGCAGGGCCGCGACTCGGCCGGCCCGGGAGCGGTGCCCCGCGAGGGCATCGGCGCCATTCATCCGCGTACCGGAAAGGCGCTCGCCTGGAATCCCGGCCGCGAGCGGGGCATCGGCGTGAAGGCATTTCTGGCGCACAAGACCGGCCTACTAGTCGGTAGTGACACAACGCGACTCGGACGGGAGTACCATGCCCGGATTGGCATGTTCCCCCTGCCCTAGTCGTCCTGCGGCTCAGGCCGGTCGATCCGGCCGCTGAGGCGTGCGCTGACTGCGTCACGCTGCCCCGACAGCAGCACGTAGCTGGCAATGCCGCTGATCACGAAAGCGGCTGCGAGCAGGAACAGCGGGTTTTGCAGGCCGACGAGGTACAGAACACCCAGGGTCACGACAAACAGGCCGATCCGCGACGCGGTGTAAACGAGAACGGGATGCACAGGTTCGAGGTTACTCGTCCCTGCGTAGCGGTCGCTCTTCGCATCGGACGCGAGCGCTGCTACTGTTCCCAGTAAGGGTGTTTCGTAAAGAAACACCCACGAGAGCCCCAAAGAGGCTCTATCATATAACAATCGGGCAGTCAGCTGATAACAACCCGTGATCTTTGTCGAAAACCACGGATAAATCAGGCTTCGCTCGACACACTGGTTACCTGTCCGCCCGCTGGCAGGAAGCGGGATGCGAGGGGGAGAGATTGGTGGAGAGTAGCAGCGAGCGTCTGCTGACCCCAGGAGAGGTTGCCGCCCTCTTCCGGGTAGACCCAAAGACGGTTACGCGCTGGGCTGCGGCAGGCCGCATCAGCAGTATCCGCACCCCCGGAGGGCACCGGCGCTTCCGCGAGTCGGAAGTGCACGCCCTTCTTCGAGGCGAGGACGTTCTCACGGCCGACAGGCCAGCAGGTGAGTCCCCGCGCGTCTGACGTTCCGTCTAGTCGGTGATCCTGAGATCCGCCAGGATCACCGCTGGCGGGACCTCAATCCGCCTCACGTCGTGAGGCCGTGGTCGAGCGTGCCTGCGGGCCACACTTCCCGACGGCAGGCACGGGGCGGCGCCAACCGCCGACCGCGGCTGGCGCCTGTCCTTCTCGAAGGCGCTCAGGCGTCCTCGTGGCCGGCCCTGAAAGCGCTCAGGCGTCCTCCTGGCTGGCTTTGAAGGCCAGGAACTCGCGTTCGAGGTCGTCGTTCTCCTCTTCCCAGCGACTGCGGCGCTCGGCCGCCTCCTCCTCGGTCAGCGACTCGGGCAGCCACTTGTCGTATTCGGGATCGCCGGGCTGCACGTCCACGTACGCGTTGCCGATCAGACGCCCGTCTTCGCTGGTCAGGCTCTGCGGCACGCGCAGGGTCCCGTCAGCGAGCCGGATGACGTACATGGCTGATCACCTAGATTCCGTAGCGCCGGTTGAAGAAGAGCATGACGTCGAGCGCCATCCGCGTGTCGCCGCCGAGCATGTCGACCAGGGCCGGGCGCTGGCGGGCGGCGATGGCGGCGAAGGCGTCGGCGAAGAACTCCTTGCGGCCCAGGCCGTTGCCCTGGCGGTGGAAGGTCGAGGCCAGCTTGGGGAAGGCGTTCTCGTAGAGCCGGACGAACTCCGGCGAGTCCGACACCCATTCGCCGTGGAAGGAGTCCAGGTCGTCGATGGCGTGGCCGACCTCGTGCATCATCACGTCCGGCGTGGGTGAGGGGCGGTCGCCCACCACGATCTTGCGGTCGCCGTACGCGCCGGCGCAGATGTCCCAGGTGGCCCGGCCGGACGGGAGCGGCGCGCCGCGTAAGTAGCCCATGTCGTCGAGGTCGGGGACGCCGCCGGGGCCGACGTAGATGCCTTCCAGGCCGGCGGCCAGCAGCTCCTTCAGCCGCTCGGGCAGCCGGGCCAGGCTCTCCACGGCGCGTACGGCGTCCTTGGAGGGCGGGCCGTGCCGGGCGTCCCACTGGCGGTGGAGGATCTTCTCCAGCTTGCCGCAGTGGCGCAGGCCGTCGCCGATGGAGGGGGCCTCCGGCCTGTTGGGCTGGGCCCTCGGCGGCGTGTCGTCGAGCTCGAAGTCGTACCAGGTGTAGCGGGGGCGTTCGGCGACGGCGGCGGGCAGGCGTGCCCCGCGCTCGCGCAGCGAGAGGCCGTCCCAGGTCACCTCGCGCCGCTGGGGGGCGCCGGGGCGGGCGAACCGCTCCGGCTGCTGCTCCCTGCGCCGCTCGGCGCCCTTGAGCTGCTCTCTCGGGGGCTCCGGGCGGCTCTCCTTCCGCCGGGACCAGAAGGAACGGTCCGCGTCTGGAGGAGCCTCGTCACGCCGCGAGAACAGGTACGACCCGCGGCGCCACCAACGGCCGCGCCGATGTCGGCCCTTGTCGTGAGAAAAGGCCATCGCACCCCTTCACGCCGCGTCCATGGCGAACCGGGTTCCACGGTACGACGCCGATCTTCCCGAGTCATCCGAAACGGGACATCGTCCGACACGATCACGTCGCGGATGGCTTACAGTTCGGGCATGGCAGGTGTTCTGATCGGCCTGGCGTTGCTGGCCTTCTGGCTCTTCTCGCTCTTCGACGTCATCACCGCACCCGAGGAAGAGGTCCGGAACGTACCAAAGGCGCTGTGGGTCCTCATCGTCGTGCTGGTCCCGCTGCTCGGCGGTGTGATCTGGATGCTGCGCGGGCGGCCCAGGGCCGAGCGCGACCCGTGGCCGGTGCCGCCGGGCCCGGGCGCGCCGAAGGGCCCGGACGACGACCCCGACTTCCTGAGAGATCTCGACCGGCGGATGCGCGGCGAGGACTAACCGCTGACGTCGGCGTAGCTGTGCAGGCCGGAGATGAAGATGTTGACGCCGACCAGGTTGAAGATCAGGCACCCGAACGCCAGCAGCTGCACGATCATGGCGGCCCTGCCCCGCCAGCCGGCCGTCACCCTGGCGTGCAGGTAAGCCGCGTACGCCACCCAGGTGATGAACGACCAGACCTCCTTGGGGTCCCAGCCCCAGTAGCGGCCCCAGGCGCGGTCGGCCCACAGCGCGCCGGCGATGACGGCGAACGTCCACAGCGGGAAGGCCAGCACGATCGCTCGGTGGGCCACCCGCTCCAGGTCGTCGCGGCTGGGCAGGCGCGAGAGCCCCTCGCCGCGCACCAGGAACAGCACGCCCGACACGCCGGCCAGCGTGAACAGCCCGCTGGCCAGGATCGCCGCAGTGACGTGGATCGCGATCCAGTACGAGTTCAGCGCCGGCACCACGGGCCCGGCCGCCGTGTAGAGCACCTTGACCGCGAACCCGAGCCCGAGCGTGGCGGCGATCATCACGAACGCGCCCAGGAACCGCACGTTCTGGCGGACCTGGGTGAACAGGAACGCGGTCACGGCGGCGAAGCAGATGGCCACCACGAACTCGTACATGTTGCCCCACGGCCACCGGCCGACCGCCAGGCCGCGGGTGACGATGGCGCCGAGGTTGGCGGCCCAGCCGATCCAGGCCAGCACGAGCGCGACCCGCCCGGCCCTGGCCCCGCCCGCCATGACGGGCTCGGGCTCGGCGACGGGCGCCTCGGCCTCGGGCGCGGCCTCGCCGTCCGAGGGGGCGCCGACCGTGACGGGCTGCCGGGCCGCCCGCTTCACGGCCGCCTTGCCCATGACGGCCCTTCCGAAGGCCAGCTCCATCGCGAAGCCCACCATGGCGATGATGTAGAGCAGGACGGCGCCGACGACGAAGTTGTCGCTCAGCCCGGCCAATTGCTCAGCGGACATGCTGTTCTCCTGCTGATAGAGCCTTGACGATCTCGGCGAACTCCTCGGCGAAGCCCGCCGCGGAGCCCTCGGTACGGGTCAGGCCGCCGACGTCGACCCGCCCTTCCCTGACCCGCACCCAGACGCGCCGGCGGCGGATCATCAACGACAGCGCGATGGCGACCACCGCGACGGCGGCGGCGATCAGCGCCGGCACGCGCCCGGGGTCGTAGGCGGTCTGGAGCGTGATCCACTCCTTGACGCCGGTGAACTCCAGCTTGCCCGCCCCGCCGGGCAGCTCGGTCGACTCCCCCACCGACAGCGGCTTGGTCGCGAACGATCCCCGCACCACGGGGACGACCTTGCCGTCGAGCTCGTCGGGCAGGATCTTGTAGACCGACTGCGGCTTGCCCGACCGCATGCCGAGGTCGCCCACGTACCCGCCGAGGAGCTGCACCTGCGGCTGGAGCTCGCCGGGGAAGGCCGAGGCGTAGTTTCCGTCGGTCAGCGGCACGCTGGTGGGCAGGAACCGCAGCAGGAACCCGAGCTGGGACGGCTGCGCGTCGGGCGCCTTGACGACGCACGACGAGGTCAGCGTGGACTTCTGGTCGATCAGGCAGGCCACGGGCCCTTCGTAGGCGACCTGGCCCTTGCCGTCGGTGACCTTGAAGACGGGCGCGTAGCCGTGGCCGATCAGGTACGTCTGCGTCCCGTCGACCTCCAGTGGGTCGTTGACCTTGAGCTCGTAGTCGCGGGCGGGCGCGCCGGGCTCGTCGTGCACCTTCAGGTAGGCGGAGTAGTCGAGCTCCTGGCCCTTCTTGTCGCCCTCGACCTGGTAGGTGGCCTTGAAGTCGGTCAGCTCGAACGAGAACGGCTGGAGCGACTCGGCCGAGACCCGGCTGCCGGGGATGAACCGGTCGTAGGCGGCCACGGTGTTGGCGAAGCCGTCGCCCTCGACGACCAGGACGTTGCCGCGGTAGCCGTACAGGGAGCCGAAGCCGACCGCGAGCAGGATGCCGATGAGCGCGACGTGGAAGAACAGGTTGCCGGTCTCGCGCAGGTAGCCCTTCTCGGCGGCCACCCAGCCGTCGCCGGTGACGACGCGGAAGCGCATCTTGCGCAGCCGCCCCGCGGCCTCCTCCACCGTGAGGTCGCCCTCGAAGGAGTCGGAGTGGGGCAGCCGGGACAGGTTCTTGGGCGCGGCGGGCGGCTTGCGGCGCAGCTCGCGCAGGTAGGTGGCGGTGCGCGGGATGATGCAGCCGACGAGCGAGGTGAACAGCAGCAGGTAGACGGCGGCGAACCAGACCGAGGTGAACACCTCGAAGAGCTGGAAGCGGTCGTACCACTCGGCCAGGGTGGGGTTCTGCTGGTAGAGCTGGGCGACCTTGTCGGGTTCGACGCTGCGCTGGGGCACCAGCGAGCCCGGGATCGAGCCGAGCGCCAGCAGGAAGAGCAGGATCAGCGCGGTCTTCATCGAGGTGAGGGTGCGCCAGCCCCACCGGAGCCAGCCGACCGGCCCCATCCCGGCCTGCCGCGGCTCGCGCTCCTCGCGCACCAGCTCGTCGACGCTCATCAGATCACCGGCTCGAACGCGCCGATGAGCCCCTGCATGGCCGCGATCATCGCACCCCACAGTCCGGTGACGAGCAGCAGCCCGACGGCCACCATCATGCCCCCGCCGATCCTGGTGATCAGCCGGGTGTGCCTGCGCACGACCTGGAACGTGCGCAGGGCCTTGCTGTAGGCCAGGGCGGCGGCCACGAACGGCAGCCCGAGGCCCAGCGCGTAGGCCACGGCCAGCAGCGCGCCGCGCGAGGCGCTGCCCTCGTTGAGCCCGAGCGTGAGCACGACGGCCAGCGTGGGGCCGATGCACGGCGTCCAGCCGAGGCCGAACACCACGCCGAGCAGCGGCGCGCCGGCCAGGCCCGCGGCCGGCAGCTTGTGGATGCGCACGTCGCGCATCAGGCCGGGCAGCACGCCGAGGAAGGCCAGCCCGAGCAGGATCGTCAGGACGCCGAGCACCCGCGTGATGACCTCGGCGTTGCCCAGCATGATCGAGCCGAGCCCGCCGAACAGCGCGCCGCTGAGCACGAACACCAGCGCGAACCCGGCCACGAACAGCACCGTGCCGAGCACCAGCCGCCCCCGCTTGGGGTCGGCGCTCATGCCCGTCACGTACGACAGATAGCCCGGCACCAGCGGCAGCACGCACGGCGACAGGAACGACACCACCCCGGCCAGCAGCGCGATCGGCACCGCGAGCAGCAACGAGCCGGAGGCGACGACGTCACTCATCGCGCACCTTGGTCACCGTGTTCATCAGGTCGGTGTACTTGACCGCCCCGAGCGCCCTGGCCGCGATGCGGCCCTGCTTGTCGATGACCAGCGTGGACGGGATCGCCGCGGGCGGCACGGTGCCCTGGAAGGACAGCGCGACCTTGCCCGGCTGGTCGAAGATGTGGGAGTAGCCGGTCTGCTCGGTGCGCTCGAAGGCGAGGGCGTCGGCCTGGCGGTCCTTGAAGTCGATGCCGAGGAACTGCACGTCGCCCTTGGTCTTGGCGGCGACCTCCTTGAGCACCGGCGCCTCGGCCCGGCACGGGCCGCACCACGAGGCCCAGAAGTTGATCACCACGACCTTGCCCTTGTGGGCGGCCAGCGAGGCCGTGCCGCCGTCGAGCGTGGGGCCCTCGACCGGCGGGGCCGCCTTGCGGTCGGCGGCGTCGAAGACCTGCATCTTGCCGTCGCCCGCGACGAACCGGGTGTCGCCCACCTGGGGCTGCCCGCTCTGGTTTGCCGCGCAGCCCGCGGCCAGCGCGGCCAGGAGAACGAGGGAGATGGACGTCGCGCGCACGGAGGATGATCTCCTTGTACTACAACCGGTAGAGCTTGCAACTCTACCGGCGGGGACACATGGCCCGGACATCAGGCCCCTGGTATCGACGGCCCCGAACTCAGCGACCCGGCCGGCTCGCTGTAGCCGACGCTGACCAGGCGGTCGCCCTCGAAGGTGAAGGTGGTGAGGCTGGCCAGCGCGCACTGCCTGCGGCGCGGGTCGTGCCAGAGCCGGCGGCCCTCGGCGGCCATCCTGATCGTCCAGATCGGGAGCTGGTGGCTGACCAGCACGGCCTCGTGCCCGCGCGCGGCCGCCCTGGCGTCGTCGACGGCCGCCTTCATGCGCGCCACGATCGCCGGGTACGCCTCGCCCCACGACGGGCGCAGCGGGTTCCAGAAATAGCGGTAGTTGCGCGGGTTGCGAAGGATGGCCAGCCCCTGGCCGACCGGCCGGCCCTGCAGCATGTTCGCCGCTTCGAGCAGGCGGTCGTCCTTGGTCACGTCGAGGCCGAGCTTGTCGGCGAGCGGGGCCGCGGTCTCCAGCGCGCGTTCGAGCGGCGAGCTGTGGATCGCGACGATGTCGCGGCCGCCGACGGCCTTGGCGACCGTCTCGGCCATGAGCCTGCCGGTGTCGGACAGGTGGTAGCCGGGCAGCCTGCCGTACAGGATGCCGCCGGGATTGTGCACCTCACCGTGGCGCAAAAGGTGGACGACGGTGGTTTCAGCCATGGTGTGCCACAGCCTATCCGTTTCGATGCCGGTCATAGTCAGGGGCTGCCTGGTCCGGCATTTCGCGCGGGGGTAGGGTCGGGACGACTGCGCCTAGGGTTCCGCGTCCGGTCCGCCTCCCCCGTCACACAACCAGGGCCGGAAGACAGGTCCGAGCGGCGCCGCGGCCCGCGCCGGGCCGTACAGCTGACGGGACAAAAGCCTGGAGGCTCCTCTCCGTCACCCCTGGAAGGAGTCGCCCGGATGAGCCCTTGGGCGCTGGTCCTCATTCTCGTCGCCGCCGTCGCGCACGCCACCTGGAACCTGCTGAGCAAGAAGGCGTCCCAGGCGGACGGCATCGTCTTCCTCTGGCTGGTCGGGGTCGTGGCCACGGTGGTGTGGAGCCCGCTGTTCGCCGGGTTCCTGCTGGTCACGGGCGCCCGGCTGTCGTGGGGCGACCTCGCGGTGATCTGCGGCAGCACGGCCCTGCACCTGGGCTACTTCGTGCTGCTCCAGCGCGGCTACGGCGCCGGCGACCTGTCGCTGGTCTACCCCGTCGCCCGCGGGACGGGGCCGATGCTGGCCAGCCTGGTCGCCGTGCTGTTCCTTGACGAGCACCCGGCGCCGGCCGGCGTGGCCGGGATCGTGCTCGTCGGGGTCGGGGTGTTCATGATGAGCGGCGGCGCGGCCGGGCGTGGCGACCTGCGGGGGCTGGTGTCGGGGCTGGTCGTGGGGTTGTTCATCGCCGGGTACACGGTGTGGGACTCGCAGGTGGTCAGCGCGTTCGCGGTGGCGCCGATCATGCTCAACTACCTCGGCGAGGTCGGGCGGGCGCTGGCGCTCACGCCGTTCGTCGCGGGGGCCAGGCGGCGGCTGGTCGGGTCCGTGTGGCGGGAGCACCGGTCGCGGATCGTGGGGGCGGCGTTCCTGATCTTCCTGTCGTACCTGCTGGTCCTGATCGCGTTCACGATGGCGCCGGTGAGCGTGGTGGCGCCGGCGCGCGAGGTGAGCGTGCTGATCGCGGTGCTGCTCGGCGGGCGGCTGCTGGCCGAGGGCGACCTGCGGCGGCGGCTGCTGGCGGCGGGCGTGATCCTCGGCGGCGTGGTGGCGATCGCGCTCAGCTGAGCGCGGCCCGGCCGGGTGCTCAGCTGAGCGCGGCCCGGCCGGGTGCTCAGCTGAGCGCGGCCCGGCCGGGTGCTCAGCTGACCGCCCAGGCGTTCTCCTGCTCGCGACTGACGCCGATCAGGGCCTCGACCGTGGCCCTGATCGCCGGACGGCGGGCCGCGTCGGTGCGCCACACGGCGTAGATGCGGCGCGTCTGCCGCGGCATGATCGGGACCAGCCGCACGCCGTCGGGCACGCAGTCGCGGCCCAGGCGCGGCACGATCGCGCAGCCGAGCCCGGCGGCGACCAGCGCGAGCTGGGTGGGGTACTCGTCGGCCATGCATGCGATCTCCGGCTCCAGCGAGGCGTTGCGCAGCGTGAAGACCAGCCAGTCGTGGCAGACCGTGCCGGGCGAGGAGCTGATCCACCGCTCGCCGTGCAGCTCGGCCAGCCCCACCTCCCTGCGCCCGGCCAGCGGATGGTCGGCGGGGATCGCGACGTCGGCCACGTCGTCGAGCAGCGTGGCCCTGGACAGGCCCTCGGGCATGGCGATGGGCCGGTTGAGCCAGTCCTGCATCACGCCCAGGTCCAGCTCGCCCCTGGCCACCTCGCGCAGCACCCGCTCGGGCTCGCGCTCGTAGAGCTGCACGTGCAGGTCGGGGTGGCGCCTCCTGAGCTGGACGACCGCGCCCGGCATCAGGCCGCGGGTCGCGGTGGCGAAGGCGGCGATGCTGAGCCGGCCGACGACCTCGCCGCGCAGCGCCTCGAAGTCCGCCTCCGCGGTCTCGACCAGGGCCAGGATGCGCTCGGCGTGCTCGGCCAGCAGCCCGGCGGCGTCGGTCAGCCGCACGCCCCGGCCGCTGCGCTCCATGAGCCGCGCGCCGGTCTCCCGCTCCAGCTTGGCGATCTGCTGGCTGACGGCCGACGGCGTGACCATGAGCGCGTCGGCCGCCGCGCCGACCGACCCGTACACGTGCACGGCGTGAAGTGCCTTGAGCCGGTTCAGGTCCAACATGTAAGCCAGACTAAAGGGTTTAGCGTAGAAAGTCTCGCTTGTCCTTGTATCTGAAGCAGATGAAAATATATGCATGCGAATCATTAAGAGCAGGAAGCCCGAGATCCGTTCCACCTCGTACCTGAAGGTCCTCGCCGAGCAGGCTCGCGAGCAGCGCAACCGGTACCAGAAGACCCGCTCTGCGTGAGCCCCCGCCACCTCGCCCTCGCCGTCGGCCTCGCGGCCGTGTGGGGCTTCAACTTCGTCGTCATGCAGGTCGGCCTGAAGCACTTCCCTCCCCTGCTGTACGCGGGGATCAGGTTCACCCTGGCGGCGTTCCCCGCCCTGCTGCTCGCGGGCCGGCCGGGAGTCCCGTGGCGCTGGGTCGCCGGGGTGGCGGCCACTCTCGGAGTGGGTCAGTTCGGCCTGTTGCTGGTGGGCATGCGAGCGGGCATGCCGGCCGGACTGACCTCTCTCGTCCTGCAGATGCAGGCGTTGTTCACCGTGCTGTTCGCGGTCACGCTGCTCGGCGAGCGGCTCACCGCCCGCCGCGTCCTCGGCCTGGCGGTCGCCTTCGGCGGCCTGGCCCTGGTCGCGTTCGACTTCGGGGTGTCCGGCCCGCTGGGCGCCTTCGCCCTGTGCGTGGCCGCCGCCGCGGCCTGGGGGCTCGGCAACGTGGTGCAGCGCAGGGCCGCGCCGCCGGACTCGCTGCGGTTCATGGTCTGGGTGAGCGCCTTCTCGGCGCCGCCCCTGCTGCTGCTGTCGCTGCTGGTCGAGGGGCCGCCCGTGCTGACGGCCCCCGCCGAGGGCTGGCTGTCGCTGGCCTACGTGGCCTTCGTCTCGACGCTCGGCGGGTTCGGCGTGTGGGGCTGGCTGCTGCGCCGGTACGACGCCTCGACCGTGGCGCCGTACACGCTGCTGGTGCCGGTGTTCGGCATGTCGTCGGCCGCGCTGGTGGCCGGCGAGCCCCTCTCCTGGATCGAGCTCGTGGCCGCGGCCCTCATCGTCACCGGCGTGCTGTACGCCGGCACCAGGCCGCGCCGGGCTACAGAACCGCCGCGGCCGCCTTCGCCGCTGCCGGCAGGGCCTCGGCGATCCGGTTGAGCGCCTCGTCGTCGTGCGAGGCCGACAGGAACCACGCCTCGTACGCCGACGGCGGCAGGTAGACGCCCTGGTCGAGCATCGCGTGGAAGAACGCGGTGAAGGCCGCGGTGTTCTGGGCCTTGGCCTGGTCGAAGTTGCCGACCTCGCCCTCGGCGAAGAAGATCGAGAACAGGCTGCCGGCACGCTGCAACCGGTGGGGCACGCCCGCCTTCGCCAGCGCCTCGGCCGCCGCGTCGCCCACCGCGAGCGCCGCGGCGTCGATGCGCGCGTAGGCGTCGGCGTCGAGGGCGCGCAGGGTCGCCAGGCCCGCGGCGCACGCCAGCGGATTGCCGGACAGCGTGCCCGCCTGGTAGACCGGGCCCTCCGGGGCCAGGAAGGCCATCACGTCGGCCCGGCCGCCGAACGCCGCCGCGGGCAGCCCGCCGCCCATGACCTTGCCGAACGTCATCAGGTCGGCGTCGACCGGGTCGAGGCCGTACCAGCCGGCGGAGGAGACGCGGAAGCCGGTCAGCACCTCGTCGACGATGAGCAGCGCGCCGTTGGCCGTGCACAGCTCGCGCAGCCGGGCGTTGAACCCGTCGCGCGGCGGGACGACGCCCATGTTCGCCGGGCACGCCTCGGTGATCACGCAGGCGATCTCGGCGGCCGCGAACGCCTCCTCCACCGCCTGCACGTCGTTGTACGGCAGCACGATCGTGTCGGCCGCCGACGCCCCGGTGACGCCGGGGGTGTCCGGCAGCCCGAACGTCACCACTCCCGACCCGGCCGAGGCCAGCAGGGCGTCGACGTGCCCGTGGTAGCAGCCGGCGAACTTGATCACCTTGGACCGCCCGGTGAAGCCGCGCGCCAGGCGCACCGCGCTCATCGTCGCCTCGGTGCCGGAGCTGACCAGGCGCACCTTCTCGACCGGCGCCATCCTGGAGACGATCTCCTCGGCCAGCTCGACCTCGCCCGGCGTGGCGGTGCCGTAGGAGAAGCCGTGGGCGACCGCGCCGGAGACGGCCTCGACGACCGCGGGATGCCGGTGGCCGAGGATCATCGGGCCCCAGGAGCAGACCAGGTCGACGTAGCGGTTGCCGTCGACGTCGGTGATGTACGGCCCCTGGCCCGAGGCCATGAAACGCGGCGTGCCGCCCACCGCGCCGAACGCGCGCACGGGCGAGTTGACGCCGCCGGGCACCACTTCCCTGGCGCGGGTGAAAAGACCTTCGGAGTTCTGTGTACGGCTCACCCGACCCAGGTTAGTCCCGCAGGTCCGTGCCCCCGCCGCGGGGCGTGCTCAGTCGGCGAGCCAGTCCAGGATGCGCAGCGGGTCGGGCAGCGGACGGCCGTCGGGGGGCCGCAGCCAGGACACCGGCTGGCCCGAGGGCAGCATGGAGGGCGGCGCGAGCACGTAGCTGTCGCGGCAGTGCCAGCGCAGGCCCGGCGTGTCGTCGATGGTGGCCGGGTCGCAGTCGAGCTGGCAGGACCACCACTCGTCCTCGTCCTCGGGGTTGCCGCGGGTGGCCACATAAAACAAGACCCGGTCGCCTTGAGCGGCGACCGGGCCTGGGTGGGCTCCGGCGGCGTCGATCCTGGTGAGGGCCGACAGGCCGGAGGCGAGCGGTACGTCGAACACGTCGAACACGCGCCCCGTGGGCAGGATCACGTTGGCCTCCGGCTCGCTCTCCCACCAGCGGGTCAGCAGCGTCGTGTCCGTCGTGGCCTGCATGTGCCAGGCGGGCGAGAGCGGATGGGCGCCGGGGTCGGGACAGCCGACGCGGTCGCACGAACACGCGCGCGGGCCCTGACGCAGCGGAAAGGCACCCGGCACGACGGGCCAGCCCAGGGACGCGTACTCCAGCACGGAATCGATGCGTGTCGGCCGCGACCGCTTTCTGGTACGCCGAGCCAGTGGTACCCCCACCATGGTGTCTCCCGTCGAGTCAGCGCCTGAGGAGGTCCCGGCTCCGGGCCGTTCGCACACCGCGGGACACACCAGCACTTGTCATCGCACTCTAACGCACACGCCTCAGGAGTTGACGGGAAACCCCTTGGTTAGAGCTGTCGCGCCACTTCCGTCGCCCAGTACGTGAGGATCATGTCGGCGCCGGCGCGCTTGATGGCGACCAGCGACTCCATGATCGTCCGGTCGCGGTCGATCCAGCCGTTGGCCGCCGCCGCCTCGACCATCGCGTACTCGCCGCTCACCTGGTAGGCCGCCACCGGCACGTCGACCGCGTCGCGCACCCGGGTGATGACGTCGAGGTAGGCCAGCGCCGGCTTGACCATGACGGCGTCGGCGCCCTCCGCCAGGTCGAGCCTGACCTCGCGCAGCGCCTCCTCCAGCGGACCGGCCGGGTCCTGCTGGTGGGTGCTGCGGTCGCCGAACTGCGGCGCGCACTCGGCGGCCTCGCGGAACGGGCCGAAGAAGGCGGAGGCGTACTTGACGGAGTAGGACAGGATCGGGACGTCGGCGTGGCCGGCGCCGTCGAGCGCGGCGCGGATGGCGCCGACCTGGCCGTCCATCATGCCGCTCGGCGCGATCATCTGGGAGCCGGCGGCGGCCTGGGCCAGCGCGATGGAGGCGTAACGTTCAAGCGTGGCGTCGTTGTCCACCTCGCCGGACGGGGTCAGGATCCCGCAGTGGCCGTGGTCGGTGAACTCGTCGAGGCAGGTGTCGGCCATGACCACGAGGGCGTCGCCGACCTCGGCGCTCACCTCGCGCAGCGCGACCTGGAGGATGCCGTCGGGGTCGTCGGCCGCCGAGCCGGTCGCGTCCTTGACCGCGGGGATGCCGAACAGGATCAGGCCGCCCACGCCCGCCTCGGCCGCGTCGTGCGCGGCCTTGCGCAGCGAGTCGCGGGTGTGCTGGAACACGCCCGGCATGGACGCCACCGGCTGCGGCGCGTCGATGCCCTCCTTGACGAACATCGGCAGGATCAGGTCCGCGGCGTGCAGCCGCGTGCCCGACACCATCCGGCGCAGCGCCTGGCTGCGACGCAGGCGCCGGGGACGGGCGACGGGGTACTGGGCGGTCACTTGGCTCTCCTCCTGGCGCCACGGCGGTTCTGGGAGGGCCTGCGCGGGCTGTCACCCGCGGCCACGGCCGCCTGGCGCTGCTTGGCACCGAACTCGGCCAGCGCTGCGGCCAGGGCTGATGCGGATGGCTTGTCGGACATGACGTCGACCCGGAGCCCGAACTCCTCGGCCGTCTTGGCCGTCTGCGGCCCGATCACCGCGATCACGGTGACGTTGTGCGGCTTGCCCGCGATGCCGACCAGGTTGCGCACGGTGGAGGACGAGGTGAACAGCACGGCGTCGAAGCCGCCGCCCTTGATCGCCTCGCGGATGGGCGCGGGCGGCGGCGCGGCGCGCACCGTCCGGTACGCCGTCACGTCGTCGCACTCCCAGCCCAGTTCGGTGAGCCCGGCCACCAGCGTGTCGGTCGAGATGTCGGCCCTGGGCAGCAGCACCCGGTTGATCGGGTCGAGCATCGAGTCGTAGGGCGGCCACTCGGCCACGAGCCCTTCTGAGGACTGCTCGCCCGAGGGCAGCAGGTCGGGCTTGACGCCGAACTCGACCAGGGCCCGCGAGGTGGCCTCGCCCACGGCGGCCACCTTGAGCCCGGCGAAGGCGCGCGCGTCGAGCCCGTACTCCTCGAACTTCTCGCGCACCGCCTTGACGGCGTTGGCGCTGGTGAAGGCCACCCACTCGTAGCGGCCGGTGACCAGGCCCTTGATGGCGCGGTCCATCTGCTGCGGCGTGCGCGGCGGCTCGACCGAGATGGTCGGCACCTCCTCGGGCACCGCGCCGTAGGCCACGAGCTGCTCGGACAGGCTGCGGGACTGCTCCTTCGTCCGCGGCACCAGCACCCGCCAGCCGAACAGCGGCTTGGTCTCGAACCACGACAGCCGCTCGCGCTGCCCGACGGCCTCGCCGACCACGATCAGCGCGGGCTCGGTGAACCCGGCGTGCTTCAGGTCGGCCTGCAGCCGGCCGAGCGAGGACACGACGGTGTACTGCTCGGTGGTGGTGCCGCCGCTGCTGACGGCGACCGGCGTGGTGTCGGGCTTGCCGCCGGCGATCAGCGCCTTGCCGATGGCGACGGCCTCGGTGATGCCGTTGTAGATCACCAGCGTGCCGCGGGTGGCGGCGTGGGACGACCAGTCCTGCTCCTGAGCGGCGTCGACGACGCGGAACTCGGGCACGGCCGTGGCCGCCGGGATGCCGGCGTAGGTGAGCACCGCGGTCGCGGGCGGCACGCCGGGCACGATCTCGAAGTCCACCTCCGCCGCCACGCAGGCCGCGACCTCGTCGTCGATCGAGGAGAACAACATGGGGTCGCCCGCGCACAGGCGCACCACGAGCTGCCCGGCCTTGGCCCGCTGGACGTAGTCGCCCTCGGCGACCTCGACGCCCTCGCGGCAGTGCTTGAGCAGCGGGCCGAACTGCTCGTCGTCGAGCACGACGGCGTCCGCCTTGCCGAGAAGTTCGGCGGCGCGGAGCGTCAGCAGGTTGGGGTCACCGGGACCCGCCCCCACGAAGGCGACGAAACCGGAGGTTGGACTATCGGAGCTCAATGGGAATGCTCCCCCATCAATCTGTCGGCCCCTTCGGCGATCATCTCGGCCGCCAGGAGGCGGCCCAGCTGTGCAGCCTCCGAAGGAGAACCGGCGGCGGACTTGCGGACCGCTTCGCGGCCGTCGATGGAGACGACCACGGCGGTCAGGTTCAGAGTGTGCCCGTGATCGGCCGCGAAAGCACCCACGGGGGCGGCGCAGCCTGCTTCCAGGGCGGACAGCACGGCGCGCTCGGCGGTCACCGCGCTGCGCGTGCGCGGGTCGTCGAGCACGGACAGGGTCTCGATCAGGTCGGCGCGCGCGGCCAGGCACTCCACGGCGAGCGCGCCCTGGCCGGGGGCCGGCAGCAGCTCCTCGACCTCGAAGATCTGCGCGATCTCGCCGCCGCGGCCGAGCCTGGTGAGCCCGGCGCTGGCCAGCACGACGGCGTCGAGCTCGCCCGCGGCGATCTTGCCGATGCGCGTGTCGGCGTTGCCGCGGATCGGGACGTACTCCAGGTCGGGGCGGAGCGCGCTCAGCATGGCGACGCGGCGCGGCGAGCCCGTGCCGACCCGGGCCCCGGCGGGCAGGTCGGCGAACTTGTGCGAGCCGACCAGCGCGTCGCGGTGGTCGTGGCGCTCGGGGAGCGCGGCCAGCGTGAAGCGCGGGTCCTGCTTGGTCGGCAGGTCCTTCAGCGAGTGGACGGCGAAGTCGATCTCACCCTCGACCAGCTTGTCGCGCAACGCGCTGACGAACACGCCGGTGCCGCCGAGCTGCGCCAGGTGCGCCTTGGTCACGTCGCCGAAGGTCGTCACGCCCACCAGCTCGACCGGACGCCCGGTGCGCGCGGTGAGAGCGTCGGCCACCATCTGGGACTGCGTGGTCGCCAGCATGCTGCGGCGGGTACCCAACCGCAGGTTCACAGCTCCACCTCCCTCACGGCCGCGGGCATCTTCGGATCGAGATCGAACAATTCACGCAGGGCTTCCGCATAATGATCGCCCCCTGGACCGGCGGCGAGCTGCTTGACACGCACAGTCGGCTCGTGAAGCAGTTTGTCAACGACCCGCTGCACGGTCATGGCGATCTCGTCCCTGGCCTTGTCGTCGAGATCGGGCATGCGCATCATCAGGCGGCCCAGCTCGGACTCCACCACGCCCGCCGCCTTGCTGCGCAGCGCCACCACGGTCGGGGTGACGCGGGCGGCGCGGGCGGCGTCGAGGTAGGCGTTCAGCTCCTCGGCCACGAGCGCGCGCACGGACTCGACGGCGTCGCCGCCGCGCGCGCCGACGCCGGACTCCTGGATCGTCTCCAGGTCTACCAGCGTGACGCCGGGCACCTGGCGCACGGCCGGGTCGATGTCGTGCGGCAGCGCCAGGTCGAGCAGGAACACGCCCCTGGTCAGCATGTCGGGGGTGATGACGTGCCGCCCGGCGCCGGTGCAGGTGATGACGACGTCGGCGCCCGCCAGCTCCTCGCGCACGGCGGCGAACGCGACGGCCCGCCCGCCGACCGATTCGGCCAGCCGCGCGCCCCGCTCGTACGTGCGGTTGGCCACGACGATGTCGGTGACCCCGGCGCGCTGGAGCGTGACGGCGGCCAGCGAGCTCATCGAGCCCGCGCCCACCACCAGCGCCCGCCGCCCGGCCAGGTCGCCGGCCAGCGCGAGGCCCGCCGAGACCAGCGAGGGGCCGGCCTGGTCGATGCCGGTGTCGGTGTGGGCGCGCTTGCCGACGCGCAGCGCCTGCTGCGTCAGCTCGTTGAGGGTCGCGCCGACCGTGCCGTGCTTCTGGGCGAGCTTGAGCGCCTGGCGGACCTGGCCCAGGATCTGGCCCTCGCCGACGGCCATGGAGTCGAGGCCGCACACCATCGAGAACAGGTGCTCGACGGCCCGCTCCTCGTAGTGCACGAAGAGATGCGGGGTCAGCTCGTCGGCCGGCACGCCGGAGTGAACGGCCAGCAGCCCGCTGATCGAGGTGACCGCGGCGTGAAAGCGGTCGACCGTGACGTAGATCTCGACCCTGTTGCAGGTCGAGATCACCATGGCCTCCGCGACGCTGGTGTCCTGCTGCACGTCGTGCAGCAGCTTGACCAGCGCGTCACCGGTCACCGAGACGCGTTCGAGAAGCGCCACCGGAGCGGTCCGGTGGCTGAGTCCGATCGCCAGAACACTCATTGACCGTCCACCGCCATGAGTGGCCCCCCAGCCTTGCGTTGCTCGTGGAACGCGAGAATCTGCAGTTCGATTGACAAGTCGACCTTCCGGACGTCGACGGTGTCCGGAACGGTGAGAACGACTGGGGCGAAGTTCAGGATGCTGGTCACGCCCACGGCGACAACACGATCGCACACTTCCTGCGCCGCTGCCGCCGGTGTCGCCAGTACCACGATCGAGACTCCACGCCGCTTGATGACGGCTTCCAGTTCGTCGATGTGCTCCACATTCAACCCCGCGATGGTGTCGCCCACGACTTCGGGGTCGGCGTCGAAGAGCGCGGCCACGCGGAAGCCCCTGGAGACGAAGCCGCCGTAGTTCGCCAGAGCGCGGCCGAGGTTGCCGACTCCGACGATCGCCACCGCCCAGTCCTGCGTCAGGCCGAGCTCGCGGGAGATCTGGTAGACGAGGTACTCCACCTCATAGCCTACGCCGCGGGTGCCGTACGAGCCGAGGTGCGAAAGGTCCTTGCGGAGCTTGGCCGAGTTCACGCCCGCGGCCACGGCCAGGTCCTCCGAGCTCACGGTCGCGACGCCGCGCTCCGCCATCCCGTGCAGCGCCCGGAGGTACAACGGAAGCCTGGCGACCGTCGCCTCGGGGATGCCGCGGTCACGGGACTGGGACGGGCTCTTCACGTGCCGGAGCTCCAGGGAACGGGCGGTGGGGACCGCTGAACGGATTAGAACCGTCTTTCAGGTTAATCCCTTTGTGAACCGATGCACAAAGTAGGGGCGCTACGGTTGGGACATGCATCGCATCACCTTGCTCGGCAAACCCGGCTGCCACCTCTGTGACGACGCCCGCGCGGTCATCGCCAGGGTGGCCGGAGAGCTGGGCGTGCCGTGGGAGGAGGTCAGCATCGACTCCTCCGAGGAGCTCAGGGAGAAGTACTGGGAGATGATCCCGGTGACGCTGATCGACGGCGTGCAGCACGACTTCTGGCGGGTCGACGAGGCCCGCCTGCGCGCCGCCCTCGCCTGGGACACGGCCTAGAACATGACGGTGGGCAGCGGCACCACCTTCGCGGCGTTGACGTTGAGCTCGATGACGTTGGTGGCCAGCACCATCGCCTGACGCTCGTTGAGGAACCGCTCGACGTGCGGCTGGCGCTGGTGGTCGCGGTAGGCGACCTCGTCGCGGTAGAGCTCGTAGACGATGCGCTGCAAGGGGGCCGACTTGACGGCGTGGCAGGCGTAGACGAGCGTGTCGGGCTCGCCGCGGCGCACGGCCTCGACAGTGGCCTCGGCCAGGCGGTCGAACGCCTCGCCGGCGCCGTCCATGATCGTGAAGACGGTGAGCAGGCCGTAGATGCTGGGCGAGGGCCTGCCGCCCGCCTGCTGCGGCTGCGACGGGGTGAACAGCTCGGCGCCCGGGTAGACCACGCCGGTGCCGGGCATCGCGTAGTCGGGCCGGGGGGGCTGGGCGTCCATGCGCGGGGAGGTGTCCATGCGCGGGGGCGGGGAGCCGTTCATGATGTAGCCGGTCGCGGGGCCCGAGTCGGGCGCGGCCCCCATCCGGGCGGCGTAGTCGACCTGCTGGTCGCCCGCCCGGTACTCGGCCACCAGGTCGCCCAGGCCGGGCGAGCGGCGCGGGGGCGCCACGGGAGGCGGCTCGGCGGCCGGCGCCGGCATCGGCACGGGCTCGGGCGCGGGCGCGGGCGCGACCCTGCGGCCAGGCCGGCGCTCCACGTCGTCGTGCGGCGTCTCCAGGTCGTCCTCGTCGTCCTCGTACGGCGCCAGCGGGCGCAGCATGGTGTACCAGATCGCCGCCGCGCCCACCGCGAGCAGCGCGGTGGTGAACAGCGGCGGCACCGCGAACCGCATGGCCCCCACCAGGGCGATGCTCGACGGCGCGATGACCAGGACCGCATGGAGGTTGTCGGTGTCGTACTCGTCGCCGCCGCGCCACTTGAGCCCGGCCACCACCACGCACGCCAGCAGGACGAGCACGTCGATCGCGTGCACGCCGATGAGCAGCTTGTCCGGGATGAGCCCCCACATGGCCGAGCCGGACGGCAGCGCCTTGCCCAGGTCGGTGGACCTGAGCGGGTCGAAGGTCAGGATCGCGACGGAGACGACGGTGAGCGCGATGCCGAACAGCCAGGCCAGGAACCTCGGCGGCACCTTGTCGGACAGCAGCTGGATCAGGCCCACGGCCAGCCAGAGCGGCGCGAGCAGCGACCCGGTCACCTGGTAGAGGCGGAACGTGACCGGCCCGAACCCCAGGACGTAACCGACGCCGATCGCGGCCAGCGACAGGCACAGGGCTCCAGCTGCAACGGTCCAGGCGATCAACCACCCCTCGGGCTCGTCGCGCAGCCGGCGGATCAGGGCTCCGGTCGCGACGGCGGCGAGGAGCGCACCGGCAAGGGCTATGACAGCAACGAGGATCTCCATGGTGACTCCAATGCTGCCGGACGATGCCTCCCGGCCGGTAGCCGAAGAGGAAACAGGCGCTCCATGAGGGGCTTCGCCGCAGGCTGTGGGGTAGGCGCCTATACGGTATAGGGCGATTACTCGTAGCCAGGCCAGCAGGCGCGGATTGTGGAATTTCCAGTTGATTTCTAGAGTATTCGAGCACGCCGCACCCCTGACCCCTAGGGATACCGGATGCCTGATTCGTGGCCGTTCGCCGGGCTGCTTGCTCCAGCGGTCGCTGGACCTGCCCGGACGGGCGAGCTTGGCGTGCGCGAAGAAGTGCCCGACGACATCCGCACCCTGGTGCTGCACGCCAAGAACGGATGCACGGACTCCTTTGGCACGCTCTACGACCGCTACGTCGACCTGGTCTACCGGTACATCTACTTCCGGGTCGGCTCCCACCAGCTCGCCGAGGACCTGACCAGCGAGACCTTCCTGCGCGCGCTGCGCAGGATCGGCGACTTCACCTGGCAGGGCCGCGACTTCGGCGCCTGGCTCGTCACCATCGCCAGGAACCTGGTGGCCGACCACTTCAAATCCGGCCGCTACCGACTGGAGATCCCGACGGGAGAGCTGATCGACGTGCCGCTCGAAGGCGCGCACATCCCGGAGAACGCGGTGGTCACGGCCATCATGAACGACCGGGTGCTGCGCGCCGTCCGCGATCTCAATCCCGACCAGCAGGAATGCGTGGTGCTGCGCTTCCTGCACGGCCTCTCGCTCGCGGAAACCGCGTTGATCATGGGGAAGAAGAGTGGAGCGATCAAAGCGCTGCAGTTTCGGGCCATCCGAACGCTCGCCAGGGCACTCAAGCACGACCTGGCGTAACCTCTCCCACCCGCACCTCGTTAGGCCAGTTGTCACGGCTGGATCCCTCAGGGAGCTGTCATGAGTAGGGCGCGCAGGCGGCGGGAGCTCGTCATCGAGCGTCTCACGGAGCTGCACGGCCCGTCTCTGGGCGGCGGGCCCGAGCCGGCCTTCCGCGAGCGCCTGCGCGAGGACCTGGTCTCCGGCCGCCTGCTGCTGACGGCCCCCGACGAGGAGCGCGCGCCGGTCACGTCCGTACGCCGGCGGCGTCGTCCGCTGCTGTCCCAGGTCGCCACGCTGGGGCTGGCGGGGGCCATGATGGTGGCCTCCTTCGCCACGTACCAGGCGGTCCCGGGCGACACGCTCTACCCGCTCAAGAGGGCCGCGGAGAGCACCCTCGTGCACCTGAGCACCGACGACGCCCAGCGCGGCGAGCGCGAGCTGGCCTCTGCCGAGACGCGCGCCAAGGAGGTCGCGAGCCTGCTCGGCTCGTCCACCGACAGCCCGCTGGTCGGCCAGACGCTCAAGGACATGGAGGACTCCACCCGCTCCGGGATCAGCCGGCTGACGCGTACGCAGCCCCGCTCGTCCAAGATCAAGAAGTTCGCCCAGAAGCAGCGGGAGACGGTCGAGCCGATGCTGGACCACCTCAACGAGGCACAGAAGGGACAGGCCGCCGGCTACCTCGACTACATCGAGGGGCTCGTCGCACCGGCTAGGTAAGCTGAACCGCATGTGGCGGCTAATGCGACGACGACACGAGGTTGGGGCCGAGGCCGCCGGCGAGGCCGCGGCGCGGGCGGCGGTCACCGTCGCGCCTGCCGAGCCGGTCGAACCCGACCTGGAGGCGGCGGCCTTCTTCGACGTCGACAACACCATGATGCGCGGCGCGTCCATCTACCACTTCGCCCGCGGGCTGGCCACGCGCGGCATGTTCACCACGTCCGATCTGCTGAAGTTCGCCGTCGGCCAGGCCGTGTTCCGGCTGCGCGGCAACGAGAACCCGGAGCACATCGCGGTCGCCCGGGAGACCGCGCTCGCCTTCGTCGCGGGCGCCAAGGTCGACGACGTCGTCCGCCTCGGCGAGGAGATCTACGACGAGGTCATGGCCGACCGCATCTGGGGCGGCACCCGCGCGCTCGCGCAGAGCCACCTCGACGCCGGCCAGCGGGTCTGGCTCGTCACGGCCACGCCCGTCGAGCTGGCCCGGGTCATCGCCCAGCGGCTCGGCCTCACCGGCGCGCTCGGCACGGTCGCCGAGACGGCCGGCGGCGTCTACACCGGCCATCTGGTGGGCGACCTGCTGCACGGCCCGGCCAAGGCCGAGGCGGTGCGCGCGCTGGCCCGCCGCGAAGGGCTCGACCTGACCCGCTGCACGGCCTACAGCGACTCGGCCAACGACCTGCCGATGCTGTCGCTGGTCGGCAGCGCGGTGGCGATCAACCCCGACAGCGAGCTGCGCGAGCACGCCAGGAAGCACGACTGGCCGGTCAAGGACTTCCGTACCGGCCGCAAGGCCACCATGACCGCTCTGCCGATCGCGGCCGGGGTGGGCGCGATCGCGGGCGGCGTGGCAGCGGGCATCGCCCTGCGCAGGCACTACCGCTCCCACTAGCCGCCCGCGCCGGTCATCGCAGGCGGTCGAACAGCTTCTGGGCGTCCGGCTGCTGCCACTCGACCCGGTTGGGGTCGTCCTGGGCCGGTTTCCAGGGCACGGTGGCGAACGCCACCTGCGTGGCGGGCATGCTCTTGGCCAGCTCGACCATGGCCTCCAGGCTCAGGTCCGTCCTGACCGACTTGCGGACTTCGCCGAGGAAGCCGCGCAGCCGGGCCGGGTCGGCGACCGTGCTCCTCGCCTTCTTCAGCATCGCCAGCAGCAGGATCTGCTGCCGCTTGATCCGCTGGACGTCCGAGCCGTCGCCGTAGCGGCGCAGGCGGGCGTAGCCGAGGGCGCTCTCGCCGTCGAGCATGACCTTGCCCGCGGGCAGTCTCAGCTTCGACGCCTTGTCGTCCACGGGGGATCTGAGCGTGATCTGCACGCCGCCGAGCGCGTCCACCATGCCCTTGAAGCCGGCGAAGTCGACCTCGACGGTGTGGTCCACCCGTACGCCGGTCAGCTTCTCCAGCGTCTTCCTCAGGCAGCCCGCTCCCCCGCTGTCGTACGCCGAGTTGATCATGTCCTTGCGCGCCGGGTCCGACCCGCACGACGGGATCTGCACGATCGAGTCGCGCGGCACGCTGATCCCGACGGCCTGGCCGCGGTCGGCGGGCACGTGCACGAGCAGGATGGTGTCGGAGCGCCTGCCGCCCTTGTCGGGCGTCCTGGCCAGGGCGGGGCCGTACTTGGCGTTGCCCGGTCCGCCGCGCGTGTCGGAGCCGATCACCAGGATGTTGCGGGCGCCGGTCATGTCGACCGGCCGGGCGCCCGTCGACGGACCGGCCACGGTGTTGCCGTTGACCAGCATGGTCGGCACCGCGACGGCCGCGGCCGTGCCCACGGCGACCAGGCCGGCCGTCCAGTAGGCGGTCCATCTGCGGCGCGGGCGCTCCCGCAGCAGGCGGTCGCGCTGGCGGGCGAGCGTCGGGGGCGGCTCGTGCTCCAGTTCCCCGCCGAGGTCGCGGAGCATCCGCAGATCGTCCATGGTCACTCCTCCTCCAGCATGGGGTTGGTGTCGCCGAGCGCGGCCCGTACCTTCCGCCTGCCCCTGTTGAGGCGGGAGCGCACGGTTCCGATCGGGATGCCGAGCGCCCGGGCGACCTCTTCGTAGGTGAGGTCGCCCCAGGCGATCAGCAGCAGGACGTCCCGGTCCTTGGCGGGCAGCGCGGCCAGCGCGCCCGCCAGGCGGGGACGGCTGGCCTGCGCCGTGACCCCCGCGGCGACGCGGTCGGCGGGCGACTCCACGTCCTGGTCGGGCGGGGTCCGCAGGAACGCCCGGTAACGCGCCGCCTCCTTGCGGTGGTGGCGGGAGATGAGCTTGGTGAGGATGCCGAAGAGCCACGGCCTGGCGTCGGGGCAGGACAGGTCGTAGCTCTTGCGGCGGGAGAAGGCGACGAGGAACGTCTCGCCGACGAGGTCCTCGGCGGGCTCAGGGCCGAGGCGTTTGGAGACGTACCGGTAGAGCATGGCGGAGTAGCGGTCGAACAGCGCGGCGAACGCCTCCGGCTCGGTCAGGGAGGCGCTCACGAGCTCCGAGTCCGCCCCCCTGGTGGCGGGTTGCGTGATCATCTCCGCCCTTCTGTGGAGAATCGGTCACGGATGTCTTGCCACAACCCGCCGGGAGGGTTCAGATCTCCTTGAGGAACCCGCCGTCCACGGCGATGTCGGCGCCGGTCGTGCTGCCCGAGCGCGGCGAGACCAGCAGGGCGACCATGTCGGCGATCTCCTGCGGGCTCACCAGGCGTCCGGTGGCCAGCTTCATCATGCCGGGGGCGACCTGGGCGATGACGTCCTCCTTCGAGGCGCCTGCCATCCCGGCGATGACGTCGGCGGCGCCGCCGTCCTTGGTCCACCAGTCGGTCAGCACCGGGCCGGGCGAGATCGTGTTCACCCGGACGCCCTGCGGGCCGTACTCCTCCGAGACGGCCTTGCTCACGTGGTTCATGGCGGCCTTGGCCGCGCCGTAGTCCACGTTCATGGCACCGGGCTGGCGGGCCGAGCCGGAGGAGATGTTCACGATGGAGCCGCCGCCGCGCTCCACCATGAGGGGCACGGCCGCGCGGATCATCCGTACGGCCGCGAACAGGTTGAACTCGAACATGGCCTGCCAGTCGTCGTCGCCCGGCGCCATGAACCCGACCCGGGGCAGCGTCACGCCGGGGGGCGGGCCGCCGGCGTTGTTGACCAGGATGTCCACCCCGCCGAACTCCTCGACGGCTCGGGCGATCACCCGGGCGGGCGCCTGCGGGTCCATCAGGTCCACCGCGACGTGCGTCACCTTGGCGTCGGGCGCGGTCCGCGAGGCCGCCACGACGTGCGCGCCCTCCTCCGCCAGGGTGCGCGCGACGGCCAGGCCGATGCCCTTGGACGCGCCGGTGACCACGGCCACGCGGCCGGAAAGCTGGAGATCCATCGAAGAGGTTCCTCTCGGGTGTCAGTGACTACACCCGCAGAACACCGGCCCGGCGCGACCGGTTGCACCCTTCACAGGAACGGCGGGAAGGCCGGCCCCCTGCGCAGCCGCAACTCGTTGAGCATCTGCTGGATGACCTCGCGCACGTGGTCGGTCAGGTTGAACACCAGCATCGGGTCGTCGGCCGCGGCGGGCTCGTACTCGTCGGTGCGGATCGGCTCGCCGAACTCGATCATCCACTTGGACGGCAGCGGCACCAGCCCGAGCGGCCCGAGCAGCGGGAAGAACGGCGTGATCGGCAGATAGGGGACGCCGAGGATGCGGGCCAGGAACTTCAGGTCGCCGATCTTCGGATAGATCTCCTCGGCCCCCACGATGGCCGTGGGCACGATCGGCACGCCCGCGCGGATCGCCGAGGCCACGAACCCGCCCCGGCCGAACCGCTGGAGCCTGTAGCGCTCGGAGAACGGCTTGCCGACGCCCTTGAAGCCCTCGGGGAACACGCCGACCAGCTCGCCCTTGCGCAGCAGCCGGTCGGCGTCCTCGGGGCAGGCCAGCGTGTGGCCGGTCTTGCGGGACAGGTGGCCGAGCAGCGGGAGCTGGTAGACCAGGTCGGCCCCGAGCAGGCGGACGGCCCGGCCCGCCTCGTCGTGCAGGGCGACCTGCATCATGAGCGCGTCGATCGGCAGCGTGCCGGAGTGGTTGGCCACCACCAGCGCGCCGCCCTCGGCGGGCACGTTCTTCAGCTCGGCCGTCTCGACCCTGAACCAGCGGTGGTAGAGCGGCCTGATCAGCTCAAGGAGCACCTTGTCGGTCAGCTCGGGGTCGTAGCCGAACTCGTCGACCTCGTACTCGCCGGTGATGCGCCGGCGGACGAACGCCAGCAGCCGGGCCAGCGGATCGGGCTCCTCGAAGGACGGCGCGGCGCTGATCGGGATCACCCGGCCCTCCTGCTCGTGCGGCACGCTCACGGACGCACACCTCCGAACGGATGCATACCCCGCGAACGCACGAAGTCGTCGAAGGCCGCCGCGGTGGTGTACTTGGGCCGCCAGCCCAGCTCGGCCTCCAGCCTGGCGGTGTCGACCGCCCGGCCGTAGCTCATCAGCCGCAGCTGCTCGGGCGAGTACTCGACGAGGCCGAGCCTGCGCACGGTGTTGCCGAGCGTGCGGAAGACGGGCGCGAACAGCGGCAGCGACGCCCGCCCGGCCCGGCGCGCGCACTGCGACAGCAGCAACACGCCTGCCCCGGCCACGTTGAACGTGCCGGGGTGGTCTTCGTTCGCCATCCTGCGCAGCACCTCGACCGCGTCGTCCTCATGGACGAACTGCAACCGCGGATCGAAGCCGAACACCGTCGGCAGGACGGGCTGGGTGAAGTAACGGGTGAGCGGCGAGTCGACGCCCGGACCCATGAAGTTGGCGAAGCGCAGCAGCGACACCGTCACGTCGGGGCGGCGGCGCGCGAAACCGCGCACGTAGCCCTCGACCTCCGCCGCGTCCTTGGCGTAGCCGTGGACCGGACCGACATGCGGTTCCAGGTCCTCGGTGAACACCGCCGGATCGCGTGGGGACGAGCCGTAGACGGCGGTGGTGGAGCGCACCACCACGCGCCGCACGGTCGACGACCGCTGGCAGGCACCGAGCAGTTGCATGGTGCCTATGACGTTGTGCTCCTTCATGGCAGCCCTGCCGTCGCCCTTGGACGGGGCGCTGACCAGGCTCATGTGCACAACGGTGTCGATGTCCGCGGCCGCGATCACCTCAGCGATGTCGGGGCTGCGCAGATCGACCCGGACGAACTCCGTCCGGCCCAGAGTGATGCCGCCGTCCCGCGTCAGCGAGGGGGGCGGCACGGTGTCCACTCCGATGACGCGGCTGATCTCCGGGTCTGCCGCGAGGACGCTCGCCACCCGGGCGCCTATGTGGCGCGAGACCCCGGTGACAAGCACGGTGTGGGTCATCAGCGCCTCGCAGCTGCGTCGGTTACTTCTTGTTACGCCGCTGGATGCGCGTCTTCTTGAGCAGCTTGCGGTGCTTCTTCTTGGCCATCCGCTTGCGGCGCTTCTTGATCACAGAGCCCACGGGACCCCCAGGTACTGATAGCAAGTCTGAATCGATGTGCGAGCGCACACCGGGTCACAGACTACCGGCGATCCGAGGTAGATCGCCCCTTGGGGGGTGAGAGCCCGGCCTCGTGGTGCGCAGGCCGGGCCTCTCCCGCGACCGAATTCACGGCGCGTTCGGGCGCGCCGCTACTTCAACCTGCCTCGATGTAGGCCTCCCGCAGATAGTCGTGGACCGCCTGCTCGGGCACTCTGAAGGACCGGCCAACTCGGATGGCCGGCAGCTCCCCTGAGTGGACGAGCCGGTACACCGTCATCTTGGACACCCTCATGACCGTCGCGACTTCAGCCACGGTCAGGAACTTCACCTCGCTGAGAGGTCTTTCGCCTGCACCCATCGGACGCCTCTTCCGCACGTGTTTCCGGGTTATCCCCACTGGTGCCATTGCTCACGCACGTGTACTGCCGTCAGCGTAAGTCGGGACTCCGGGTGCGCAAACCCCCTATTTTCTCAGTCCGCGGAGCCACCTGTCAGCCGGACCAGTAAAGTCGCTGGTTAGCAGCCAGGCCGAGCACCTCGCCTGGACCTTGGAACTGTCCAAGTTGTCACACATAAGAGTCGCCCAAGCCCCGTCAAAAGTTGGCAAAGGGACAGCGAGCCCCTTGGAATGCAGGCGCGAAAAGACGGTATGCGGAGGGCCGTTTTCGACTCAAAGGGCTCGTGAGACCAGAGTGACCAACCGCTCGGTCAGCGGAGTGTAATAGCGGGGTAGCACATTGTCGTCGAGTGGCACGACGACGTCGATCTTTCCCTCGGCCTCGCCGAGGAACAGGCCGGGGTCGTTGCTGTCGGCGAAGGCCACCGTCGGCACGCCCGCCTCGCCCGCCGCCCCCGCCCAGCCGTGGTCGGCGATCACCAGGTCGGGCAGCTCGCCTTCGAGCTCGTCGAGCATGTGCCGCATCGGGGCCGAGTCGTGGGTGTGCACGAAGCCGCCGCGGTCGTCGAGCATGGCGACGTCCTGGAGGTAGCGGATGCGGCGCGGGCGTCCGAAGCCGGAGCCGGCGTACGTCCAGCCCTCGGCCGGGGTGAGCAGGGTCGCGCCGCGCTCGACGGCGAACCTGGCCAGCGGCAGGTGGACGGCGAGCAGCCCGGTCGGGTGGCCGGTGGCGAACAGCACCCGGGGGGACGGCCGCGACAGCACCGACGCGATGCGCGCCGCCATGGCGTCGATCGCGTCGATCGTCAGGTCGGCGTCGATGGTGTCCTGGCCCCGGCGGTGGCCCGGGTCGGCGACCACGCCGGCCGACTTGGCCATCAGGTCGAGGACGTCCCGGAAGGTCCACGGCTGCTCGAACGTCAGGCCGAGCATGTAGTACGGGTCGCGGTTGGCCAGCGAGCTGTAGTGGTCGAGGTTGTTCTCGCGCGACGTCGCGACGTCACCGGCGATGCGGCTGTGGATCAGGTGTCGGCGGAGTTCGTCGCGGCTCAGCACAGGTCTTCCTCATCAGGGGCATCGAGGACGTCAGGCGTCGTGAGGGCAGTCGTCAGGGCATCGGGTCGAGGCCGTGCAGGGGGAACACCGCCTGCCGGGTCGCCATGACCGCACGGTCGATGGGGTCCGCTGGGTCATAACCGCCGGAGATGTCGTGAAATTCCGGATTGCGCCCGTCGGTCATGGTCAGCGGGGGCGTCTCGCCGGTGCGCTCCCTGACGTACTGGCGCCAGGCTTCGGGGGTGGGCGTGGCCGGATCGACGGGATGGCCGGCCGCCTCGGCGATGAGGTGCGTCCAGATGCGCGGCACGACCTGGACCAGCTCGTAACCGCCGCCGCCCACCGCGATCCACCGGCCGCCCGCCGTCTCGTGCGCCAGGTCGTGCAGGGCGGCGTAGGCGGCGCGCTGGCCGTCGATGCTGAGCATGAGGTTGGCGAGGGGGTCGAGCGCGTGGCTGTCGCAGCCGTGCTGGGTGACCAGGATCTGCGGGCCGAACTCGCGCAGCAGCGGCGGCACGACCGCGTGGAAGGCGCGCAGCCAGCCGGAGTCGCCGCAGCCGGCCGGGAGCGCCACGTTGACGGCCGTGCCATCCGCGCCGGTCTCGTGCGGGAAGCCGGTGCCCGGGAACAGCGTGCGCGGGCTCTCGTGCAGGCTGATCGTCAGCACCCGGGGGTCGTCGTAGAAGACGGCCTGCACGCCGTCGCCGTGGTGCACGTCGACGTCGACGTAGGCCACCCGCGTGGCCCCCTGCTCCAGCAGCCAGGCGATGGCCAGGGCCGGGTCGTTGTAGACGCAGAAGCCGCTGGCCGCGGCCGGCATGGCGTGGTGGAGCCCGCCCGCGACGTTGACCGCGTGCTCGGCCCGGCCCTCCCAGACCGCGCGCGCCGCCGCCAGGGACGCCCCCGCGATCAGCGCGGACGCCTCGTGCACGCCCTTGAAGGCAGGATTGTCGGTGGTGCCGAGCCCCGCCCGCAGGTCGGGCACGCCGGCCACGGAGACGCCCTTGACCGCCTCGATGTAGCCGCGGTCGTGCACCAGCGCCAGCTCGTCGTCGCCGGCGGGCGCGCAGCCGGCCATCTCGACCTTGTCGAGGACGCCGAGCGAGCGGGCGAGCGCGATCGTCAGCTCGACCCTGATGGGCGCCAGCGGGTGGCTCGGGCCGAAGTTGTAGGAGGTGAGAGCGTCGTCCCAGATGACTCGTGCCGTTCGGCTCATGCCCCGCCCTCCGCGCGTCCCTCACCTTGCGCCGACGTTACCGCAGCGCCCTGTTCCGGTTGTAGCCCGGGTGATCGTCGGGGACGGCCTGGGTCGCATCAGAAATTTCGTGACTTAGTGTTTTATGGTGCGCTGGGCGCGACCTTTCCTGAGAATCTTGAATTTCTTCCGACGTCCCCGGGTTTTCGACACCACGATCGTGGTCGTGCTCGCCCTGTTCGCGGGCCTCGGGCTGATCCTGTCGTCCGTCCAGACGGGGGTCGACGGGGCGCTGGGGTCGGCGCACTTCCTGCTGACCAGCGTGCTGCTGCTCGTCCGCCGGAGCAGGCCGGTGCTGGTGGCCGGGGCCGTCACGGCGTTCGACGTGATCGGCATCGCGGCCGGACTGGTGACCTCGGCCACCGTCCCGGAGGCGATCGCGTTCTACAGCCTGGCGCGCCACTCCTCCGGCCGCCCGTCGCTGGTCATGACGGCCGTGGGGATGGCCGCCTACGGCACGGTGATGGAGATCAAGGGACCGGGCATCGGGCAGTTCCTGGCCGGCGCCTTCGTCGTCGCGATCCCGGCCGGCATCGGCGCGCTGGTCAAGACCAGGGCCGAGCTGCACGAGCGGGGCAGGCGGGCGGCCGCCGACGCCGCCGTGCAGGCCGAGCGTCGGCGCATCGCGAGGGAGCTGCACGACGTCGTCGCGCACCACATCACGGTGATCAACGCCCTGGTCGGCGGCGCGCGGGCGACGCTCGCGCCCGAGCAGGAGGTCACCCGGGAGGCGCTGGAGAGCGCCCAGGAGACCGCCCGCCAGGCGATGTCGGAGATGCGCCGGCTGCTGCACGTGCTGCGGGCCGACGGCAACGACGGCCCGGACGCCGCGACCGGCGTGGGGGCCGACCGGCTGCCCGCGCTCATCGGCGAGGCCAGGAGCGCCGGGCTGCCCGCCAGCCTGACCGTCACGGGCGAGCCGGTGACGCTGCCCACGGCCGTGGACCACGCCGTCTACCGGATCGTGCAGGAGGCCCTGACCAACACCCGCAAGCACGCGTCCGGCGCCAGGGCCAGCGTGCGCCTGGCCTACGGGTCCGAGGCGGTGGAGGTGGAGGTGCTCGACGACGGCGTGCCGCAGCAGGGCGGCACGCCGGGGTTCGGGCTGGGCGGCATGGCCGAGCGGGTCGCGTTGTGCGGCGGCCGGCTCACGACCGGCCCGCGCCCCGGGGGAGGATTCCGGGTGCACGCCCGCATCCCCCTGGAGGCAACATGATCACGGTGCTGCTGGTCGACGACCACGAGCTGGTCCGCAAGGGGTTCCGGCTGATGCTCGACGCGCAGCCCGACCTGTCCGTGGTGGGCGAGGCCGGCGACGGCGAGCTGGCCGTCGAGCTGAGCCGGCGGCTGCGTCCCGACGTGGTGCTGATGGACCTGCACATGCCGGGGCTCGACGGCGTGCGGGCGACCGAGATGATCACCTCGGAGCTGCCGGGCGTGCGGGTGCTCGCGCTGAGCACGTTCGACCTGGACGAGAACGTGGTCGCGGCGCTGCGGGCGGGCGCCGACGGCTTCCTGCCCAAGGACGTCTCCCCCGAGGAGCTGATCGAGGGCGTCCGCGTGGTGCACCGGGGCGAGTCGGCGGTCGCGCCGCGGCTGCTGACCCGGCTGATCGGCACGTTCGTCCGGGCGTCGAGGCCGCCGGCCGCGCCCGCGCCGCCCGTGCTGGACGCGCTGACCGAGCGCGAGCGGGAGATCCTCGTACTGATCGCCAGAGGCCGGTCGAACACCGAGATCGCCGGGCAGCTCGCCGTCTCCCCCTCGACCGTCAAGAACCACGTGACCAGCCTGTTCGCCAAGATCGGGGTCAGGGACCGGGCGCAGGCCGTGATCGTCGCGTACGAGGCGGCGCTGATCAAACCTGGAGACTAGGACCAGGCTCCCAGGCCGTCACCGGCAAGAACGTCCTCACGGCCGAAGAGAACGGCGGGCCCCGGCGGCACGCTTGGTGGCATGACGGCGATTCGCGCAACCAACCTGAGCAAACGCTACGGCGCCACCCACGCCGTCGCGGACCTGTCGTTCGACGTCGAGCCCGGCCAGGTGACCGGGTTCCTCGGGCCCAACGGCGCCGGCAAGTCCACGACCATGCGGATGATCCTCGGCCTCGACCGGCCGTCGAGCGGGTCCGTGCTGGTGGACGGACGGCCGTACCAGGAGCACCGGCACCCGCTGCGCAAGGTGGGCGCGCTGCTGGACGCCAAGGCCGTGCACGGCGGCCGCAGCGCCCGCAACCACCTGCTGGCCATCGCCCAGAGCAACGGCATCCCGGCGGGCCGGGTGACCGAGGTGCTGGAGGCCGTCGGCCTGCGCGAGGTGGCGCGGCGGCGGATCGGCGGCTTCTCGCTCGGCATGTCGCAGCGCCTGGGCATCGCGGCCGCGCTGCTCGGCGACCCCGAGATCCTGCTCTTCGACGAGCCGGTCAACGGGCTCGACCCCGAGGGCATCCTGTGGATCCGCACGTTCATGCGCAAGCTGGCCGCCGAAGGGCGGACGGTGTTCGTCTCCAGCCACCTCATGAGCGAGATGGCCCAGACGGCCGACCACCTGATCGTGATCGGCCGGGGCCGGCTGATCGCCGATACGAGCGTGCAGGAGTTCATCGGGCGCAGCTCGCAGGGCTACGTACGGGTGCGCTCGCCGCGCCTGGCCGAGGTCGCCGAGCTGGTGAAGGTGGGCGACCTGTACCCCGACCACCTGCGCGTCACCGCGATGAGCACGCTGGAGATCGGCACCCTGACCGCTCGGGCCGGGATCCCCCTGGAGGAGCTGACATTCGTGCAGCCCTCGCTCGAAGCGGCGTACATGGAGCTCACCAAGGACAGTGTGGAGTACTCGTCATGACCAACATCCTGAGGTCCGAATGGACCAAGATCCGCTCGGTGCGTTCGACGGTGTGGACGCTCGCCGTCACCGCCCTGCTCATGATCGGCCTGGGCGGGCTGCTGTCGGTGGCGTCCAGGGCCACGGCCGGTGGGCAGCCCATCACCGGCGACCAGGCCGTCATGACGAGCCTGACCGGTCTGATGTTCGCCTCGCTGTCCATGGCCACGCTGGGCGTGCTGGTGATCTCCAGCGAGTACCGGACCGGCGGCATCCGCACGTCGCTGCTGGCCGTGCCGAGGCGGATGAGGCTGCTCACCGGCAAGATCGTGGTGTTCACCGTGACGGCGCTGGTCGTCTCCACGGTCGCGGCGGCCGCCGCGGTGGCCGTCGGCCTGGCGATCCTCCGGCCGGGCTCGGTCGACCCGGGGACCGTGGCGCAGTCGGTGTTCGGGGCCGGGCTCTACCTCACCGCCTGCGGCCTGTTCGGGCTGGGGCTCGGCACGCTGATCCGGCACACGCCGGGCGCGATCGTCTCGGCCATCGCGCTGATGCTGGTGCTGCCGCAGCTCACCAGCGCGCTGCCCGGCGAGTGGGGCAAGGCCGTCGCCGACCACTTCACCACCAACGCCGGCCTGGAGATCGTGCTGGACCAGCCCGGGAACCCGCTCGGACCGTGGAGCGGGCTCGGCGTCTACGCGCTGTGGGTGGCCGCCGCGGTGGTGGCGGGGGCCGTGCTCATGCAGCGGCGGGACGCCTGAGCCGCACCCTGCGGCCGGGCTCCCCCGCCGCCGGTCAGCTTTCGAGGCGACCGCGCTCCCCCGCCGCCGGTCAGCCCGAGGCGAGCTGGCGGCCCCGGTCGCGGGCGGCCTCGATGGCGGCCAGGAAGGCGGCGCGCACGCTGTGGCGCTCCAGCTCGGCGATGGCCGCGATGGTGGTGCCGCCCGGCGAGGTGACGGCCTCCCGCAGGATCACCGGGTGCTCCCCGGAGTCGCGCAGCATCACGGCCGCGCCGACGATCGACTGCGTGACCATGTCGAGCGCGGCGGCCCGCGGCATGCCGAGCAGGATGCCCGCGTCGACCATGGCCTCGACCAGGTAGAAGAAGTAGGCGGGGCCGCTGCCGGACAGCGCGGTCGCGGCGTCCTGCTGGGACTCGGGGATGCGCAGCACCTTGCCGACCGGCTTGAGCAGGCCCTCGGTGAGCTTGAGGTGCTCCTCGCCGGCGTGCGCGCCCGCCGAGATCACGCTCATCGCCTCGTCGAACTTGATCGGCGTGTTGGACATGACCCGGACCACCGGCACCTCGACGCCGAGCCGCTGCTCCACGAAGGCGGTGGTGATGCCGGCCGCCGCCGTGATGACCAGGCGGTCGGCCGGGACGTAGGGGGCGATCTCCGCCAGCAGGGTCGCCATGTCCTGGGGCTTGACGGCCAGGATCAGGGTGTCGGCCGACTTGGCCGCCTCGGCGTTGCCGACCGTGCGCACGCCGTAGGTCTCGCGCAGCGCCTGCGCCCGCTCCGGACGGCGGCTGGTCGCCATGATGTCGCCCGGCTTGAACCCGGCGCGCAGCAGCCCGGACAGCAGGGCCTCGCCCATCTTGCCGGTGCCCAGAATCGCGATCATCTCGACCTCTCGAAGGGGAACGGACGCCGGCCCAGCCTACTAGCCCCGCGACAGCAGCGACCTGAGGAAGAACGCCAGGTTACGGGGGCGTTCGGCCAGGCGGCGCATGAGGTAGGCGTACCAGTCGGCGCCGTACGGGACGTACACGCGCACCTGGCCGCCGAGCCCGGCCAGACGGCGCTGCTCGCCGGGGCGCACGCCGTACAGCATCTGGTACTCGAAGCCGTTGACGTCGCGGCCGTCGAGCACGGCCAGGGTGGAGGCGATCTGGATCATCCTGGGGTCGTGCGTGGCGATCATGGGGTAGCCGGTGCCCGCCATGAGGATCTTGAGGCAGCGCACGAACGATCGGTCGATGTCGGCCGGCCTGCTGTAGGCGCCGGGGGCGGTGTAGGCGCCCTTGCAGAGCCGTACGCGGGCGCCGGCCAGCTTCTCGCAGCGTTCGAGCGCGTCGGGCAGGTACGCCTGGACCACGATCCCGACGTCGGGGTGCTCCTTGCGCAGGGTGGCGTGCACGAAGTGCAGGCCGCCGATCGTGTCGTGCTCCTCGGCGTCGAGCGTGATCGTGATGCCGCGGGCGGCCGCCACCTCGCAGATGGTGGCCGCGTTGTCGAGCGCGACCTGCTCCGACAGCCGGAGCCCGAGCGCGGTCAGCTTGACCGAGGCGTCGCCGCCCGGCGGCAGCCGGTCGAGCAGCGACAGGTACTCGCGCACGGCCGCCTCGGCCTGTCTCCGGTCGGTCACCTCTTCGCCCAGGTGGTCGACTGTCACGAGCAGGCCCTCGTGCGACAGCCCGCGGATGACCGCGCCGACGTCGTCGGCGACGTATCGCTTGACCACGTCCCTGGTCAGCGGCGATGTGGTGATGACGCGTTCGGCGCGTTCGCTCTTGGAGACGGCGAGCATTGCCTGACGGAGCACGTGACCCACACTAACCGCCCACTTCCCGGGTATATCGCTGAACCGCGGACCTGCCCTTTTCGTCTTAGGGATATGCGCACAATGACGAAAGCGACTCTTCTCGCCGGTTCTCTGGTGCTCGCGACGGGTTGTGCCACATCGCCGCCGGCCGCCCGTCCGCTGCCGCAGACGCCCGCCGAGCACGTCGTGACGCCGGTCACCACCGCCCCCAGCAAGGCCCCCGAGCCGGTCAGGCCCACCGGCGACGCCATCAACGTGCACAAGGTCCGCTGGACCAAGGCCACGGCCGTCGCACGCGGCAAGCAGGTCAGGCTCACCTGGTGGTCGGGGGTGGAGCCGTGCACCGTGCTGGACAGGGTCAAGGTCAAGGAGACCGCCAAGAAGGTCACCGTCACCCTGTACGAGGGCACGTCCCCCAAGGCCAGGAACGTCTCCTGCATCATGCTGGCCGTGGAGAAGACCACCACCGTCAAGCTCAAGCACGCCCTCGGCAAGCGCAAGCTCGTGGACGGCGCGAAGCCCTAGGAGAGCCGCCGGCAGCCCTCGGGGACGGCCGGGTACGCGTCGGTCCAGCCGTTCCCCGGCAGGTACGTGACGGCGACCGGCACGTCCCCCGCGGCCCTGGCCTTGCGGGCGGACGTGGCGAGCGGCTCGCCGCTGCTCTGGTCGAGGACCAGCACGTCGGATGCCAGGTCGGCGAAGAAGCGCCACGACTCCGGCTCGGTGCGCACCTCCAGCCCCGGCCTGCCTTCGGGATCCCGGACGACGCCGCGCACGTCGGTGGTGGGCAGGGCGGCCAGAAGCCGGAGCACCGCGGCCCGCTGGCCGGGCCGCAGCGGCAGGGTCAGCAACTGGCCGAGGCCGTAGGGCAGGAACTGCTCGAACGACCGCCCGGAGCCCAGCTCGCGGTTCCGGGCGTGCAGCGCGCGCAGCCTCTTCCGCAGTTCCTCCTCCCCGGCGGGCAGGGCCGCGACGTCCTTCAGCGTCATCGTGGCGACCATGAGCGGGACGACTCCGGGGACGCCCCGGTGCCGGCTGTACCGGCAGTCCGGCTTCCCCTCCGTCCGCGACCACCGGAGCACGGGGTCCGCGGAGTGGTCCCGCGGGAACCACTGCTCCCGCCGGCCGACCTCCATGCGGCCGTTCTTCCTGCGCGTGGTGACGGTCACGGAGTAGTGCCAGTACCGGCCGGTCGCGACGGGCAGCCGCGCCACCCTGTCGGCCAGGTCGAGCGCGCCTGGTTGCGCGGCGGGGCCAGCACCGGCGCGGCATCCGGGCGCAGGGCGGCGGCCAGCGAGAAGACCAGCGCCACGACCGCCGCCGTGGCGAGCCCGGCCACCGTCCAGGCCCGGGACCGGCGCGGGGGCCGGGGCGGGGGCCGGTGCGGGGGCCGGTGCGGGGGCCGGTGCGGGGGCCGGTGCGGCGCGCGGGCGGCCTCGGCGCGGGCGCGGGCGCGCGCCACGACCTCGGGGGACGGCGGCCGGGCGGCGGGCAGCGCGCGGCCGAGCAGGTCCAGCTCATCCATCGAGGTCCTCCTTGAACGGGTTGGCGGCGCCGAGCGCCTTGCGAAGCTGCCTGCGCGCCCTGTTGAGCCGGGACGCGACGGTTCCGTACGGGATGTCCAGGGCGGCGGCGACCTCGGCGTGGGACAGGCCGCCCAGCGCGACCAGCAGGACCACGTCGCGGTCGCGCTGCTTGAGCGCGGCCAGGGCGCTGGCGAGCGGCCGGGTGAAGCGGGCGGCGTCCACGCGGTCGAGGACGTCCTCCTCGTGGCCCGCGTCCTGGCGGCCGGCCGCCCTGCCGATGGCCCGCCACCGTCTGACCTCGCTGCGGCGGTGGCGGGCGGCGAGGTTGGTGACGATCCCGTACAGCCAGGGCCTGGGCTCGCCCAGGGACGGGTCGTGCCCGCCGCCCAGGGCGATGACGAACACCTCGGCGGCCAGATCGTCGGCCACGTCCTCGGGGAGGCGGCGGGCGAGGTACCGGTGGATCTCGGCGAAGTGCAGGTCGAACAGGTCCGCCCCGCGATCGGGTGGAACTGCCAAGCGCCCGCCCCCGTTACGCGTGTTGTGTGGAATCACGGTGGTTGTTGCCCGATCGCCGGGAATGGTGTCACGCTCAGAGGGGTTGAGTCGGGTAGGCTCAAGTCGTTTGACAAAGACGACACGAATCCGTAGCTTGAGTCCAACCGACTCAACTTTGACTACAAGGACGTACTCATGGCACGTGCGGTAGGTATCGACCTTGGGACGACCAACTCCGTCGTCTCGATCCTCGAGGGCGGTGAGCCCACCGTCATCGCCAACGCGCAGGGCTCGCGGACCACGCCGTCCGTGGTCGCCTTCGCGAAGAACGGCGAGGTCCTGGTGGGCGAGGTCGCCAAGCGGCAGGCCGTCACCAACGTTGACCGGACGATCCGCTCGGTCAAGCGTGAGATGGGCACCAACTGGTCTCAGGAGATCGACGGCAAGAAGTTCTCCCCCCAGCAGATCAGCGCCTTCGTGCTGCAGAAGCTGAAGCAGGACGCCGAGGCGTACCTGGGCGAGAAGATCACCGACGCGGTGGTCACCGTCCCGGCCTACTTCAACGACGCCCAGCGCCAGGCCACCAAGGAGGCCGGCACGGTCGCGGGCCTCAACGTCCTGCGCATCATCAACGAGCCGACCGCCGCGGCCCTCGCCTACGGGCTCGACAAGGAGCAGGACCAGACGATCCTGGTCTTCGACCTCGGCGGCGGCACCTTCGACGTCTCGCTGCTCGACGTCGGCCAGGAGGACGGCCACGGCTTCGTCGAGGTCAAGGCCACCTCCGGCGACAACCACCTCGGTGGCGACGACTGGGACCAGCGCGTCGTCGACGAGCTGGTCAAGCGCTTCCAGAACGCCCACGGCGTCGACCTCGCCAAGGACAAGATGGCTCTCCAGCGCCTGCGTGAGGCCGCGGAGAAGGCCAAGATCGAGCTGTCCAGCCAGGCCGAGACCAACATCAACCTGCCCTACATCACCGCCTCCTCCGAGGGCCCGCTGCACCTCGACGAGAAGCTGACCAGGGCCGAGTTCCAGCGCCTGACGGCCGACCTGCTCGAGCGGACCAAGGGCCCGTTCCACCAGGTCATCAAGGACGCCGGCATCAAGGTCTCCGACATCGCGCACGTGGTGCTCGTCGGCGGCTCGACCCGCATGCCCGCCGTCACCGAGCTCGTCCGCGAGCTGACCGGCGGCAAGGAGCCCAACAAGGGCGTCAACCCCGACGAGGTCGTCGCCATCGGCGCCGCTCTCCAGGCCGGCGTGCTCAAGGGTGAGGTCAAGGACGTCCTCCTGCTCGACGTGACCCCGCTGTCGCTGGGCATCGAGACCAAGGGCGGCATCTTCACCAAGATCATCGAGCGCAACACGACGATCCCGACCAAGCGCTCGGAGGTCTTCACCACGGCCGAGGACAACCAGCCGTCGGTGCAGATCCAGGTCTACCAGGGCGAGCGCGAGATCGCCTCGTACAACAAGAAGCTGGCCACCTTCGAGCTGACCGGCATCGCCCCGGCGCCGCGCGGCATCCCGCAGATCGAGGTCACCTTCGACATCGACGCCAACGGCATCGTCAACGTCTCCGCCAAGGACCTCGGCACCGGCAAGGAGCAGACGATGACCATCACCGGCGGCTCCGCGCTGCCGAAGGACGACATCGAGCGCATGATGCGCGAGGCCGAGTCGTACGCCGAGGAGGACAAGAAGCGCCGCGAGGAGGCCGAGGTCCGCAACAACGCGGACGGTCTGGCCTACCAGACGGAGAAGTTCCTCCGCGAGAACGACGAGAAGGTCCCCGGCGACATCAAGACCGAGGTCAACGACGCCCTGTCGGAGCTGAAGAAGGCTCTTGAGGGCACCGACACCGACGTCATCCGCACCTCCGCGGAGAAGCTCGCCACGGTCAGCCAGAAGATGGGCTCGGCCATCTACGCCGCCAGCCAGGGCCAGCAGGCCGGCCCCGAGGGCGCTCCGCAGGACGCCTCGGCCGGTCAGGGCGCCAAGGCCGACGACGACGTGGTCGAGGCCGAGATCGTCGACGAAGACCAGCCGAAGAAGGACCAGTGATGCCGGCGCGCGACAACGGGCACGAGGAGCCGGTGATCCGCGACAAGCGCAAGATCGACCCGGAGACGGGCGAGGTTCGGGAGACCTCGGGCGAGCAGCCCGAGGCGCCCGCCGAGCAGGCGCCGGCGGCGGCCCACGACGGTGAGCTGGCGGCCCAGCTCGCCGAGCGGACCGCCGACCTCCAGCGCCTCCAGGCGGAGTACACGAACTACCGCAGAAGGGTCGAGCGCGACAGGGTCGCGGTCCGCGAGCAGGCCGTCGCCGGCGCGCTGACCGAGCTGCTCCCTGTGCTCGACGACATCGGACGGGCCCGTGACCACGGCGAGCTGACCGGTGGCTTCGCGAAGGTGGCGGAGTCGCTGGAGTCGGTGCTCACCAAGCTGGGCCTCAGCGCCTATGGCCAGAAGGGCGACCCGTTCGACCCGACGGTCCACGAGGCGCTGATGCACAGCTACTCGCCCGACGTGACCGAGCCCACCGCGATCGAGGTGCTCCAGCCCGGTTACCGGATGGGCGAGCGGGTGCTGCGCCCGGCGCGGGTGGCGGTGGCCGAGCCCGAGGACGCTCCTCCCGCGTCCAATGACGACGAAGCAAACTGACAAAAGGACGAAGGGCCGTAGATGAGCACCAAGGACTACCTGGAAAAGGACTACTACGCCGTCCTTGGTGTGCCCAAGACCGCCACCGCCGACGAGATCAAGAAGGCGTACCGGAAGCTGGCCAGGCAGTACCACCCGGACACCAACCAGGGCGACGCCGCCAAGGAGACCAAGTTCAAGGAGGTCTCCGAGGCGTACGACATCCTGTCCGACGGCAAGCGCCGCAAGGAGTACGACGAGGCGCGCACGCTGTTCGGGTCCGGGGTGGGCGGTCAGCGCCCCGGCGGTGGCGGTTTCCCGTTCGACTTCGGCGACCTGTTCGGCGGCACCGCCGGCCAGCAGGGCGGGGGCGCCGGTGAGCGGCTCGGCGACCTGTTCGGCGGGCTGTTCAACCGCGGTGGGGCGGGGGGCTCCACCCGCACGACCAGCGCCACCAGACCGCGCCGCGGCCAGGACGTCGAGTCCGAGGTCACGCTCTCGTTCACCGAGGCCGTCGAGGGCACCACGGTGTCGCTCAGGCTGACCAGCTCGGCCGCCTGCACCGCGTGCAGCGGCACCGGCGCCAAGGCGGGCACGACCCCCCGGGTCTGTCCCACCTGCGAGGGCACCGGCGCGGCCAGCCGCAACCTGGGCAACTTCGCCTTCTCCGAGCCCTGCCGCGACTGCAAGGGCCGCGGGCTGCTCGTGGACGACCCCTGCCCCGTGTGTGAGGGCAGCGGCCGGGCCAAGAGCACCCGCACGATCCAGGCCAGGATCCCCGCCGGCGTGGCCGACGGGCAGCGGGTCAAGCTCAAGGGCAAGGGCGCGCCGGGCGAGAACGGCGGCCCGGCCGGCGACCTCTACATCCTGACGCACGTCAAGCCGCACCCCGTGTTCGGCCGGATGGGCGACAACCTGACGATCACGGTTCCCGTGACGTTCTCGGAGGCCGCGCTGGGCGCCGAGATCAAGGTGCCGATCCTCAAGGGCATGCCGGTGACCCTGCGCGTCCCGGCGGGCACGCCCAACGGCCGCACATTCCGCGTGCGGGGCAGGGGCGTCACCCGCAAGGACGGCACCAAGGGTGACCTGCTCGCCAGCGTCGAGGTGCTCGTGCCGAAGACGCTCGACGACAAGTCGCGCGAGCTCCTCACCGAGTTCAACACCGCGACCGCGGGCGACGACCCGCGCGCCGATCTCATTCAGCGAGCCAGAAGCGAGTAGCCGATGGACGCCAACTATTTCGACCTGTCCGACGACACGCCTGTTTATGTGATTTCGGTGGCCGCGCAGCTCTCCGGGCTCCACCCGCAGACGCTGCGCCAGTACGACCGGCTCGGCCTGGTCAGCCCGGGCCGCACCGCCGGGCGCGGCCGCCTCTACTCCACAAGAGACATCATCCAGCTCCGCGAGGTCCAGCGGCTCTCCCAGGAGGAGGGCATCAACCTCGCGGGCATCAAGCGGATACTCGAGCTCGAGAACGAAGCTCTGCGGCTGCGTGAGGAGGTTCACCGCCTGCGCGCCGAGATGCGGATGGTCAGGGCGCTGATCCGCTACGAGCTGCCACCGGGGGCCTAGGTTATGGACTACAAGCTCACCCAGAAGAGCCAGGAAGCGCTCTCGGGCGCCATGCGGCGCGCCGCCGCCGAGGGCAACCCGGAGATCTCTCCGGCCCATCTGCTCTCCACGCTGCTCTCCCAGACGGGCGGCACGGCCGTGCCGCTGCTCGAAGCGGTCGGCGCCGACTGGCGCACGCTGCGGGCGCGCGTCGAGGAGCAGCTCGCGGCGCTGCCGAAGGCTCAGGGCGCGACAGTGGGCGCGCCGTCGAGCTCGCGGCAGCTCCTCACCGTCATGAACACCGCCGCCCAGCACGCCAACCGCCTCGAAGACCTCTATGTCTCCACCGAGCACCTGCTCGTCGGCCTGGCGGCCGACGGCGGCGCGATGGCCGAGCTGCTCAAGGCGCAGGGCGCGACCCCGCAGGCGCTGCTCGACGCCTTCGAGAAGGTACGCGGCCACGCCCGCGTCACCAGCGAGACGCCCGAGGACACCTACCAGGCGCTGGAGAAGTACGGCGTCGACCTGACCGAGCGGGCCCGCGGCGGCGGCCTCGACCCGGTGATCGGCCGCGATTCGGAGATCCGCCGCGTGGTCCAGGTGCTCAGCCGCCGCACGAAGAACAACCCGGTGCTGATCGGCGAGCCCGGCGTCGGCAAGACGGCCGTCGTCGAGGGCCTGGCCCAGCGCATCGTGGCCGGCGACGTGCCCGAGTCGCTGCGCAACAAGCGGCTGATCTCGCTCGACCTGGGCGCGATGGTGGCCGGCGCGAAGTACCGCGGCGAGTTCGAGGAGCGTCTCAAGGCCGTCCTCTCCGAGATCAAGGAGAGCAACGGGCAGATCGTGACGTTCATCGACGAGCTGCACACCGTCGTCGGCGCGGGGGCCGCCGAGGGCGCCATGGACGCCGGCAACATGCTCAAGCCCATGCTGGCCCGCGGCGAGCTGCGCATGATCGGCGCGACCACGCTCGACGAATACCGCGAGCGCATCGAGAAGGACCCCGCGCTGGAGCGCCGCTTCCAGCAGGTCTACGTGGGCGAGCCCACGGTCGAGGACACGATCGCGATCCTGCGCGGGCTCAAGGGCCGCTACGAGGCGCACCACCAGGTGCAGATCGCCGACAGCGCGCTGGTCGCCGCCGCCGCCCTGTCCGACCGCTACATCACCAACCGCTTCCTCCCCGACAAGGCCATCGACCTGGTCGACGAGGCCGCCTCGCGGCTGCGCATGGAGATCGACTCCCGTCCGGTGGAGATCGACCAGCTCCAGCGGAGCGTCGACCGCATGAAGATGGAGGAGCTGGCCCTGACGAAGGAGACCGACGAGGCGTCGGTCCAGAGGCTCGAACGCCTGCGTCAGGAGCTGGCCGACCGCCAGGAGGAGCTCAACGCCCTCGTCGGCCGCTGGGAGCACGAGAAGGCCGGGCTCAACAAGGTCGGCGAGCTGAAGAAGCAGCTCGACGAGGCCAGGGGCGCGGCCGAGCGGGCCCAGCGCGACGGCGACTTCGAGGCCGCCTCCCGGCTCATGTACGCCGAGGTGCCCCGGCTGGAGCAGGCCCTCCAGGCCGCCTCCGACGCCGCGCCGCCGGACAACGCCATGGTCAAGGAGGAGGTCGGCGCCGACGACATCGCCGAGGTCATCTCCTCCTGGACGGGCATCCCCGCCGGCCGCCTGCTGGAGGCCGAGACGGCCAAACTGCTGCGGATGGAGGAGGAGCTGGGCCGGCGGCTCATCGGCCAGCAGCAGGCCGTACAGGCCGTCTCCGACGCCGTACGCCGCAGCCGGGCCGGCATCGCCGACCCCGACCGTCCCACGGGCTCGTTCCTGTTCCTCGGGCCCACCGGCGTGGGCAAGACCGAGCTGGCCAAGGCGCTGGCGGAGTTCCTGTTCGACGACGAGCGGGCGATGACCCGCATCGACATGAGCGAGTACTCCGAGAAGCACAGCGTGGCCCGGCTCGTCGGCGCTCCTCCCGGCTACGTCGGCTACGAGGAGGGCGGCCAGCTCACCGAGGCCGTCCGGCGGCGGCCGTACACGGTGGTGCTGCTGGACGAGGTGGAGAAGGCGCACCCGGAGGTGTTCGACATCCTCCTCCAGGTGCTCGACGACGGACGGCTGACCGACGGCCAGGGCCGCACGGTCGACTTCCGCAACACGATCCTGATCCTGACCTCCAACATCGGCTCGCAGTTCCTGGTCGATCCGAAGCTGGAGAACGACGCCAAGCGCGAGGCCGTCATGGGGGCGGTGCGCGGCTCGTTCAAGCCGGAGTTCCTCAACCGGCTCGACGACGTCATCCTCTTCGACGCGCTCGGCTCCGAGGAGCTGGCCCAGATCGTCGACCTCCAGGTCGACCGCCTGGCCCGGCGCCTGTCCGACCGCCGGCTGACGCTGGAGGTCAGCCCGGCCGCCCGCGAATGGCTCTCGCTGACCGGCTACGACCCCATGTACGGCGCCCGCCCGCTGCGCCGCCTGGTCCAGTCGGCCATCGGCGACAAGCTGGCCAAGGCCGTGCTGTCCGGCGAGATCGCCGACGGCGACAAGGTCAGGGTGGAGCTCGGCGACGACGAGCTGGTCATCCAGCGCGGCTGAGACGGTCCCGGCGAGCCCGGAGATCCCCGCGGATCTCCGGGCTCCGGCATGTCATGCCAGGGTCATATCCCGTCGCCGCGGGGTAAGGTTCCCGCCACCCTTCGGACAAGCCGCACGCGACCGGCCGGACACGTGGCTAGCTTCGGCGTTCGTCAGATCACCGATTCCGATCAGAGGGACGTGCGGTGTCATCTCGTAAGATCCGAAGCATCCTCACGGTGGCCGCTCTGACCGCGGGCGTCACCTGGCCGGTCGCCGGTCCTTCGGTGGCCGACACCTGCCGGCCGTACTCCGAGGCGATCGCCTCCTACTGCGACGGCCACGCCAAGCTCCAGCTCAACGAGGGCAGGACGAACGGCCGCCGGGTGGTCACCGAGGAGGTGGGCAAGCTGGCCATGGCGGCCGGCGACATGGCCAGGCGGCTCGGCCTGACGGGTCTGGCGGCTGCCAGGTCCGCCATGGGCCCGCTGGCCGATCTCGGCGGCGTCGGGGCGACGTGGGGCATGCCCTCGCTGAACAGCACCTCGCCCGCGTTGTTCCCCGCGTCCGCCGGCGACAGCGGGATGCGTGACCTGGCCACGACGTTGCAGGTGCCCGCGCTGCCCGCCCTCCCCGCGCTGCCGCAGACGCCCGTCGCGGCCCGGGTGCCGGCCGAGATGACGCTCGGCGAGCGGCCCACCGCCCCCGCCTCGGCCCGCGCCGCGAAGTCGCCGCGTCAGGCGCGGCAGCCGGTGCGGGAGGTCGACGGCAATCTGATCTCGAACCTGCTGCCCAGGGCCGTGCAGAGCATCGAGGGCGCGTCGGCGCTGCCCGGCGGCTACCCGGCGATCGACGGCTTCAGCCGCCTGCTGCCCGGTCTCGACCTGCACTGAGCCAATGTGTCCGGGCGCGGGTCGTGCCTGCCGCGCCCGGCTTCCTCAACCGGGGGGCCGCGACCGCGCACTGTCGCGGCCCCTCCGGCCTGGCCTCAGCGTGTTGCGGCCCGTCCGGTGCCGGTTTCGCGGGCGCGCGACAAGACGGGCCCCGCGCGGGGCCCGGCGGCCGGCCTCCGCGACTAGGAGACGAGCTCGTCGAGCTCGTCCTCCGGAAGGCCGAGGTCGACCCTGATCCGGTAGCGCGTCCGCAGCAGCGCCACCTGCTCGGGGTCGCCCTCGTCGCAGCCCAGCACGGCCTGGGTGGCCCATTCGAGGCCGCCCCGCAGATCGCCGTAGGCGACCAGGGTCTCCGCGATGGTGTGGGCGGTCGCCGTGGAGACGTCGCCCTCCGCGCGGATGGTCTCGATGAGCTCCCGGGCCTCGTCGGGCCGTTCGAGCTCGAAGAGGGTGTCGGCGATGCCCGCGCGCGGGTCGAAGCCCGCGTCGCCGCCGTCCTCCACGGCGCGCTGGAAACACTCCATCGCGCGTGCGGGCTGTCCCGCCGCTCGCCACTCCTCGGCGGCGAGGACGAGGATGGACGCCCTGGAGACGTCGCCGGACGAATAACCGAGCGCGACGTCGTAAAGCCGACTGGCCAAGGAACTGTGGTCGTCGGCCAGCAGGGCCTGCTCCAGCAGACGATCAAGGTGCTCTCGGGTCACATGCGCCACACCTGCGAGACTACCGAGCCGTCAGGCGCTTTGCCCGGTCAATGCGCATCGCCGGTCACATGCAAATTCGGCAACGTCTCGTCCAAGCCTGGTCACGCTGTGCGTGTATACGCAGGTCAACGGGCATATACGGCATGCTTTGCGGTACGCGGGCGGAAGGGGCTGTAATGGGCATGTCTCGACAGATGACCTTCACGCTGGCTTGCGTCGTCGTTCTCTCGGCTCTCGGGCCCGGCGTGGCCGGGTATCTGTCGGCCCGCCTGGAGGCGATCCGGACGGCCGAACGCAACCTGCACGCGCTGCAGGCCAGGCTCGACATCCGGCAGGCCCGGGACGTCCGGCCGGTGTCGTTCCCCCTGCCCTGCCTGCGCACGCCGGTGACGCCGCGCATCCAGCAGGTGCCCGCCACCGCGCTGGGCGACCGGCAGCTCACCCGGCGCCGGCACCGGGAGCCGGCGCCCCTGGCGCCCGAGCCGCGGCAGCGGGCCGCGCCCGGCGCCCAGCGACCGGTCATCGCCGGTACGGCCCGGTGATCCGGCCGGCGACCACGGACCGCACGGCCCGGGCGAGCCCGAGCGCGACGCGGACCGGCCCACGCCGGTGGCGGGGGTGGCGGGGGTCGAAGGGGGCACTGCGCTTGAAGGCGGACGGCGGAAGATCGTACATCTTCACCTCCGAAGAGACCCGTGACGGACAGTGACGATCGCTCGTCGCTGTCATGCCCAGATCCCGGTCAGCGTCCCACCTCGCCCTCGGTCAGCACGTGCGGCGACCACGACTTGAGCTGCCGCGACAGGAACCCCCGCATCAGGTGCTTGGCGGCGTCGATGATGTCGGGCGCGCCGGCCGGGTCGCGCCGGAAGGCCAGCTTGAGCACCGCGTCGCCGGCCTCGACCGCGACCAGCACGGCCAGGTCGAGCATCTCGCTGTCGGCCAGCCCGAACTCCTTGAGCAGCAGGCCGCGCAGCCTGCCCGCGATGACCGTGTTGTTCTCGGAGTCGGAGTCGAGCAGGTTGAGGTCGACGACGTCGCCGAAGTGCAGGCTCCGGAAGCCGGGGACCGTGCGGTGCATGTCGACGTACTCGTCGATGATCGCGTCGACGGCCTCCCACCAGCCGCGGTACTCCTCCTCCATGAACCGCAGGCCCACCCGCGCCACGAACTGCTCGACGTTGCGCCGGGTGAGCTCCTGGGTGATGGCCCGCTTGTCGGGGAAGAACTGGTAGACCGAACCGATCGCGACGCCTGCCCGCTCGGCTATGCGGGTGGTGGACAGGGCCTCGTAGCCGGTCTCGTCGAGGAGTTCGGCGCAGGCGTCGAGCATGCGCTCGACGCGCCGGGCGCTGCGGCGTTGGGCCGGCTGCCGCCGGAGAGCTTTGGGGTGGACGCAGTCATCATCCATTTGCGGCGAAGACACGGATTCATCTTCTCTCGTCTGCACGATCGTTACCTACTCATTTGCGGGATTTCTCGGATGACTGCCCGCCGCGTCGTCCATGGCGAAATCCATGGGGCGGCGTAACCGAATTTCCGTACTGGTCGGCGCGCCGAATCCGGACCGGCTCGCGGCCCGCGGCCCAGCGCGGACGCCTGGTGGCCCGGCGCGGCTCCCACGAGACGAGGCCCCCGGATAACATCCCGCCGATGATATGTTCGATAAAAGTTCCCCGACGGTGGCCGCCATATTGTTCGGCACAATGCCCGGGACACTATATTGCGAGACGATATTTCGCGAATAATCTTCAATTCGAGCGATATCGGCGACCGCGAGCCGGCCCGGAGGCGCCGTCCTCGCGCGACGGCGCCCGCCGCGGAGCGGCTGCGCTGCGCCCAGCGGGCCACTGCGGTGCGGCTGCGCGCTGCCCGGTGGCCCGCTGCGGGGTGGCTGCGCTGCGCCCAGTGGCCAGCCTCGTTCGTGCGGTGCCACGGCCGGGCGGTCGCCGCCGGCAGCGCCGGGGTGACGAACGGGTCCCTGCGCGCCGCGACGAGCCGCACCGGCACCGGCAGCCGGAACGCGCCGACGGCGGGTGTCCGGGGAGTCGTGCGGCAGGATGGCGGCGGGGTCACCCGCCTCGGAGACCGCCGGACGCACCCCGCCGCACCCGACCCGCCGCATGGCGACCTCCTATTGGACGAACTGTCCGGAGGATAGATCGATCATGGCCGCGCGGCCAGCCCCGAGCACGTGCGCAGCGCCTTCCAGTCGCTCACGGCCTGGGTCCTGGCCGCGCCCGTCATGGGGATCGGGATGCCGCCCTGGATCGTGGCCGGGGTCCACTGGTCCTTGAGCACCTTGCGGCCGTTGATCGTCAACGTCAGCACGCCGGTCCTGCCCGTGGTGCCCGGGGTGGAGTTGTAGAAGACGAAGTTGCCCATGCCGTAGCTGACGTAGGCGTTGTCCAGGTACCCGGCGCCGAGCAGGATGTGCGCGTGCCCGCCGACCACGACGTCGGCGCCCGCCGCGACCAGCTTGGGGGCGAGCGAGCGCTGGGCCTCGTTGGGGCATTTCTGCATCTCGGTGCCCCAGTGCAGGTGCACGATGACGGTGTCGGAGTTCTTGCGCGCCTGGCGTACGGCCCTCAGCAGGCTCGCCTCGTCCTTGGCCGAGGCCAGTCCGCCCTTGTCGGCCGTGGCCGTCCACGACTGGATGAACTCGGCGTCGAGCACCTGCGTCGCACCGATGATCGACACCCGGTTGCCGTTCACCGTCCTGCGGAAGGGTTTGTAGGCCTGCGCGGCGTTCGCCCCGATGCCCACGATCGGGAACTTGCTGCGCTTGATGGCCGCCAGCGAGTCGGCCAGGCCGCTCTCCATGTAGTCCATGCCGTGGTTGTTGGCCATGGAGGCGACGTCCACCCCGGCCGCCTTGAGCGCGTTGAACGCGGTCGCCGGCGCGCGGAAGGTGAACTGCTTGCCGGGCGCGGGCGTCCCGGCCGTGGTGATGGCGGTCTCCAGGTTGACCATCGTCAGGTCGGCCTTGCGCAGCACGTTCGCGATGGGCCCGAGCGCGGTGCCCGGGTTGGCGAGCCGGCCGCGCAGGACGCCCTCGAAGTGCACGTCGCCGCCGAAGGAGATGGTGAACGGCCGCCGCGTGGGCTTCGGCTTCGAGCTCGGCGACCCGGCCGCCTGCTGCTCGACCTGCTTGCTCTGCGGCTCTTTGTCAGGCGCCGACGAGCACGCCGCGAGGGAGGCGGCGACGACCAGCACCGGTAGAACACGGGGGAGTCTCATCTACCGCCATTTCCGCTTGATCCAGACTTTTACGGATCGAGCATTCTATGGGCGGCAGATTAGGACTTGGTATCACCACTTCCCATCAACCAGGCCAAAGCGGACCTGGTGGCGTCGTCCTTGGGGCTGTAGACGATCAGCCGCGTCTCGGGCGTGGCGGAGACGTTCAGGCTGGTCGTGCTGAAGCGGAGGTCGCCGGCGACCTCGTGCTTGAAGACCTTCACGCGGGGGCCCGGCTCGGCCACGTCCTGCCTGGCCCACATGCGGGCGAACTCGGCGCTCTCCGCGCTCAGCCGCCGCACGAAGTCCTGCCAGCAGGGGTCGTCGGCGTGCCGGCTGTAGGCGCCCCTGAAGACCGCGACCGCGCGCGGCAGCTCCGATTCGCGGTTGACGAGGGTGGTCGTGGCCCGCGTGTTGACGAACGTCTGCCACAACGAGTTCCGCTCGCCGTCCGGGGCCTCGACGACGTGCGGGAACAGGGTGGCGTAGGCGGCGTTCCAGGCCAGCAGGTCGGAACGGCTGTTGGTGACGGACGCGGGCATGTCGCCGAGCTGGTCGAGGATGCCCTGCATCTCGGGCGGCATGCGGCTGGCGTCGGCGACGGCGGGGGCCTCGGCCTGGCCGGTGAGCCGGTAGAGGTGCTGACGCTCGGCGTTGTCCAGCATGAGCGTACGGGCGACGGCGTCGATCACCTGGCCGCTGACGTTGATCGGCCGGCCCTGCTCCAGCCACGTGTACCAGGTGACGCCCACCCCGGCGAGCTGGGCGACCTCCTCGCGGCGCAGCCCCGGCGTACGCCTGCGGGGGCCCGGCGCGAGGTTCACCATCTCGGGGGTGATGCGCTCCCGGCGGGTCCGGAGGAACGCCGCCAGATCCGTACGTCTTGCCTCGGTCACGGTCACACCTCCACTATGGGGGCATCCGCGCACACTTATCCAGGTGCCGCCAATACCAGTATAAAGGGACTCTCGTTACTGGTATCGGGTTCGCAGAATAATGAAACACATGACCGAATCCGCCACAGTAGTCTCTCCTGTCCAGGTCACCCCACCGGACAGGGCCAAGGCCAGCGGTCTGCTCCTCGCAGTGATCCTCGTCGGGCAGTTCCTGGCCATCCTCAACGTCAACATCGTCAACGTGGCCACCCCGACCATCGAGGCGGACCTGCACTCCTCCGGCGCGGGGCTGCAGATGATCGTCGCCGGCTACACCATCGTCTATGCCGTCCTTCTGATCACCGGCGCCCGGATCGGCGACCTCTTCGGTTACCGCAACGCCTTCCTCGGCGGCCTGGCCGTGTTCACCGTCACCACGCTCGGCGCCGGCCTCGCGCCCTCGACGGGCTGGCTGATCGGCTTCCGCCTCGCCCAAGGCGCCGGCGCGGCCATGATGATGCCGCAGGTGCTGACCCTGATCCAGCGCAACTACCAGGGCGCGGCCCGCGGACGGGCGATCGGGCTCTGGTCACTGGTGATCAGCGGCGGCATCGTCGTGGGCCAGGCGCTCGGCGGCATCCTGCTCGGGTTCGGAGCCGGCTGGCGGGTGGTGTTCCTGGTGCTCGTGCCGGTCGGGGCGGTGCTGCTCGGCATCGGGTTCCGCGCCCTGCCCGCCGACGAGGGCGGCGGCAGGACCGGGCTCGACCCGTGGGGCCTGGTGACCCTGTCCGCGGCCGTGCTGCTGTTCGTGGTGCCGCTGGTGCTCGGACGTGACCTGGGCTGGCCCGTCTGGGGCTGGGTGTCGATGGGGCTCAGTGTCGTGATGTTCGTGGCGTTCGTCCGGGTCGAGCGCTGGGTGACCGGTCGGGGCGGGCGGCCGCTGGTGGACGCCAAGGTGCTGGCCGCGCCGGGCATGCGTCCCGGCCTGGCGATCCTGCTGTTCGGCCCGGCGACCTGGGGCGCGTTCCTGTTCACCTCGGCCCTGCACCTCCAGGGCGACCTGCACCTCTCCCCGCTCGGCTCGGGCATGATGCTGGTGCCGTGCGCGCTCGCCTTCGGCATCGTCGGCCTGCTGTGGCCGCGGCTGCCCGCGGGGCTGCAGCGCCCGCTCGTCCCGGTCGGTTACGTGGTGGCCGCGCCCGCCTACCTCGGCCTCGGCCTCGCCGCCGACGGCGGCGTCCTGTACGCGGTCATGAGCGCCCTCATCGGCGCCGGGCTAGGCGTGCAGGTGGCGGTGACCAACATGGCGACCGAGCAGGTGGACGGCGCCTACGCGGCGGACGCGAGCGGCGCGCTGCTCACCGTGATGCAGCTCGGCCAGGTCATCGGCGTCTCGACCGTGGGCACCCTGTTCATCTCGCTGAGCCAGGGCCACGGGACCGTCTCGGCCTCCCTCATGGCCGCCGTCGCGATGGCGGGCCTGGCCGTACTGGCGGGCCTGAGCAGCCTCTTCCTGGTCCGCCGCCGGGCCATGCGCTGACCGGCCGGCCCGGCGCGCGCGATGTTTCGGGGAGAAGGGGGCCCTGGGGCTCGGCGCGCGAGGGGCCAGGGCCGTTGGGCGGCCGAAGTGCGGTCGTGGCCGTCCGGGCTCGTCCTGAGCGGCCCTGCGAGGGTGTGCCACCAACTCGCCAGGGCCGCTTTTCACGCGCTGGCGGCCAGGGAGTCCAGGTCGAACTCACCGCCGCGCACGCCGGCCGTGAAGGCGGCCCACTCGGACGGCGTGAAGACGAGCACCGGGCCGTCCTGCACCTTGCTGTCCCGCAGGGCGACGTTGCCGTCGCCCAGAGGTGCGACCTCGACGCAAGAAGACGCTCCGTTGCAGAAGCTGCTCTTCCGCCAGGCCCGGATCGTAGTAGTGGTGTGCATTTTCTCCCCAAAAGGTATAGGCAGGCCCCTTTGCCTGCCTACTGGGACCGCGCGCTCTAGCGCCGCCACAACATGGCTTTGCGTTGGATGAGTACGCGGGATTCGTCCTCGTCGAGTGCCTCTGCCCACATGTGGTCAAAAGCGTTCTCATAGCCGGCGACTCGTTCGAGGTCCTCTACGAAGTGAGCAGTGTACAAGTGCTCCAAATAGACGACATCGTCGAAACCGGTGAACTTCAGATGAATGAACGCCCCGGTATTGACCGGATGGAGCGAGTCCAGCGGCAACACCCGGACGTTGACGTGCGGCAACAGGGAGACCTCGATGAGGTGTTCCATCTGCTCCCGCATGACCGAGGGCTCCCCGAAGCGCCGCATCAGCACCGCTTCGTCGAGCACCACGTTGAGGCGGCAGGGATCGGGCCGGTGCAGAACCCGTTGCTGCCGGTCGAGGCGGGCCTCGACGCGACTGCGCACGCCGCTGTGCGTGATCCGGACGATTCCGCGCGCGGAGAGGATGACCTCTCGCGCGTAGTCCTCGGTCTGGAGGAGACCGGACACCAACTGGGGTTCCCAGTTGCGCTGAACCGTCGCCTCCGCCTCCAGCCCGAGAAGCCTGATGTACTCCTCGGGCAGGGAGTCTTCATAATCTTCCCACCACCCACGCTGCTCCGCATCTCGCAGGAGGCCGAAGAGTTCGTCAAGTCTGTCGCCGTCGAGGCTGTAGAGCTCGCCCAGCGCCTTGATGTCGGCGGCGCTCGGCATGGTCTTCGCGGCTTCGATGCGGCTGACCTTGCTGGCCGACCAGCCGAGCTCGCGCGCCGCCCGGGCCCCGGTGAACTTCCGTCGTTCGCGAAGGAGGCGCAACTCCTGGCCTAGGCGGAGCCTGCGCACTGTCGGACTGCCCTGCTGCGATGGCACCGTCCACTCTCCTTGTCGGGAATGAAGGTGTGGCGGGAACGGATCGTTTGGCAACCCGGTTTGTGGGCCGTTCACTCAATCTTACACTGCAACTTGCACGAACTCTGCCGCATGGGGTTGCCCGAAGGCTTTCACGGAGAGAGCGTGGGAGCAAGACAAGGCTTCACGTAGGTATAGAGGTCAGGGGGAGGATTTACGGCCGTCCTGGAGGTCTCATGTGCCCCTGACAGAACGCGTGCAAGTTGCACGGCAACTAGAACAGCAATCTGCGAAGAAACTTAATTCTTCCCTTGCTCGATGTATTGCAGCATCACCGAACGCGGAGGACGATCGAGCCAGGAGGGTTCTCGACCGACGAGGGGAGGCCGGGATGACGAAACGGCCCCGCACGTCGGGCTCTCCGCTCACGATCGGGCGCCCGCGCGAGGGCCGCCTCACCGGCAACGGAGCCGTCCCGGATACGAATGTCCACATGAGGGAGGCCGCTTGCCGGAAGGACCGTCCCATCGCCTGAAAAGCGTGTCGCTCATCGGAGCAGGAAGAAAATGCCGGGCCGAGACCGGATCCGCGTTCGCCGCATATGGGCTGCCACCCTGCGGCGGGACGGGACCCGACCTGCGACCCGGCGAAGAAGCCACCTCTGGAAATGCCGCGAAAGGGGTCTTCTATGTACTCACAAGGTACCAAGGGGCTCGGCCGAATCAAGTCCCGGATCCGGGATCTGATCGCATGGACGGACCGCGAGATCTGCATGGAGCCGGACGAGTTCGCCATCTACCGGGGCTGGACGGTCACCAGGACGGGCTTCGGCGCCCGCGCCTACCGCGACCCACGCTTCGACCAGCTCACGGTGGCGTCACGGGTGCCCGAGGAGGTGTCCTGACATGTCGAGGAACCCGCGCAACCAGATCTACCCGGCCGTCGAGGACCTCCCGGGCGCGGGCGGCGGGGGCCCGCTGACGCGGATCTGGCGCGTCCGCAGCGAGCTCATGGTGCTGGCGGGGCTGGGGCTGTTCGTCCTGGCCCTGCTGGGCGCCGCGCGGGACGGCCACTGGGTGCCGTTCGTCCTGCTGAGCAGCGCCGTCTCGGTGCCCGCCGCCACCAGGACCGGCCGCAACTGGGCCCTGGCCCACTTCTGGTGCGTGGTCTCCCGCCACCGCCTGCAGCGGGTCTGCCTGGAGACCACCATGCACACCCGGGCGGGACGGATCCCGCTGGTGCTCTGGATCACCCCCTCGGCCAGGGGCGAGAAGGCGCTGGTCATGACGCGGGCGGGCATCTCGGCCGAGGAGTTCGACGCGTACGCCGAGGAGATCGCGGCGGCCTGCTGGGCCAGGAGCGCCACCGTCCACAGGCACCGCGACCGGGCCCAGCTGCTGCTGGTGGAGATCGTCCGGCGGGACGAGCTGCCCGGCGTGACCGCTCCCGGCCTGGAACGCCTGTACGGCCGCCGCTCCTGGACGCCGCTGCGGTCCGACCTTGAGGAGCCGCACGATCTGCGCGCGCCGCCGGCGTTGCCGCAGGTCGTCCGATGACCTAGGGAAGGCGGGACGTCTCCCTGGGAACGGCCCCGGGGACCGCGGGGGCTCCCGGGGCTTCCCCATGCGGACGGGACGGGCCAAGATGAGTTCACCTGGCGAACTCAGGAGTCGCGATGACCTCGACCGTCCACCGCACCTGTCCCCTCTGCGAGGCCGTCTGCGGCCTGACGCTCACCCTCGACGACGGCGGCCACGTCACCGGCGTCCGCGGCGACCGGGACGACCCCTTCAGCAAGGGGTTCATCTGCCCCAAGGGCGCGAGCCTGGGCCGCCTCGACGAGGACCCCGACCGCCTGCGCAAGCCGCTGATCCGCGAGGGCGACCAGTGGCGCGAGGCGAGCTGGGAGGAGGCGTTCGAGGCCGTCGGGCGGGGCCTGGCCCGCGTCACCGAGCGGTACGGACGCCGGTCGGTGGCGGTCTACCTGGGCAACCCCAACGCCCACACGATGGCCGGCGGCCTCTACGCCGGGCCGCTGGTCAAGGCGCTCGGCACCCGCAACGTCTTCACCGCCGCCACCGCCGACCAGATGCCCAAGCACGTCGCCAGCGGCCTGATGTTCGGCCACCCCCTGGCCGTCCCGGTCCCCGACCTGGACCGGACCGACTTCCTGCTGATGCTCGGCGCCAACCCGCTGGAGTCGAACGGCTCGCTGTGCACCGCCCCCGACTTCCCCGGCCGGCTCAAGGCCCTGCGCCGGCGCGGCGGCAGGCTCGTCGTGGTGGACCCGCGCCGGACCAGGACGGCGGCGCTGGCCGACGAGCACGTCTTCGTCCGGCCGGGCTCGGACGCGTACCTGCTGTTCGGGATCGTGCACACGCTGTTCGCCGAGGATCTGGCCAGGCCGTGGCACGAGGTCAACGGGCTGGCCGAGGTGCGCGAGGCGGCCAAGCACTTCCCGCCGGAGGCGGTGGCCCGGCGTACCGGGGTGCCGGCGGCGACGATCGTCCGGCTGGCCAGGGAGCTGGCCGGCGCGCGGACGGCCGCCGTGTACGCCCGGATGGGCACCTGCACGACCGAGTTCGGCACGCTGGCCCAGTGGCTCGTGGACGTGCTCAACGTGCTCACCGGCAATCTCGACCGGCCGGGCGGGGCCATGTTCCCCAAGCCGGCGACCGAGTTCGGGGCGCGGCGGCGGCCGTACGCGGTGGGCCGGTGGCGCAGCCGGGTGCGGGGGCTGCCCGAGGCCAACGGCGAGCTGCCGGTGGCCACGCTGGCCGACGAGATCGAGACGCCGGGCGAGGGCCAGGTCAGGATGCTGGTCACGGTCGCGGGCAACCCGGTGCTGTCCGCGCCGCACGGCGACCGGCTGGCGACGGCCTTCGCCGGGCTCGACTTCATGGTGAGCGTCGACCCGTACCTGAACGAGACCACCCGGCACGCGCACGTGATCCTGCCGCCGCCGCGCGTGCTGCAGTCGGGCCACTACGACTTCGCGCTGCTCGGGTTCGCCGTACGCAACTACGCCCGTTACTCGCGTCCCGCGCTCCCGCTGGACGGACGGCCCAGCGAGGCCCGGATCCTGGCCAGGCTGGCCGCGATCGCGTCCGGACTGGAAGGGCCGCACGGACCGGACGGGCCGGAAGCGGACCTGGACGAGTTCCTGATCGGCGAGATGCTGCGCAAAGCCGTGCAGACCCCCGGCTCCGGCGTCGAGGGACACGACGTGGCCGCGCTGCGGGCCGCGCTGGAGGGCGAGACGGGCGCCGAGCGCAGGCTGGACCTCATGCTCCGGCTCGGCCCGTACGGCGAGTGGGCCGGCAAGGGCGACCTGTCGCTGCGCAAGCTGCTGGACCACCCGCACGGCCTGGACCTCGGCGCCCTGGAGCCCCGGCTGCCCGAGGTGCTGAAGACCGCCTCCGGTGTGATCGAGCTGGCCCCGCCGCAGCTCGTCGAGGACGTCGAGCGCCTGCGCGGCGGGCTGGCGGAGGAGCCGCCGGACGTCGTGCTGATCGGACGGCGGCACCTGCGCTCCAACAACAGCTGGCTGCACAACGTGGGCCCGCTGGTCGGCGGCAGCAACACCTGCACGCTCCAGATCAACCCCGCCGACGTGGCCAGGCTGGGCCTGACCGGCCAGGCCGTGGTCACCTCGGCCACCGGCAGCCTCACGGTGACGCTGGAGCCCACCGACACGATCATGCCGGGCGTGGTGAGCCTGCCGCACGGCTGGGGGCACGCGGGCAGCACGCAGCAGGTGGCGGCCCAACACGCCGGTGTCAACACGAACGTGCTGACGGACGAATCCGCCCTGGATATCCCAAGTGGTAACGCAGTGTTCAACGGAGTTCCGGTCACGATTTCACCAACCGGGGTGATCACCGCACATTAGGGTGTCGCGCGTGACTATCGCGCCAGAAGAGGACCGCCTGTACGCCCAGATCGCGTTCGCCGTCGAGATCGACAAGTTGAAGCGGATCATCCGCCGCAACCATCTGATCGACGGGTCGCGGCGGGAGAACTCCGCCGAGCACTCCTGGTACGTGGGCACGCTGGCGATGGTCCTCGGCGAGCACGCCCCACCCGGGACGGACCTCCAGCGGGTGGTGGCGATGTTACTCGTGCACGACCTGGTCGAGATCGACGCCGGCGACACCTTCGTCTACGACCACGTGGCGGTCGCCGCCCAGGCCGCCGCCGAGACCGCCGCGGCCGATCGCATCTTCGGCCTGCTCCCCGCGGAGCAGGGCGCCCGGCTGCGGGAGCTCTGGGACGAGTTCGAGGCCAGGCGGACGCCGGAGGCCAGGTTCGCCAAGGCTCTCGACCGGTTCGCGCCGATCCTGGCCAACCACCACACCGAGGGCGGCACGTGGCCGCTGTTCAAGGTGACGGCCGGCGAGGTCAGGGAGAAGGTGCGGATCATCCAGGAGGGATCGGCCTCGCTCGGCGCGTACGCGCTGGAGCTGGTAGAACTCTCCGTGGCCAGGGGACACCTCGCCGAGTGATCCCGTCAAGGCCGGGGTAGGGGACTTGTCGTGAAAGAGACAGTGCGAGCGAAGCGTCGGCAATTGCGGGGTTTCGTCGGTCCGGTTGACCTCGCCGATCGACTTGAGAAGTCGAAGGCGATGGACAAACCGATCCGGGGGCTGGCCAAGGTCGTACGCGAGCGCCTGCGTCAGGGCACTCTGCGCGACCTGCTGCACGGCGTGCCCACGGGGAAACCGCTGCACCCGCCGCTGGCCACGGTCACCCTCGGCTGCTGGCTGTCGGCCGCCGTGCTCGACCTGGCCCACGCCGATCCCCGGGCGAGCAGGCTGCTCCTGGCGACGGGCATCGGCAACGCGCTGCCCACGGCGGCGGCCGGGCTGACCGACTGGTCCTCGCTCCACCGCGAGCAGCAGCGCGTGGGCTTCGTGCACATGGCCGCCAACATGGCCGCCCTGGGCCTGATGTCGGCCTCGCTGGTGGCCCGGCTGCGCGGCGCCGAGCGGGCCGGGCGCGTGCTGTCCTACGTCGGGCTCGGGCTCGGCGGGCTGGGCGGCTACCTCGGCGGCCACATGGCCTACCGCCAGGCCGCGGGGGCCAACCACGCGCCGCAGGTCGCCCATCTCGTACCGCTGGGCTGGCACGACCTGTGCCCGCTCAAGGACCTGCCCGACGGCAGGCCGGTCGCGCGCCGGCTCGGCTACATCCAGCTCTTCGTGCTGCGCCAGGGCGACGGGGTGACCGTGCTGGCCGACCGCTGCCCGCACCTGGCCGGCCCGCTGCACCAGGGCCGGCTGGTCATGGAGGACGGCGAGGCGTGCGTGGTCTGCCCGTGGCACAGCAGCACGTTCCGGCTGACCGACGGCTCGGTGAAGCACGGTCCGGCGACCGCGCCCGCGCCCATGTTCGAGACCCGCATCCGCCGCGACGGCACGATCCAGGTACGGCCGGGGTTGACCTGAACTTAACTTGAGGTCCTACCGTCGGGGCCATGAGCAAGATCCTGGTGACCGGCGCTACCGGCAATGTGGGCAAACATGTGGTCTCCCAGCTCGCGGAGGCGGGCCTGGACGTGCGGGCGCTGGTCAGGAACCCTGACAAGGCCCGGCTTCCCGAGGGCGTGGAGGCGGTGCGCGGCGACCTGACCGTGCCCGAGACGCTTGAACCGGCGCTGCGGGACGTCGAGAGCGTCTTCCTGCTGTGGCCCGGCTACTCCGAGGCGGCGACCGCGGACGCGGTGACGGCCCTGGCCCGGCACGCCCGCCGCGTGGTCTACCTGTCCGCCGACGTCGAGGACCTGGCCGACGGCGAGGAGCCGACGCTGTTCCACCAGAGTGTCGAGCGGCTGATCCGGCATTCCGACCTGGCCTGGACGTTCCTGCGCCCCGGCGGCTTCGCGGCCAACACGCTGGGCTGGGCCCCCCAGATCCGGCAGGGGGTCGTGCGCTGGCCGTTCGGTCAGGCGGTCAGAGCGCTGATCCACGAGAAGGACATCGCCGCGGTGGCCACGCACGTGCTCACCTCGGCCGGCCACACGGGCGGCAAGTACGTGCTCTCCGGCCCCGAGCAGCTCACCCAGGCCGAGCAGGTGCGGATCATCGGCGAGGTGGCCGGGCACGAGGTGCGCTGGGAGGAGCAGCCGCTGGACGAGGCCCGCGCGCACCTGACGGCGGCCTGGGGCGATCCCGGGTTCGTGGAGGCCGCGCTGAAGGGCTGGGGGGCGGCGGTGCACAACCCGGAGCGGGTGACCGACACGGTGCAGCGCCTGCTCGGCCGGCCCGCGCTGACCTTCCGCCAGTGGGCCGAGGACCACGTGGCGGACTTCCGCTAGTCGTCCCCGGCGGCTTCGTCGGCCGGATGCTCCACGAGGGCGAGGATCCGGCTGGACATGAAGCGGGCCGTGCGTACCGGCGTGCCGCTGCGGGTGACCTCGCTCACCTCCACCAGCCCGCGCCGGTTGGCCACCTCGACACGCCGGCCCGCGCGGGTGGCCGTGACCTCGTAGGTTCGCGGGGAGCCGCCCGCGTCGATGACGATCTCCACCCGATCACCCTTCATGTACTGATTTATACCCACTTAGTCCGGTATTTATCCGTACATGTGTTTGAGTTATCCCTCGGGGTTCTTCGGGACGGGCGGGGCGAACAGCCCGCCCAGCCCTTCCAGCACCTTGCCCATCTCCGAGGGCACGATCCAGACCTTGTTGGCGTCGCCCTTGGCGATCTCGGGCAGGGTCTGGAGGTACTGGTAGGCCAGCAGGCTCTGGTCGGGCCTGCCGTCGTGGATGGCCTTGAACACCATGCCGATCGCGTCCGCCTGGCCCTTGGCGCGCATGGCCTGGGCCTCGGCGTCCGCCTGCGCCCGCAGCACGGCCGCCTCCGCCTCGCCCCTGGCGCGCAGCACGGCCGCCTGCTTGTCGCCCTCGGCGGCCAGGATCGCCGCCTGGCGCTGCCCCTCGGCGGCCAGCACGGCGGCGCGCTTGTCCCGGTCGGCGCGCATCTGCTTCTCCATCGAGTCCTGGATGGAGACGGGCGGGTCGATGGCCTTCAGCTCGACCCTGTTGACCCGGATGCCCCACTTGCCGGTGGCCTCGTCCAGGCTGCCGCGCAGCTCGGTGTTGATCTCCTCGCGCGAGGTCAGCGTGCGTTCCAGGTCCATGCCGCCGACCACGTTGCGCAGCGTGGTGACGGTGAGCTGCTCGACGCCGATCAGGAAGTTCGCGATCTCGTACGTGGCCGCCTTGGGGTTGGTGACCTGGAAGTAGATGACCGTGTCGATCGACACCACCAGGTTGTCGGACGTGATCACCGGCTGCGGCGGGAACGAGACCACCTGTTCCCGCAGGTCGATCAGGTCTTTGATGCGGTCGACGAACGGGACCACCACGTTGAGGCCGGGCGTCAGCGTGCGGTGGTAGCGGCCCAGCCGTTCGATGATGGCGGCCGTGGCCTGCGGGATGATGCGGATGCTGCGGGCCACCACGAATCCCATCGCCGCGACCACGACGAGGGCGACGACGAGCTGCTCGGTCGACATGGCGAAGCTCCGGAGTCGAGGGGACCGACTCGGTGCATGATATTTCGTTTCGCCTTTAGGCGACCGATATCCGCATAAATGGCGATCCAGTGAGGTCAGTGTGCCCTGGCGTACCAGCGGCCCTCGGCACTCCGGTCGAGCGTCAGCGGCACCCCGAACGTACGGGAGAGGTTGTCGGCCGTCATCACGTGGTCGAGCGGCCCCTGCGCCACCACGGACCCGTGCCGCAGCAGCAGGCCGTGCGTGAACCCGCTCGGCACCTCCTCGACGTGGTGCGTCACCAGCACCAGCGTCGGCGAGCGGTAGTCGCCGGCCAGCGCCGACAGCCGGCGCACCAGGTCTTCCCTGCCGCCCAGGTCGAGGCCGGCGGCCGGCTCGTCGAGCAGGAGCATCTCGGGGTCGGGCATGAGCGCGCGGGCGATCTGCACCCGCTTGCGCTCGCCCTCCGACAGGGTGCCGAACCGCCGCCTGATCAGGTGGGCCGCGCCCATCATGTCGATCAGCTCGACGGCCCTGGTCACGTCGTTGGAGTCGTACTCCTCCGTCCAGCGGCCCATGATGGCGTACGAGGCCGTCAGGACGAGGTCGATGACCTTCTCCTCCGGCGGGATGCGCTCGGCCAGCGCGGCGCTCGCCAGCCCGATGCGCGGCCGCAGGTCGAACACGTCGGTCTGCCCCAGCCGCTCCCCCAGCACCTCGACCACGCCCTCGGTCGGATAGAGCAGCGTCGCGGCGACCTGCAACAACGTGGTCTTGCCCGCGCCGTTGGGACCGATGACGACCCAGCGCTCGTCCTCGTTGACCGTCCAGTCGATGCCGCGCAGCAGGGCCGCCCCGTCGCGCCTGACGGCGACGTCCTGGAGCCGCAGCACCTGACCACCCATCCCCGTTCCCTCCCTTGGAGTCACTCTGGAGACCTTTGGAGTCACCCTGGGGACAAACCTATTGCAGGGCGAGCGCTTATCGTGGATCGGTGCACCCTGAATCACCTGTCTGTCCCTCGCTGGTCGCCTGGGGCAACGCGTGGCTCTCCGGTCACGTCGGCCTCGACGAGGCGGCTGACCACGTGGAAGCCGTCGCGGGGCCCGTCGTCGCCGGTGACGTGCCGCTGCGTAAATACCTCGCAAACCTGCGGTCCGACGGCCTGCACGAGTTCCGGCTCGCCCTTCCCGCACCCGGCGACCCGCTGGGGCTGTCCGGGCCGGCGACCTTCAACTCCTCCGCCGTCGAGGCCGGGCAGGCCGCGGTGGCCGTGCTGCGCGACCGGCGGCTCGGCCTGGTGCCCGTCCCCGACCGGCGCGGCTCCTCGTACGTGGGCACCCGCCTGGAGGTGCACGACGCCGGGCCCGTGCGCCAGGACCTGCCCTCGCTGGCCGAGGCCGAGCACGAGCTGTCGTCGGCCATGCGCGCCGCCACCGAGGCGCTGACCGGCGTCGACGGCCCGGTCCAGGCCCGGCCCGACCGGCCGCAGCGCGGCGGCGAGCTGGCCCCCGGCTACCCGGCCCGCGCCCACCGCGTCTCCACGCTGGCCACCCGGCTGGCCGCCGTCCTCGTCCTGGCCGACGACCGCGGACTCACCTCGACGCAGGTCGCGGCCAGGGCCACGGCCCTGCGGGAGCTCGACCGGGCCGTCCGCCGCGCACTGGTGGCCGCCCATCACGCCATCTTCGAGCCGGTACGCCACTCGTAGGCGGCTCAGGACCCGGCCTCCTGCTTCGGCTTCCAGAGGCGGATGACCTTGTCCTTGCCGGCCGACACGACGACCGGGCCGCCGTCCGAGGGGACGATCCCGACCGCGTACACGCCGCGCTTGTGGGCCTTGACGGGTTTGCCCAGGGGCTTGTGCGTCTCGGGGTCCCAGAGGCGGATGGTCCCGTCGGTCGAGCCGGACAGCAGGACCGTGCGGCCGCCCAGCGTGCCGAAGGACAGGGAGTAGATGATCTTCTTGTGACCGGATAGGGGCGAGCCGATGGTCTTGCCGGTCTTCGGGTCCCAGATCCGGATCTTCCGGTCCTTGCCGCCGGACGCGACCACCGTCCGGTCTCCGAGCCTGCCGGTGGTCACCGCGTACACGCCCTTCGCGTGCCCCTTGTACGCCTTTCCGTAAGGCTTGTGGCGGGTAACGTCCCACAGGCGCAGGGTCGCGTCCTCGCCGGCCGAGACGACGATCGCCCGGTCACCGAGGTGGGTGGCGTTGAGCCAGTTCACGGACGTGCGGTGGGCCTTGACGGCCCCGCCGGTGGCCTTGCGCCTCTTCAGGTCCCAGAAGCGCAGCCAGCCGTTGGCGTCCCCGGTCACGGCGATCCACTTTCCGCCCGCCTTGGTCAGCGCGACCGAGTAGACGGCGTCACCGTGCCAGCCGAGGACCTTGCCCTTGTGCGTCTTGAGGTTCCACAGGCGGACGCTGCCGTCGTAGCCGCCGGACACCGCCATGGGGGTCTTGCCCATCATGACGGCGGCCACGGCGTACACCTCCTCGCTGTGGCCCCTCATGGTGGCCAGCGGCTTGCGCCTGCCCAGGTCCCACAGGCGGACGCGGCCGTCCTGGCCGCCGGACACCAGCCAGGTCCCGCCGTCGCCCAGGGACAGGGCGGAGATCGTCTGGACGCCCTTGGTGTGGCCCTTGAGCGACTTGCCGTCCTGCTTGCCGAGGGCGGCGACGGCCTGCGGCGGCGGGACCGTCTGCGTGGGCATGGGCGTGAGGGTGGGGCTCGCGACCGGTGTGGACGGCGGGGTGGCGGTGGCGGGCAGCGTCGCAGTGGGCTGGACAGTGGGCTGGGCCGTGGGCTGGACGGTGGGCAGACCGGGGCTCGGGGCCAGGGACGTGGTGGCCTCGGCCGCCGCGCGGGGGCTCGGCGGGGTCTCCTGGCCGAACATCCTCGGCCCCAGGAACAGCACGCCGCCGGCCAGCGCGAGCGCCACGGCCAGCGCGCCGGACACCATGATCGCGCGCCTGCGCCTGGCCTTGGCCTCGTCGGGCGGCTCGACGGCGGGGGCGTGCCTGAAGAACGCGTCGTTGCCGCTGCCGGCCGGCGCCTGCCGCGGCCCCATGGGGTACGGCGGCGGAAGCTGCGGCGGCTGTCCGTAGGGTCCGGCGGGCGTCTGCCGGACGTACCGCGTGTCCCCCTCCTGCCGGCCGCCCGCCCCGGGCCCGCCGAACGGCGCCCCGGCCTGCCCTCCCCCGGCCTCACCCGCCTGCGGCGGCCGGGCGGCGGGCGTCGCAGGTGGCGGGGCGTAGGACGCCCCGGACGGATTGGCCCACCCGGACGGATTGGCCCACCCGGTCGCCGCGGGCGCCCCCTGCGGCCCCCGACCTCCTACCGGCCCCGGAGCCTTCATCCCCCCGGCAGGCCCGGACGGCCCGGACGGCCCGGCGCCCGGGAAAGGACCGGAAGGCGGCGGGCTCGAAGGGGCGGGGCCGGGGTGGTCGGCGGCGAGCCGGGAGCCGGTGTTGAGGGCGACCTCGGCGTCCAGCTCGGCCGCCGTCCCCTGGTTCTCCAGCAGGGCGAACAGCGCGTCCGCCGCCGTGGGCCGGTCCTCGGCGCGCTTGCTCAGGCACGCCTGCACCAACGGCCGCAGCTCGCCGGGCAGCGCCGACAGGTCCGGCTCCTCGTTCATCACCCGGTAGATGACCGCGGGCAGGCTGTCCTGGCCGAACGCGGGCCGCCCGGTGGCGGCGTACAGCATGGTGAGCGCCCAGCTGAACATGTCGCCGGCGGGCCCCACGCGCTCGCCCGAGATCTGCTCGGGCGACATGTACGCCGGCGTCCCGACCACCCCGCTGCTGATCGTCATCGCCGAGTCCAAGGCCCTGGCGATGCCGAAGTCGATCACGCGCGGCCCGTCGGTCCCCAGCAGCACGTTGCTCGGCTTGAAGTCCCTGTGGACGATCCCGGCCCGGTGGATGGCGGCCAGCGCGGTGACGGTGCCGACGGCCAGCCGGTACAGCGCCCCGCCCTGGCGCGGCCCCTCCCGCTGCACCACGACCTGGAGCGACACCCCCTCGACCAGCTCGCTCACGATGTACGGCTGCTCGCCGTCCAGGTTGGCCCCCAGCACCTGCGCGGTGCAGAACTGGGCCACCCGGCGCGCGGCGGCGACCTCGCGCAGGAACCGTTCCCCGTCAAGTCCGGGCCGGTCGAGCAGCGTGTTCAGCAGTTTGATGGCGACGAGCCGCCCGTCGGGGCCCGCCGCCTTGAAGACGACCCCCTGGGCCCCCTTGCCGAGGCGCGCCAGCAGCCGGTAGGCGCCCAGAGATCGCGGATCGCCGGGCTGTAATGGGTGCGTCTCCGGCACCTGGTCCTCCCCTTGCGCTGAGACCCCCGATCGAAGCGTGATGAACCATGCGAAAAGCCCGCAATCCATCCCAAGTCACGAAAGATCATCGCTGTTTGCGAAAAATTTGCCCTACGCAATAATCACGGAGAAGATCGGGGATTTCCAGCACCGTACGGGGAGCCGTCACATGCGCAAGAGCTTCAGCCTGTTGTTAGTCAGCGGCCTGGCCGCCGTGCCATTGGCGGCCCCGGCCCAGGCAGAGGCCGCGACCACTGCGACCACCGCGACCACCGTGACCACCACGACGACGCGGGCCGCCGCCAAGCCGTTCTCGAACTTCAAGATCTCCGTTAAGTACAACAACCGCACCAGAAGCGGCGGAAAGATCACTTACTACCTCAAAGCGAAGAATTTAGGGCCGTACTACGCCGACTATTACTGGATCGGCGGGCAGGTGCCCAAGGGCGTGGTGCCCACGCTGCGCTGGGGGGCGCCGAAGGGCACGAAGTGCACCTGGGAGGGCCGCTGGTTCTGGTGCTGGGGCCGATTCGTCCTGCAGAAGGGCAAGACGGACTGGCTGAACTTCCAGGTCACCATGAAGAAGGGCACCAGGGGCGTGGCCGTCGCCAAGCTCGGCGTCATCGCGTACGACGTCGACCAGGGCATGGAGAACATCGACAAGGAAGAGCTCAAGCGCCTCGGCATCAAGGGCTACACCTGGCTCAAGACGGCCAAGACCAAGATCGTGGTCCCGCCGCGCAAGCCCACCAAGCACTGGACGCCGCCGCCGCCCGTCAAGGAGTACAACCCGCCGGCCAGCCACGAGGAGTCCAACAAGAAGAAGGACACCTGACCGGCTGATCCCGGCTGATCAGGCCAGGCCGTGCCGCACGGCGTACAGCGCGGCCTGGGTCCGGTCCTGGACGCCCAGCTTCATCAGCACGTTCGACACGTGGGTCTTGACCGTCTTCTCCGCGACGGCGAGGCTGCGCGCGATCTCCCTGTTGGACCGCCCGGCCGCGATCAGCGCGAGCACCTCCCGCTCGCGCTCGGTCAGCGGCGCCGGCCCCGGCGCGGCGGCCACGGCCGCCGGGGCGGACAGCATCGCCTCGGCCGCCTCCGGCGCGAGCAGCACCTGCCCGTTGTGCACCGCCCGCACGGCCTGGACCAGCGCGGACGGATCGACGTCCTTGTAGAGGAAGCCCGCGGCTCCCGCCCGCATCGCCGGGCCGACGTCGGACCGGTCGCTCACGGACGTCAGCACCACCACCCGCGTGGCCGAGCCGGCCAGCCGCTCCAGCGCGCCGAGCCCGTCGAGCACCGGCATCTTCAGGTCGAGCAGCAGCACGTCGGGCGTCAGCTCGCCGACCAGCTCGACGGCCTGCGCGCCGTCGGCCGCCTCGCCGACGACGGTGATGTCGTCCTGGAGGTCGAGGAACGTCCGCAGCCCCTGCCGGACCACCGGATGATCGTCGGCGATCAGCACCCGGATCACACGCCCACCTCCACGCGTACGGTGGTCCCCTGGCCGGGCGCCGAGGAGACCGTCATCGCCCCGCCGACCGACTCCGCCCGGTCGCGCATCGACACCAGGCCCAGGCCGCGCGACTCCCCCTGCTCGAAGCCGTCGCCGTCGTCGTGGACGGTCAGCGCCAGCGTCCCCTGGCCGAGGACCAGGCGCACGGACACCCGCGCGGCCCCTGAGTGCCTGAGCGCGTTGTGCAGCGCCTCCTGGGCCACCCGCAGCACGGCCACCTCCACCGCCGAGTCGAGCGGCGGCAGCTCGTCGCACTCGAACGTGACCAGCGAGGGGTGCAGCCGGTCGAGCATGCGCACGTGCTTGCGCAGCGTCTCGGCGAGCCCGTGGCGGTCGAGCTCGGCCGGGCGCAGCTCGACGATCACCGCGCGCAGCTCCGACAGCGCCTCCCCGGCCAGGCGCTGGACGCGTTCGAGCTCGGCGTGCGCCTTCTCGGGGGCCTTGTCCAGCATGGTGGCGGCGGCCTGGGCGGTCAGCCGGAGCGAGAACAGCTTCTGGGTGACCGCGTCGTGCAGCTCGCGGGCCACCCGGTTGCGCTCCTCCAGCATGGCCAGCTCGCGCCCGCGCTCGTAGAGCCTGGCGTTGGTGAGCGCGATGGCGGCGTGCGCGGCGAACAGCGTCAGCAGTTCCTGGTCCTCCTGGGTGAACCCGCCGGGGGTGCGCTTGTTGGCCAGGAAGATGATGCCGATCACCTGGTCGGCGTCGCGGATCGGCACGCCGAGGAAGTCCTTCATGACCGGGTGCGCCTTCGGCCACCACTCGAACCGCGGATCCTCCCGCAGGTCGGGCAGCCGGGCCGGGGTGCCTTCGCGCAGCATCGCGCCGAGCATGCCGTGCTGCCTGGGCAGCGGGCCGATGGCCTCCCACTGCTTGTCGGTGATGCCCTCGGCGACGAACTCGGCGAACGAGCCGTCGTCGTCGGGCACGCCGAGCGCGGCGTAGCGGGCGTCGAGAAGGCGCTGCGCCGACCGTACGATGACCTGGAGCACCTCGCGGACCGACAGATGCCGGGTGACCGCGAGCACGGCGGAGCTCACCGCCTGCAGGATCTCGTCCCGGTCCGATGAGCTCACGGACCCACTCTAGGGGCGGAGTCCTAGGACGATGTGCCCAGGCGGGAGCGGGCCCTGCGCCCGATGCCGGCGCGGCGCGCCGATCCTAGCGTCGGTGTCATGACGAACACCGCTCTCATCACCGGCGCCTCCCGCGGTCTCGGCCTCGCCCTGGCGAGGTCCCTGGCGGAGGCGGGCTGGAACCTCGTGCTCACCGCCCGCGGCGCGGACGAGCTGCGCCGGGTCGCCGACGAGCTGGGCGCCACCGCGATCCCCGGCGACGTGACCGACCCCGAGCACATCGCGCGGCTGGGACGGGCCGTGCCCGAGCTGGACCTGCTGGTCAACAACGCCAGCGACCTCGGGGCGACCCCGCTGCCGCCGCTGGCGGGCTACCCGCTGGAGGCGTTCCGGGTCCTGCTGGAGACGAACGTGACCGCCCCGCTCGCGCTGATCCAGGCCACGCTGCCCGCTCTGCGCGCGGCCGGCGGGGCCGTGGTCAACATCACCTCCGACGCCGCCACCGGCGCCTACGCGGGCTGGGGCGGCTACGGCGCGACCAAGGCGGCCCTGGAGCAGCTGTCGAACGTGCTGGCCGCCGAGGAGCCCGGCCTGCGGGTCTGGTGGGCCGATCCCGGCGAGATGAACACCCGCATGCTCGCCGACGCCGTCGGGGCGGAGGAGGCGTCGGCGGCCACCGACCCCGCCAAGGTGGCCGCGGCGCTGCGCGACCTGGTCACGTCCCGGCCGGCCGGCGGGAAGGTGAGCCTGCAATGACGGCGCTGCTGGACTTCGCGCTGCCCGACGACCTGTCGGCCCACGAGCCGCCCGAGGCGCGCGGGCTGGCCAGGGACGCGGTGCGCCTGATGGTCTCGCGCGGCGAGGCCGAGCCCACCCACCACCGGTTCGGCGACCTGCCGGGTCTGCTCGACCCGGGCGACCTGATCGTGGTCAACAACTCGGCGACGCTGCCCGCGGCGGTCCGGCTCGACCGGCTCGCGGTGCACTTCTCCACCGCCCGCGAGGACGGCACCTGGCTGGTCGAGCTGCGCCGCAGGACGGCCAAGGCGTCCGAGCCGTACGGGGGCGGCGAGCCGGGCGAGTGGCTGCCGCTGCCCGGCCGGGCCACGCTGCGGCTGATCGAGCGGGAGACGCCGCGGCTGTGGCGGGCGCGGCTGGACCGGGACGTGCTGCCGTACCTGCGCGAGCACGGCCGTCCGATCCGCTACTCCTACGTGCCTGCCGACTGGCCCATCGACGCCTACCAGACGGTGTTCGCCACCGTGCCGGGCAGCGCGGAGATGCCGAGCGCGGCCCGGCCGTTCACCTCCGAGCTGGTCACGGCGCTGGTCTCGCGGGGCGTGACGATCGCGCCCGTCACGTTGCACACCGGCGTGGCCTCGCCCGAGAAGGACGAGCGGCCCTACGCCGAACGGTACGAGGTGCCGGCCGCCACCGCCCGGCTGGTCAACCTCACCCGGCGGAACGGCGGCCGGGTGATCGCCGCGGGGACGACCGTCGTACGCGCCCTGGAGACCGCCGTGGGCCCGGACGGCCAGGTCGGCGCCGCCTCCGGCTGGACCGGCCACGTCGTCACCCCGGCCGCCGGCGTACGGGCGGTCACCGGGCTCATCACCGGCCTGCACGAACCGCGCTCCAGCCACCTGCTCATGCTGACGGCGATCGCCGGCGAGAAGGCGCTGGCACGCGCGTACGAAGAGGCGCTGCGGAAGGGTTATCTGTGGCACGAGTTCGGCGACACGCACTTGATTCTGGATAAATAAGCTTTACATGGATTTTGCCCTCGTGATAGGAACAGCCGACATTTACGGGGGCTTGTTCATGCGCGTCCCCGTGCTCACTTCCTCTCCGGAGACGTTAATGCGCAACTCCCTCACTAAGGTCGCCTCGCTGGCTTTGCTGGCCGGCGCGCTGATTGTTCCGGCGGTGCCCGCGTCCGCCACGACGACCGCCACGACGACCGCCGCCGCCCACACCGCCAAGGCCGCCGACGACCCGTTCGCGGTCTTCGACATCAAGTTGAAGGCGTCCAAGACGGCCAAGGCGGGCGGCCAGATCAAGTACAGCCTCCAGGCGACCAACACCGGCCCGTACTCGGCCGACGCCTGGTTCGTCGGCGGCCAGTTCCCGAAGGGCGTGGACCTCCGGAAGATCCGCTACCGCGCCCCCAAGGGCACCATCTGCGCCCTCGACGGCCGCGCCCTCTACTGCAGCGTCCCCTACGTCCTGGAGAAGGACGACTGGGTCCGCCTCGACTTCTACGCCAAGCTGAAGAAGAGCGCCATGGGCACGCAGAAGGCGACCCTCGGCGTGGTCACCTACGACGTCCAGCAGGGCATGTGGGACCAGGAGAAGGGCACGTGGTCCCTGGCCCAGGAGGAGCTTGAGCGCCTCGGCATCCCCGAGCACGGCTACGCCAAGACCGCCAGGACGCGGATCGTCCGCTAGTCCCGCGGCCGCTGCGCCCGTGTCCGAATGGCGAGCCTGCTGCGCGGGCACCGGACCGGGCGCAGTACCGTGGCTGGATGTGGACCAGCGCACCCTCCTGATCACCCTGACCGGCCCCGACCGGCCCGGTGTCACCTCCAGGCTCTTCTCCGTGCTGTCCGGGTTCCCGGTGACGGTCGCGGACATCGAACAGGTCGTCATCCGCGGCAGGCTCACGCTCGGCGTGCTCGTCGCGTACGCCGGCGGCCCGTCCACCGGCACGGGCACCACCCTCGGCGCGATGTGGACCGCCGTCGAACGGGTGGCCGAAGACCTCGGGATGGAGGTCGAGCTCTCCACCGGCTCCCAGGCCAAGGAGCAGCGCCGCCGCGGCCGCCTGTCGGTCAGCGTGCTGGGCGCCACCCTCCAGCCCGCCGCCATCGCGGGCATCGCCGGCCGCATCGCCGCCGCCGGCGCCAACATCGACCGCATCGAACGCCTCGCCCAGTGGCCCGTCACCTGCATCGAGCTGTCGGTCTCCGGCGCCAACCCGACCGCCCTGCGCGTCGAGCTGGCCGCCGAGGCCGCCGCCCAGGAGGTCGACGTCGCCGTCCAGCGCACCGGCCTGTCCCGCCGGGCCAAGCGGCTCATCGTCATGGACGTCGACTCCACCCTCATCCAGGGCGAGGTCATCGAGCTGCTGGCCGCGCACGCCGGCTGCCTCGACGAGGTCGCCCGGGTCACCGAGCAGGCCATGCGCGGCGAGCTCGACTTCGCCGAGTCGCTGCGCCGCCGGGTCGCGCTGCTCGAAGGGCTGCCGGCCGAGGTGTTCGAGCAGGTGCGCCAGGAGGTCGTGCTCACCCCGGGCGCCCGCACCCTCGTCCGTACGCTCAAGCGCCTCGACTACCGCTTCGCCATCGTCAGCGGCGGCTTCACCCAGATCACCGACGCCCTGGTCGAGGAGCTGGGCATCGACTACTCGGCGGCGAACGTCCTGGAGGTCATCGACGGGAAGCTCACCGGCCGGGTCGTCGGCGAGATCGTCGACCGGCCGGGCAAGGCCCGCGCGCTGGAGCGGTTCGCCAAGGAGGCCAGGCTGCCCATCTCCCAGACGGTGGCCATCGGCGACGGCGCCAACGACCTCGACATGATCGCCGCGGCCGGGCTGGGCATCGCCTTCAACGCCAAGCCCGTCGTCCGGCAGGCCGCCGACACCGCGGTCAACACGCCCTACCTCGACTCGATCCTCTACCTCCTGGGCATCTCCAGGGACGAGGTCGAGGCCGCCGACGCCGAGGACGGCGTGCTCACGTCCTGAACCGGGCGGTGACCTCGGCGGCCAGGTCGAGCGCGTCCTTGCAGAGCGACCTCAGCGCCGGGTGGGCGGTCACCGCGTGCCGCAGCCGCCTGCGCACCGCCGTGCCCTCCCCCGCCGCCGCCTCCTCCATCAGCGAGCTGACCTCCCGCGCCACCTCGTCGAGCTGCGACTCGAACGCGTCGGCCGCGGGCGGCGGCTCGCCCGCCCGTACGGCCTGCCCCACGGCGTCCAGCCGGTCGGCCACCGCGTCCAGCACGCCGGCGGTGGCGTCCGAGCCGGGCTCGGCCCCGCGCAGCACGGCGCCGAGCAGGATCGCGTCGTCCCTGAGCTTCCTGGCCAGCGTCAGCGCGGCCCGCAGCTCGGCCGGCGCCCTGCCGCCCGGCTCCTTGTCCAGCTTGTCCAGCGACTCGCGCAGCCGGTCGGCCGCCGTCCCGGCGGACTCCGTACGGTCGGGCAGCCGGTCCAGGTCGCCTTCGGCCGGCGCGCGTACCAGGCAGGCGTGCTCGCGCAGCAGGTCGGCGGCCAGGCCGCGCAGCCGTCCGGCCTGGCCGCGCGGCCACAGCAGCCGGGCCGCCGCCAGCGCCAGCACGCCGCCGCCCGCCGTGAGCGCCAGCCTGATCCCCGCGGCCTCCCAGTCGAGCCGGGTGGAGAAGTCGGTGAGCATCATGGCCAGCGGCGTCGCGAAGATCGACCAGTAGCCGTAGCTCACCTCGCGCAGGGCGAACCCGAGCGTGCCGAACACCAGCACCGTCCCCACGATCGTGTACGGCCCCGGCACCGCCGCCAGGATCAGCGCCGCAGCCGCGGCCCCCGCCACGGTTCCGGCCACCCGCAGCACCACCCGCTCGACGGTGTCCCCGTAGGTCGGCCGCACCGCCAGCAGCACGGTGAACACGAACCATTTGCCGTACTGCTCGTGCACCCCGAGCATCAGCGCCATCGCCACGGCGGCGGTGAGCCCCAGCCGCCCGGCGTGCTCGGGCCCCGTACCGCCCGGCGGCGGCTTCCACGGCAGCCGCGGGAACAGCCGGCGGCCCGCCACCGGCTTCCCGGGCAGCAGCCCACGACCTGCCGGGGGCACGTGCCGGGCGGTCAGGAGGCCGACCGTGCGCACTCCCACCGCGATCCGGTCCAGGCAGCGCCGGGCCTGGCCGAGCACCGCACCGCTGCGCAGCGCCGCCGGGTCGGCGCCCGGCTCGCGCGCGCCCAGGCGCTCGGCGTAGTCGGCGGTAACTGCCAGCGCCTCCACCACTCCGGCCCGCCGTCCGTCCGCGGCCTCCCGCAGGTCCGCGGCCAGGGTGGTGGCCACGTCGTCGATCCCGTCCTGCTCGTCCGGGGCCGCCGCGCGCAGGGCGCGCAGCGCCACCGTCTCGTGGAAGATCCGGACCAGCGCCTCGACGTACGCGGCGGCGGAGCGGCCGGCCGCGTCCATGCTCGCGAACGCCGCCGACGCCGTGGCCGCGGTCTCCAGGGCCTTGGACGCGCGTTCCCTGCGCTCGCCCCAGTCGTCGCCGGCGAGCCCGTCGAGCAGCCCGGCCACGGCGCGGACGGCCTCGCCCAGCGCCGTCGCCAGCGGGTCGAACCGGCGCAACGGCCACAGGGCCAGGGCGAGCACCGCGTACAGGAGGCCGCCGAACACCATCAGCTCGGGTGGCCCGAAACCCGCGGGCACCGCCAGGTAGAACCCGGTGACCAGGGCGAACGCGGGCGGCGTCCCCACCGTCCGCCACCGGCCGCCCGCCGCGGCGACCGCTCCGAGCGCCAGCACCGCCCACCAGGGCCGGTCCGCCAGGTACAGGCCCAGCCAGCACCCGCCGGCGATCAGCACGATCTTGATGGCCATGGACCGCGCCCGCGCCGCGTACGGCTGCCCGTACATGTCGCCGAACGCCGTCAGATAGGCCCCGAGGGCCAGGAACGCCCCCGACTGCGGCCTGCCCGCCAGCACCCCGGCCAGCAGCGGCCCGGCCACCGCGAGCCCGCACAGCAGCCCGTACCCCCAGGGCGGACGCGCGGGCAGCGAGAAGCCGTCACGCAGCGCTCTGGCGGCCCCCCGCATAGGCGTCGTCCCCGGTCAGTGCTCCTTGGGATCCCAGTGCGTGACCAGGCGTCCCTCCCCCGGCCACAGGTCTACCCACGCCGCCTCCACCTGGATCACCGCGAACGCCCCCGGCCGGAAGCCGTAGTCGCCGCCGCCCAGTTGCAGGGCCAGCTCGTGCACCGCGGGATTGTGCCCGCACAGCACGACCGTGCCCAGCTCAGGATCGATCCTGTGCAGCAGTTCGAGCAGTTCCTCGGGATATGCCTGGTAGATGTCGCGTTCGTAGCCGATCTCCATGCCCGGGAAGGCCAGCTCGGCGGTGCGCCTGGTCCGCAGCGCAGGTGAGCAGAGCACCGCGTCGGGGCTCAGCCCGGCCGCCCTGATCTCGTCGCCGGCCCGAGCGGCGTCCCGCTCGCCGCGCTCGGTCAGCGGACGTTCGCGGTCGGCCAGACCGGGCACCTGCGCGGCCTTGGCATGGCGGAGCAGTATCAGGGTCCGCGTCACGTCATCACCTCGACCGTCATCTCCCTCGACCCGTCGTCCTCTCGGCCTGTCATCCCCTCGACGCCCAGATGCCGAGGCCGATGATCACGCCCAGGATGACCAGCATCGCCAGCAGGATCAGGCCCAGCGTCTTCCCGCCCGAGGGCCGGTTGTCCTCTTCCACCCGCCCAGTTTCCCACCGCGCCCCCGCCGTCCCCGCGCCACCCACCCGCATGCGAAGACGCCCGCCCCTGGCCGGGGCGGGCGTCTCGTCGATCGGTCGTTACGAGGCCACGGGCTCGTGCTCGCGGTCGTTGTTGGCCGGCTCGCTCGTCACCGACCTGCGCTTGGAGACGACGATGGCCGCCACGACCACCGCCACCGCCACCACCGTGATGCCGACCCGCAGCGCGGCGTTGCCCGCGTACAGGACGACGGCCGGCGCGACCAGCAGCGCCACCAGGTTCATCACCTTGATCAGCGGGTTGATGGCCGGGCCCGCGGTGTCCTTGAACGGGTCGCCGACCGTGTCGCCGATGACCGTGGCGGCGTGGGCCTCGGAGCCCTTGCCGCCGTGGTGCCCGTCCTCGACCAGCTTCTTGGCGTTGTCCCAGGCGCCACCGGAGTTGGCCAGGAAGACGGCCATCAGCGTGCCGCAGGCGATCGCGCCGGCCAGGAACGCGCCGAGCGGCGCGTAGCCGAGCGCGAACCCGACCGCGATCGGGGTCATCACCGCCAGCAGGCCGGGCGTGGCCAGCTCGCGGAGCGAGTCGCGGGTGCAGATGTCCACGACGCGGCCGTACTCGGGCTTCTCGGTGCCGTCCATGATGCCCGGCTTGTTGCGGAACTGGTCGCGTACCTCGAAGACCACCCGCATGGCCGCGCGGCCGACCGCCGAGATCGCCAGGCCGGAGAACAGGAACACCACCGCGGCGCCGACGATCAGCCCCACCAGCACGTTGGGCTGGTCGATGCTGAGGCTGAAGGTGGAGAAGGCGCCGAGCGCCGCCTTGATGTCCTGGCCGGCCTTGGAGAGCTGGTCCTCCACCGCCGTGCGGAACGCGCCGAACAGCGCCGTCGCCGCCAGCACGGCCGTGGCGATGGCGATGCCCTTGGTGATGGCCTTGGTGGTGTTGCCGACGGCGTCGAGGCTGGTGAGCACCCGCGCGCCCTCGCCCTCGACGTCGCCGGACATCTCGGCGATGCCCTGGGCGTTGTCGGAGACCGGGCCGAAGGTGTCCATGGAGACGATGACGCCGACCGTGGTCAGCAGGCCGGTGCCGGCCAGGGCCACCGCGAACAGCGCGATCGTGACGTTCCCGAACCCCAGCAGGAACGCCCCGTAGACCGCGCCGCCGATGATCAGCGCCGAGTAGACCGCCGACTCCAGGCCGACGCTGATGCCGGCGAGGATGACGGTGGCCGGCCCGGTGGCCGAGCTCTCGCCGATCTCGCGCACCGGACGGCGGTTGGTCTCGGTGAAGTAGCCGGTCAGCAGCTGGATGGCGCTGGCCAGGACCAGGCCGATCAGCACCGCGCCCACCGCGATCAGGCGCGGGTCGGCGTCGGAGGTGACGGTCGAGCCCGACAGGGCGCCGAAGCTGCTGGGCAGATACCAGAAGGCCGCCGCGGCGACCAGCACCGCCGAGATCGCGGCCGAGATGAAGAAGCTGCGGTTGATCGCCGCCATGCCGCTGCGGTCGCGGTCGCGCAGCCCGGTGACGAAGATGCCGATGATCGCCGTCAGCACGCCGATCATGGGCACGATCAGCGGGAAGATCAGGCCCTGCTCGCCGAAGGCCACCTTGCCCAGGATGAGGCTGGCGACCAGCATGACCGCGTACGACTCGAACAGGTCGGCCGCCATGCCCGCGCAGTCGCCGACGTTGTCACCGACGTTGTCGGCGATCGTCGCGGCGTTGCGCGGGTCGTCCTCGGGGATGCCCTGCTCGACCTTGCCCACCAGGTCGGCGCCGACGTCGGCGGCCTTGGTGAAGATGCCGCCGCCGACTCGCATGAACATCGCCAGCAGCGCCGCCCCGAACCCGAAGCCTTCGAGAACGTGGGGCGCCTCGCCCTGGTAGATGAAGACGACCACGGCCGCACCGAGCAGCCCGAGGCCGACGGTGAACATGCCGGCGACGCCGCCGGTGCGGAAGGCGACGCGCATGGCGCGCTTCTCGCCCGACTCGTTGGCCGCGGCGGCGACACGCACATTTCCGCGCACCGCCAACCACATGCCCATGAATCCGGTCAATGCGGAGAACACCGCACCGACCACGAAGAAGATCGAGCGACCGACGCGTACGTCCATTTCGCCCGGCAGCAAGAGCAACAGGAAGGGAATGACGATCACGAAGATCGCCAGGGTGCGGAATTGGCGCGCGAGATAGGCTGCCGCGCCCTCCTGCACGGCTCGCGCGATGTTCTGCATGCGTTCGGTGCCCTGGCCGGCGGACAGCACCTCGCGTACGAGGCCGCCGGCGACGGCTAGCGCGATCAGCGCGACCGCGGCGACCACGATCACGATGGTGAGGTTGTTACCGCTCAGGGACAGATTGGGCGCTGGCGCCAATGCCAGCATGTGCCTGCTCATCGTTCTCCTCGGCAAGACCGGTCGTCCTGCCCGAACGGTGCTGCGGATCTCTCGGCGGGCGGGTGCGGCACCATCCGGGTTGTGGGTGCCGCTTCCGGTTGAATCCGCGGTTCCGCCGGATCACCTTGGCCGGTGCCGGGAGTCTACGCAGGCACTGAACGGATATGAAGGCTCTCGGGGCGGCTATTTGCGCGGGCGTTCAGTAATCCCCTGACAGCGGGCCGGTTTGAGATCTGACAGGCGAAATTTCCTCAGGTTTACGGGCATGACAACCCCACAAATCGGACCGCCCGAAACCAAGATTAATTCCCCACGACACGCCGACCCACCCCACCACCGCCCCCCACCGGCCGGCCCAGCCCCAGAACCACCCCCGCAAGACGGCACCTCCAGTGCCCCGCCGTATGTCGCGGATGGGGCCTGCACGCCGCCCTGCGCCACGGGCCGACCAACGCGGCCTACTGACTCAGTTCGCAGGACGCGGCCCGGTGCCACGGCCCGCGGGGGACTCGGCCCGATGGACGCGGACCTGACGATACGGCCGCCCAGCGTGTCCTGGCGCCGTGCACCGCCCCTGACCACCCGGCCAGGCGCCACTCGGGCCACCGGCCGACACAGCCTCGCCTCTCCAAGCCACCTCCACCACACCCCGGTGACACGACCCGCAGGTACACGGCGCGATGGAGGCGGACCTGACGATACGGCCGCCCAGCGTGTCCTGGCGCCGTGCACCGCCCCTGACCACCCGATCAGGCGCCACTCGGGCCACCGGCCGACACAGCCTCGTCTCTCCAAGCCACCTCCACCACAGCCCGGCGTTTTCCCAGTACCGTGCGCCTCCTGGTCAGGCGCCACCCGGGCCACTGGCCGACACTGTCAGGCTCCTGCAGGCCACCTCCACGACGGCCTGATGTCTCCCAGTACCGCGGGCAACCCGTGACCTACCGCTCGGGCGTGACCTACCGGTCGAGCGCTACCCAGGCCGCAGGTCCGCCCTCCAGGCCACCCCCACGACAGGCCGGAGCTCTCGCGTCGGCCTCGAAGGCGCTGCGCCGCCTCAAAGCGCCCTACAGCGGCCGAGGGGCGACGCCAGGCACCTGCCAACCCGTATACCTCCAACTAGGCCCGGGGCTCCCGCGCCGCCACCTCCGGATGTCGGTCCAGGCAACCCGATGCGCAGCCGCCATGGCTTCTTTCCGGTCGCCGCCAGTCACTCACCTCAGCCCTTGGCCCCTACGGCCTCGCGGCGAGGCCTTCTGGTGACCTGGCCCACTATCCCCCGCCCATCCACAGCCTGTGGACAACTCTCATCGCCTTCCACAGGCACCACTGCGGGGAGCAAGATCCCATGGCGCAGCCGCATCGCTCCACCAGAACACTCCAGGCAGGCCCAGGCCGTACTTCGCCGCCCTGGCATTCGGACCTCAGTCGCGCCCTGCCATGCAAAGTCTTCGCTACGCGCTGAGCCTTCAACCGTCAGCCCAGGCCCTCGCCGCACTGACCATCGTCCTTCCGACTCGGGCCTTCGCCACCGTAGACCTTTGCCCTTCGACCCCAGCCTGTGACCCGCGCCCTGTAGAACCGCCTGCACAGCCGGCCCGCAGTCCGCCCCTGAGCAACCGCCCAATCGGAGCCTGGGCGTCTCACCGCATGACACAGCGGTTGAACGTGCAGAGCCGGGGCTCTGGCCTGCCCTACGACCGAAGCCCCGTGAGCGTGCGGCGCAGAGGCGTCCGTCCCTCATCACACTGCTTGGATGCCATGCCGGGCCTGCGCTGGACCGTCCTGAGCCCTTCGCTTCGGCCGGTCCATGCCGAGTCCCTGCCGCACTAAACCAGGACCTCGCTGAACCGCTCCAGCGGGACCCCTGGACCAGAACTTCGCACCGGCCCGGCCAAATCCTGCGGCCAGCCCTCCGACGTCCCGCGTACATGCGCTGCCGCTCATCGCAGAGCGGCGCAGGCCGTCCGGGCATGCCAGCAGAACGAGGCACCCAGCGCCCTCGTCAGGACATGCGAAAACGTGGTGCGACTCGACAGGGAGGAAGGCATGCCGCAACCGGACATCCCCTCATCCCCGTCTATCGCCCCTAAAACCACACCCGACCAGCTCGAACACGCCCCCAGGGAGACAAGGGACCGATCCAAGCGATGTCAGGTCAGGAACCCGCCCCGTTGGAGGCGGGCCAGCTCATCCGGATGTTCGTCCCCTTGGGGCTGGGGAAGACCTCGACGTCATCGGCCAGACCGGAGATGACGGCGATGCCGAAGCCTGACATGAACGAGTCAGAGAGCATGCCCAGATCCAGCGGCTGCTCCTGCTTGATCTCGTCACTGGGGGCCAGATCGCTGACCGTGACCTCGAAACGCCCGGAGTCGTCACGTAGCTCGATGCGGATGGGCTCGCCCGGGCAGTGAAGTCGATGCGCCTCGACCGCCCGGGAGCATGCCTCACCCACGGCGAGCCTGACTTCGTCCAGCAGCGATTCCTCCACGCCGGTACGACGGGCGATCGCCGTGGCCACCAGCCGGGCGGTCCGCACATGCGCGGGGAGAGCGCTGAACGTCAGCTCGACGGTAGCCATGCTACTTGTCTTTGCCGTGAGCTTCCTTGGCCTCGTCGACGGAAGCGTAAATCCCGAAGACCTTGGTCAGACCGGTGATGCGGAAGATCTTGAGGATGCGCTCCTGGGTGCACACCAGCTCAAGCGAGCCGTCGTGCGCCCGGACCCTCTTGAGCCCTCCGACGAGCACTCCCAGCCCCGTGGAGTCGAGGAAGTCGACCTTCTCCATGTTCACCAGAAGGTGGAAGTTGCCCTTGTTCACCAGGTCGATGAGGAGCTCACGCAATCTCGGCGCCGTGTAGACATCGATCTCACCCTCGACCTCCACGATGGTGAGTCGGTCTTCGGTGCGGTGATCCAACTTCAGATCCACAGATCCTCCAGCGCCTCGCCTGCGAAAGTACTCTTGCGGGCCTGGCAATCTGGAGCGTGGCCCCAGACTGTCCGACCCTGACGCGCGGCATTCAACCACGCGTCTGGCTTGTGTCTATACGAAATCACGATTCCCGGCGACTTTGCCCATCGATGCAAGACTGGAAACAGTGACTTCCTCGGCATCCTCCCCACAACAGGCAGGTCCACTCCTCGCCCACCTGCTCGGAGTTCCCGCACGTCATGAGCGTGTCACCCATGTGGAGCATGTTCCAGCACGTCAGGCGGGTCAAGCCCGTTGGCCGGACTGGGCTCCGGAAGTCCTGGTTACGCGCTTGGCGAACCGTGGAGTTACAGGACTCTGGCCCCACCAGTACGAAGCCGCCGACCTGGCTTTCCGTGGCCGAAACGTGATCATCAGTACGGGAACGGCCTCGGGCAAGTCCCTGGCGTACCTCACGCCGGCGGTCGCATCCTGCCTCGACGGCGGCACCGTCCTGTACCTGACGCCGACCAAGGCCCTGGCCGCCGACCAGCTCCGCGGCCTGCGCGAACTGCGCATCACGCAGGTGCGCGCCGCCTGCTTCGACGGCGACACCCCCTTCGAGGAACGTACGTGGATCCGCCAGCACGCCAACTACGTCCTGACCAATCCGGACATGCTCCACCGCGGCGTCCTGCCCCGGCACGCGCAGTGGTCCTCGTTCTTCCGCCGCCTCCGCATGGTGGTCGTGGACGAGTGCCATGGGTACCGCGGCGTCTTCGGCTCGCACGTGGCCCAGATCCTGCGCCGCCTGCGCCGCGTCTGCGCCCGGTACGGCTCGCGCCCCACGTTCGTGCTCGCCTCGGCCACGGCGAGCGAGCCCGGCGTGTTCGCCATGAGGCTGACGGGGCTTGAGATGGACGAGGTGACCACGGACGCCTCTCCGAAGGGTTCCACGACCATCGCGCTCTGGGAACCGCCTCTGACGGATCTGCGGGGCGAGGGAGGGGCTCCTGTGCGCCGCACGGCCACTGCGGAGACCGCTGACCTCCTCGCGGACCTGGTCCTGGCGAACGTACGGACGCTCGCGTTCGTACGTTCGCGACGCGGCGCCGAGACGGTCGCCCTGTCCGCCCGCGCCAAACTGGCCGACGTCGCCTTCTCCGTCACCGCTCCCTGGCCCCCGCACGCCACGCCCGATACCGCGCCGCACACCACCCCCGAAACCGTGCCGCACACCACCCCCGAAGCCGGGCCTTGGCCTCCGCACACCAGCCCCGAAACCGCGCCCCGGCCCACCCCCGAAACCGCGCCTCCGGACTTCTCCCCCAGCGCCACGCCCCCGACGCTCGCCTCCCCTTCGGCCCCTCAGGAACCCGCGTCCCCCTCCGCAACCGCAACCCCCGGCGCCCAGGACCCACGCCACTCCACCCCGCCGAGCCCGCTCACCTGGGCCATCCCCGACGACGTCCAAGACCTGGCCGCCCTCCCCGACAAGGTCGCCGCCTACCGCGCCGGCTACCTCGCCGAGGACCGCCGCCTCCTGGAGAAGGCCCTGCGCGCCGGCACCCTCATGGGCCTGGCCACCACGAACGCCCTCGAACTCGGCGTGGACGTCTCCGGCCTGGACGCCGTACTGATCGCCGGCTGGCCCGGCACCCGCGCCTCCCTCTGGCAGCAGGCCGGCCGGGCGGGCCGCGACGGCCAGGACGCCTTGGCCGTGCTCATCGCCAGGGACGACCCCCTGGACACCTACCTCGTCCACCACCCGCAGGCCCTGTTCGGACGGCCGGTGGAGGCGATCGTCCTGGACCCGGACAACCCGTACGTCCTGGGCCCCCACCTGTGCGCCGCCGCCGCCGAGATCCCGCTGACGGACGACGACCTGCCCGTCTTCGGCACCACCACCCCCGACGTCCTGGAAGACCTGGTCGCCCGGAACCTCCTGAGACGCCGTCCCGCTGGCTGGTTCTGGACCCGCCGCGAACGCGCCACCGACCTCGCCGACATCAGAGGCGGCGGAGGCGCCCCGATCCAGGTGGTCGAGTCCTCGACCGGCCGCCTGCTCGGCAGCGTGGACGAGCCGTCCGCCCACACCACGGTCCACACCGGCGCGGTCTACATCCACCAGGGCGAGACCTTCCTCGTGGAGACCCTCGACCTGGACGCCGGAGTCGCCCTGGTCGAGGCCGCCAATCCCGACTACTCCACGTTCGCCCGCGACATCACCGACATCTCCATCCTCGCCACCCAGCGCTCCCGCCCACTCGGCCCGGGAACGCTGCACTTCGGCGAGGTGGAGGTGACCAGGCAGGTGGTCTCGTACCTGAAAAGACGCCTGCAGTCCGGCGAGATGCTCGGCGACGAACCCCTCGACCTGCCACCCCGCACCCTCCGCACCCGCGCGGTCTGGTGGACCCTGCCCGCCACGGCGGTCGCGCCGCTCGCGGCGGCGGACATCGACCTCGGCGGCGCGGCGCACGCCGCCGAGCACGCCTCGATCGGCCTGCTCCCCCTGTTCGCCACCTGCGACCGATGGGACATCGGCGGCGTCTCCACCGAACTGCACGCAGACACCGGCCTGCTCACCGTCTTCGTGTACGACGGCCACGAAGGCGGCGCGGGCTTCGCCGAACGCGGCTACGCGCGGGCCACCGACTGGCTGACGGCCACGCGTGAGGCGATCGCGTCCTGCGAGTGCGAGCGCGGGTGCCCGTCCTGCATCCAGTCCCCGAAGTGCGGCAACGGCAACGAGCCCCTGCACAAACGCGGCGCACTCCAACTCCTGGACATCCTCCTCACCCCCGCCCCCACGCCCTAACTGCCACCCTTCTCCGACCGACGCCCCGCAAAAGCCCGCTCTCCGTCGTCGGGGGCCCATAAGTCGCCGACCCCCGGCAGCGGACGCTCCCAGAAGCCCCTGTCCCCCATGCATCCGAGAAACGACTAGGCACCGCCGTCACCGTCGCGCAGCGAATGAATCATGCTCTGCAAGATTCGGAACGCGTCCGACTGCTCGGCGTCGGTCATGCCGGACAGCATTCTGACCTCCACAGACCGGACCGCCGCGCTCGCCTTCTCCAGGCTCCGTCGTCCGCGAGGGGTTAGCCGCGCGGGAAGAGCCTTCCCGACGGGCGCCTCGGCGGGCCTGGTGACGTAGCCGTCTCGTTCCAGGGTCTGGAGCAGGACGTTCATCGACTGCCGGGTCACGAACGCGCCGCGAGCCAGCTCGGAGTTCGACAAGCCGGGCCGTTGAGCCAGCAACTCCAGGCAGGAGTAGTGCGTCACGGTCATCCCGAGCGGTCGCAGCACCTCCTCCATGGCTGCGCGCAGGGCGCTCGAAGCCTCTTTCAGCAGGTAGCCCAGCGATTTGTTCAGGTCGACGCCGGCACCGTGTTGACTCATGTCAGTATTCTGACATACGTTGGGCCATGTCAGAAAACTGACACGAAGACAAGGAGCATCATCATGCCCGTCACCGGCCCCGACTTCATCTCGCTGCAAGCGCGCGACCTCGACGCTTCGCAGGCGTTCTACGAGCAGTACCTCGGCCTCGTCCGCTCGCAGGCCGGGCCTCCGCACGCCGTCGTCTTCGAGACCAAGCCGATCGCGTTCGCGCTCCGCGAGGTCGTTCCCGGCACCGATCTCGCCTCCGTCGCCCAGCCCGGCATCGGTGCCGCGATCTGGCTGCACGCCAGCGACGTCCAGGCCATCCACGACGCCCTCGTCGCCGACGGTCACACCATCGTCTCCGCCCCGATCGACGGCCCCTTCGGCCGCACCTTCACCTTCGCCGACCCCGACGGCTACCAGATCACCCTCCATGACCGCGCCTGAGGCGAGCGCCCTGGTCTTCGGGGCCACCGGGGCACTCGGTCGCCACGTCCTGGACGCGCTGGTCGCTCGGGGAACCAGCCCCGGAACGATCACCGCGGCCGGTCGGAACCGAGCGCGTCTCGCGGAACTTGCTTCCGCCGGGTTCAACACCGCCGCCGTCGACCTGTCGGATTCGGCCGGCGTCGCGGAGCTCGTTGCCAGGCACTCCGACGTCGTGTTGATCTCGGGCAGAGACCCGAGCCGCCTTGCTCAGCACGAGTCGGTCATCAAGGCGGCGAAGAACGCGAATGTCCGACACGTCTACTACACCAGCGGAGTCCGAGCCGACGACGACCGGTTCGAGATCAACGCGGACCACAGAGCGACCGAGGACGCTCTCACCGCTTCCGGCGTGACGTACACGATCCTGCGGAACACCTGGTACATCGAGAACTACATCCAGGCGCTGGCAGGCCCCCGCTTCACCGGCGTCCTCGCCGCGGCGACCGGTGACGCCGTCGTTGCCCCAGCCAGCCGGAAGGACCTGGCTGAGGCGTTGGCCGTCGTCGTCACCACAGGTGGGCACGACAATGTGACCTACAGCCTCTCCGGCGACACGAACTTCACCTACGCCGACATAGCCGAAGCGATGTCGGTCGTGCTGGAGCGCAAGGTCGCCTACCGGCCTGTCACTTCCGAAGAGCTGCAGGTAGCGCTCGTCAACTCGGGGATGGATGGCGAGCTGGCCGGCTTCTTGGCACGTCTCGACGAAACCATCGCCGCCGGGGTCTTCGCTCGGGTCGGTGACGATCTCCCTCGACTCCTCGGCAGGCCAACTACCGGCCTGGTCGAGGGACTGACGGCAGCGTGAGCACCGGGCCGGCGCAGGCGAGTCGGCATCTCGGCTGGCGCCGTCCCTTCTCCCGATCAGCGCGTCTGGATCACGTCGAAGCGGCCGGCGACGCTGTCCGGGGGCCGGATTCGCGTGACACACCCCGAGGCTTGCACGTGTCGGCGGTCGATCACTCGCCCCCTTTGGCGCAGGACAGTGGCCTCATGAACGGCTGCCGCTCCCGGCTGCTACCCAGGTGACATCGTGACCGGCCCCGCCCGAGACCTGCCTGTAAGGGTGTGTGCGCCGGCGATCGGCAAGGTGATCGACAAAGAGGTCCGGACATCCGCGATCTCTCCCGTGATCTCACAAGCCGCCAGCCGGACGCCGTTTCTTCTGGCCAACGCCGCCGCCCTGCCGCAAGCGCCCTCGGGATCGGCGATCGCCGCTCTGGCCGCGGCCAGAGCGCTCAGGTCGGCCGCGCTGTCAACCCGATGACGAGCCACACGAACCGCCCCCACGGAGGCCAACCCTCCGGCAACCGCCATCAGGAGCCCCATGAGGGCCACTCCCCATAAGGTCGCCGACCCTCGTTCCTTGTTTCTGATCATCTTGTCCTCGGAGTGATTGATCGGTGAAGGTTGTCGATTCGCTCGGCTTTGAGGCGCTTCTGCACCTTCCGCGCGAACGATCTCCGTGCCGCGTCGCGGAGTTGTCGGCCCGTCTTGTGGGTAGAAGACGCCGTAGGGGTTGGAGATTTCGCCCCCCGACTGCCAGGAGGACACGAGGGCTCATGTCCTCCTGGCAGATCTCCATTCGGCGGTCACCTGCGTGACGTCACTGTTCTGTGGCGGCTGTCGCCGAGGCCGACACGCGGACGGCCGGCATCGAAGCGCCCCAAGCTGGTCGTACATCTACTGCGATCTCTGCGTGGGTGAATTCTGCGTCTCGGGTGATCTCTATGTGTGCGTCTGGGCGAGTGGCGGAGCGGGCGAGCTCGCGGACCTGGTCCAGCGGCTCACCTCGGGCTGCGGCGCGCACTGCCGCTCGGGCTGCGTCTACACATTCCAGCTGGACGTTCACCGCTTGTACGGCCCAGAGCGCGGCTGCCAGGACGATCATGAGCGCGGGCAGCATGGCGGCCGTCTCGGCCGTCACCGAGCCGCGTGATGCCGACCGTTGCCTGGTGGCGGCGTTCCGCGTCTGGCGGAGGGTCATCCGGTGATCTTGAGCGCTCGGTCTATGAGGGACTTCAGCATCTCCTGCACCTCGGGGCTGCTGACCACCTTGAACAGAAGCGCGGCGAAGGCGCAGGCCGCGATGGTGCCGACCGCGTATTCGGCTGTGGACATGCCGCGCTCTCGGTTCGCGACAGCGCAGGTGATCCACTTCCCCGGGTACCAGCGTGAGCTCTGCCCGGTGGGTCCGCCGGGAGGTGCGGAAGTGGTCGAGGAAACGTGGATGGCTTCCGTCTCGGCGTTGGAGGAGCCGTCGGTTTCGGGAGGCGGCGCGGTGGTGGTCGGATTGGTGGAGGCGCTGGGCCGGGGTGAAGTGGCGTACGCGTGAGCTGGAGTGGGGCTGAGGGTGCCTGGCATGGTGGCGGGACCTTGCATCGTGCCTCCAGGTGGTCGGAGCCGGGTCTTGTCCGGCGGGAGTCCAAGGTTCGCCGAGAAGGCACAGCCGCCGTCGGGCCGAATGGCGTTCTGGGGATTGTCCGCGGGGCGGCCCTCAGGCTGTGGACAACGCCGCCGCCGGCACTCACGGCAGGACGATCGTGGAGGCCAGGCCGGCGATCACCGGGATGATGCCCAGGAGGACGAAGGCCGGCAGGAAGCACAGGCCCAGCGGGGCGACCGCTTTCACGCCCACGGTCCGGGCGGCGGCGAGTGAGGCGGCCTTGGCTGTGTCTCTCGCGTCGTCGGCCAGGCGGGTCAGGACGTCCGCCAGCGGGGCGCCGGTCTGCGCGGCCCGGCTCATGGCTCTCGACAGCTGGCTCAGGGCCGGATCCTTCGCCAGGGTCGCCCAGGTCGGCTCGGGGTCGGCTCCCAGGCGGAGTTGGCTGCCCACCCATGCCAGACGCTGGCCGAGGGGGCCGCCGATCGTGGTCGCGGCCAGGTCGGTGGCGGCGGTCACCGGTTGTCCGGCGAGCAGGCAGGCGGTCATCAGGTCGGCGGCGAAGGGGAGATCGGCGGTGATCTGCTCGCGTTCCTGGCGGGACTGCGGGGGTTCCTTCCTGTGCAGGATCAGGGCGATCACCGGGGCCAGCAGAAGTGCCGCCACGATTCCGGCGAGGCCGCCGACCAGGAGGCCGGTGATCACGCCGGTGACAGCGGCGGTGGTGACGGTTCTGCGGGTCGGGCGGCGGCGGTGGGGGTCCTTCTTGTCGAGCCAGTCGGGCTGGGCGGGGGTGTCCATCGGAGAGGTGGGCGGGCTCGACGGCGGGCCGGGCGAGGGCAGGAGGCGGGTGAGGCGGTCCACGGCGGTGCGTGGGGCCGACCACAAGAAGACGGCGAGGGCGGCACAGAAGGCGGACAGCAGAGGGAGCATCGGGCGGATCCAGTGGTTCAGGTGGGCGTGCATGAGCACGACTGGGACGGGCGTGGACGAGCACGACTCGGACGGGCACAGACGAACACAACCCGAACAGGCGGGGACGAGCACAACCCCGACAGGCCGGGTACGAGCACGGCTCGGCGAGGACGACTCGCCGGATCAGGGCCTACAGGCTTCACTGGAGAGCTGGCCTACAGGTCTCGCATGGGTCTTGGCGACAGGACTCGCATCGGTGCTTGGCTACAGATCTCGCATGGGCGCTTGGCGACAGGACCCGCATGAGTGCCGGGCTATAGGTCTCACCGGAGTCAAAGGCCTACAGACCGTTCGAGGACGGGGGCGGTCAGGGTTGGGCGTTGGTGGCCATGCGGTGGGTCCACCACAGGCCGCAGGCGTCGAGGGCGGTGCCGGACAGGAGGCAGAGCAGGCCCGGCAAGGTGCCGAACAGGAAGCCCAGCGGGTGCATGTTGAGCGCTCCCGCCATGAGCAGACCGAGGACCGGCAGGGCGGCGAGCATCCGGGCTGTCGTGCGGGGCCCGGCCAGTTGGGCGGCGACGTCCTGGCGGTGGGTCTGGGCGGCGCGGAGTGTGCCGCCGACGCGTTCGACCAGCGCGGACATGCCGGCGCCCACGGTGAGGCTGACGTCCCAGCAGGCCGCGAGCCGGCGCAGGCCCTCGCCGCCCTGAGCCGGCGCCGCCGCCGTGAGGGCCGCGGAGACGTCGCCGCCGTCTCGTGCGGCGGCCAGGGCGGGGCGCAGGGCTTCGGGGTCGGGGAAGTCGACTGCCGTGATGGCTCGGGTCAGGGCTTCGCCTGGGGTGCGGCCCGCGGCGAGCTCGGCCGAGAGCGACTGGCACAGCTCTATGGAGGCCCGGCGCCAGGAGTCGGCACGGCGGGTGGGGCCGGGGCGGGTGAGGGTGGCCCGGAGCAGGCGTTGCCATGGGAGACGCCGATGGCGAGCGGTCAGGAGGGCGTGCAGGCGGAGGGCGGGCGTGGCGGGGCCGGTCCACAGCCAGATGGCACAGGCTGTGGACAGGGCCGAGATGAGCGCGGCGGTCATCGTCCGGGGGCCTTCATGATGTCCTGCGCAGCAGGGATTCGTAGCCGGGGCCGGTGTGGGAGGAGCCGTCGGGGGCGAAGGTGAGGGCGGGGAGCGACTCGACGAGGCCGCCGGGGGCTCTGGAGAGCAGGCAGATCTCGGCGACGCGCCTTCGGCCGTCGCTGCGGGTGCGGGTCAGGTGGACGACCATGTCGAGGGCAGCGGCAAGCTGACTGTGCACGGCCTCTCTGGTCAGGCCGGCCGCGCAGCCGAGGGCTTCCAGGCGGGGTGGCACGTCGGCCGCGGCGTTGGCGTGCAGCGTGCCGCAGCCGCCCTCGTGGCCGGTGTTCAGGGCGGCGAGCAGGTCGACGACCTCCGCTCCCCGCACCTCGCCCACCACGAGGCGGTCGGGACGCATGCGCAGCGCCTGGCGCACCAAATCGCGCAGGCCCACCCCGCCCGCTCCTTCGAGGTTGGCCGGGCGAGTTTCCAGGCGCACCACGTGGGGGTGCAGAGGGCGTAGCTCGGCGGAGTCCTCCACCAGCAGGAGGCGTTCGGCCGGGTCGGCCCGGGACAGCAGGGCCGACAGGAGCGTGGTCTTGCCCGTGCCGGTGCCTCCCGTGACGAGGAAGGCCAGCCGGGCGTCGACCGTCGCCGTCAGCACCGGGACGGCCGCCGGGGCGATCGTGCCGGCCGACACCAGGTCGGACAGGGTGAAGGTGCGGCGCGGCGGCAGGCGCAGCGACACGCAGGTGCCGCCGGACGCGATCGGCGGCAGTACGGCGTGCAGCCGGACGCCGCCCGCCAGCCTCGCGTCGACGTACGGGGACGCGTCGTCGAGCCGGCGACCGGCGGCGGCCGCGAGGCGCTGGGCCAGCCTGCGGACCGCCCCGTCGTCGGTGAAGGTGACCGAGGTGCGGCGCAGGCCGCCGCCGTCGTCGATCCACACCTCGCGTGGGCCGTTGACCAGGACGTCGGTGACGTCGGGACGGGCCAGAAGGGGCTCCAGCGGGCCTGCTCCGATCAGGTCGGCGCACAGGGCGCGGGCGACCGCCAGGATCTCGGCGTCTCCGTAGACCGAGCGTTCGGCCCGGAGCGCCACGGCCACCTGGGCCGCCGTCGGCTCGACACCGGCACGCGCCAGGCGGACGCGGACGGCCTCCACGAGCTCCGGCGAGACCTCCTCGGCGGCGCTCATGCCGGAAGCAGGTCGCGGAGAAGGGCGGCGCAGAGGGTGCCGAGCACCGTACGCGGGCCGAGCCTGGGCAGCTCGCCGCGGTTGAGGGTGGCGGTGAGCTTCGGATGGTCGGGCAGGTGGGCGGCGACGGGGATGCCGAGGGACGCCGCGGCCGTCTCCTCGTCGAGGACGCCGGGACGGAGGACGGCCCGCACGTCGGAGGTGTGTTTGCGCAGCTCGCCCAGGACCTGCACGGTGGACAGGATGCCGCGCAGGTCCGCCGTGGTGACCGTCAGGGTCGTGGTCGCCCTGGTGAGCGCTTCCACGGCGGCCGGGTCGAGATGGCGTGGCAGGTCGACGACGATCAGGTCGAAGCCGCGCCGGCCCGCTTCCAGGACCGAGCGCATGGCCTGGGGCGGGATCGCGGCCACCTCGCCTCGGTGGAAGGACAGGACCGCGAGGTCGCCGAACGACGGGAGCGCCGCCTGCAGGGCGCTGGAGCTGATCCTTCCCTCCCTCGCCACCAGGTCGCCCCAGCGGGCGCCCGCCGCCTCCTCGTGGCCGAGCAGCGCGTCGATGCCGCCGCCCAGCGGGTCGGCGTCGACCAGCAGCGTACGGAGGCGGTCGCCCGAGGCGCGCAGGGCCAGGCAGGCGGCGACGACGCTCGCGCCCGCCCCGCCGTGGCCGCCGATGACGCAGGTGACCGCGCCGGATCGGGGTTCGGGCTCCATGGCGTCGGCGAAGCGTTCCACGAGGTGGCGTTCGTCGCCGGGGAGGCGTAGGACGGCCTGGGCGCCCACCGCCACGCATTTTCGCCAGGTGTCGGGGTCGTCGGGGGCGCGGGTCACCAGGAGCACCTGGTCGCGGGCGGGCGGCGAGGTGGCGGAGAGGGCGTCGGCCTGGTCGGGGCCGACGGCGACCATGGGGGCGAGGTTCCAGTGAGGGCGCGCGCCGGCGGGGGTGTGGGCCACGTCGAGCTGGGCGCCGGCGGCGGCCGCGATGCGGACCAGGTCGTCGAGGAGGTCGTGGTCCTCGGTGATGACCAGGGGGCGGTGCACGGGGTCCTCCTCTTGCCGGGGGCGTGGGAGGCCAACCCTGCCGGTGAGGAGGGACGTCGCGAGAGGGCGAACGGGATTCTGTGGACGGCGGCGCGAAGGCGCGTGCGTCCTGTGGACAACCGGTGGGCCCAGGACGACCTGGGCCGGAAAAAGGGCGACCCCCGCCGGGGGGGAGAGCGGGGGTCGCCTGATCGGTCCGGCTCCGGGGGGGTAGAGCCGGTCCCGTTTCAGAAGAAAGCTTTCATCACTTCACCGGAGCATGGCAAGAGAGTTGCAAAGCAATCCCTCACACAGTCGCTCCAGTTTCGGGCGATACCACCGTATGCTGCCCGATCCACTCGAGTTTCGTCGAGCAGTAATCTGGCATTTTCGCCAAGTTTTTTCGCCATCCCATAACGATCACATAAAGGCGATCACTGTCCGTAATCGTCACAGGTAGGTAACGGGTTGGCGTTCGCGGGCGCCGCAACGGAACCCTCCCGGCCGCTCCACGGCTCGGTAAAGGTCTTGCTTTAAGGGGTTCCCATCAGGGGGGATCCGACGTAGAAAGGTGTTACGGACCACTTGTCCGGGTGCATCAGCCGGGCACCCACGCGCGACCAGCCGCGGGAGGCGCGTCGTGACGGGCTTGACCCGCTCCGACGGATTGAGGTGCACGCTTGGTAACCCGGTGTGATGCACCGGCGGACGGCGTCTCGCACGAGACGCCGTCAGCTATGTGACCAGCCCGTCCGTCAGCCCCGCTGCATCGCCTCGCAGATCGCGGTCGTCTCCCGGACCCCCAGGCTTACCGCCGAGGCACAGTGTTGTACCCACTGGCCGACGCCCTCCGGAGTCCCGGTCAGGTACGCCCGCAGCGCCTCCGCGTACGCCAGCTCCAGGTGCCCGATCTCCACGACGACCAGCGATTTCGGGTCGAGCCCGTACTCCACCAGGGTCAGCCGCTCCGCGGAGCGCGCCACGACGCCGTCGCACGTACCGAACGGACGCAGCACCGCCAGCTCGGCGTGCACCACGGCGGCCAGCACGATCGCGGGCGCCTTGCCCGCCCCTTCCAGCAGCCGGAGCAGGGCCTCCATCCGCGTCGCGGTCTCCGCGGCCCCCGGCGCGGGACCGAGCCCGAGCGGGTCGGGGGCGGAGTCGTCCGTGCGGGGACGTCCCAATGCGGGCTGGTCGGCGAGCCCCGCGGCGGCGACGGTGTGCAGGCGGGCCAGCACCTGCCTCGGGGCCTTCCGCCAGGTCGGCCCGAGCCGGCCCATCTCGGCGGACGCCCGCAGCGCCCCCTGGACCAGCGGGTCGTGCACCTCGTCGCGGCGCAGCGCGTCCAGCGGCACGTCGGCGCCCTCGATCGCGGCCGAGGCCCGCGCGCCGCGCAGGGACGACTCGGTGGACACCGCCGGGCTCGCCCGGCGCAGGACGCGGTGCCGATAGAGCCGGTCGACGGCCTGCCGCGCCTCGTCAACCGCCTCGGACACGCCTGGGAACCGCGCGATGACGGCCAATGGGTCACTCACGGAAACCGACCTTACCGGCGGGTACACCATGCCCGGCCAGCGACCACACCGCCGCCGTGAAACGGGCCGCACCATGCCCCACCATCCGCCACGCCGCCGCCGTACGAGGCGCCGTGCCGCGCCCCGCCACGGCTCGCACCATCGCCGCGCAGGGCGCCACGCCACGCGCCGCGGCGGCACCCGGATAACGCCTCACTGCGCCTCCGCCATGGACCGGACCGCCGACGGATTAGGCGCTACGGAGACCCCCGCTTTTTCCCGCCACGCCGAACCGCATATTCTCCTGATTTCAGGATGACAACAGTTCAATTGCGTTTGTCATGCGAGCTGATAATCGTGCGACCACCCACGCGAATCGGTACAGACCTGTCTAGACCTCTTGTGTGGGGAGGCCGTGAGCTGGTGAAGTGGGAGCCGACCTATCCCACCTGGCCATAGAAGGAGCACGAAGTGGCCCCGGAGACCCCTGGCAACGAGACCCAGGCGCTGTCCAACCTGCTGCAGGAGAACCGCCGGTTCGCACCACCGGCTGAGCTGGCCGCGGCCGCGAACGTGACCGCCGCCGCCTACGCCGAGGCCGACGCCGACCGTCTCGCCTTCTGGGAGCGCGCGGCCGAGCGGCTGACCTGGGCCAGGCGGTGGGACACGACGCTGGAGTGGAACGCCCCGTTCGCCAAGTGGTTCGTCGGCGGCGAGCTCAACGTCGCCTACAACTGCGTCGACCGGCACGTCGAGGAGGGACGCGGCGACAAGGTCGCCTACCACTGGGAGGGCGAGCCCGAGGACGACAGCCGCACGCTCACCTACAACGACCTCAAGACCGAGGTCAGCAAGGCCGCCAACGCCCTGCAGGAGCTCGGCGTGGGCAAGGGCGACCGGGTGGCCATCTACATGCCGATGATCCCCGAACTGCCGATCGCGATGCTGGCCTGCGCCCGCATCGGCGCGATCCACTCGGTGGTGTTCGGCGGCTTCTCCGCCGGCGCGCTCAAGAGCCGCATCGACGACGCCGACGCCAAGCTCGTGATCACGGCCGACGGCGGCTACCGCCGCGGCAAGCCGAGCGCCCTCAAGCCCACCGTGGACGAGGCCGTCGCCGAGTGCCCGCAGGTGGAGAACGTGCTCGTCGTACGGCGTACCGGCCAGGACGTCGCGGTGGGCGAGAAGGACGTGTGGTGGCACGACCTGGTCGAGCGCCAGAGTGACCAGCACACCGCCCAGCCCCACGACGCCGAGGACCCGCTGTACATCCTCTACACCAGCGGCACCACCGGCCGGCCCAAGGGCATCCTGCACACGACCGGCGGCTACCTCACCCAGACGGCCTGGACGCACCACGCGGTCTTCGACCTCAAGCCCGAGACCGACATCTACTGGTGCACGGCCGACATCGGCTGGGTCACCGGCCACTCCTACATCGTCTACGGCCCCCTCGCCAACGGCGCGACCAGCGTCATCTACGAGGGCACCCCGGACACCCCGCACCGCGGCCGGTTCTGGGAGATCGTGCAGAAGTACAAGGTCACGATCCTCTACACCGCCCCCACCGCGATCCGGACGTTCATGAAGTGGGGCGACGACATCCCCGCCAAGTTCGACATGTCCAGCCTGCGCGTCCTGGGCTCGGTCGGCGAGCCGATCAACCCCGAGGCCTACGTCTGGTACCGGGAGAACATCGGCCATGACCGCTGCCCGGTCGTGGACACCTGGTGGCAGACGGAGACCGGCGCGATCATGATCAGCCCGCTGCCGGGCGTCACCTCGGCCAAGCCGGGCGCGGCGATGCGGCCGCTGCCGGGCATCAACGCCGACGTGGTCGACGACCAGGGCAACAGCGTGCCCAACGGCGGCGGCGGCTTCCTTGTGGTGCGCGAGCCGTGGCCCGCCATGCTGCGCACGATCTGGGGCGACGACCAGCGCTACATCGACACGTACTGGTCGCGTTTCGAGGGCATGTACTTCCCCGGCGACGGCGCGAAGAAGGACGAGGACGGCGACCTGTGGCTGCTCGGCCGCGTCGACGACGTCATGCTCGTCTCCGGCCACAACATCTCCACCACCGAGGTGGAGAGCGCGCTGGTCAGCCACCCCAAGGTCGCCGAGGCGGCCGTGGTCGGCGCCACCGACCCGGTGACCGGCCAGGCCATCGTGTCGTTCGTGATCCTTCGCGGCAGCGCCGAGGAGAGCGACGACATCGCCGCCGAGCTGCGTGACCACGTGGCCAAGACGCTCGGCCCGATCGCCAAGCCGCGGCAGATCCTGGTCGTGCCCGAGCTGCCGAAGACCCGCTCCGGCAAGATCATGCGCCGCCTCCTGCGCGACGTGGCCGAGAACCGCAGCATCGGCGACGTCACCACGCTGGCCGACAGCACGGTGATGAACCTCATCTCCGAGAAGCTGCCGGCGGCCAAGTCCGAGGACTGATCAGGCCGCACGTCAGCTGAGGCGCATGCCCGAACCGGGCATGCGCCTCAGCTGTCTGCGCCGGACGGCGTTATCGTGGGCGATCGGGTAGTTCTGTGAGTAGCAGCGTCCTCGGCGTGTTCGGTGGCGCCCAGCCGTCAGTACGGGATGTTTGACACGGCCACCAGGCCTCGATAGGAGACGTTCATGCCGCAGACTCCCGAGGAAGAATCCCTGGGCTCGCTGGTCGCCCAGGCCAGCAGCCATATCTCCGACCTCGTCCGCTCCGAGATCGAGCTGGCCAAGGCCGAGTTCAAGTTCGACGCCAAGCGGGTGGGCATGGCCGCGGGCCTGTTCGCCGCCGCCGCCTTCATGGCGCACCTGTGCCTGATCCTGGCCTCGTTCACCATCGCGTACGTGCTGGCCCAGTGGCTGCCCAACTGGCTGGCCTTCCTCATCGTGACCGTGTTCTACCTGGTGGCCGCGGGCCTGCTGGTGCTGGTCGGCGTGCGCCGGCTGAAGGGCCTGGCCGGGATGAAGCGCACCGCCAGGTCGATCAAGGGCCTCAAGGAGATCGCGACGCCGGAGGAGCAGCCGCTTCCCGTGCCCAGCCCCGAGGGCCAGCCGGTGAGCCGTGATGGCACCTGACGAGACGGTCGTCCAGATCGACGGTCCGTGGACGCACCGGGCCGTGCACGCCGGCGGCACCCGCTTCCACGTCGTGGAGGCCGGTGAGGGGCCGCTGGTCCTGCTGCTGCACGGGTTCCCGCAGTTCTGGTGGACCTGGCGCAACCAGCTCACCTCCCTCGCCCGCGCCGGTTTCCGGGCGGTCGCCGCCGACCTGCGCGGCTACGGCGGCAGCGACAAGCCGCCGCGCGGCTACGACCTGCCCACCCTGGCCGCCGACGCCACCGGGCTGATCCGCGCGCTCGGCGAGACCGGCGCGGTCGTCGTCGGGCACGACTGGGGCGGCCTGCTGGCCTGGACGATGGCCGTCCTCGACCCCAAGTGCGTGCGCCGGCTGGTCGTGGTCTCGGCGCCGCACCCGCTGCGGCTGCGCAACGCGCTGGTTACCGACCCCGCCCAGTTCAGGGCCGGCCGGCACGCGCTCGGCTACCAGCTCCCGCTGCTGCCCGAACGCCGGCTCACCCGGCACGACGCCGCCCTGGTCGGCCGGATCCTGGCCGGCTGGTCGGCGCCCGGCTGGCCCGACGCCGAGACCGCGCGCACCTACCGGGAGGCGTTCCGGATCCCCGCCGTGGCGCACTCGGCGCTGGAGTACCACCGCTGGTTCGGCCGTTCCCAGCTCCGGCCCGACGGCCGCCGCTACGCCAGGGTCATGCGTACCGAGATCGAGGCGCCGACGCTGCACCTGCACGGCGCGCTCGACCCCTGCGTGCTGCCCCGCACCGCCCAGGGCTCCAGCCGGTACGTCGCCGCCCCCTACCGCTGGCGGCTGTTCGAGGGCGCCGGCCATTTCCCGCACGAAGAGATCCCCGACGTGTTCGACACCGAGCTGCTCGGCTGGCTGGCCGACCCCGAGCCCGACCGATGAGGAAGCCCCGCGAGCGATGAGAGACCGCGACCCCCAGGGCAAGCCGCGCAACGCCAGGCCACGCGACGCGTACGGCAGGCCGCTCCCCTACGGCTCGCCCGGCGTCGACCGGGTCCCCGACGACTACGCCCCCACCGCCGACCAGGCGCTCGCCGACGCGCGGCGCTTCCTGGCCGAGGGGCTGCCGTTCAACGCGCACGAGGTCTTCGAGGGCCGCTGGAAGTGCGCGCCCGAGGAGGAGCGCGAGCTGTGGCAGGGGCTCGCGCAGATCTGCGTCGGCCTGACGCACCTGCAGCGCGGCAACGGCCGCGGCGCGGTCACCCTGTTCAGCCGCGGCGCGGCCAGGGCGCAGGCGTACGGCGGCGACTACGACGCCGTCGGCAGGGCGGCCACCGGCCTGACCCAGGACAGCGACCCCGGCGAGGCGATCGCCCTGGTCCTGAACGAGCTGCCCGGTTAGTCGCACTCCTGGGTGCTGGCCGCGGAGGTGTCGTTCCTGCCCTGGCCGGCGTCGGGCGCGACCTCCTCGGCGGTCAGCACGTAACCGGTGTCCTTCTCGCTGACCGCGGCGGCGAAGATCACGCCGTAGACGCGGCCGTCGACGGTGAGCAGCGGGCCGCCGGAGTTGCCGGGCAGCACCTTGCCGCGGATCGCGTAGACCTTCCGCCGGACGTTGCTGCCGTGGTAGATGTCTGGGCCCTCGGCGTCGAGGCGGCCGCCGATGCGGGCCGGCTCGGCGGTGAAGCCCTTGCCCCTGGGGAAGCCGGCGATGATCGCGTTGGCGCCGCGCTTGCCGTCGGCCTCGAAGGTGAGCTGCGGCAGGTCGAGGCCGGGCACGTAGAGGATCGCGATGTCGCGCTGGGGGTTGTAGCGCACGACCTTGGCCGGGTGGCGCACGTTCTTGTAGTCGATGACCTCGAGATCGCGGGTGACGCCGGCGACGACGTGGGCGTTCGTCATGATCCGGTCGTTGGCGTAGACGAAGCCGGTGCCCTCGATGTGCTTGTTGCAGCTCTCGGCGTTGCCCTGGACCTTGACGATGGCCCGCTGGGCCCGGCCCAGCTTGGCGCCCTGGAGGATGCTCTGCGCGGGCGGCGGCACGTCGATCAGCGTGTCGGCGCCGATCGCGTCGAAGACGGGCGGGAACTCCGACCTGTCCACGAACTTCTTGAACGGCTGCTGCCAGTTGCGCGCGGCCTGCGGGATCGCGTCGTCGACGGTGGTCAGCAGCGCGGAGTTCTTGACCTGGTCGACCAGCGGGGTGAACGTCGTCGAGACGATCAGCGACCCGATCAGCCAGGCGATCACCAGCACGGACAGGGCGCTGGCGAACGTGCCGCCCACCGCGTCGGCCATCTTGGCCGGCTCCCACGTGACGTGGCTGCGCACGACCGCGCCGACCGTGGAGGAGGCGAACTGGCCGATCGTGGCGGCCAGGAAGACGATCACGATCGCGAGCAGCGCCTGCGGGGTGTCGCCGTCGACGACGGCCTTGGCGATCGGCGGAGCGATGAAGATGCCGAGCACGGCGCCGCCCACGAACCCCACGAAGCTCATCGCGCCGATGATGAAGCCCTGTCGGTAGCCGGATACGCCGAAGGCGATCACGAGGCCGATCAATATGAGGTCAAGCAGATCACCGCGCACGCTTCAAAGGTAACCAGCGATACGGTCAAGTGTGCACGTCTTCCGCCAGGACGGCGTCACCCGCCTGGCTATCTTGAGCGGTATGCCGCCGGCCGAGGGAACAGTGCGCGATCTCATCCAGGCAGCTCTCAGCGACACCGATCCGGACGGCCCGCTGCGCTGGCACGTGATCTGCCAGCTGCGCCAGCGGGCCGACCTGGAGTCGTTCATCGAGGCACGCCGCCTGTGCGCTGCGGACAACGTGGCCGAGCGCCTGCTCGGGGTGGACATCATGGGCATGCTGCGGCCGTTCGTGGACCGTACGCTGCCGGTGCTGCGCTACCTGGCCGCCAGCGAGGACGACGCCATGGTCCTGTACTCCGTGCTGATCGCCTTCGGCCACCTGGCCGACCCCCGCTCGCTGCCTTCGGTGATCGACCTGGCCTGTCACGGCGACGCGCGGGTGCGGTACGGGGCGGCGTACGCGCTGCAGCACGTGCTCGGCGATCCGCCCGACCGGGCCGGCCTGGAGATGCTGCGCACCCTGGCCGCCGACGACGACGCCGACGTGGCCGACTGGGCCTCGCTGGGCGTCTCGCTCAGAGCCCCGGAGTGACCCCGGCCCGGCGTCTCGCGTCAGGGCGCCGGAGTGGTCCGCTCGCGCAGGCCCAGCCGGACGACCTCGGCCGGCAGGTCCTCCAGCCGCGCCTGGTCCCAGGGACGTTCGAGGCCGCCCTCGCGCAGCACGGCGTCGAGCACCATCGCGGTGAACCCCCACACCAGCATGCCGCGCACGTGGAAGGCCGGCCCGGCGAGCCCGCTGGGGTGCCGCAACATGACCCGGTTGCCCGGATCGACCAGTTCGGCGATCGGCACCCGCTCCACGGACTCCACCTCGTCGGGCGAGGCCGCGTGCACGGCGGACGGCGTGTGCCACCAGCCGAACACCGGGGTGACCCGGTTGTCGCTGTGGTCGAGGTAGAGCTCGGGCATCGTGCCGAGGACGCGGACGCCGCGCGGATCGACGCCGGTCTCCTCCTCCGCCTCGCGCAGGGCCGCGCCGACCGGGCCGCCGTCGCCGGGATCGACGCCGCCGCCGGGGAAGGCGGGCTGGCCCGCGTGCCTGCGCCCGCGCGAGCTGCGCTGGATGAGCAGCACGTCGGGGCCGAGCGGGCCCTCGCCGAACAGCATCAGCACCGCGGCCAGGCGCCCGCCGTCGGCCGGGGGGCGCAGGTATCGGGGGACCGTGATACGCGCGGCCCGCGCCGCCAGCCGTTCGAGCCAGTCGGGCACTTCTGTCACGCCAACCTCCAACACGGCACGGCCTCGATCACTTCCCGCGGCTCGGGGATCAGGAGAAGGGGCCGGGCCTGACCAGCTTCTCGGCCTCCGCCTCGCCGGTGGGCCCGGCGCCGAAGGAGGGGCACAGGTTCGCCAGCGGGCACACGCCGCAGGCCGGGCGGCGGGCGTGGCAGATGCGGCGGCCGTGCCAGATCACCCGGTGGGAGAAGATCGTCCACTCGCGGCGGGGCAGCAGCTCGGCCACGACGTGCTCGATCTTGACGGGGTCGGTCTCCTCGGTCCAGCCGAAGCGGCGCACGAGCCGCTGGAAGTGCGTGTCGACGGTCAGCCCCGGCACGCCGAACGCGTTGCCGAGCACCACGTTGGCGGTCTTGCGGCCCACGCCGGGCAGGGTGACCAGGTCTTTCAGCCGGCCGGGCACCTCGCCGCGGTAACGCTCGCACACGGCCTGGGCCATGCCGATGATGCTGTTGGTCTTCGCCCGGAAGAAGCCGGTCGAGCGGATGATGTCTTCCATCTCGGCGCGGTCGGCGGCGGCGTAGTCCTCGACGGTCGGGTATTTGGCGAACAGGGTGGGGGTCACCATGTTCACCCGCTTGTCGGTGCACTGGGCCGACAGGATGGTGGCGACCAGGAGCTCCAGCGGGTTGCGGAAGTCGAGCTCGCAGTGGGCGTCGGGGTAGGTCTCGGCGAGGATGCGGTTCATCTTGCGGGCCCGCCGTACCAGGGCGAGCTGGGTCTCCGGCTTGCGCCCCGCCGCGTTCGTGGCCATGCCGCAAGACTATGGGAACGGTTGAACCTTCCAGGCCGCGTTCGCGTACAACCTGGCGGCTTGGAGGGCGGCGACCATGGGCGATCGGCACAAGGGCGAGTCACTGACCGAGTTCGTCCGCGCGGGCGGACCGTTGCGCGGCGCGGCGCTGCACCGGCTGGCGCTGGGCAGCGCGGCGGCCATGGCCAGGATGCACGCTCACGGCGTGGCCGGCCTGCGGCTCACCCCGGACAACGTCGCGCTCGGCACGCGCGGCCAGGTGCTGGTGGGCGTGCAGGGCTCGCCCGGCCGCGGTGGCCAGGCCGCCGACGTGCGGGACTGGGCCGAGCTGGTGAGGTTCGCGAGCGGGTCCGGCCCGCTGCCGCAGCCGCTGCGCGGCGTCGTCGAGCGGTGCCGCCGTCCGGAGCCGGCCGGCCGCCCTTCGGCGGCCCATGTCGTACGCGTCCTGCTGGGCCACACGATGGCGACGGCGGTCGCCTCCGTGGACGACCTCCTGCGGAAGTAAGCAGGTCACCCGATTTGTTCATACACTTCAGTGCGCAACACAACAGGGCAATCCCGGGCTAACCCGGGCATTCCCATAGCCTGTGTGTGCCGCCCGGAGTGGGGTGAGTCACAATGGCAGCAGAGGAGGCAGAGTGAACACCGAAGATGTGCTGGGCAAGGCCCCCCTGTTCGCCGCGCTCGACCGCGAGAGCGCCGCGGCGCTGCGGACGAGCATCACCGAGGTCCAGCTGTCCAAGGGACAGACCCTCTTCCACGAGAACGAGACCGGCGACCGGCTCTACGTCGTGCTCGAAGGCAAGATCAAGCTTTCCCGCACCTCGCCCGACGGCCGCGAGAACCTGCTGAGCGTGCTCGGCCCGAGCGAGATGTTCGGCGAGCTGTCGCTGTTCGACCCGCGTCCGCGCACCGCCACGGCGACGGCGCTGACCGACGTGCGCCTGGCCGGGCTGGGCCACGACGACCTGCGCCCGTGGCTGACCGGCCGTCCCGAGGTGGCGCTGCACCTGCTGCGCGCGCTGGCCCAGCGGCTGCGCCGCACCAACGACGTGCTGGCCGACCTGGTCTTCACCGACGTGCCCGGCCGGGTCGCCAAGCAGCTCCTCGACCTGGCCGAGCGGTTCGGCACCAAGACCGACGACGGCATGCGCGTGCACCACGACCTCACCCAGGAGGAGCTGGCCCAGCTCGTCGGGGCCTCGCGCGAGACGGTGAACAAGGCCCTGGCCGACTTCGCCCAGCGCGGCTGGCTGCGCATCGAGGCCAAGGCCGTGGTCATCCTCGACATGGATCGGCTCTACAACCGCTCCAGGTAGTCGAGCTGGGCCCGTACGGAGACCTCCGCGGCGGGCCAGAGCGACCTGTCGACGTCGGCGTACACGATCTCGACGACCTCCTGCGGCGTGCGCGCGCCCCGCGCCTGCGCCGCCCTGATCTGGTCGAGCCGCTGCCGCCGGTGGGCGATGTAGCCGTCGAGGGCCGCGATCGGATCGGGCAGCACCGGGCCGTGGCCGGGCAGCAGCGCCCGCGCCCCGAGGCCCTCGGCCGCCGCCCGCAGCCGGTCGAGGCTGCGCAGGTAGTCGCCGAGGCCGCCGTCCTGGGCGATGATCGTGGTGCCCCGGCCGAGCACGGTGTCGCCGGTCAGCATGGCCCGGTCCTGGGGCAGCCAGAAGCACAGCGAGTCGAACGAGTGGCCGGGCGTGCCGTAGACGTGCAGCTCCAGGCCGTCGACCGTGATCACGTCGCCGTCGCCGAGCCCTTCGTCGCCGAGCCGGTGGCGCGGGTCTAGGGCTCGTACGGGGGCGTCGACCAGCTCGGCGAACCGCTTGGCGCCGCCGCTGTGGTCGGCGTGGCCGTGCGTGAGCAGGATCTGGGTGACCCGCCGCTCGCCCAGATGGTCGCGTACGCGCAGCAGGTGCGCCTCGTCGTCGGGCCCCGGATCGACCACGACCGCGTCACGGGTGCCGATGACCCAGGTGTTGGTGCCGTCGAGCGTCATGGCGGACGGGTTGGGCGCCAGCAGGTTCTCGGCGTGCTCGGTACGGGAGCCGTCGGGCGAGCCGAGCGGGATGTGCAGGCCGCTCACGGCGTCATCAACCTCATCTCGCCCTCGACCTCCATGGCCGTCGGCAGGATCGCGGTGATCCGCCGCTCCTCGGCCAGCACGGACGCCACGCTGTCGTGCCCGGCCAGCTCGGTGAGCGTGTGGGAGGTGGGCGGCATCAGGAAGATCTCACCCGCGCGCCACAGCTCGATCGCCTCGGCCGGCCGCCGCCACACCACGTGGTCGGCCTCGCCGCCCACGTCACGGGTGCGCTGGCCCTCGGGCAGCACCGCCACGAAGAACCGGGTGTCGAACCTGCGCTGCTCGATCTCCGGCGTGATCCAGTGGGCCCACGGCTTGAGCAGGTCGGACCTGAGCACCAGGCCCCGCTTGGCCAGGAAGTCGGCGAAGGCCAGGCTCCGGTCGATCAGCGCCAGCCGGTCGGCCTCCCAGTCGTCGCCCGTGGTGTCCTCGACCACGCTGTCCGGCCCGGGCCCCGCCAGCAGCACGCCGGACTCCTCGAACGTCTCCCGCACGGCCGCGCACACCAGCCCGCGCGCGACGTTCTCGGCGGCGTGGAAGACCTCGCCCCACTCCTTGGGGGACGGCCCGGCCCAGGCCACCGCCTGGTCGGTGTCGCGCGGATCGACGGAACCGCCGGGGAAGACGTAGGCGCCCGCCGCGAAGGCCATCGTGGACTTCCGCCGGAGCAGGTAGACCTCGGGCCCGCCGCGCGGGCCCGAGCCGCGCAGGATCACCACCGTGGCGGCGTCGCGCGCCGGGACGGGGGCGAGCCGCCCGGCGATGATCTCTCTGGCTCGCGCGGCGAGCTCGTCGGGAAGGGGAAGACCGGCCACCTGACCTCCTACTAGAACATCACTCGGTCATGGTGACACATCCTGATGGTCAGGAGACCTCCGCGATCAGCTCCACTTCCACGGGGGCGTCCAGCGGCAGCGCGGCCACGCCCACGGCGCTGCGGGCGTGCTTGCCCGCCTCGCCGAACACCTCGGCCAGGAAGTCGCTGGCGCCGTTGGCCACCTGGGGCTGCTCGGTGAAGCTCGGCGCGCTGGCCACGAAGACCACGACCTTGACGATCCGCCGCACCCGGGACAGCTCGCCCAGCTCGGCCTTCAGCGCGGCCAGCGCGTTGAGCACGCAGATGCGCGCCTGCGCCTTGCCCTCGTCGACGCCGAGGTCGACGCCGAGCTTGCCGGTCTGGTGCAGCTTGCCCTCCAGCATGGGCACCTGGCCGGAGGTGTAGACGAGGTCACCGGTACGGGCGGTCGGCACGTACGCGGCCAGCGGCGTCACCGGCTGGGGCAGCTCGTACCCGAGTTCGGCGATCCGCTCCTCGGGGCTCATGCCTTCTCCCGCTTGAAGTAGGCGACGAGCTGCTCGGGCGAGGCGCCCTGGACGATCTGGACGAGCTCCCAGCCGTCGGACCCGAAGTTGTCGAGGATCATCTTCGTGTTGTGGATCAGCACCGGAGCGGTGAGGTACTCCCATTTCTTCATGGCATGACGATCTCATGGAAAGCCGCTTCCCGGCCTGTCACCCCACCCATACGTGGGGCGGTGACCACAATGTGAGCAATCAAACGGTGGCCGTCGGGTTTCGACAAGTAACCGTTCGGTAGCCTCGAAACGTGGACTCTCCGGACACGGATTGGGGCGACGTGCGGCTGCACGTCGTCACCGGCAAGGGCGGCACCGGCAAGACGACCGTCGCCGCCGCCCTCGCCCTCGCACTGGCCGCGGGCGGGCGCAAGGTGCTGCTCGTCGAGGTGGAGGGCAGGCAGGGCATCGCCCAGATCTTCGACCTGCCGCCGCTGCCCTACGAGGAGCGCAAGATCGCCGTCGCGCCCTCCGGCGGCGACGTGTACGCGCTGGCCATCGATCCCGAAGAGGCCATGCTCGAATACATGGAGATGTTCTACGGCATGCGCAGGGCCGGGCGCGCGCTGACCAAGATGGGCATCGTCGACTTCGCCACCACCGTCGCCCCCGGGTTCCGCGACGTCCTGGTCACCGGCAAGACGACCGAGGCCGTGCGCCGGCGCGGCAAGAACGGCCGCCGGGTCTACGACGCCGTCGTCCTCGACGCGCCGCCCACCGGCCGCATCACGCGCTTCCTGAACGTCACCCAGGAGGTCGCCGGCCTGGCCAAGGTCGGACCGATCAAGAACCACTCGGACCTCGTGAACGGCGTCGTGAAGTCCAGGGAGACGATGGTGCACTTCGTCACCCTCCTGGAGGAGATGCCGGTGCAGGAGACCCTCGACGGGGTCGCCGAATTGCGCTCGGCCGGGCTGCCCGCAGGTTGCGTTTTCATCAACATGGTCCGTGAATCACTGCTTCCACAGGCCGCTCTTGACATGGCTGTCAAGGGCCGATTCGACGTGGGCGAGCTGGCGCTCGGGCTCAAGGCGGCCGGTCTCGCCGACACCTCCGACGCCGCCGCGATGGCCGAGGCGCTCGCCGAGGAGGTCGTCGAGCACGCCCGCCGCACCGAGCTGGAGCACGCCGAGCGCGAGTCGCTGGCCGAGGCCGGCCTGCCGCGCGTCGAGCTGCCGCTGCTGGCCGACGGCGTCGACCTGGCCGGCCTGTACGAGCTGGCCGAAGTCCTCCGCACCCACCGGGGAGCAGCGTGAAGAAGCCCATCCCCCTCGACGTCGACGCGATCCTCGACGACAAGGGCACCCGGATCATCGTCTGCTGCGGCTCCGGCGGCGTCGGCAAGACCACGACCGCCGCGGCCCTCGGCCTGCGCGCCGCCGAACGCGGCCGGTGCGCGGTGGTGCTGACCGTCGACCCGGCGCGCCGCCTGGCCCAGTCGATGGGCCTGACCGAGCTGGACAACACCCCGCGCCTGGTCAGCTCGCCCGAGGGCGGCGGCCAGCTCTTCGCCATGATGCTCGACATGAAGCGCACGTTCGACGAGATCATCGAGGCGCACGCCGACCCCGAGCGGGCCCGCCAGATCCTGTCGAACCCCTTCTACCAGTCGCTGTCCTCCAGCTTCTCGGGCACGCAGGAGTACATGGCGATGGAGAAGCTCGGCCAGCTCCGCCGCTCCGACGAGTGGGACCTGATCATCGTGGACACGCCGCCCTCGCGGTCGGCGCTGGACTTCCTGGACGCGCCGGAGCGGCTCGGCCGCTTCCTCGACGGGCGGTTCATCCGGCTGCTCACCGCCCCCGCCAAGGCGGGCGGACGCAGCGCGTTCCGGCTGCTCAACGCCGGGTTCGGGTTGATGGCCGGAGCGATGACCAAGCTGCTCGGCGCGCAGGTGATCAAGGACCTGCAGACGTTCGTGTCCGCCCTGGACGCCGTGTTCGGCGGGTTCCGGCAGCGGGCCGAGATGACGTACAAGCTGCTGCAGGCGCCGGGCACGGCCTTCCTCGTGGTGGCCGCGCCGGAGCGCGACGCGATGAGGGAGGCGTCGTACTTCGTGGAACGGCTCGCCGAGGAGCGCATGCCCCTCGCCGGGCTCGTGGTGAACCGGGTGCACGTGTCGCCCGGCTCGGCGCTGTCGGCGGCACGCAGCGCCGCCGCGGCCGAGGACCTGGAGACCAGGGGCGAACACGAGTTGACGGCCGCTGTGCTGCGGCTGCACACCGGCCGGATGCAACTCGCCACTCGCGAGAGCCGCGAGCAGGAGCATTTCGTCTCGGCTCATCCCACGGTGCCCGTGGCACAGGTACGTGCGATGTCCGGAGATGTCCACGACCTAGCCGGTTTGCGGCAGATCGGGAACCTGTTGGCGAGCGCGTAGAGAGAGCACGGCCGACGGGCGGCGCCGGCCGTGCTCTCCCTCCGCGGGCTCGATCAGCCCGCGATCAGCTCATTGGTCCGTTCGTACTCTTCCTTCGCGGACTCGAGCAGGTCGCGCCACGAGTCCACGTCGGGCCGGCGCCTGAGCAGCGCGCGGCGTTCGCGTTCGGTCATACCGCCCCACACCCCGAACTCGATGCGGTTGTCCAGCGCATCGGCGAGGCATTCGGTACGGACCGGGCATCCTCGACAGATCAGCTTCGCCCTGTTCTGTGCGGCGCCCTGGACGAACAGCGCGTCCGGGTCCGCACCCTTACAGGCGGCACGGGAGGTCCAATCCGTGATCCACATTTTTCGACCCCACTCCCCTTAGGTGGTCAGTCGTCATTTGGGGCCGACGGGCGCGGGCGCCGAGCCTCCGTATTCAGTTGCCGCAGAGGATGAACGTACGCAACTTCACGTTCGGGCCGACAGACCCCAGAGGACCAATTTCTCGCCGGACTGTTGACCGGGAATGACTAGTCACCCCTCCCAGTCAAGGCGAAATGGTGTCGTGTTACCGATAAGGACAGTGTTTCGACGTACCCTTGGGAGCGTGCAAGCGAAGGGCAAAGACCGCTCCCACCCGCTCCTCAGCGTCCTGCGTCTGATCATCGCCGGGACGGCGGCGGGTGTGCTGGCGGCGGCGGTGGCGCTGCCGGCGGTCGGCGGGGCGGGCGTGTCGGCCAAAACCGCCATGGACGGACTCGAACTCAAGCCCAGGGAACTCGACGAACCCCCGCTGCCGGAACGCACGAAGCTGGTCGACGCCAACGGCAAGCAGATCGCCCAGTTCTACTACGAGAACCGGCAGTCCGTGACCCTCGACAAGGTCGCGCCCATCATGCAGACCGCGCTGATCGCGATCGAGGACTTCCGCTTCTTCGAGCACGGCCCGATCGACGTCGAGGGCACCGCCCGCGCCCTGGTGAAGAACCTCACCGGCGGCGGCGTCATGCAGGGCGGCTCCTCGATCACCCAGCAGTACGTCAAGCAGGTGCTGGTCAACAAGGCCGAGACGCCGGAGGAGCAGCAGGCGGCCATCGCCCCGACAATGTCCCGCAAGCTCCAGGAGCTGCGGTACGCCATGGCGATCGAGCGCAAGTACAGCAAGCAGCAGATCCTGGAGAAGTACCTCAACATCGCCTACTTCGGCGCGGGCGCGCACGGCATCCAGGCCGCGGCCAGGCGCTTCTTCGACAAGCCCGCCTCCGAGCTCGACCTGTCGGAGGCCGCCACCCTCGCCGGCGCCGTCCAGAACCCGGCCCGCACCGACCCCAACGTCGGCCCCGAGTCGCGCGAACGGCTGCTGATGCGCCGCAACACCGTGCTCGACCGGATGGCCGAGATCCACAAGATCACACGGGCGGAGGCCGACGCGGCCAAGGCCGAGAAGCTCGGCTACAAGGACGTCAAGTTCCCCGGCGGCTGCGAGGCCAGCAAGTTCCCGTACTTCTGCCTCTACGTCCAGTACGAGATCCTCAACAACGACGACTTCGGCAAGAACCAGGACGAGCGCAGGAAGCTGCTCCAGCGCGGCGGCATGACGATCAAGACCACGCTCGACCCCAAGATGCAGAAGGCCGCCGAGAAGGCCATCAAGAAGTACGTCAGCCCCAAGGACAAGCCCGTGGCCGCGCAGGCCATGGTCGTGCCCGGCACCGGCGAGATCAAGGCGATGGCGGCCTCGCGCAAGTTCGGCGGCAGCAAGAAGAAGAACGAGATGAGCTACAACGTCGTCGCCGACGCCGCGCACGGCGGCGGGCGCGGGTTGCAGCAGGGCTCGACGGCCAAGGCGTACACGCTGGCCACCGCCCTGGAGGAGGGCCTGAAGTACGGCGACGGCTTCCCCTCGCCGGCCGGGTTCACCGCGAGCGGCTACAACTCCTTCAAGGACTGCAAGGGCGAGAACGTCGGCGACCCCTCGCACACCGCGCACAACTCCAGCGAGGGCGGCGGCGGTTTCAAGACCCTGCAGACCGGCACGTGGGGCTCGGTGAACACGTTCTTCCTCAAGCTGGAGCAGGAGGTCGGGCTCTGCAAGGTCGTCAAGCTCGCCAAGCGCCTCGGCGTCAAGCGGGCCGACGGCGGCAAGCTGCGCGAGGTCGAGACGTTCACGCTGGGCGTCAACGAGGTCGACCCCGTGACGATCGCCAACTCCTACGCCGTGTTCGCCTCGCGCGGCCAGTACTGCAAGCCGCTGGCCATCACCGAGATCAAGGACAGGAACGGCGCCGCCAAGCAGTACAAGCCCAAGTGCTCGCAGGTCATGGAGGAGGAGGTCGCCGACGCGGTCAGCGGCATCCTGTCGGGCGTGTTCACCAAGGGCACGATGAGCGGCGTCGGCGGCATCGGACGTGACGCGGCCGGCAAGACCGGAACGACCGACGACTACATGTCCGCGTGGTTCGCCGGTTACACCCCGAACCTGTCCTCGGCCGTGAGCCTCGGCGACCCGCGCGGCGCCTCCACCCACAAGCTGATCGGGGTCACGATCGGGGGGCAGTACTTCCCGTACGTGTACGGCGCCTCGATCTCCGGGCCCATCTGGAAGCAGTCGATGATGCAGGCGCTCAAGGGGGTGGAGCCGGCGGAGTTCACGCCGGTGGACCACTCGCGGTTCGGCGGCTGCTCCGACAAGTGCGCGCCGAAGCCCAAGAAGAAGAAGCGCGGTGGCGACGAGGGGCCCGGGGACGGCGATCCGTTCGACAACTTCTTCGGCGACCACAACGACCGCGGCGACGGCGGCGGGGACGGACGCGGCGACGGGCGCGGGCCGGGCGACTGGCAGCGGCCGGGCAACGGGTTCGGCGGCGGGCTGGGCGACGGCGGACAGGCCAACACCGGCTTCACCGCCCCGGCAACCCGAACCCGCCGCTGAAAGACATCGGGCGCTGAGAGACATCGGGCATCTGAGAGGCGCCGGGCATCTGAGAGGCACTGGGGGCTGAGAGACACTGGGCGGCCCCGGGCACCGGTTCGCCACCGAATGCCTCTTATGGCCGCCCAGCCCCTCCCACAACGCCCCCAGAGGCGTTCCCGGGGGCTTCCGGGGCATCCCTGGGGCCGCCCGGGGGCTTCCCAGGGGCTTCCGGGGGGCGCTCCTCAGCCACCCGTCCCCGGCAACCGCTCCCGACGCGTCCCGGACGAACGCCGCACTCCGGTCCCGACCGCCCTAGAGGCCGGGGGCGCCACTCCCCCGAACCACCGCCATGGGCTGTGCCGGGAGGTCAGGCGGTGAGGCGGGCGCGGACGGCGGCGGCGACGCGGCCGCCCTCGGCCCTGCCCGCGACCTTGGGGTTGACCACCTTCATGACCTGCCCCATGGCCTGCGGCCCCGACGCGCCGGTCTCGGCCACGGCCGCATCGACGATCTGGGCCAGCTCCTCGTCGGAGAGCTGCGCCGGCAGGTACTCCTCCAGCACCGCCTGCTCGTCCAGCTCGGCCTGGGCCTGCTCGGTGCGTCCGGCGTTCTGGAACGCCTCGGCGGCCTCGCGCCGCTTCTTGGCCTCCTTGGTCAGCACCTTGATGACCTCGTCATCGCTGAGCTCCCTGGCCTCCTTGCCCGCCACCTCCTCGACGTTCACGGCCGCCAGAGCCATGCGAATCGTCCGGAGACGGACTTCGTCCCGGCTCTTCATCGAGGCCGTGAGATCGGCCTTCAGCTTGTCCTTCATTGCGCTCATGCGGTCCATCTTGCCGTCTGCCGGGACGGCTCGTGCCCGTTGTCAGGCATCATGAGTACGTGAGGAAAGCCGTCGCAGTGCCCCTGTCCATGATCGGTCTCGGCCTGGCCGGGCTGGGCTACGCCTCCGTCGTGGAGCGCAACTGGTTCCGGCTGCGCCGCTTCGACGTGCCGGTGCTGGAGCGCGGGCGGCGTCCCGTACGCGTGCTGCACCTGTCCGACCTGCACCTGACCCCCAGGCGCACGATGCTCATCAACTGGGTGCGCTCCCTGGGCGCCCTGGAGCCCGACCTGGTGGTCAACACCGGCGACTCGATCGCCCACCCCGAAGCGGTCCCCGCGCTCCTGCACGCCCTGGAGCCGCTGCTGTCCCGTCCCGGCCTGTTCGTCTACGGGTCCAACGACCTCTACGCCCCGCAGCCGAAGAACCCGGCCCGCTACCTCTGGCGTACCTCGAAGAACGACCGCCGCCAGCACATCCCCAACCTCCCCTGGGAGGAGCTGGGCGCCGGCATGGCCGCCGAGGGCTGGCTGGACATGAACAACACCACCGCCCGCGTCAAGATCGGCGACCTCGACGTCGCGGTGGCGGGCATCCACGACTCCCACATCTCCCGCGACCGCTACGACCTGGTCGCCGGCCCGGCCCCCGCCGACGCCGACCTCCGCCTCGGCGTCATGCACTCCCCCGAGCCGCGCAACATGACCCGCTTCGCCGAGGACGGCTACCAGCTCCTGCTCGCCGGCCACACCCACGGCGGCCAGCTCTGCGTCCCGTTCTACGGCGCCCTGGTCACCAACTGCGGCATCGACCGTGCCCGCGTGAAGGGCCTGAGCCGGCACGAGAACGCCTGGCTGCACGTGTCCGCCGGCCTCGGCACCTCGCCGTACGCACCGGCCCGTTTCGCGTGTTTCCCGGAGGCGACGTTGCTCACGCTGGTTCCGCGACGCTGAGGCGGTCACGAGTACCCGCGAAGTCCGCTAGACTTTCTCAAGCACGCGCAGAACGGGCGTGCACCGGGGTGTAGCGCAGCTTGGCAGCGCGCTTCGTTCGGGACGAAGAGGTCGTGGGTTCAAATCCCGCCACCCCGACGCCGTTTGACCAGGTAGAGGGCTTGATCCGCTTAGCGGGTCAGGCCCTTTTCTGCTTCTGGAAGTCGATACGTTCGCCGCGTCCGTCGGGCGGGGTGTCAACGTTCCTGCGTTCGGTGTGACCGGCGGGTCTTGGTGTCACCTCGTGCCCGGTCGGCTCGCCAGCAGCGCTGCGGTCCCGATGCTCGGGATGGCCGAACCCGAGAGGTTGGGTTGAGGTCTTTCGGTGGGCTTACCGGGTTCGGCCTCGCCGTGCCGCTGAGACGCTACGGTGCACCGGGTACCGGCCAGCAGGAGAAATCCGCCGAACTGCCTGTCATCGGGCGACTTGATCCCCTCGCTACGATACGCGGCGTGAGCGATGACTCTTCCGTGATGAGCACCGGGCGCCTGGAGGCGTTCAGCGACGGCGTTTTCGCCATCGCCATCACCCTGCTGGTGCTTGAGATCCGGCTGCCCGAAGGCTGGGAAGAGGACCCCGGTGGTGCGCTGATCGGCCTGTGGCCGTCCTACCTCGCCTACATGGTGACGTTCCTGCTGGTGGGCATGATCTGGATGAACCACCATCGGATGTTCCACTTCATCCGCAGGACTGACGGCCCGCTGCTGGCCCTCAACGTGCTCCTCCTGATGGATGTCGCCTTCCTGCCGTTCCCCACGCATGTGCTGGCCGAGACGCTGCACGCCGACCACGGCACCCAGACGGCCGCCGTATTCTACGGAATCGTGCTGGTGATCGGCGGCATCTTCTACAACGCCGTGTGGTGGTACGCCTCGTCAGGCCACCGCCACCTCGGCGGGCACATCACTCCGGCCGAGGCGCGCTCGTTGCGATTCCGCTGGGGCATGGGGCCGGTGCTCTATCTCGTCGCGACCGTCATCGGCGCGTTCAGCGCGATCGGCGCGCTCGTGTTCTACGTGTTGCTGCTCTTCTTCTACATGTTCGACATGCGTCCCAGACGACAGGCTGCGTAACACCCGGCAGGCCATCATCGGCGGCGGTGGCCTGCTGGGAGCGTTGCCCGTCCAGGATCGCGCTGCCAGACAGCCTCATCGAAGTGCGAACAGTCGCAGCAGGTCCGCTTGCTCCGGGGTCACTGAAAGTGCCGGGCTATTTGCGCTCGGGTAGATCTCAGCTGCCGCCCACTGCGCTGCTCGAACGCTGGAGGCGACTCCGATCTTGACTCCGCGCGCACGGAGCTCCGCCAGCAACTGCTTGGAGTCGAACAAGTACACCGACTCGATGCACCAAGGACGAGTGCCGCCTCGCGACGACGCCGCCGGTGATGCAGGCCCCGTCAGCACGAGGTAGTGGTCGAGCTCCGTCCGCTCGGTGACGTCCAGCAGGCCCTCGCGCTTGAGATACCACTTCACGTTGACAGTGCGGCCACGCAATGGACCGGACGTGAACCGGCCATCGACCGCGGCGGCCACGGCGGATCTCTCCAACTCGATTCCGAAGACTTGCGCTGCGCTCCACTCGCCCAGATGGCCCGCGGTCATGGGACGCCGGATGGTCGCTGCGATCTTCTCGTCGACGCCGTTCCGCTCTCTCAGCAACGCGGCGATCTGCTTCACATCGGCGTCGCTCATGCCGCCCTGCCTTCCGCTCCCGGCCCACATGTCGATGTGTTACGCCTGCCGAAAGACCGGAGAGTCGGCGAAGTGCCGGTCGCACACCGCCCACCAACTCTCTCCGCCGGCATCACGCACCAGGACGCTTCGGGTTGCCTCATTCGGGCAAGGTGCTCCCCACGTGCATTCGCCTCGCCGCGCTGGACTCTCGGCGCCGTGCGCGCCGGCATCCCACTCACGTTCTTCTATGAGCTCCACGCCTTCAACATAACCTTGGCGGTTTCCCCCGTCTCCATGATGAACAAAGCGAAGGACGCCGCCCGGGAACTCGGTGGGACCACCTGCCTACGCACATCGCCAGATCCGTGTCGGTTCTTCTACTGGTTCGCGGGTCGGTAGCCGTCTGGCAAGCCGTTCTTGACGTACCGGGTCTTGCCGGTTGCCAGGTCGAGGTAGAAGGTTCCGCGCTCCCCCGCCCCCGCGTTCTCCCGGAGGACCTGGAAGGGGCCCTTGGTCGACCAGCCCCGGCCTGCTTCGATCGCGTCCCCGCCGGGGAGGCGGGGGCGCACGCGGTGGATGCGCTTGCGGGTGGAGAGGTCGTAGGTCTCGACGAGCTGGCCGTAGTCGCTGATGACCACGAGCCGGCTGCGGTCCGGCTTGAGGAAGGCGGTATGGGAGTCCAGAAGCACGTCGCCTTCGCCAGGGCCCAGGCGTGGGCGGTGGGCATGATCCCCGTCTCGCTGGTGGCCGTCTTACGGGCGGCACGCCCACGTACGAGCCGATCAGGTACGTGATCGGCACCGCCGCCACGGTCGGCGGCCTGGTCACCGTCTGGCTGATCGTGGACGCGCTCATGACCCGGATGCGCTCAAGAGGCGACAGCTCACAGGTCCCCCCTGCTGGACGTGTTGCGCTGGGCGGTGGCGGGTCTGGGCACGGCCGGTCTGCCGGCCGGTCACGGCTACAGCGAGTTGTCACCCGTCCTGCTCGTCGGGTGGTTCGTCGCGCTCGTCGCCCTGGTCGTCGTGCTCTGTCGCGCGGCCGGCAGGCCGGAGCTCTCCGCCGTCCCGCCGGCCGCCGAGGGCAAGATCGGCTCCGGGTAGCGCGATGGCGATCACTGCTCAGGCCAGCACCCGGTCTTCTCCTTCATCGTCTGTACGAGGTCGGCGGGCAGGTCCGAGTCGCTGACCTGGAGTGTGGCCTTGCCTGCCATCGTCAGGTAGCCGCCGACGACGTGCATGGACTCCGGGACCGACGCCTTGGTCACGGGCTCGGTCTCCTTGCCCTCCTTCGTCCAGAAGGCGGGGCCGCGGACGTCGAACGCCTCGACGTCCACCCCCTGGGCCTTGAGCAGGGCGCGGACCTCGCTGACGGGCCTGTTGTGGTACGGCGCGCAGTGCAGGGGCTCGCCCGGCGAGTCGAAGCCGCCGATGATCTGGTACTCCTCACCGGGACGCGCCTCCCGGCCTAGGACGAGCTCGGCCGAACCCTTGAAGCCCCGGCGGACCTTGATGCTGATCGGGCAGCCGCCCGCCGACTCGCAGCCTTCCTGACGGTCGATCACCTTGATCCCGTCCGGTTCCACCGTGCTCGGGGCGACCGTGCCGACGCTGCCGGGCGTGGAGGGCAACAGCCGCAGCTTCATGTCGAGCCCGGCGTCGCGCAGTTGCTGCTGGTACGCCTCCGGCTTGGCGAACACGTCCTTGACCTCGATGACGAAGTAGCCGCCCTCCTCCTTGACGTCGAGGGCCGCGGCCGAGGCGGGCCCGAGGGTGGCGACGACGGCCAGCGACGCCGCGAGGGCGCCCAGCGCGGCCGGCAGCACGAGCAGCGTGCGCCGCCTCCCGCGCGGGCAGGGCCGGGGCGGGTTCCTCCTCCATGATCTTGTACATCGTCTCCCTGGCGCCGGGCGTCAGCCCCGGCCCGGCGGGCGGGGCGAGCCGCCTGAGGAGGTCGTCGAGCTGCGGGTTCATGAGGTCTCCTTGGCGAGACGGACGGCTCGCGGGCCGTACCGGGCGAGATCGGGGTCGTCGGCGGCGAGTTCGGCGGCCAGGCGCTTTCGCGCGCGGTGCAGGCCCTGCCGGACGGCGAGGCGCGAACAGCCGAGCACCTGCGCCAGCTCGGCGTTGCCGAGCCCCTCCCAGGCGACGAGCGAGAGCACCTCCCGGTCGTCGGCGGACAGCCGCAGGAAGGCCGCGCGGGCGGTCTCGGGCACGGCTCCGGCCGCGGGGTCCGCCGCCGAGTCCGCCCCCCGGGTCGGTCCATTCCGCGAGTTCGGCGCGCAGGCGCGTGGTCACGGCCGCCCGGCGGGACTCGCCGCGGCGGTGGTTGGCCAGGGTGCGCCGGGCCACGCCGTACAGCCAGAGCCGGGCGCGGTCGCCGGCCGGCACCGAGCAGGTGTCCGGGTGGTCGCAGGCGTGACAGGCGAACACGGAGAAGGCCGCCTCCGGAGCCGGGAAGCGGCCTTCTCGTCGGGTCGTGTGTCCTATGGCCGTGGTTCGAGGTGGCGGCGGTAGGCGTCCAGGACCAGGCCGTGGAAGTGGTGGACGGCGTGTTCCGACAGGCCCGAGCCGTCGGGATCGTAGACGATCTTTCCCTGGGTGAACGCCGGGGTGCGCATCCCCCGCTGGACGCTCTCCACCAGGGCGATGTCCTCCACCTGGAGCACCTCGTCGATGTAGCGGATGCTGTCCAGCTCGGCCTCGTCGGGCTCGGCGGTCTCCAGGTAGAAGTCCCAGGTCTCGCGGGTGCGTCCCGGGCCGTCGGGGACGATCTGCAGAACCATGAAGTTCCCCCGGCCGGGGTAGCGCAGCAGGCACGTGTTGGGCCAGAGCCACCAGACGGCGTGCTCGGTGACCGTCGCGCCCGACACGTCGTAGGCGGAGTTCTCCGACCTGCCCGCCTGGGCCATGTGGCTGGAGTAGATGCCGTACGTGGTGACCTGGTACGTGCTCATGTCCACCAGGGACACGAAGTCCTTGTGCGCCACGTGGCAGTGGTAGCACTCCAGGAAGTTGTCGACGACGTTCTTCCAGTCGGAGGCGATGTCGTAGGTGAGCCGGCGGGCCAGGGTCAGCCCGGCCACGTTCGGGGCCCGTGCCGCGATCTCCGCCTCCAGGTTCCCGGCCTGCTCGGCCAGCGCAGGCGCGTCGGGGGCCAGGTTGACGTAGACCATGCCGGCGAACTCGGTGACCTTGATCCGGTCGAGGCACACCGTGGAGGGGTCGAAGCCGGGCATGCCGCCGGTGTTGCGCGCCCGTCTCAGGCGTCCGGTCAGGTCGAAGTTCCAGGCGTGGTACGGGCACACGATGCTGCGCCGGACGCCGGAACCGGTCAGGAGTTCGTGGGCGCGGTGCTTGCACACGTTGTAGAAGGCGCGCAGGATGCCGGACTCGTCCCGTACGGCGACGATCGGCAGGCCGGCCACCGTCCCCGTCACGTAGCTGCCCGGCGTCCGCAGGCGTTCCACGTGACACAGCCACTGCCACGAACGGGCGAAGATGGCCTGCTGGTCGATGTCGTGCCATTTCGGGTCGGTATAGGCGTCGGCGTGCAGGGACATCGAAAGCGCGGGATTGGGGTGGTATCCGGCAGAGATGTGATCGAATGCGGGGTTCGAGGCGGGGGGCACCGTACCTCCGGGGCATGGGCCGCATTGAGGGTTGATGATCCATTGTGTACGGATCACCGCGCCGCTTCCACGCCTATCCCCGAGGGTCGGTGACGCCGCCTTCGCCCTGCCGGTCGGCGTTCGCGCGGGCCCCTGAAGTCGTCTGGCCGAAGAAGAAGCCGAGAATGAGCAGGAAGGCGCTGGCCACGAGCTCGGGGATCGCGGTCGCGGTGAACATCGCGACGATGAGGGCGACGCTCAGCAGAATCAGCAGCACCGCGCCGATGAGAATGGCCACCGGTTCCCGTTCGAGGAACGACCAGCGCATGCGCCATTTCCGCTCGCTGATCTCGATGTCCCGCAGGGCCATGTCGATGTCGTCGAGCTGCGAGGCGGCGCTCTGCTCCGCCAGCGCGCGCTGCTCGGCGAGCAGAGAAGAGATCATCCCGTAGAGCTCGTCGCGGACCGCCGGGTCGTCGACTTTCCGGCTGACGACCTCTTGCACGTCCTGCAGTTGTTCCTGCGGATAGACGACGCGAATACGGTCAATGATGGTTCGCTTCCGCTCCAGCAAAATAGGCAGCGCGCCGATCGAGACCGTCGCCTCGGCGCCGGTCTTGGCGATTATCGCGCCGGCCGAGGCGCTGATCTTCAGCGCGAGCGTGCCGAACTGTGACGGGTGCGCAATGGCCCGGTTCACCCGGTCGAGCGAATCCTTCAGCTCGGTCAATGACTGCTGCTCGATCTGCTGCTGGCCGAGCCCCATGAGCTGCATCTGGGGTTCGTAATAAGCCCGCGCGGTCTCCACGTAACTCGCCAGTTGTGAAACCGGGACGATGGGCGTTCGGCTCATGACCGGAAACCCTAACCGGACCGGCAGGTGAACAGCGGCGGAAATCTGGGACTGGCGTTATCGATGTTATTGATGGGATGATCCCACAACTGATTGTCGATTCCAGCAAAAGGGGTTGTCGAATGAGTCCGTCTTCCCGGGCGCTGCCGATGGCGGGGTTCATGTTCTCCGCCGTCGGAGTGGGCGGCGTGGTTCTGCAGATGTTGAGCGTGGCCTATCCGGACGGCGATCCGGCGAAGGCGCGGGCGGCCGCGGGGTTGCTGCGGCAACTGGCCGGACGCGTGGACGCCAGCCTTGACGACGTCGAGGAGGTCGCGGCCCGGGTCTGGCGTCCGCCGAGTTCCGGCGCGGGCATCGACGCGTTCCGGACGTATTTCAACCAGGAGATCGCGCCCTATCCGCCGCGCGTCTCCGCCTACATCCGCGGCCTGGCGGACGCGGTCGAGGATTACGCCGAATTGCTGGAACGGACCCAGCACACCTTGCGCACGATGGCCATGATCCAGTGGATCGAACTGCTGATGTTCTTCTGCTGGCCGGCGATCGACAAGAAGGTCCAGGTGATGATCAACTGGGCGATGCGCAGGTCGCAGGCGCGGCTGTTGCTCAAGATGTTCGAGAACGCCGTGGGCAAGCGGTTCATCTACGCCGTCGGGGGCAGCCTGGCCTACACCGTGCTCGACCAGGCGGTCGTCGACGGGCTCAAGCTCGCGAGGGGCGAGGACACCGGCTCCTGGGGCGACCGCGGCGACTACATGCTGAAGAACTTCGCGGCGGCCATGGTCTTCTACCACGTGGACCCCGCCAACTTCGGCAAGGCCGCGAACGTGCTGCCGAAGAACCCGGCGGCGCGTAACGCGGTGGTGTTCCTGACCGGGTCCACCATCTTCAGCACCACCGCCAACGCCCTCAACCGGCCCGGCGACGTCGTGGACGACCCGGTCAGCCTGCTGCCGACCTGGCAGCAGATGCTCGCCAAGCTGGGGGTCGCGGCGGGCCAGGACCAGTTCAGGCGGTGGCGCCGGTACTGAGTGCCGGTCACGTCGTCAGTCCCGGGTGAAGCGCCGGATCTCGTCGGCGAAAGGGGTCAGGCCGGTCGTCATCAGGCCGGACATCCGGGCGGCGAGGTCCTCGGCGGCGGCGTTCGCGGCGGCCAGGACGGCCTCCGCCAGGGCGTCCGCGCCCAGTCGCATGGCCCGCGGGTCGATGCGCAGGCCGCCGAGCGCGCCGGTCGGCAGCACCTCGGCCGTCACCTGGCCGTCGGCGGCCTCGCCACGGCCGCGGACGGCGTCGAGGCTCTCCTGCAGCTCCTCAAGCGGGCGGATGTCGGCCTGGAACTGGCCGAGGAGGTGGCGCATCTCGTCGTCGAGGTAGGGGGTGGGGTCTTCGGGGGTGGTCATCGGGGGCTCCAGGGGTGTCAGATGAGCTGTCCGTCCTTGGGGGCGAGCTTGGGCGGGTCGGACACTTCGGGCAGGGATGCGATGGTGGCCCAGTTGGCGACGTCGAAGCTGGTCCGCATGTCGGCCAGGCGGTCGGCCACCGCCGGGTAGACCTCGCGCAGGGCGTCGACGTAGGTCTCGGCCTTTCCCAGGGCCGTCGCGTAGTTCTTCTTGAAGGTGTTCGCGGTCTCGTCGGTGCCGGCGAAGTCGCCCAGTGCGTCGAGGGCGTCGAGGATGCGGCGGGTGTCGTTCGCGAATTCGGTGCGCTCGGCGAGGAAGGCGCCGGCGGCCTTGGTGAAGGTGGTGCCGTGCACCTCGGTGGTCGGCATCCCGGGGCCCTGGGGGCCGGCCGCGCCCGGAGCGGGGGCCGAGGGGGTGGCGCTCAGGGCGGGAGCCACCCCTGAAGGGCTCGGTGTCGCACTGGGGGTGGTGGTCGGGGTCGGGGTCACGGTGGGGGTCGGGCTTGCGGTGGGGGTCGGGGTGCCGGTGGGGGTCGGGGTACCGGTCCCGGTCGGGGTCGGCGTCGGTGTCCCGGTCGGAGAGGGTGTCCCGGTCGGAGTGGGGGTTCCGGTCGGAGTCGGGGTCCCGGTGGGCGACGGGGTTGCCGTGGAGGTGGGGGTCGGGGTGGGGTACGGGGTCGTGGGGCTGGGGGTCGGGGGCTCACTGGGGGTCGGAGGCGTGGGGCTCGGGGCGGGCGTACCGGTCGGGGTGGGGGTGGGCGGCTCGTAGGTGGGCATGGCGGTTCTCCTGTCGGTACGTGGCCGCCGGCGGGCGCACAGAGTTGTCCACAATACCGACAGGAATACCGGGAAGCAGCTACGACTCGTAGACGGGGGCGAGATCGGCGAAGATGCGATAGTCCGAGATCAGGCCGTCGTCCCCGGTGCGCCAGATCGACACGGCCACCACCGCGGCGTCCTTGCCGTCGAGCCGCCGGTACGTCACCTCGGTCTCGGCGATCGTGTCGGCCCCCGCCTGCCAGTCCCGGACGATCCGGTGCCGCAGGCCGCCGATGGTCGAGTAGAACGTCCGCAGGCCGGCGGCGACGGCGTCGCGTCCCACCATGGGCTCGGCGTTGCCGAACACCAGGGTGGCGTCCTCGGCCAGCAGCTCGGCGAACTTGTCGGGGTCGAACGAGTCGACCACCTGGAAAACGCGTCGTACCACATCGTGGGACATGTTGATCATTCCTCACGTGGACGGGGTCGCTGCTGCGGACGATACGGGACGACGCGTTCCCGTGCGACAGGCCGGCGCGTCCGGCGCGTCCGGCACACAGCCGGGCGTTCCGGCGGGCCGCTCAGGCGGGCGAGGCCCCGCCGGGGCCGGCCGGCGACTCGAAGGTGATCGACACGATGGCGCTGATGGCGAGGTTGTGCTCCCGGACGCCGGAGGTCCGCTCCGAGGACTCGACGGTGACGACGGAGTCGCCCCGCCGGGTGACGTGGCCGGTGAAGGAGTCGCCGCTCAGCAGGCGTACCGAGATGACCCGGTTCTCGTGGCGGGCGTTGTCGAGGAGCGCGATCCAGGAGGTGATGAGCCCGGCTCCGGGGGGTTCAAAAGGGTCTTGGGTCATGAGCAGCCCTCTGCCCCGAACAGAGGGAAGGGAACGGCCGGTCCGGGGACCTCACCGGCAGGCAAGGGACATGGGCGGGATCAGCCCGTGCAGCCCTCGCCCGACAGGGAGCCGTTCCAGGAGAAGGCCGTGCGGCACAGGTACGTGCCGGGGTCGGGGCCGGCCATGAGCGTGACGTTGACGTTCACGTAGCCGACGCCCTCGCAGTCCTGGCCGGAGATCGTGCCGTGGTCGATCCAGCCGAGGAAGCAGGTGTAGGCGCCGTCGGCGCGGGCGGCCTGCGCGGGCAGCATCGAGCAGATGAGCGCGGCCGCCGCGGCGACGGCCGTACGCCGGATGAGGGTCACGGCTCCCACGTTAGGAAGCCCCCTGAAGGCCGCCTAGTACGACATGTCACCGATCGTCGTGAAATTTCGTGGGATGTCGTATGACGAATTCACGCGCCCTTCAGCGGCAGGACATCCAGCGTGGATACCTTTCGACCCTTATCTGTAGATTTGCTGCCAAGGGAAGCGTCATGTCTCGTTCGTTCATCGCCATGCTGGCCGTCGGCGCGGCCCTCGCCACCGCCGTCGCCGCGCCCGCCGACGCCGCCTCGGGACGGCAGCCCCGCGTCCTGTCCGACGTGACGCTGCCCGCCCCCGACCTGGCCGCCTTCGAGCCGGACATCGTCAAGGACTCCCGCGGCGTCAAGCTGGGCGGCCTGGGCAGCGGCCTGTTCCCGGCCAGGCGCGCGGGCGAGTACTGGATGGTCACCGACCGCGGCCCGAACGGCGAGCCCAAGGTCAACGGGGAGAAGCGGCGCACGTTCCCGGTGCCGGAGTTCGCGCCGGCGATCGTCCGCGTGGCCGTGCGGCACGACACGGCCCGCATCGTGGAGAGCATCCCGCTGAAGACCTCCGACGGCACCCCGATCACCGGCCTGTCCAACCAGTCCGGCCACGACGAGATCCCCTACACCTGGGACGGCCTGACGCAGCTCCCCTACGACCCGAACGGCCTGGACACCGAGGACGTCGTCACCGACGGCCGCGGCGGCTTCTGGCTGGTGGACGAGTACTCCCCCTCGCTGCTGCACGTGGCGGGCGACGGCCGCGTCCAGGCCAGGTACGTCCCCAAGGGCCTGAAGCTCACCGGCGCCGGCTACCCGGTCCACGAGACGCTGCCCGCGATCCTGGCGACCCGGCAGCAGAACCGCGGCATCGAGGCGCTCGGCGTCTCCCAGGCCGAGCGCGCCCTGTACCTGGCCGTGCAGAGCCCGCTCGCCAACCCCGACAAGAAGACCGGCAAGGCGTCGAGCACGGCCCGCATCCTGCGCGTTGACCTGCGCACCGGCCGCCCGACCGGCGAGTGGGCCTACACGATGGAGAACGTGGCCGCCTTCGACCCGGCGGCCGAGCAGGGCGACATGAAGATCTCCGCCCTGAACGTGCTGAGCCCCGGCCGCCTGCTGCTCCAGGAGCGCACCGACGCCGTGGCCCGCCTCTACACCGTCGACCTGCGCCGGGCGACGAACCTGCTCGGCGGCCGGCACGACGACCCGGCCACCACGCCCTCGCTGGAGGCGTCGCTGCCCTCGAACGTCACCGTCGCCACCAAGACGCTCGCCGTGGACCTGGCGGCGATCCCCGGCCTGCCCGGCAAGATCGAGGGCGTCGCCCTGCTCGACCCGGTGACGCTCGCCGTGGCCAACGACAACGACTTCGGCCTCGGCACCTTCGACGCCGACGGCCGCCTGGTGGACTCGGGCGTGACCAGCCGGATCCTGACGATCCGGCTGGCCAGGCCGCTCTTCTAGAGCCGTCCCGTCAGGACAGCGTGCCGGCGTACGGGTCCCAGCCGGCGGGCAGGGGCTCGGGGGCCGTCACGGCCGAGGTGATCGGGCGGAACTCGGCGCGTTCGCCCGACTCGGTGATGGCCGTCATGAGCTCCAGCACGTGCAGCGTCAGCTCGCCCGAGGCCCGGTGCGGCGTGCCGGCGCGCAGCGACCGGGCCAGGTCGAGCACGCCGATGCCGCGCCCGGCCTGGTCGGCGGCGACGGGCAGCTCCCGCCAGTCGGCGTCGTGCGGCCCGCGGACCAGCAGCGGGCCGCCGAAGGTGTTGGGGTCGGGCAGCAGCAGGGCGCCTTCGGTGCCGATCACCTCGATCAGCTTGCGGCTGACGGGCGAGTCGAAGCTGAAGGTCGCGGTGGCGGTGGCCGTGCCGGGGAAGTCCAGCAGGGCGTTGACGTGGGTGGGCACGTCCACGGGGAACAGGGTGCCGGCCTTGGGGCCCGAGCCGACGACCCGCTCGGCGCGGGCCCTGCGCGTGCCGCCCGCGACCCGGGCGACCGGGCCGAGCAGGGAGACCAGCGCGGTCAGGTAGTAGGGGCCCATGTCGAACAGCGGGCCGCCGCCGGGCCGGTAGTAGAACTCGGGATCGGGGTGCCAGGACTCCGGCCCCAGGTTCTGGAAGGAGACGGTGATCCCGACCGGCTCGCCGATCAGGCCGGAGCGCAGGGCGTGCGCCGCGGCCTGGAGCCCGGGGCCGAGGAAGGTGTCGGGGGCGCCGCCGACGCGCAGGCCCAGGTTGGCGGCCTCGGCCATGACCTTGGCCGCCTGGTCCATGTCCAGGGCGAGCGGCTTCTCGCCGTACACGTGCTTGCCGGCGCGCAGGGACTCCAGCGCGACGGCCGCGTGCGCGGCCGGGACCGTCAGGTTGACCACGATCTCGACCTCGGGCAGGGCGAGGATCTCGGCCAGGCTGCCGGAGGCGGGCACGCCGTGCTCGCGGGCCGCCGCGGCGGCCCGGCCGGTGTCGAGGTCGGCCACGCCGAGCACCCGCACGTCGGGGAAGGCGGTGAGGTTGCGCAGGTACTGGGCGCTGATCACCCCGGCGCCGACGACCGCGACGCCCACGGGCCCGCCGCTCATGAGCCCTCCAGTGCGGTGAGGTGGGCGTGGCTGTCGGCCAGGGCGGTGAACAGGTCGGTCGCGCACGTGTCGAGCTCGACGATCCGCCAGGCGTCCGGCGCGGCGGCCAGGATCTCGGGCACCGGCATCGCGCCCGCCCCCACCGCCGTGTGCGGCTCGCCCTTCACCACCGGCCCGTCCTTGACGTGCAGCGCGAGCGTGCGCCCGGCCAGGCGGCCGAGCAGGGCGGGCACGTCGGCGCCGCCCACGGCCGCCCAGTACGTGTCGATCTCCAGGAACACCTCGGGGGCGAGCAGGTCGGCCAGCGCCTCGATGGCGTGCCGACCGTCGATCCTGGGCTCGATCTCCCACCAGTGGTTGTGGTAGCCGATGCGCATGCCGTGCCCGGCCGCCTGCTCGGCCAGGCCGTTCAGCAGGTCGGCGGTGCGCGAGAGGCCGTCGCGGGTGGTGAACTCGGCCTCGGGGACGCCGCCGGGGATGATCACCAGGTCGGCGCCGACCGTGGCGACGGCGTCGAAGACCTCGGCGGGCTCCTGGCTGAGCAGCGCGTACGCGTGCGTGCTGCTCACCGCGAGCCCCAGGTCGTCGAGCACCTGGCGGAAGCCCTTGGGGTCGGCGGTCGGGTCGAAGGGCTCGACGGCGCCGTACCCGATGCCGGCGATGCGCTCAAGGGTGCCGTCGCGGTCGGCGGCGAGCTGGTCCCTGACGGTGTAGAGCTGGACGCTGAGCGGCCTGGTCATCCACGGACCCCCATGAGGTGCTCAAGGGCGAGCTGGTTGAGCCGGGTGAAGTGGAAGCCGCGCCGGGCCGCCGCCTCGGGGTCGAAGTCGTCGGCGGCCAGGTCCTGCCAGGTCTCGCCCGCGGCGAGGGTGGGCCGGGCCAGCTCGTCCACGCGGGAGGCGCGCAGGGCCTCCTGCACCTCGGGGTCGGCGCGGAAGGCGCGCGACTTCTCCTTGAGGATCAGGTACGTGCGCATGTTCGCGGCGGCCGAGTCCCACACGTCGTCGGGGTCCTCGGTGCGCAGCGGCTTGTAGTCGAAGTGGCGCGGGCCGTCGTAGCCGCCGTTCTCCAGCAGGTCGACCAGGAAGAAGGCGCTCTTGAGGTCGCCGTGGCCGAAGATCAGGTCCTGGTCGTACTTGGGGCCGTGCTGGCCGTTGAGGTCGATGTGGAACAGCTTGCCGTGCCACAGCGCCTGGGCGATGCCGTGGACGAAGTTGAGCCCCGCCATCTGCTCGTGGCCGACCTCGGGGTTGAGGCCCACCATCTCCGGGTGCTCCAGGTCGTTGATGAGCGCCAGGGCGTGGCCGATGGTCGGCAGCAGGATGTCGCCGCGCGGCTCGTTGGGCTTGGGCTCCAGGGCGAAGCGCAGGTCGTAGCCGCGGTCGAGGACGTACTGGCAGAGCAGGTCCAGGCCCTCCTTGTAGCGGTCGAGTGCCGCCTTGACGTCCTTGGCCGCGTCGGACTCGGCGCCCTCGCGGCCGCCCCAGCACACGTACGTGGTCGCGCCGAGCGAGGCGGCCAGGTCGATGTTGCGCATGACCTTGCGCAGGGCGTACCGGCGCACGTCACGGTCGTTGCTGGTGAACGCGCCGTCCTTGAACACCGGGTGGGTGAACAGGTTCGTGGTGGCCATCGGGACCTTCATCCCGGTCTCGTCCAGGGCCTTGCGGAAGGCGGCGATCGCCTTGTCCCGGTCGGGCTCGACGGCCAGCAGGTCGTCGTCGTGGAAGGTGACGCCGTACGCGCCGAGCTCGGCCAGCCGGTGCACGCTCTCGACGGGGTCGAGCGCGGGACGGCTCGCGTCGCCGAACGGGTCACGGGCCTGCCAGCCCACCGTCCAGAGTCCGAAGGTGAAGCGATCGGCGGGTGTCGGAGTGAAGGATGACATTTGCTGACGTCCCCTACCTTTAGTCCATAATCTGTACATAATCCTGAGGAGGCATGCATGGTGGCGTCAAGGGGGGTCCGGCATGATTCCATGCGTGCCCGCAATCTGGCCGTGGTACTCCAGGCCGTCCACGGGCACGGCCCGCTCACCAGGGCGGCGCTGGCCGAGCTCACCGGGCTGACCAAGACCACCGTGTCCAGCCTGGTCGCGGCCCTGCTGGAGGCCGGGGCGGTGAGCGAGTCGGGCGCGGTGCGCGACGGCGAGCGCGGGCGGCCCGGCGTGGCCGTGGGGCTGAGCGGGCACCGGGTGGCCGCGCTCGGGCTGGAGGTCAACATCGACTATCTGGCCGCCTGCGTGGTCGACCTGACCCGGTCCGTACGCCTGCGCCGCACCCGCCCGGCCGACAACCGCGGCTCCGACCCGGCCGACGTGCTGCAACTGCTGCGCGACCTGGTGAAGGAGGTCGTCTCGGAGGCCGAGGCGGCCGGGTTGCGGATCATCGGCGCCGCCCTGGCCGTGCCCGGCACGGTCGAGGACGGCCTGCTGCGCAACGCCCCCCACCTGGGCTGGCGCGACGTACGGGTGGCCGACCTGCTCGACCTGCCGTGCGCGGTCGACAACGAGGCGAACCTGGCGGCGCTGGGCGAGCTGTGGTTCGGCTCGCGGGCGACGGACTTCCTCTACGTCTCCGGCGAGATCGGCGTCGGCGCCGGGCTGGTCGTGGACGGGACCGTGTTCCGGGGGACGTACGGGCTGGCCGGCGAGCTGGGCCACGTCGTCGTGACCCCCGACGGCCCCGCCTGCCGCTGCGGCGGCCGCGGCTGCCTGGAGGTGTACGCGGGCCAGGACGCCCTGCTCGGCGACCTGGACTCGGTCGCAGCCCTGTCCGACGCGCTGGCCGCAGGCGACCGGCGCGCGCTGACCGCCTGCGCGCGGGCCGGAGAAGCGCTCGGGGTGGCGCTCACGTCGGCCGTGCACCTGATGGATCCCGGAAGGATCGTGCTCGGCGGCGTCTTCGCCCCGCTGTTCCCCTGGCTGGAGGCCCCGGCCCGGGACGTGCTGGCGGCCCGGCTGGGGCAGATGCGCGGCACGCCGCCCGCCCTGGTCGTCTCGGCCAACGGCGCCGACGCGGCGGTGCTGGGGGCGGCCGGGCTGATCATCCAGCGGATCGTCGCCGACCCGGCGGACGTGCTGGGCGCGTGAGGGGTCAGTAGTAGCCCTTGCTCCCGTCGACCAGCTCTCGGACGATGTCGAGGTGGCCGGCGTGCCTGGCGGTCTCCTCGACCATGTGCATCAGCACCCAGCGCAGCGAGGACGCCGCCGACCGGAAGTCGGGGTGCTTGCCGACGTCGTCGAGCGAGTGGGCGGCGACGATCTCGTTGGAGCGCTCGCACTGCTTGGCGTAGTCGTCGAGTAGCTGGGCCAGCGTGACGCCCTCGACCAGCATGTCGGCGTCTTCGGGCTCGTCCTGGAACTGCGGGTTTCCCTCGGCGGTGCCGCCCAGGAAGAGCACCTCGAACCAGCAGTGCTCCGTCCAGCGCATGTGGGAGACCAGGCCGGCCACCGTCATCAGGGGCGAGGTCGGCAGCACCGGCCGGTGGGCGTCGGCCTCGGCCAGCCCCTCGCACTTCCAGTGGACGATCGCGCGCTGCATGTCCAGCCAGCCGACGAGCTGGGTACGTTCGTCGGCCACGAAGGGCGGACGTACACGGGGTGGCGTCATGCGCGGGAGGCTACTGGAGGGCTCATCGGTGACGCACCGGATTTTCGGCTGGTTCGCGTATGACCCGGGCGAGCCGCGACAATGGCTCGATGGCGGAAAGTGCAGAGGCCGACTGGGTCTCCAGGTTCGCGGACGAGGTGATCTCCGAGGCGGAGCGTCGCGCCCCGGGCAAACCGATCGTCTGCGCCTCCGGGCTCAGCCCCTCGGGCCCCATCCACCTGGGCAACCTGCGCGAGGTCATGACCCCCCACCTCGTCGCCGACGAGATCAGGCGGCGCGGCCTCGACTGCGTGCACCTGCTGTCCTGGGACGACTACGACCGTTTCCGCAGGGTGCCCGCGGGCGTCGACCCGTCCTGGGCCGAGCACATCGGCAAACCGCTGACCTCGGTGCCCGCCCCGCCGGGCAGCCCGTACGCCAACTGGGCCGAGCACTTCAAGGCGCCGATGACCGCCGCGCTGGCCGAGCTGGGCGTCGACTACCGGGGCATCAGCCAGACCGAGCAGTACACCTCGGGCGCCTACCGGGAGCAGATCCTGCTGGCCGTGCGCGAGCGGTCGCGGATCGACGCGATCCTGGCGGCGTACCGGACCAAGGACGGCGGCCGGGAGGTGGCGGACTACTTCCCGTACAAGCCGTACTGCGAGCTGTGCGAGCGCGACCTGACGAAGGTCACCGCGTACGACGACGAGACGACCGAGCTGGCCTACACCTGCGAGTGCGGGTTCGGCGAGACCGTGCGCCTGGCCGAGCACGACCGCGGCAAGCTGGTGTGGAAGGTCGACTGGCCGATGCGGTGGGCGCACGAGGGCGTGGTCTTCGAGCCGTCGGGCGTCGACCACCACTCCCCCGGCTCGGCCTGGATCGTCGGCGGCCAGATCGTCGGCGAGGTGTTCGGCGGCGAGCAGCCGATCGGCCCGATGTACGCCTTCGTCGGCATCACCGGCATGGCCAAGATGAGCAGCTCCAAGGGCGACGTGCCGACCCCGGCCGACGCCCTGGGGATCATGGAGGCGCCCGTGCTGCGCTGGCTGTACGCCCGCCGCAAGCCCGCCCAGTCCTTCAAGATCGCCTTCGACCAGGAGATCCAGCGCCTCTACGACGAGTGGGACGCCCTGGCCCGCAAGGTCGCCGCCGGCCAGGCCCAACCCGCCGAGCTGGCCGCCCACGCCCGCGCCGTGGGCACCGCCGCCGGGCCGCTGCCGGCCACGCCGGTCCCGGTGCCCTACCGCACGCTGGCCTCCGTCCTCGACATCACCACCGGCCACGACGAGCAGGCGCTGCGCATCCTGCGCGACCTCGACGCCGTCGGCGAGCTCGACCAGGCCCGCCCCCGGCTCGACCGGGCGCAGCGCTGGGTGGCCGACCACCTGCCCGCCGACCAGCGCACCCGCGTGCGCGAGACGCCCGACCAGGAGCTGCTCGACTCCCTCGGCCAGACCGAGCGCGAGTCGTTGCGCCTGCTGGCCGACGGCCTCGACGACTGGACGCTCGACGGCCTCACCAGCCTGGTCTACGGCGTGCCGAAGCTCCAGGCCGGCCTTGACGCCGACGCCAAGCCCACGCCGGAGCTGAAGGCGGCCCAGCGGGCGTTCTTCGTCCTGCTCTACCGGCTGCTGGTGGGCCGCGACACCGGGCCGCGGCTGCCCACGCTGATCATGGCAGTGGGCGCCGACCGGGTGCGGAAGCTGGTCGGCGGGTGAACGGCGTCGTCCTGGTCACCGGGATCTCGGCCGCGGGCAAGTCCACGGTCGCCCAGGCGCTGGCCGAGCGCCTGCCGCGGTCGGCCCACGTCCGGGGCGACACCTTCCGCCGCATGGTCGTGGGCGGCCGGGCCGAGATGACGCCCGGGTCGGAGGAGGAGGCGGCGCGCCAGTTGCACCTGCGCTACCGCCACGCGGCCCAGACGGCGGACTTGTATTTCGACGCCGGATTTACAGCAATTGTGCAAGATGTGGTTCTTGGGGAGGACTTGGAGCGGTTCACCCGGTGGATCCGCACCCGTCCGCTCAGGGTGGTCGTGCTCGCCCCCGACGCCGCCGCCGTCGAGCGCCGCGAGCGCGAACGCGCCAAGACCGGCTACGGCGCCTGGACGATCGCCCAGCTCGACGCCGCCCTGCGGGCCGGGACGCCGCGCATCGGCCTGTGGCTGGACACCTCCGCCCAGTCCCCCGCCGAGACCGTCGAGGAGATCCTCGCGCGGGCGGACGAGGCATTGGTCGGTGGAGATCGCATATAAGTAGGATCACTGCAAGGCAGTGTCAAGTGGGCTGCATGTGTGCAGGTGCACCTTGTACCCATGAACAAGCAGCCCTTCGCCGCCAGTGTCAGTGTCATCGTCCCCGCGATGAACGAAGCCGAGAACCTTCCCCACGTCTTCGCCACGCTGCCCGACTGGATCGACGAGGTGATCCTGGTCGACGGCAACTCGACCGACGACACCATCGCCGTCGCGCGCAGGCTGCGCCCCGACCTCCGGGTCGTCGTGCAGAGCCGGCGCGGCAAGGGCAACGCCCTCATCGAGGGCTTCCAGGCCGCCCGTGGCGACATCATCGTCATGATCGACGCCGACGGTTCCACCGACGGCAAGGAGATCCGCTCGTTCGTCGAGACCCTCATCGACGGCGCCGACTTCGCCAAGGGCTCCCGGTACGCCCCCGGCGGCGGCTCCGACGACCTCAGCCCCATCCGGTCGCTGGGCAACAAGTTCCTCACCGGCCTGACCAACATGCTGTACGGCACCCGCTTCACCGACCTGTGCTACGGCTACAACGCCTTCTGGCGCGACCACCTGGACGTCATGGAGCTCGACTGCGACGGCTTCGAGATCGAGACCCTCATGAACGTCCGGGCCGCCCAGGCCGGCCTGGTCATCCACGAGGTGCCCAGCCACGAGCGCTCCCGGATCCACGGCGCGAGCAACCTGCACGCGGTGCGCGACGGCTGGCGCGTGCTGAAGACGATCATGCGCGAGCGGACGCGCGGGACCGCTCTCATGCCGCAGACCGAGGTGGCGCTCGCCAAGTAAGAAGTGACATTCTCGGACAGTGCGCTACATAGTGATCGGAGCAGGAGCAGTCGGCGGCACCATCGGCGCCCGCCTCCACCAGGGCGGGCACGAGGTCGTGCTCGTCGCGAGAGGCGCGCACCGCGAGGCGCTCGAACGTGACGGACTCCGCCTGATCACCCCCGATTCCGACGAGACCCTGCGCATCCCCACCGCCTCCGGCCCGATCCCCACCCGCGACGACGACGTGCTGATCCTGGCCACCAAGTCCCAGGACACCCTGGCCGCCCTCGATCCCTGGCCGACGGACCTGCCGGTCGTGTGCGCGCAGAACGGCGTGGCCAACGAGCGCACCGTCCTGCGCAGGTCCGAGCGGGTCTACGGCATGTGCGTGTGGCTGCCGTCCCAGCACCTCGAACCCGGCGTCGTGGCCGCCCACGGCCACCCGTACTCGGGCCTGCTGCACGTCGGGCGCTATCCCCAGGGTGTGGACGACCTCGCCGGGCAGATCGCCGACGACCTCGGCAAACACGGCCTCCTCGCCCGCGCCACCCCCGACGTCATGCGCTGGAAGCACGGCAAGCTGCTCAACAACCTCGGCAACGCCGTCGAGGCCCTCGTCGGGCACGCCGACGGCATGGCCGAGCTCGCCGACCGGGCCCGCGCCGAGGCCATCGGCGTGTTCGAGCACGCGGGCATCCCCTACTCCACCCCCGAGGACGAGCGCCGGGTCCGCGGCCACCAGGTGGACGTCGTCCCGATCGAAGGCGTCCGGCGGGGCGGCGGGTCGTCCTGGCAGAGCCTGGCCAGGGGCAGCGGCTCGATCGAGGCCGACTACCTCAACGGCGAGATCGTCCTGCTCGGCCGCGAGCACGGCGTGCCCACGCCGGTCAACGAAGTGCTGCGCCGCGAGGCCAACCGGGTCGCCCGCGAGAAGCTGCCGCCCGCCTCGATGCCGGTGGCCGAGCTGACCGCGCTCATCGACGCGCGTTCCGCAGCCTGATCCCGCTGAAGCACATGCTGCTGCCGGTCACCTCGTGCCAGAACGGCCACAGGTTGTCCAGCACGCGCAACTGGATCCCGGCCTGCTCGTGCAGCTCGAACAGGTCGCCCACCGGCTCCGGCGGGCCGATCGGCACGACCGGCTCCCTCGACACCACGGCGTGCGGGGGGTCGCCGATCGGCGCGAACCCGGCCGCGGGCAGGCGGTAGGCGAACAGGCGGACGTCCATGATGGCCTTGAGCCAGGCGTACTCGACGGCGTGCACCCGGTCGCCGCAGCCCGCGCCGGCGATCCTGGCCACGTCCTCGTCGGTGGTGTCCGGCCCGCGCCAGGCCATCGCCCGCGGGCAGGCGCGCGGGAACCAGTAATCGGGGCAGCGGTCGTGGCCGACCGCCCACACGTACGGCTCGCCGAGCGAGGACGTCTGCGCGACATGGGGCACGAACCGCTCGATGGTCGGGTCCTCGGAGAAGTGCAGCACCTGGCCGGGCTCGGGTCTCATACCCGCCATCATGCGCATACCCCGTCCTCGTCAGGGCAGAAGAAACGCGCTCTGACGACAAGGGGTGAGTTCGGATGGTCTTATTGGGTCTGATCCTGGTCCTGCTCGCCGGCGGCGCCGTCGCCTTGGTGGCGACGGAGGAGAGCTCCAGGTACATCCTGTTTGGCAACACCTACCAGCTCGACCACGTCCAGATGTTCATCGCCGGAGCGGTCGTCGCGGCCGCCCTGCTGGCGGGGATCTGGCTGATCGGCGCCGGGTCGCGCAGGACCGCCAGGAAGCGCCGCAGGCTGCGGGCCGCCCGCGCCGAGGCGTCCGACCGGGTCTCCCGCCTGGAGGACGAGAAGCGCGACCTCGAACGGCGGCTCGAACGCGACCGCAACCGCGCCGCGCGCGACGGCGCGACGGTCGGCGCCACGGACAGCGCCGCGGACGGCGTGACGGACGGGCGCGTCGCGCACGAACGGGTCGCGAGCGAGCGAGCCGCGCACGAACGAGTGGACGGCGACCGGCTGGTGGCCGGCGGCCGCCCCGACGACACCAGGCCGTGAGCTCATGGGCGCGAGGGCAGCAGCTTGCCCTCGCGCCAGAGCGCGAACCCCGTGACCAGCGCTCCCACGCCTTCCCAGAGCCCCACGCCGAAGAACTCGCCCGGCGCCGCCCCCGTCAGCACCAGCGTCGTGAACACCGCGAACGTCACCAGCCGGAACGGCACGGTCCACCGGAAGAACGGCGTGTAGTCGGCGGATGCCGCGAAAACGTAATACACCCCCATGTTCACCGCCGCCATCGACGAAGCCGCCATGTAGACCAGCGTGTAGTCGCCGGACGGGCGTACGTCGAGCACCTCGAAACCCAGCAGGACCAGCAGGGAGTTCGGCGACAGCAGCCCCACGAGCCCGAGGGCGAGGGCGAGCACGCCGAAGACGCCGATGGTCCAACCGGCGGTGGAACGCGGAAGACGCACAGAAATCCTTCCAAAGGGGGGTGTAATCTGCGAGGCGATCTCATCATGCACCCGGAGGTCGCATGCCCCCCACGCGTGGCCGTCCCATTGCTCTGAAGCTCCTGATCCTCCTGCTCGTGCCGCTGCTGTCCCTGGTCGGGCTGTGGGCGTTCGCGGCGGGCCTGACCGGCGGCGACGGCCTGCGCCTGCTGGAGATCAACAAGCTGGCCTCCAACCTGGCCACCCCGTCGGAGCGCATCAACGCCGAGCTCCAGGACGAGCGGCTGGCCTCGGTCGAGTTCCTGGCCACCCACCGCGGCGCGGACAAGCTGGCCAGGCAGCGCGGGCAGACCGACCGGGCCGTGGCGGCCTTCCGCAAGCTGGCCAGGGACCAGCGCGGGATGTCACCCGAGATGCGCACCCAGCTCGACGCCCTCAACGCCAAGCTCGACCTGCTGTCCGGCATCCGCGCCGAGGTGGACGGCGGCACGGTCGCGCCGCTGGCCGTGATCGACGGCTACAGCCAGATCGTGGACGCCTCCTTCCGCATGTACGACGCGATGGTGCTGGTTCCCGACATGTCGCTGTACCGGCAGGCCCGGGCCGTCACCATGCTCGGCGAGGCCAAGGACCTGGTCTCCCGCGAGCGCGCGATGATCGTCGTGGTGCTGGCCAGAGGGCGGGTCGAGGCCGTCGAGCGGGAGGCGTTCACCGGGATGGTGGCGACCCGGCGGCTGCTGTACTCGCAGGCGCTCTCGCACCTGGACGGCGGCCTGCGCGGCCCGTACGAGCAGCTGGCCACCTCGCCCGTCTACAAGGAGTTCCTCGACGCCGAGGACGCCATCCGCGGCCAGGCCGCGATGAACGGCCTGCCCGCCACCGCCGCCACCTGGGAGATCGACGGCCAGAACCTGTGGGCCGTGCTCGAACGCGACCAGGGCCAGGCCGTGGAGGGCATCGTGGCCCGGGTGACGCCGGCCGCCGGCAGCATCCTGATCAAGATCGGCGTGGCCGGCGGCGTGGGCCTGCTCGCCGTGCTCGCCTCGATCCTGCTGTCGCTGCGCTTCCGCCGGCGGCTGGTCCGCGAGCTGGCCGGGCTGCGCGACGCGGCCACCGAACTGGCCGAGGTGCGGCTGACCGGGCTGATCGAGCGGCTGCGCACGAACACCCGGCCGCCCACGGCCGCCGAGGTCGCGCCGCTGGAGGTCAGGACGGAGACCGCCGAGGTCGCCGACATCGTGCGGGCCTTCAACCACGTGCAGTCCACGGCCGTGGAGGCCGCCGTCGACCAGGCGAGGCTGCGGCACGGCGTCAGCCAGGTCTTCGTGAACCTGGCCCGGCGCAACCAGTCGCTGCTGCACCGCCAGCTGCTCCAGCTCGACAGCATGGAGCGGGCCACCGAGGAGCCCGACCTGCTGGCCGACCTGTTCAAGCTGGACCACCTCACCACCCGCATGCGCAGGCACGCCGAGAGCCTGATCATCCTGTCCGACCAGGCCCCCGGCCGCGGCTGGCGCAACCCGGTGGCCATCCTCGACGTGCTGCGCGCGGCCGTCGCGGAGGTGGAGGAGTACGAGCGCGTCGAGATCCTGCCGCCGCCGCAGGCCGCGCTGCTCGGCGCGACCGTCACGGACGTGGCCCACCTGCTGGCCGAGCTGGTCGAGAACGCCACCCTCTTCTCACCCCCGCAGACCAGGGTGGACGTGCGCAGTTCCAGCACCCCGAACGGCCTGATGATCGAGATCGAGGACCGCGGCCTCGGCCTGCCCCGCGTCGAGCTGGACGAGCTCAACGAGCGGCTGGCCAAGATGCCGGAGTTCGACCTGGCGCAGAGCGACCGGCTTGGCCTGTTCGTGGTCGGCCGGCTGGCCGCCCGGCACGACATCAAGGTCACCCTCGCGCCCTCGCCGTACGGCGGCCTGACCGCGATGGTCTTCCTGCCCTCAGCCCTCCTGGCCGACCAGCCGGTCCTCGCCGGGAGCTAGGTAGGCCGTCCCGCCCGAGGCCCGCGCCCGCGCGGCCGCCAGCAGCCGCCGGTGGCCGTGGGCGGGCAGCAGGCGGGCGGCCTCCTCGTGGGTGTAGAAGCCGTGGTCGTCCAGCTCCTCGGCCTGCAAGGTGATCACCGCGCCGGACGGCAGCTCGCCGCAGTCGAACAGGAAGTTGACCATCGCGTACGGCACGTAGGCCAGGCCGTCGACCCAGCTCACGGCGAGCAGCCTGCCGACCTCCAGCACCAGGCCGAGCTCCTCGGCCACCTCCCTGGCGCACGCCTGGGCCGGGTGCTCGCCCGCGTCGATGATGCCGCCGGGGAAGGACCAGTGGTCGCGGTAGTTGGGCTTGACGAGCAGGGCCCGGCCCCGCTCGTCGGTGATGTAGGCCGCTGCCCCGGTGACGACCCGGTTGACGGTGGACCAGAAATCGTTCACCGGGCCAACGTTACGGCAGCACCTGGAGCAGCGCCTGGGTCCTGGCCCTGGCCGGTTCCTCGATCCGCCGGCTCTCCTTGCCCGCCGCGTCCAGCACGACCAGCGTGTTGTGCGCGGCGCCCGCCACGCGGACCACCAGCCGCCCGTCGGCCAGGTAGAACGCGCCGATCAGGCGGCCCTTGACGGCCGGGGTGAGGGTGCGGCCCGACACCAGATCGACCACGGCCGGTTTGAAGGCCGAAGGCCAGCTCCCGTCGCCGAGCGCGGCGGGGTCGGCGGGGACCGCGACGACCGCGTTGCGGCCGTTCGGCGACAGGCTCTGCACGTGGGTGACCAGCTTGACGCCCTTGGCCCTGGCGGCCTTCCCGGTCCTGACGTCGAGCCGGTAGACGGCGTCGGCCTCGCCGGTGTAGCCCGCGAGGTAGCGGCCGCCCGCCGCCCACGCCAGATGGCACACGCCCTTGGACGTGCCCAGCCTGCGCCTGCCGGTGCCGTCGGCCTTGACCGCCATGACGGTCTCGCCCTTGCCGACGTAGGCGATCTGCGTCGAGTCGGGCGACCAGACGGGCGTCAGGCACGGCGTGCCGCCCTGGAGCTTCGTGGCCGCGGTGACGGTCTTGGCGCCGTCCTTGACCTGGAGGTTGCCGCCGTCGGTCACCCAGGCGGCCTTCCTGCCGTCCGGCGAGACGGCGAACTGCGGCAGCGCGCCGATCTCGGCGAGGGTGCTCCACTTCCCGCCTTCGTAGCGGGCCAGCCGGTGGCCGTCGGCGTAGACGGCGGCGCCCGAGAGCTCGGGCGCGGTGGCCGCCGTCGCCGGGGCGGGGGCCAGCAGTGCGGCTCCGAGGGCGACCCCGGCCACAACACGAATCTTCATGACAGCCAATGGTGCCGTAACGGATCAAAGACGCATGAACGGCTCGCTGAAGTGGGCGGTGGCGATCGTCGCCCGCTCGGCCCGCAGCGCCGCCAGGACCTCGATCCGCGTGCGCGCGGCCGTCTCCTGGTCGTCGTCGTAGGCGTAGCGGATGCCCGGGTCGGCCAGTTGCACCGGGTGGAGCACGAGGTCGCCCGTGACGGCCAGGTCGCCGACCCTGGCGATCTGGTGGCCGGGGGTGTGGCCGGGCGTGTGCTGGACGTGGACGCCCGGCGCGATCTCGGCCTGCCCCTCGACGACGTGGAGCTGGTCCTTGAGCGAGGTCAGCAGGTCGGACATGGCTCCGGAGGCCGCGTCCACCTCGGCCCGCTGGAGCACGTGGCGCGCGTTCTCGAACACCGGCCGGCCGTCGGCGACCGCGCCGCTCGCGTGGTCGCTGTGCAGGTGGGTGAGGACGACGGTGCCGATGTCGGCGGGCGTGACGCCCACCGCAGCCAGCTCGTCCGTCAGGACGCCGGGCACGGGCGCCCAGCCGGCCGCCGGGGAGTCCTCCCCGCCGATGCCGGTGTCGACGAGGGTGAGGCGGCCTGCGCCGTCACGCAGCAGGTAGCAGTGGAAGTGCAGGACCCACGGATCGTCCGCCGGGCCGGATCCGGGGAACATCTCGGCGAGCGGGAGGCGGATCGCGGGGCCCATCGGGCCCACCGCGTCGCAGAGCGGCGTCACCTCGACGCCGGAGACGGTGATGGGGCTGTGCTTCATCCCGCCTAGGTTAGGCGGCGACGGGCTGCCGCGGAACGTACTCGTTCTCCAGGTCGGCGGCGTAGACGGCGCGGCAGCAGTGGGCGCACCGGTACATGATCGGGCCCTCGTCGAGCGTGTGCTGGCACTGCGGGCAGTGGACGGTGTTCATGGTGTTCCCCCAAGGAGCTCGGATGTGTCCATGGAACCCCCGCCGAGTTGCAGGGGTCCTGCATGTCACTTGACACGGTGCCGCTGCGCTGATGGGGGTTTGTGTGCCTTCGTCGCACCGCCGGCCGGGCGTCTTCCTCACGGCGTGGTGCGATGAAGAACATTGTCACGCGTACGGGCCGGGACACGCGGCAGAACACACCAGAACCGTCCGGGAATAGTCCAAGAGGGCTAGGCGTTTGATGGGGCGGAACGTGTGGTATCTTCCCCACAAGCGTTGAGCTTCCGCTCCGCTCGTTTTCCTCGTAAGCCCCGCCCAGGTTCGCCGGGCCCGGCTTCTTCATCGAACTCGCCGATCTCTGGTCGGCGCATCTCCCCCAAAGGGGCTCATCATGTCTGTTCACACCATTCCGCAACAGCGTGCGGAAACGCCCGCGGGGCAGGTGAGCGGCCTCCTCGACGTGCAGGAGAAGTCCGCCTTCATCCGCGCGGCACACCTTCCAGGGCCGGGCGACGTACGCGTGCCCGCCGAGCGGGTCAGGCAGCTCGGGCTGCGGCGCGGCGACCACGTCGTGGCCACCGTGGCCGGGAACAAGCTGGCCGGCGTCCAGTCCGTCAACGGCCTGACCGAGTGGCGGGAGCGGCCGCGGTTCGAGGAGCTGACGCCCGTCCACCCGGACGAGCGGCTGGTCATCGAGGCCGGGTCGCTCAGCACCCGGGTCATCGACCTGGTCGCGCCCATCGGCAAGGGGCAGCGCGGTCTCATCGTGGCGCCGCCCAAGGCCGGCAAGACGATGGTGCTGCAGGCGCTGGCCGCCGCGGTCACCCGCAACCATCCCGAGGTCCACCTCATGGTCGTGCTCGTGGGCGAGCGGCCCGAGGAGGTGACCGAGATGCGGGCCTCCGTCCAGGGCGAGATCTTCGCCTCCACCTTCGACCACCCCGACCGCGACCACGCCGCCGTCGCCGAGCTGGCCCTCGAACGCGCCAAGCGCCTGGTGGAGGGCGGCCGCGACGTCGTGCTGCTGCTCGACTCGCTGACCCGGCTCGGCCGGGCCTACAACAACCTCGCGCCCGGCGGCGGCCGGGTGCTCACCGGCGGCATCGACGCCCGCGCCCTATACCCGCCCAAGCGCTTCTTCGGCGCGGCGCGCAACGTCGAGGGCGGCGGCTCGCTGACCATCCTCGCCAGCGCCCTGGTGGACACCGGCTCCCGCATGGACAACAGCCTGTACGAGGAGTTCAAGGGCACCGGCAACATGGAGCTCCACCTCGCCCGCGACCTGGCCGAGCGCCGCCTGTTCCCGGCGGTCGACCTGGAGGCCTCCGGCACCAGGCGCGAGGAGATGCTGCTGCACCCGCAGGAGCTTCAGGTGATCTGGCGGCTGCGCCGCACGCTGGCCGGGCTGGACCGGCAGCAGGCCCTGGAGACGCTCGTCGGCAAGCTGCGCACGACGCCGTCCAACGCCGCGTTCCTGCTGGAGGCGCTGCGCGCGGCGGCGTGAGGCCGCTGGAGAATGGGCGCATGCTGGCCGACATCGTCGAACACCTGATCTGCCCCGTCTGCCACGCGGACGTGGAGCTCGCCGACGGCGCTCTGCGGTGCGCGCGGGGGCACTCCTTCGACGTGGCCAAGCAGGGGTACGTCAGCCTGCTCACCGGGTCACGCCCGCCCGGCACCGCCGACAGCCCCGCGATGGTGGCCGCGCGGGCCGAGTTCCTGGCGGCCGGGCACTATGCCCCGCTGGCGCAGGCGCTGGCGGAAACCGTACGCGTACGGGTGGCGGCCGGAGAAAAACGTGAATCTTCTACTGAATCGAATGACGAAACCGGGCCGAGAGCGTACGGTGGGGCGGGAGTGGAGGCCGGTCCGCAAGATGGGCCGGTGACCGTCGAGGGTCTCGGCGCGGCGGGCAGGGTCGCACCGCTGATCGTCGACGCCGGCACGGGCACCGGGCACTACCTGGCGGCCGTGCTCAATGCGGTGGACGATGGCATCGGGATGGCGTTCGACGTGTCCAAGCACGCCGTACGGCGGGCGGCGCGGGCGCATCCGAGGCTGGGGGCGTTCGTGGCGGACGTGTGGCGGCCGCTCCCGATCCGGCATGGGGTGGCCGATGTGGTGATCGATGTGTTCGCGCCCAGGAACGGGCCCGAGTTCCGGCGGATCCTGCGCCCTGGAGGGGCCGCGGTCGTCGCGACCCCCGCGGCGGCGCACCTGAGCCCGCTGGTCGAGGAGCTGGGGCTGCTCTCGGTGGACGAGGAGAAGGATCGCCGGGTCGCCCGCAGCATGCAGGGGTTCGCCCAGGCCGGGCGGCGCACGATCGACTTCGACATGGAGCTAGGGCCGGACGAGCTGGTTCAGGTCGTCGGAATGGGCCCGAGCGCGTGGCACACTGATTCCGCCGAGCTGGCCGCCCGCATATCCAGTTATTTCCGGCGGCATGCCAAGAATGGCCAGAATAAAGTTACGGTCAGAGCCGCGTTTCACCTGTCTATCTTCGAGCCTGAGTCCCGTTCAAGACCTGTTCCTTGACGGGCATCTGCGACTGGTGTTACTGATGGGGTATTTAGTCCGAAATTCCCCCACATTCCCCGAGTATTTCCCCGACTCAGGCGCAATACTGGACGGCATCCCGCACCCAGAGGGCGTGGGCCATCGATGGGAGGGGGCGCGCCGGATGAAGGCGGAGGAACGCTGGCAGGCCAGGTTCCGCGCGTCGCGCATGACGTTGCCGGCCTGGGCCCGCCAGGCCCCGAACCGCTCCATCTACCGCTCCAACGCCACAGGGACGTGGGAGGTCTACGCCTGGGACCGGGCGACGGGCGCCGTGCGCCAGGTCACCGACCGGCCCAAGGGCACCGCGCACGCGGCGATCGACCCGGCGGGGCAGTGGATCTACTGGTTCGCCGACACCGACGGCGACGAGTTCGGCACCTGGTGGCGCCAGCCGTTCACCGGCGGCCCGAGCGAGCCGGCCGCGCCCGGCCTGCCGCCGGGCCAGCCGGGCGGCATCGCGCTGTCGGCGACCGGCCTGGCCGCCATCAGCCTGGCCAGCGAGGGCACGTTCCGGATCCACCTGGTACGCCCCGGCGCCCCGGCCGAGCTGCTGTACGAGCACGCCGAGGCCGCCTGGGTGACCGACATGTCCCTCGACGGCTCCCTCATCGCCATCAACCACGGCGAGTACGGCGACTTCCGGCGTCCGGCGCTGCGCGTCGTCGACCAGCACGGCGAGACCGTCGGCGAGCTCTACGACGGCCCCGACAAGGGCGTGCACGGCCTCCGCTTCGCCCCGGTGCTCGGCGACCGCCGCCTGCTGACCCTGCACGAGCGCCGCCAGCGCCACGAGCCCCTGGTCTGGGACCCGGTCACCGACGAGCAGCGCGAGATCTGGCTGAAGGACCCCGGCGACCTGGCCGCCGAGTGGTTCGACGACGGCCGCGGCCTGCTGATCGTGCGCGACCACCGCGCCCGCAGCTACCTGCACCGCTACGACCTGGCGGGCGGCGTCCTGACGCTCATCGACACCCCGCACGGCGTGATCGACGAGGCCGCGCCCCGGCCCGGCGGCCACATCGAGTACTCCTGGTCCAGCGGCTCCCGCCCGCCGGTCATCCGGTCGAGCAACGGCCAGGTCGTGCTCAACGCGGGCGGCCCGCCGGCGCCGCCGAGCGTCCCCGTCGAGGACCTCGACGTCGAGGGGCCCGGCGGGCGCATCCACGCGCTGGTGTCCAAGCCCGAGACCGGCGCGGCGCCCCATCCGGCGGTCTTCCTCATGCACGGCGGCCCGACCGACCACGACCGCGACACCTTCTCCCCCGAGGTCGCGGCCTGGGTCGACGCGGGCTTCGCCGTCGTCCGCGTCAACTACCGCGGCTCGACCGGCTACGGCTCGGCCTGGCGGGACGCCCTGCACGGCGACGTCGGGCACATCGAGCTGGCCGACATCGCCGCCGTCCGCCGGACGCTGGTGGACCGGGGCACGATCGACCCGGCCCGGCTGATCCTGGCCGGCACCGCCTGGGGCGGTTACCTCTCGCTGCTCGGCCTCGGCGTCCAGCCCGGCCTGTGGGCCGCGGGCATCGCCGCGGTGCCCATCGCCTGCCACCAGACCTGCTACGAGGACGAGGCCGAGAGCCTGCGCGCCTACCAGCGCGCCCTGCTCGGCGGCTCCCCCGACGAGCAGCCCGAGCGGTACGCGTTCTGCTCGCCGATCACGTACGTGGACCAGATCAAGAGCCCCCTGCTGATCCTCGCCGGCGAGAACGACACCCGCTGCCCGCTGCGCCAGATCGAGAAGTACGTGGCCAAGCTCGCCGAGCACGGCCGCGAGCACGAGCTCTACACCTACGGCGCCATCCGCGGCTCGCTCGTGGTCGCCGAACGCATCGCGCAGACGGCCCTGCAACTGGAGTTCGCCCGCAAGCACGTGCACGCCGGCTGACCTCACGCGCACGTCGTGGGAGCGCTCCTGCGGGGGCGCTCCCGCGCGGGTCAGCGCGCGCGCAGGACCACGATGGCGAGGTCGTCGGCGCTCGGCTCGGCGGCGAACTCCGCCGCGCCCCTGCGGATGCGCTCGGCCACCGCCCTGGCCGACAGCCCGGCGCACTCGGCCAGCAGCTTGGCCAGGCCGCCGTCGTCGTCGAGCAGCCGGCCGCCCGAGCGCCGCTCGGTCACGCCGTCGGTCACCGCCAGCAGCACGTCGCCGTGGTCGAGATGGATGGTGTCGGCCTCGAAGACGACCTCGTGGAAGACGCCGAGCAGCGACTGCGGCGTGGTCACCGCCTCCACCTTGCCGCTCGGCCTGAGCCGCAGCGCCTCGGGATGGCCGGCGGACACCAGCCGCACCTCCAGGCCGGACTCCACGGGCGTGATGTCGCCGTGGAGCAGCGTGAGGAACCTGGCCCGCTCGCCCTCCTCCAGGATCGCCTGGTTGAGCCGGCCGAGCACCGCGGCGACGCCGTAGCCCTCGCGGGCCAGCAGGCGCAGCGTGTGACGGGCCAGGCCGGTCACCGCGGCGGCCTCGGGACCGGTGCCGCAGACGTCGCCGATCGCGAAGCGCCAGGAGTCGTCGCCCGCCTTGAACAGGTCGTAGAAGTCGCCGCCGACCTCGTTGGCCTCGCCGGCGGGCTCGTAGATGACGCCGTAGTCGAGGCCGGGCACCTCGGGCTCGTTGGGCGGCAGGAGGCTGCGCTGCAGCGCCCGGTTGGCCGCGGCCTGCTGGGCGTAGAGCCGGGCGTTGTCCATGGCCAGCGCGGCGCGCCTGCCGATGTCGTCGGCGAACTGGATGACCTCGTCGGGGAAGCGGTCGGAGCGGCCCAGGCACATCATGCCGAGCCCGCGGCCGCGCGCGGTGAGCGGCACGGCCAGCACCTGGGAGTCGTTCAGGTGGATGACGGACGTGGCCCTGGTGTCGGCCGCGCCGACGTCCATGTCCGTGAGCTGCTCGCGCAGGCCGTCGATGCGGGCCTCGTCGGCGTGCCAGAGGTAGACCAGCCGCAGCGGGCCGCCCGAGTTGCCGGCGGTGTAGACGGCGCACCAGCTCGACAGGCGGGGCACGACGATCTGGGCGATGATCGCCGGGACCATGTCGGGGTCGAGGGTGCCGGCCAGCAGGTCGCTGGCGTCGGCCAGGAAGCCGAGCCAGTGGGGGCCCCGCGCGCTCTCCTCCACCCATTCGGCGGCCACCTGGTCCACGGAGCCGGGTAGCGTGAGCCTTGCCCAATGGACACGGGAATCGCCCGCGAAGGTGACTCCCCACTCTTCGACGTTCACGGAAGGAGCTTTCGGGTCACCGTGCGCGGTGATCCGCTGCCGCAGTTCGACCTGTACGGCGTCCCCGTAATGCTTCCAAATCACCTCAAACGGCTCGTCAGAGACCTGCTCCGCCAGATCGCCGGCCACCTGCTCGGCGGTGTGGAGCACGCTGACGGTGGCCCACGCGGTCATCACCTCGCGCGTGAACCTCATCGCAGCCGTCACAGCGGTATCGCCAGGCGCGAAGGTCGCGGCCAGGACCGCGTGGGGAGAAGCAGTCATCCCATCGTGCCTACCACACTTCTCACTGACTTGGGGTAAATCCAAGGGCAGGACTACGAGCTACTCATCGTGACAGACTTGAATCACTCGCCGGGACCCGTCGCGAGTGAAGGAGGCCCCATGACCACGGCCAAGGCCGCATCAAGCCCGGAGGAGCGGACCTATACAGAATCGGATCTCGTTCCCGTACTGGAGACGCTCTTCTCCTGGCGTGACGGCGATTTCCGGCGTCGGGTCCCGCACGCGCCTCCCGGCATCCTCAGCGAAGTGCGCCTGCTGCTGAACGAAGTGGCCGACCGCCGCGAGCATCTCGCGAACGAGCTGGCGAGGGTGCGCAAAGAAGTCGTCAAGGAAGGGCGCTTCGGCGAGCGGCTGACGCCCGGCCCGGGCGTCGGGGCGTGGTCCGAGAGCGTCGAGTCGGTCAACATGCTGATCGACGCCCTGGTGAGCCCGGTCAGCGGCGCGGCCGACGTGATCGACGCGGTGGCCAAGGGCGACCTGTCGCGGCGCATCGACCTCGACCGGTCGGCCCGCGGCGAGGTGCGCCGCCTGGGCAAGGCCATCAACGGCATGGTCGACCAGCTCGCCCTGTTCAACTCCGAGGTCACCAGGGTCGCCCGCGAGGCGGGCACCGAGGGCAGGCTGGGCGGCAGCGCCAACCTGCGGGGCATGTCGGGAAGCTGGCGCGACCTCACCGAGGCCGTCAACACGATGTCCTCGCGCGTGGCCGCCCAGGTCCGCGACATCGCCGTGGTCACCACGGCGGTCGCCAAGGGCGACCTGAGCCGCAAGGTCACGGTCGACGCCGTGGGCGAGATGTTCGAGCTGAAGAACACCGTCAACACGATGGTCGACCAGCTCTCGGGCTTCGCCGAGGAGGTCACCCGCGTGGCCCGCGAGGTGGGCACCGAGGGCCAGCTCGGCGGCCAGGCCCAGGTCACCGGCGTGTCGGGCGTCTGGAAGGACCTCACCGACAACGTCAACTTCATGGCCAACAACCTGACCTCGCAGGTGCGCTCGATCGCGACCGTCGCGACGGCGGTCGCCCAGGGCAACCTGTCGAAGAAGATCACTGTTGACGCCGAGGGCGAGATCCTGCAGCTCAAGGACACCCTCAACACGATGGTCGACCAGCTCTCGTCCTTCGCCGACGAGGTCACCCGCGTGGCCCGCGAGGTCGGCACCGAGGGCAAGCTCGGCGGGCGCGCCGAGGTGAAGGGCGTCTCGGGCGTCTGGAAGGACCTCACCGACAACGTCAACTCGATGGCCAACAACCTGACGTACCAGGTGCGCAACATCGCCCAGGTGACCACGGCCGTGGCCAACGGCGACCTGACCCGCAAGATCGACGTCGACGCCCAGGGCGAGATCCTCGAACTCAAGTCGACCATGAACACGATGGTCGAGCAGCTGTCCTCGTTCGCCTCCGAGGTCACCCGCGTGGCCCGCGAGGTGGGCACCGAGGGCCAGCTCGGCGGCCAGGCGCAGGTGCGCGGCGTGTCCGGGGTGTGGAAGGACCTCACCGACAACGTCAACTCGATGGCCAACAACCTCACCTCGCAGGTGCGCCAGATCGCGGCCGTCTCGTCCGCGGTGGCGCAGGGCAACCTGTCGAAGAAGATCACCGTTGACGCGCAGGGCGAGATCCTCCAGCTCAAGGACACCCTCAACACGATGGTCGACCAGCTCTCGTCCTTCGCCGACGAGGTCACCCGCGTCGCCCGCGAGGTGGGCACGCAGGGGCAGCTCGGCGGCCAGGCGCGGGTGCAGGGCGTGTCGGGCGTGTGGAAGGACCTCACCGACAACGTCAACTTCATGGCGAACAACCTGACCTATCAGGTGCGCAACATCGCCGAGGTCACCACGGCCGTGGCCAACGGCGACCTGACCCGCAAGATCGACGTCGACGCCCAGGGCGAGATCCTGGCGCTGAAGACCACCATCAACCGGATGGTCGACCAGCTGTCCTCCTTCGCCTCCGAGGTCACCCGCGTGGCCCGCGAGGTGGGCTCGGAGGGCCAGCTCGGCGGCCAGGCCCGGGTCGAGGGCGTCGAGGGCACCTGGAAGCGGCTCACCGAGAGCGTCAACGAGCTGGCCGGCAACCTGACCACGCAGGTGCGCGCCATCGCGACCGTGACCAGCGCCGTGGCCCGGGGCGACCTGACCCGGTCGATCGCCGTCGAGGCGCAGGGCGAGCTGGCGGAGCTGAAGGACAACATCAACTCGATGGTGGCCAACCTCCGGGAGACCACCCAGGCCAACCAGGAACAGGACTGGCTCAAGTCCAACCTGGCCCGCATCTCCCGGCTCATGCAGGGCCACCGCGACCTGTTCGAGGTCGCCAAGCTGACGATGAGCGAGCTGACTCCGCTGGTCTCGGCCCGCTACGGCGCCTTCTACGGCATCGACCCCGAGGGCGACCACGAGCTGACGCTGATCGGCGGCTACGGCGTGCGTCCCGACCGGGGGCCGCGCCGGCGCTTCGCGATCGGCGAGGGCATCGTCGGCCAGGCGGCGGCCGAGGGCAGGCACATCATCCTCGACGACGTGCCGCCGCAGTTCATCACCATCGACAGCGGGCTCAGCCAGTCCACGCCCGCGCAGATCGTCGTGCTGCCGATCCTGTTCGAGAACCGCGTGCTCGGCGTGCTGGAGCTGGCCTCCTTCACCCCGTTCGGCGAGGTGCACCTCGACTTCCTGACGCAGCTCGTCGAGACCATCGGCGTCACGATGAACACGATCATCGCCAACTCCCGCACCGAAGACCTGCTGACCGAGTCCCAGCGGCTCACCCGTGAGCTGCAGGAGCGCTCCGACGAGCTCCAGCGGCAGCAGGAGGAGCTGCGCAGGTCCAACGCCGAGCTGGAGGACAAGGCGGCGCTGCTGGCCAAGCAGAACCGCGCGATCGAGATCCAGAACTTCCAGATCGAGCAGGCCCGCCGCACCCTGGAGGAGCGCGCCGAGCAGCTCGCGGTCTCCTCGCGGTACAAGTCCGAGTTCCTCGCGAACATGTCCCACGAGCTGCGCACGCCGCTCAACAGCCTGCTGGTGCTGGCCAAGCTGCTGACCGAGAACGCCGAGGGCAACCTGACGTCCCAGCAGGTCGAGTTCGCCCGCACGATCCACAGCGCGGGCTCGGCGCTGCTGCAGCTCATCAACGACATGCTCGACCTGTCGAAGGTCGAGGCGGGCCGGATGGACATCCATCCGATCCAGGTGTCGCTGCCCAAGATGGTCGACCTGCTGGAGGCGGCCTTCGCGCCGCTGGCCCAGGACAAGGGGCTGTCGTTCGGCGTCGAGGTGGCCTCCGACGTGCCGAGCGAGCTGCGGGCCGACGAGCAGCGCCTGCAGCAGGTGCTGCGCAACCTGCTGTCCAACGCGGTGAAGTTCACCCCGAAGGGCGAGGTCAAGCTGCGGGTCGCGGCGGCGCCCCGGGGCGTCGACTTCGACGACGACACCCTCCACGACGCCACCGACCTGCTGGCCTTCCAGGTGATCGACACCGGCATCGGCATCGCGCCCGACAAGCGCGAGGTCATCTTCGAGGCGTTCAGGCAGGCCGACGGCACCACCAGCCGCAAGTACGGCGGCACCGGCCTCGGCCTGGCCATCTGCCGCGACATCGCCCGGCTGCTCGGCGGCGAGATCCACGTCGAGAGCGAGCTGGGCAGGGGCAGCACGTTCACCCTCTACCTGCCGGCCTCCTACACCGGCCCGCTGGCCGCCACCGACGGCAGCACGGCCCCGCGCCGGCAGCTCATGACCTCGCCCGCCGAGGAGCAGGCCGCCGCCGCGGCCCTGCCCGAGCCGCCGCCGCTCGACATGCCGATGCCCGAGCTGGTCGAGGCGCCGGTGGAGACGCCCGTCCAGTGGCAGGGCGACGACCCGCTCAACGGCGCCAAGATCCTCATCGTCGACGACGACATCCGCAACGTGTTCGCCCTCACCAGCGTGCTGGAACGACACGGATCGACGGTCGTCTACGCGGAGAACGGCCGCGAGGGGATCGAGCAGCTCGAACGGAACGAGGACGTCGCGCTCGTGCTGATGGACATCATGATGCCGGAGATGGACGGCTGGGCCACGACCTCGGCCATCCGGCGCATGCCCCAGTTCGCCGACCTGCCGATCATCGCGCTGACCGCTAAGGTCATGCGTGGTGATCGCGAGAAGAGCATCGCCTCGGGCGCGTCCGACTACGTGCCCAAGCCGGTCGACGTCGATCGCCTGCTCGAACGGCTGCGCGGCTGGCTCAGCCGTGGACGAGGAGCCACGACCGACTCCTCGTCCTCAACCGCTGAAGGGTCGTGATCGATGCCGGACCGTGCGAAGATCCTCCTGGTCGACGACCGCGAGGAGAACCTGATCGCCCTGGAGGCGATCCTCAGCTCGCTCGACCTGGTGCCCGTACGCGCCAGGTCCGGCGAGGAGGCGCTCAAGGCGCTGCTCAACACCGAGTTCGCGCTGATCCTGCTCGACGTCCGGATGCCGGGCATGGACGGCTTCGAGACGGCCGCCCACATCAAGCGGCGGGAGCGGACCAGGAACATCCCGATCATCTTCCTGACCGTGGTCGACAGCGCCCCCGACTACGCCTTCCGCGGATACGCGGCGGGGGCCGTCGACTATCTCACCAAGCCGTTCGACCCCTGGGTCCTGCGGGCGAAGGTGTCGGTGTTCACCGAGCTCTACAACATGAACAAGCGCCTGGCCGAGCAGGCGTCGTTGCTGCGCGAGCGGCTGACCGGCGAGCTGCCGCCCGGAGCGGGTGACCACGCCTCGGTGCTGCCGGAGCTGTCCCGGCGGCTGACGGCGGTGGAGGACGAACTGACCCGGGTGCGGGAGCTGGCCCGCAAGTCGCAGGACCCGGCGCTCGCCGTGCCGCTGGCCGACCTGGGCGATCGGGTCGCCCACCTGCGCGCCGGGTTCGACGCGCTCTCCTGACCTCGTCCCGTCCGACGCCCGGGCCGCCGTTCATGGCGCCCGGGCGTCCGGCTTTCCGGGCGGGAGCGGGTCAGTGGCGGGCGCGTTCGAGGGCGTCCCAGAAGCCGCGGCGCAGGGCGTGGCGGACCTCGTCGTGCAGCAGGAAGTCGATCGGCAGCGAGGAGCCCTGCAGCAGGCGGGCCTCCAGGTCGGAGGGCATGCGGGGCTTGCGGGCCAGCACCGCCTCCAGCCACAGCGCGGGCGCGTCGCGGGCGACGGACTCGCCGAAGTCGTGCCCTTCGCGATGGGCGGCCTTCACGGCGTCGGCCAGCGTGGTGGCCCCGGCGGTGGCGGCGGGCGGCGGAGAGACGGGCGCGGCCTGCGGCCCGGTGTACGGCCCGAGCTGCGCCTGCTGGTAGGTGCCCCCAGAGGACGGCGTGGCGAACTGCCCGGTGCTCGGCGAGGCGGACTGAGGCTGCTGCAGCGGCCCGGTCGCCGGCGCGGACGGGGGCACGGACGGCGGCACGGACGGCGGGATCGACGGCGGCTGCTCCTGGTACCCCGAGTACGAGGGCAGCACCGGCGGCGTGGCCGACCGCCCGCCCGAGGACGCCTGCCCGTTGGCGGACGACTGCCCGGCGGAGGGGGCCGCGTGGCTCCCGGAGGGCTGCCCGGCCGCGTGGCTGCCCGCGGACGGCGCCGGCGGCAGCGAGGCCGTCGGGGTCACCGGGGGCGCCGGGGGCGCTGCCGGCGGCGCGGGCGGCAGCGAGTGGGCGGCGTGCCCGTTGCTGAGCGGCTGGTGGTGGCCATTGGAGGACTCGGTGACGCCGCTCACCATCGTGACGTAGGGCCGCAGGTGGGCGTTGCCCAGCTCGACCAGGTCGTCGCACTCCTGCCGCAGCGACCGGGACACCGCCCACCCGCCGTCGGCGGCGATGTGGATGACGGTGACCCTGATGCCGAGGTCTTGGGCGTCGCACACCACCTGGGCGAGGTCTTCGTCGCCGCTGACGACGACGGCGTCGCAGATGGCGTTGTTGCGGGCGAGGGTCATGAGGTCGCGATGGACCTGGGCGTCGACGCCTTCGCGGCGGCCCGGCCTGATGCGCGAGAGCCTGAGCTTGAGGCCCGGGATGTCGGCCAGCGCGTCGTGCTCCGGGGTGCGGCGGCCCTCGACGGTCGCCTCGTACCAGTAGCACCGCAGCAGCGGCAGGCCCGTGCGTTCGCGCGACAGGTTGGTCATCAGCTGGAGGAGCCCGGGGTAGTCCCAGGCGACGGCCTCTCGATGGCGAGTGCCGTGCACGGCCATCGCTCCGTCTGCCAGCAGATAGCCGGCGTCCACGAACAGCGCACAGCGATCCACTGACACCGCCCCTTTCCTGGTGGTCCGACCTTGCTGGCTCTGCACCGTCAGAGACCGGACTCGGCGGCCCTCTTTCAGGGTAATGAAAGCAGGTGATCGCGCGAGGGTGAATCCCGACGATTCGACCGCGGGCCGCCGTGCAGCCAGACCATTTAGGCAGACCGTACCAGTTCGTCCTGTTTGCGGTCATGAGCGTGCCCTGACGGTCAGCGCGGCCGCGCCGAAGAGCACGACGTCCTTGTCGGTCACGATCGTCAGCGCCGGATCGCGGCCCAGCTCGGCGTCGACCGTGTCGACGTCGACGCCGAAGGTCATGCCCCTGGCGCCGTTGGCGGAGCCGTCGAAGACGTTGGCCCGCTCGCGGTCGCCGCCCTCCGGGACGATCGCGCCGGTGCCGAGCGACACCTTGTCGCCCTGGAGATCGGCGTCGCCCTCCCAGGTCACCAGCTCGGCGCGGGCCGGCGCGGCGGCCGGGCTCAGGCCGCCGAGCGGCATGCGCACCCTCCTGGCCGCGCCGCCGATCACGGTCGCCGTGTCGAGCACCACGGCCTGGCTGTACGGCTCCCGCGGCCCGGTCACGACCACCACCAGGCTCCACCCGGCGTGGCTGGAGGCCCCCGCCGCCATCGGCGCGTCGGCCGCCCACCACAGGCCGCCCGGCCGCGCCTGCCCGGCCAGCGCGGTGACGTCGGCGAACGCCTGGTAGGCCGGGCCGAGCGGCATGTCGAGAGCCGTGACGTGGTCGGGACGGACCGACACGTACGTGCGCCGCCCCGGCGCCCTGACCTTGACGGGCCCCGCCGCCGCCCCGCTCGCCGACCAGTAGAGGCCGGCCCACACGACCCGGCCGTCCTTGGGCAGGGTGAGCCGGGCCGCGCTGGAGGCGCTGGTGGCCGGGCTGGCGTCCTGGTCGAGGGGGGTCATCGGCCACAGGTCGTTGTCGCGCTGGTCGCCCTGGCGGCGCCTGGCCTCGGGACAGCCGTCGTGCTCCTCGGGACAGCTCAGCAGCGTGTTGCCGATCGCCCGGACGGCCACCCTGCCCTCGGTGGCGAACCGGGCCGAGGCCCCCACCGTGCGCACGCCCTGCGCGGCCCGCGCGTCGACGTGGAGGTCGTCGGCGTCGACGCGCACGGCGGGCCCGGCGCCCTCGGGGGCCAGCTCCGACACCAGCACGCGCAGGAACACCGCCGTGCCCTGCCCGGCGGCCAGCGGCTGCCTGACGCACCGCGCGCCCTGCCCGGCCGGCCGGCAGGACCAGCCGTCGGCCGTGCCCACGGGCTGGAGCAGCGCCACGCCGTGCCCGCGCCTGGCCGGCGGCAGCAGCGTCACGCCGGGCGGCAGCTCGACGGTCGCGGCCAGCTCGCCGCTCGGGCCGTCGCCGTCGTTGCGCAGGCGCATGCCGACGATGCCGGGCTGGGCGCGTACGAGGGCGCCGAGCGCGCCGATCGTGGCCCGCAGCCGCGCCCGGCCCCGCGGCTCCTTCCGCGGCGGCGGGACGCGCGCCGGCGGCTCGCTCGCCACGGGCAGCGGCACCGGCCGCACCGACGCCGAGGGCCGGGCCACCGGCACGGGCGTGGCCACCGGCCGCTCGGCCACCGGCGACTCCCCGGACACCAGCACGAACGCCGCCACCGCCGCGGACGCGACCGCGACGCCGCCCGCCGCCACCACCTGCTGCCGCGAGGGCGCCCGCCGCAGCGGGCCGGACAGCCGCAGCAGCCAGCCCGCGCCGCCGCCGGCCGCGCCCGCCTTGGCCAGCGCCGCGGCGTAGCCGCTGAACACCGGGCCGGCGATCAGCGGGCCGACGATGACGCGCAGGCCGCGGTTGACGTCGGTCAGTTCGAGCAGGACGCCGTGGCACTCCTCGCAGTCGTTCACGTGGTCGTCGACCGCGCGTGAGTCGCGCCTGGCCAGGCCGCCCCTGACGTAGGCGCCCATCTTGCCGAGCACCGGACGGCACTCGTGCTGCGGCGCCGCGCGCAGGTGCATCTGCAGGTACGCCTGCCGCAGCCCCTCGCGCGCCCGGTAGGCCAGCGCCGCCACCCCGTTGGCCGACAGGCCGAGCAGCGGCGCGACCTCGGCGGGCTTGCACTTCTCCACCTCGGTGTGCCAGAGCACCGCCCGCCACCGCTCGGGCAGCGACAGGAACGCCCGCGAGATCATCGACCGCTCCAGGCCGACGAGCGCGGGATCGACGAAGGGCACGCCCGCGTCGTAGCGCTCGATCTCGCCGGTGGTCACCTGGCGGCTCTCGACCCGGCCGCGGTCGTAGACGGTACGGCGCACGACGGTCAGCAGGTACGTGCGGAACCCCGACTCGGGCCCGCCGCCCCTGCCCACCAGGTCGAGGATCTTCGTGAACGACTCGGCCACGACGTCCTCGACCTCGGACTCACCCCTGACGAGCTGCCTGGCCAGCGCGCGCGCCGCGGCCACGTGACGCTCGTAGAGCCGTCCGTACGCGGTCGCGTCGCCGGCCCGGACCTCCTTCAGCAGGTCCGCATCGCTCCGCGGCGATTCCACACTCATTGTGACCTCACGATTACAGTGGGTTGCCCCGCGCAATCATTCCGCATTCTCCGTCATGACTAAACCGAAGCGGCGTCTTTACCTCTGAGGACCACGGGAGGACGCATGGACGAGGACGTGCTGTCGCGCTGGCGCGGCCGCAGCATGGCGGAGGGCTGGTCGCTGGCCGACGACTGGTGGACCCCGGCGGTGGCGTACGCGATCAAGGCCGTGACGGACGGCGGCGACCTGCCGCGCGCCTGCGAGGAGCTGGGCGCGGCGCGCGCCGGGGCGGGGGTGGGGATCACCGAGGGGCTGGGCGACCTGGCGGCGCTGTTCGCCGTCACCGATCGAGGAGAGCCGGCGTTCCCGCTGGTACGGGCATACGCGGCCGGGTGGGCCGAGCAGAGCTTCGCGCCCATGAACGATTTGCAGTGCGAAGACCCGCTGACCGGCCTGGCCACGGTGGCCTACCTGCGTACCAGACTGGGCGAGCTCTACCGGGGGGCGGTCGCGGGCGGGCACCTGCTGGTGGTGGCCGAGCCGTACGGGCAGATCGCGGAGCTGGCCGAGCGGCTGGCGGCGGCGCTCAACCTGGCCACGGCGCTGCGCAAGGTGTTCACCGGCGACGAGACGCTGGCGCTGCTCGCGCCCACCCGCGTCGGCGCGGTGACCAGGGAGGACGACGGGCTGGCCGGCAAGGTCGCCGACCTGCGCGCCACGGAGATCCTGTACGGCCGACAGCCCCGCGTCCGGGTGCGCCGGCTCCCCCGCGCGCACGCGCAGGCCCTGGCTCTCATCAGGACGCTGAGCCTGGGACCCTAAGCTTGGGCGCATGACAGACCGCGACAACCTGCTGGCCGAGATCAAGCGCAAGGCCGTCGTCCACGGCAAGGTCACGCTCTCCTCGGGCAAGGAGGCCGACTTCTACCTCGACCTGCGGCGGATCACGCTCGACGGGGTGGCCGCGCCGCTCGTCGGCAAGGTGATGCTCGACCTGACCGACGATCTCGACTTCGACGCCGTCGGCGGGCTCACGATGGGAGCCGACCCGGTGGCCTGCGCGATGCTGCACGCGGCGGCGGCGCGCGGGCGCACGCTCGACGCGTTCGTGGTGCGCAAGGCGCAGAAGTCGCACGGCATGCAGCGCCGGATCGAGGGGCCCGAGGTGAAGGGCCGCCGGGTGCTGGCCGTGGAGGACACCTCGACGACCGGCGGCTCGCCGCTGACCGCCGTCGAGGCGCTGCGGGAGGCGGGCGCCGAGGTGGTGGCCGTGGCCACGATCGTCGACCGGGGCGCGGGCGCGCGGATGGCGGAGGAGGGGCTCGACTACCGCACCGCCTTCACCCTCCAGGACCTCGGGCTGTGAAGGCCTCCCTCGCGCCCTGCTCACCGGGGGCGCGGGGGCTGCCGTTCTCGGTGACGCGGACGGTGCCCGCGTCGCCGAGCACGACGTCGAGCTCGGGCTCGAAGTAGCTGACCTCTTCGCCCCTGCTCATCTCGCGATGGTGCAGCACGTCCCCGCCGGGGACGCGGACGGTCACCGTGGGGCAGACCTCGGCCAGGCACTCGATGCGCACGGTCGGCGCCCTGCCCTCGCTCGCCCGCACGGGCGCGGCCGTGGGCGCCGGCCGCTCAGGCTGCGAGCCGGACGAGCCCACCAGGGCGCGCACGCCGACGACCACCAGCGTCACCACGGCCCCCACCGCGAGGACGACGAGGGCTGATCGGGCGATTCCCATCGGATCTGACCTGTGGCGTCCCACAGGCGGCACTGTACCCGGCGGTAACGCCGGGCCCCCGGCCGGCGCCTGAGGTCAGTGCTGGGGGTCGGTGCTGGAGGGCACGCGGTGGTGCTTGCCGTTGGGCAGCGGCAGCCGCTTGCGCTCGCGGCGCTTCTTGACGACCTCGACGATGATCGGGATCAGCGAGATGAAGACGATGATGAACACGCCCGGCAGGATGTACTTGTCGATCTGCTTGGGATCGACCTTGCTGCCGAGGAAGTAGCCGAGCAGCACCAGGCCCTCGACCCAGACCACGCCGCCGATGACGTTCCACAGGAAGAAGCGCCTGGCGGGCATCTCCAGGACGCCGGCCACCGGGTTCATGAACGTGCGGACGATCGGCACGAACCGCGCCAGCACGACCGCCCGCGCCGGGCCGAACTTCTGGAAGAACTCCTCGGCGCGCATCACGTGTTCGCGTTTGAACAGCCGCGAGTCGGGCCGGTCGAACATCTTCCGGCCGAACCTCGCCCCCAGGAAGTGGCCGAGCTGGGCGCCCGCGATGGCGCACAGCGGTGTGCCGATCACCAGGACGGGGAAGGAGATCGGCGGCGCCTCGCCCACGACCAGCGACGCGGAACTGAAGATCCCCGCCGCCACCAGCAGCGAGTCGCCCGGCAGGAAGAAGCCGAGCAGCAGACCCGTCTCGGCGAAGATGATCGCCAGGACGCCGATGGTGGCGAAGGCGCCGAGGATGGTGAGCCACCACGTCGGGTCGAGGAGATTCCAGAGCCAGTCCACCCCGTGAGCCTACCTGGAGCCGAGCGAATCGGATGTGGCCATCCGGCTCGCGTTGTCACTACCAGTTGTGGTTGGGAGCCGGGATACTGGGCAGGCGCGAAGCCGTACTTCTCAGGGAGATGACTCATGCCCATCGCGACTCCAGAGGTCTACGCCGAGATGCTCGACCGTGCCAAGGCGGGCGGGTTCGCCTATCCGGCGATCAACGTGACCTCTTCTCAGACCTTGAACGCCGCGCTGCGCGGGTTCGCCGAGGCCGAGAGCGACGGCATCGTGCAGGTGTCCACGGGCGGCGCGGAGTTCCTCTCCGGCACCACGGTCAAGGACATGGTGACGGGCGCGACCGCGCTGGCCGAGTACGCGCGGGTGGTGGCCGCCAAATACCCGGTCACGGTGGCGCTGCACACCGACCACTGCCCGAAGGACAAGCTCGACGGCTATATGCGGCCGCTGATCGACATCTCGCTGGAGCGGGTGTCCAAGGGCCTCGACCCGCTCTTCCAGTCGCACATGTGGGACGGCTCGGCCGTGCCGCTGGAGGAGAACCTGGAGATCGCCAAGGAACTCCTCGACAAGTGCGCCCGCGCCCGGATCATCATGGAGATGGAGATCGGCGTCGTCGGCGGCGAGGAGGACGGCGTCGTCGGCGAGATCAACGAGAAGCTCTACACCACCGCCGAGGACGCGCTGGCCACGGCCGAGGCCGTCGGCGTCGGCGACCGGGGCCGCTACATGCTGGCCGCCACGTTCGGCAACGTGCACGGCGTCTACAAGCCGGGCCACGTGAAGCTGCGGCCGAGCGTGCTGAAGGAGATCCAGGAGGCGGTCGGCGCCAAGTACGGCAAGGACAAGCCGTTCGACCTGGTCTTCCACGGCGGCTCCGGCTCGCTGCTGGAGGAGATCCACGAGGCCATCTCCTACGGCGTGGTGAAGATGAACGTCGACACCGACACCCAGTACGCCTTCACCAGGCCGATCGCCGACCACATGTTCCGCAACTACGACGGCGTCCTGAAGGTCGACGGCGAGGTCGGCAACAAGAAGGCCTACGATCCGCGCGCCTACGGCAAGAGCGCCGAGACCGGCATGGCGGCCCGCGTGGCGGAGGCCTGCCACAACCTCAAGAGCAGTGGGACGAAGATCTCCTAGCCACTTGGGCGGCACGGCGGGTATGACTTGTCCTATGGATAACCTTCTCGCCGGGCCGCCCCCGACTCACCTGCCGGACCTGCCCGAGGCCAGGGAGGCGCTGGAATCCGGGGCCAAGGCCGCCGACGTGGCCGCCCGCTTCCCCGCCCACCCGGCGGCCTGGGCCGCGCTCGCGGAGGAGTACTTCGCGCAGGGCCATGCCGTCACCTCCTACGCCTTCGCCCGCACGGGCTACCATCGCGGCCTCGACCAGCTGCGCAGGAACGGCTGGAAGGGCCACGGTCCCATCCCGTGGGAGCACGAGCCCAACCGCGGCTTCCTGCGCTGCCTGCACGCCCTGTCCAGAGCGGCGCAGTCCATCGGCGAGAAGGACGAGGCCGAGCGTTGCCTGCAGTTCCTCAAGGACAGCAGCGAGACCGGATATGAGGCGCTGACCAAGGGTTAGCAGCGCATTGGGCCCGCATTGGGCCCACGCGCCTTGGGACGAATAGGCAGACTCGGGTAGTCTCTCTACGCAAGAGCCCCTGTCGCACTTGCGCCAGGGGTTTCGTTTTGTGCTCGGGAGACTGAACAATGCCGGCTGCCGTTCTCGTTGGGGCCCAGTGGGGCGATGAGGGCAAGGGCAAGGCCACCGACCTGCTCGGTGGCGACGTCGACTACGTCGTCCGTTATCAGGGTGGCAACAACGCGGGACACACCGTCGTCATCGGTGACCAGAAATACGCTCTGCATCTTCTGCCGACGGGGATCCTGTCGCCGGACGTCGTACCGGTCATCGGCAACGGTGTGGTGATCGACCCGGGGGTGCTGCTGAGCGAGATCGACGGGCTGGCCGAGCGGGGCATCTCCGCCGAACGCCTGCTGATCTCGTCCAACGCGCACCTGATCATGCCGCACCACAAGGCGCTGGACAAGGTCACCGAGCGCTATCTGGGCAAGGCCAAGATCGGCACCACCGGACGCGGCATCGGCCCCGCGTACGGCGACAAGATCGCCCGGATGGGCGTGCGGGTCCAGGACCTGCTCGACCCGGGCATCCTGGCCAAGAAGATCGAGGTCGCCCTGACCGAGAAGAACCAGGTGCTGACCAAGGTCTACAACCGGCGCGGCATCGACCCGGCCGCCGTGCTGGAGGAGTACCTGGCCTACGCCGAACGGCTCAAGCCGCACATCGCCGACACCTCGCTGGTGCTGTCCAAGGCGCTGGACGAGGGCAAGTTCGTGCTGCTGGAGGGCGGTCAGGGCACGCTGCTGGACATCGACCACGGCACGTACCCGTTCGTCACCTCCTCCTCGCCGACGTCCGGGGGCGCGTGCGCCGGGGCGGGCATCCCGCCGAACCGGCTCACGAAGATCATCGGGATTCTGAAGGCGTACACGACCCGCGTGGGCTCGGGGCCGTTCCCGACCGAGCTGACCGACGAGACGGGCGAGTGGCTGCGCAGGACCGGCGGCGAGTACGGCGTCACCACCGGCCGCAACCGGCGCTGCGGCTGGTTCGACGCGGTGATCGCCCGCTACGCGACCCGGATCAACGGGATCACCGACTACTTCCTCACCAAGCTCGACATCCTGTCGGGGCTGGAGCGCATCCCGGTGTGCGTGGCCTACGAGGTCGACGGCGTGCGGTTCGACGAGATCCCGATGACCCAGACCGACTTCCACCACGCGGTCCCGGTCTACGAGGAGCTGCCGGGCTGGAAGGAGGACATCTCCAACGCCAAGTCGTTCGACGACCTGCCGCCGAACGCGCAGTCGTACGTGCGGGCGCTGGAGGAGATGAGCGGGGCGCCCATCTCGGCGATCGGCGTCGGCCCCGGCCGCGACCAGACCGTCGTGGTGCGGTCGCTGGTCTGACCGGCACGTGACGAGGGGCCCGGCGCGGGAACGCGCCGGGCCCCTCGCGTGTCACGCGGCTACGGCCGGCCTGCGGGCCCCTCCTCCGCCGGGTCGCCGGCGGTGAGGACGGCGGCGGTCATCGGGGTGTGCAGGGTCCAGCCCAGCGTCTCGTACAGGGCCTGGCCAGCGGCGGTGGCGACCAGGATGCCCGTACGGGCGCCGCGGGAGACGGCGGCGGCGGCGAGCGCGGCCATGACGACCGTGCCGAGGCCGCGCCGGCGGTGCTCGGCGGCCGTCTCCACCTGGTCGATCACGGCGGCCCGGTCCGCGACGGCGAACTGGCCGCGCGCCGCGACCTCGCCCGCGGCCGTGAGCAGCCGGGCCACGGTCACCCCCGCCCTGGTGGTGATCGCCAGGGTGTAGCCGGCGGGGGCCTTCGGGGTGGTGCGGGCCAGGGACGCGGTGGTCATCATGTACTCCTGCTCCTGCACGGACCATCGCGGGGGCAGGGAGGGGGCGACCGCCTCGGCGGGGGCGCAGAGCTTGAGCCAGGTGCCGGGGACGGTGAGGGCGCCGGTCAGGTGGTCCAGGATCTCCGGGGTAGGGGTGGGGACGACGTGCCGCGCCACGTGGCCGGGAAGGCCGACGTCCACTCTGAGGCCCCAGGGTTCGGGTACGGGCCGAGGGGCGTTGCGGGAGATCACCCAGCCGTCCACCCATGCCCGGACTGTTGCTGAATGGGCATGTTTGAGAACCTCCGTCATGAGCTCCAGCTTATTGCAAGGTAGTTGCATTTATCGTGCAATAAGCGGGCGGAGAGTCCTCTTGACGCCTTCACTGCCGACCTGGGCGTAGCAGGATAAAAAGGACACGGCGTGGCACTGCCTCAGCGGCCCTCCAGCCAGGTAGTGTCCCCGGTGTGCGCGTTGAGATTCATGGTCACCGGGGAGCGCGGGGCCTGTGGCCGGAGAACACCCTGCCAGGGCTGAGCCGCACGATGGAGCTGGGCGTTCACGCGCTTGAGCTCGACGTCGCCCTCACCGCCGATCGCCGCCTCGTGCTCACGCACGACCTCACGGTCTCGGCCGTCACCAGTGCCGACCGCCGGCCGCTGCGGCAGGACGATCCGCTCTTCCCGTACGTGGGCAAGCCGATCAACGCGCTCAGCCTCGCCCAGCTGCGCACGCTCGACGTGGGCGTACGCCTGCCGCGCCACCTCGACGACCCGTTCGCGCTCACCCAGGTCGCCATGCCGGAGACCAGGATGCCCACGCTCGGCGCGGTGCTCGGGCTGGTCAACGCCTACGAGGCCGAGCACGTGCGGCTGCACGTCGAGCTGAAGTCCGACCCGACCAGGCCGGAGCTGACGGCCGACCCGGAGATGTTCACCGAGCTGGTGGTCGAGGAGCTCGACCGGCACGGCAGGCTGGGCAACGCCGCCGTCCTCAGCTTCGACTGGCGGGTCATCAGGCACGCGGCCCGGCTGGCGCCGGCGGCCAGGCGGTTCGCGCTGATCGAGCTCGACACGCTCCACTGGCACGAGGGCGGGCTGGGCGACGACATCCCGGCCGCCGCCCGCGAGGCCGGGGCCACCACGCTGTCGCCCGAGCACGTGATGGTCGACGAGAAGCTGATGGCCCAGGCGGCCGCGGCCGGCCTCGACGTGGCGGTCTGGACGGTCAACGACCAGGCCCTGGCCGGTCGCATGATCGACCTCGGCGTGGCCGGGATCGTGACCGACTACCCCGACCGCATGCGGGAGCTGTGGCGCGAGCGCGGCCTCGACCTGCCGGAGGGCGTCCGGCCGCTCAAGCCCGTGAGCGTCTGAGCATCGCCCGAGCCCGTGAGCGTCTGAGCGTCTGAGCGACGCTCAAGCGCTTGAGCCTCTGGGCGCGGCGCTCAGAGCCAGCCGTTGCGGCGGAAGCCGCGGTGCAGCAGCACGCAGGCCGTGATCATCACGGCCAGCACCGCCGGATAGCCCCAGACCTGCTTGGTCTCGGGCATGAAGTCGAAGTTCATGCCGTAGATGCCGGCGATCATCGTCGGCACGGCCAGGATGGCGACCCACGACGAGATCTTGCGCATGTCCTCGTTGGCCAGGGCGTTCGAGCGGGCCAGGGCGGCCTGCAGGATCGAGCTGCACAGTTCGTTGGAGGACTCGACCTGCTCGCACACGCGGGACAGGTGGTCGCCGACGTCGCGGAAGTACTCGCGCATCTCCGAGGGGATGACGCGGCGCTGCGGCAGCGCCGACAGCGGCGACTGCAGCGGGGTCACGGCCCGCTTCATCTCCAGCATCTCCCGCTTGAGCTGGTAGATCCGGTTGATGTCGCGGGAGCTGACGTCGGCGAAGACGGTCGCCTCGACCTCTTCGAGCTCCAGCTGCATCAGGTCGGCCACCTGGAGGTACTGGTCGACGACGTGGTCGGCGATGGCGTGCAGCACGCCGGCCGGGCCGCGGTTCATCAGCTTGGGCTTGTCCTCAAGGCGCTCGCGGACCAGGGTGAGCGGGCAGTGCTCGCCGTGGCGCACGGTGACCACGAAGTCGACGCCGAGGAACACCATGATCTCGCCGGTGGCGATGATCTCGCTGTTGGCCGTCAGCTCGTCGTGGTCGAGGTAGGCGACCGTCTTCAGCACCATGAACATCGACTCGCCGTAGCGCTCGACCTTGGGACGCTGGTGGGCCTTGACGGCGTCCTCTACGGCCAGCGGGTGCAGCCCGAAGACCTCGGACAACCACTCCACCTCGGGCGCCTCGGGCTCGTGCAGCCCGACCCAGACGAACGCGTTCGCGCCGTCGGAGTTCTTGTTGTGCTCGCGGACGAGGTCGAGGGACTCGACGATGCCCGGGGCGCAGACCTTCTTACCCTGGATGTAGGCGCCGAATTCGACGATGGAGTCGACAGGGGGCACGCAGACCTCACGCACCGGCTTGGTGAGCGGGCGTGCGGCATGCGGCTGAACAGGGTGACGGTTGATGCGACGGAAAAGCGTGGACGAGCGCATGGCAGTCCCTTTCCGCCCGACCTGGCACGCTCCACGCGCGATGAAAAGTCACCTCAATCGAACACAAATGCGTGGAGGCACGATCAGGCTGCCGGATTGGAGTGGTCGGGGGTAACTGGGGCGTACGTGGGAGAGCACGTACTGCTGGGATCACCAGGATTCATCCCGGACCACCTCCAATCACAAGAGACGCCGCAAAGCCGCCTTAACCTACCACAGGCGGGTGAACCCAAACGACGATACTCGCCGGAGGGCGCTCGGTTCAGGTAGAACCGCACAAAGATGCGGGCTTGTTCCGGCATTCGACGTGCCCGCGACCCGCCCGGAACCTGCTCGGGGTCCGCCCGGAACGCGCCCGCCACCTGCCCGCCGCCTGCCCGCCGCCCGCCCGGGACCCGCGCCGGGCGAGGGGGCCGGGCCTGCGACAATGGGGCACGTGCGCGTTCTAGTCATTGGTTCCGGAGGGCGTGAGCACGCCCTGTGCCGTTCGCTCAAACTCGATCCCCAGGTCAGCGAGCTCCACTGTGCTCCCGGTAACGCGGGCATCGAAGGCGTCGCGACCGTTCATCCCGTCGATCCCGTCGATCCCGCGCAGGTGGCCGAGCTGGCCGGGCGGCTGGGGGCCGACCTCGTCGTCATCGGGCCGGAGGCGCCGCTCGTCGCGGGCGTGGCCGACGCCGTGCGCGAGGCCGGCATCGCCTGCTTCGGCCCGACCCGCGAGGCGGCCATGCTCGAAGGCTCCAAGGCGTTCGCCAAGGAGATCATGAAGGCCGCCGACGTGCCCACCGCCCGGGCCCGCACGTGCGAGACCGAGGAGGAGGCCGCCGCCGCGCTCGACGAGTTCGGCGCACCCTACGTCGTCAAGGACGACGGCCTCGCCGCGGGCAAGGGCGTGGTCGTCACGCGCGACCGCGACCAGGCGCTGGAGCACGCGCGGGCCTGCGAGCGGGTGGTCATCGAGGAGTTCCTCGACGGGCCGGAGGTGTCGCTGTTCGCGCTCTGCGACGGCAGCACGGCGGTGCCGCTCCAGCTCGCCCAGGACTTCAAGCGCGCCTACGACGGCGACGAGGGGCCCAACACCGGCGGCATGGGCGCGTACACGCCGCTCCCCTGGGCTCCGGAGGGGCTGACCGAGCAGGTCATGCGCGAGGTCGTGCACCCGACGATCGCCGAGCTGGGGCGGCGCGGGCTGCCGTACCAGGGGGTGCTCTACGTGGGGCTGGCCCTGACCGGGAAGGGGCCGAAGGTGGTCGAGTTCAACGCCCGCTTCGGCGACCCCGAGACACAGGTGCTGCTCGACCGGCTGGAGACGCCGCTCGGCGGGCTGCTGATGGCCTGCGCCACCGGCGAGCTGGGCCTCGACCCGGTGTTCAAGGACGGCTCGGCGGTGACCGTGGTGATCGCGGCGGAGAACTACCCCGACTCCCCGGTCAAGGGCGACGTGATCACCGGCCTGACCGAGACCGACAACGCGTACGTGATCCACGCCGGCACCGCGCGCGGCCCCGGCGGCGAGGTCGTCTCCAACGGCGGCCGGGTGCTGACCGTCGTCGGCCACGGCCCCGACCAGGCCAGCGCCCGCCGCAACGCCTACGACCTCGTCGACCGCGTCGAGCTGCGCGGCTCGCACCACAGGACGGACATCGCCCGATGAAGCATCTGCACTCCGGCAAGGTACGCGACCTCTACGAGACCGACGAGGGCCTGCTGCTGATGGTCGCCTCCGACCGCATCTCGGCCTTCGACTACGTGCTGGAGCCCGGCATCCCCGACAAGGGCGCCATCCTCACGCAGATGTCGCTGTGGTGGTTCGACCAGCTCAAGGACGTCGTGCCCAACCACATCCTGGCCAGGGGCGACGACGCGCGCAGCGTGGTGTGCACGCCGCTGCGCATGGTCCAGGTGGAGTGCGTGGCCCGCGGCTACCTGACCGGCGGCGGCCTGTCGGAGTACCGCGCGACCGGCACGGTCTCCGGGGTGCCGCTGCCCCCGGGGCTGGAGGACGGCTCCCGCCTGCCGGAGCCGATCTTCACCCCCTCGACGAAGGCCCCGCAGGGCGAGCACGACGAGCCGATCTCCTTCGATCAGGTGGTCGCCGAGGTCGGCGCGGAGACGGCCGGCGAGCTGCGGCGCATCACGCTCGACGTCTACACGCGCGGCGCGGAGATCGCCCGCGAGCGCGGCATCATCCTGGCCGACACCAAGATCGAGCTGGGCTGGGACGCCGACGGCGTGCTGACCCTGGGCGACGAGGTGCTGACGCCGGACTCGTCGCGGTTCTGGCCGGCCGACGAATGGCAGCCGGGCCGGGCGCAACCTTCTTTCGATAAGCAATATGTACGTGATTGGCTACTGTCGCCCGAATCTGGATGGGACAAATCCTCTGGAAACCCCCCACCTCGACTTCCCGAGCACGTTGTCGAGCGCACAAGGCAGCGATACCTAGAAGCGTATGAGCGCGTCACGGGGGCTCCCTTTAGCGGATGATTCGGCTGGGTCACCTGGTGTCAGCCACTACTGTTGGCCCGATCGAGCCTCACCGTTGATTTCAAGGAGCCGCACGAAATGGTCCGTTACCGCGTGCGCGGTGGCAACGCACTGCGTGGAACCGCGTTCATCCAGGGCGCGAAGAACGCCGTGCTTCCCATGATCGGTGCGGCTCTGCTGGCCGCCAAGGGCCGTACCGTGCTGCGGAACGTGCCGATCATCGAAGACGTCCGGCGCGCGGTCGAGCTGGCCGAGGCGATCGGCGCGTACGTGGAGCTGCACGAGTCCGAGCGCACGCTGGTCATCGACGCCTCCCGGCTGAGCAGCCCCGTGCTGCCGGCCGAGATCGCGCGCCGGTTCCGCGGCTCGGTGCTGTTCACCCCCGCGCTGCTCCACCGGCTGGGCGAGGCGATCGTGGAGGGCGTGGGCGGCTGCAACCTCGGCAGCCGCAACCTCGACTTCCACTACCTGGGCTACAAGCGGCTGGGCGCGGTCGTCGACGAGGGCGAGACCGTCATCCACGTCAAGGCCAGCGGCCTGACCGGCGCGACGCTCTACCTCGACACGCCCTCCCACACCGGCACCGAGAACCTGATCATGGCCGCCGCCCTGGCCAAGGGCACGACGGTGATCGAGAACGCGGCCCTTGAGCCGGAAGTGCTCGACGTCATCGACATGCTCACCAAGATGGGCGCGCGCATCAGCGGCGGCGGCACCGGGTTCATCACCGTCGAGGGCGTGGAGGAGCTGCACGCCGTCGAGCACACCGTGATGCCCGACCGGCTCGACGCGGGCGTGTTCGCGATGGCCGCGGCGATCACCGGCGGCGAGCTCAGCCTCGTGGGCACCGGCCTCGACCTGGGCGTCGTCCGCTACAAGCTGGAGCAGATGGGCGTCGACTTCGCCCGGCAGGGCGCGGTGCTGCACGTGCGGTGCGACCGCCCGCTGCGGCCCATCAACATCATCACCGACACCTACCCCGGGTTCGCGACCGACCTGCAGTCGCCGATGATGACGGTGGCCGCCCTGGCCGACGGCACGAGCTACATCCACGAGCGCATCTTCGACGGCCGTTTCGCCCTGGCCGGCGAGCTCAACAAGATGGGCGCCGACGTCGAGGTCGACGACAGCAGGGCCGTCGTGCGCGGGCGCACGCCGCTCAGGGGCGCGCAAGTCACGGCGCACGATCTGCGCTCCGGTATCGCGCTCGTGCTCGCCGGTCTGGCGGCCGAAGGCGAGACCGTCATCGAGTCCGGATACCTCATCGATCGCGGCCACGCACATCTCGCGACGCGAATGCGCGCGCTCGGCGCGGACATTACACGAGAGATTTCTGAGCGCTAAAAAACATGAGAAAAACCGCGTTGAGCTGCTGAGACATCTTGTCGGGCGGTCAACCAGAACGACTTTCCGGAAAAGTCGGGCGTGACATTACGGCCCCCGCGAGCGATCGTTCCAAAAGAGAGCACTGCAACGGACGGCAGGATGGGACGAACATTGGTCGAGAGGGCCGAAGAAACTCCCCGAGTGTCACGCCCGGGCGCCATGACACCGGACCTCACCATCGGCGTGGTCGGACCCCACGACCTGGTCGAGCGAGTCATGCTGATGGGTCACGCCGCGGCACCGCTGCCGTGTCGCCTGGTCGCGGCCGCTTACCGCGATGAGCAGGAGGCGCCCGACAAGGTGACGCGGCTCGGTCCCGGTGTCGACGCGTGCCTGTTCGCCAGCCCGGTCCCTTACGACCTGGCCCGGCGATCAGGCGTGCTGACGATGCCCGCGACCTACGTGCAACTCGGCGGAGCGGCATTGGTGGCGGCGCTGGCGAAGGCCGCACTTGACACTCGGATGGACCCGCAACGGGTCAGCGTGGACGTGGTCAGCAGGGCGGACGTCGAGGAGGCGTACACCGACCTCGGCATACCGGCCACGGACGTGCACAGCCGCGACGAGCCCGGAGCCACGGGCACGATCGCGGCCTACCACGAACGGCTGGCCCGCCAGGGCGCCACCTCGGGGGCACTGACGTGCCTGCCCGCGGTGGCCGAACGCCTGCACGCCGCGGGCGTGCCGGTCATCAGGATCAGGCCGACCTCGGCCGCGGTCCGGACGGCGCTGCACACCGCGGCGCTGCTCGGGGCGCATCACCGGCTGGAGGAGTCGCAGCTCACCGTGGTGCTGGTGGAGGTGCCGACGCTGCGCGAGCCCGTGCGGCGCGCGGCGCCGCGCTACTGGCGCGACGAGCTGCGGCTGTCGCTGCACCGGTTACTGGTCCAGGAGGCGAACCGGATCAACGCGACGGTCTGGCCCATCGACGATCACAGTTACCTGGTCACCGCGACCAGGGGCTCGATCGCCGCGGCCACCGACGGGTTCAGGGTGCTGCCCTTCGCGGCACGGATCCGGGACGAGCTGGGGCTGGCGGTCGAGGTGGGCGTCGGGATGGGACGGACGACGCACGACGCGGAGTCGCACGCGCGGGCCGCGCTGGCCCGTACCCAGGCGGGCAAGCAGGCGCAGGGGTTCGCGGTGGACCGCGAGGGCCGGGCCCTCATCCCGGCCCCCCGGATGCCACCCTCCGGGTCGACCGCGCTCAAGCCGAAGGGCGTGGAGGTGCTGGCCAGGCTGGCGGCCAAGCTCGAAGGCGGCGACACGGTGGTCGACGCCGAGGGCGCGGGCAAGATGCTCGGGGTGACGCCGCGCACGGCTCGGCGGTTGCTGCGCACGCTGGTTGACGAGGGACTCGCGTGGCCGCTTCCGCCGAACCGCACGCCGCAGCCGGGGCGTCCGCGCCAGCTCTACCGGCTCATCGTGGAGAAGCTCGGACCGCGGTGACCGTACGGGGCCCGTCGTCCCATTTCAGGGGCGACGGGTGCCCGGTTCTTGACCTGGGGAGTCAAAGGTACAGACAATCCGCTTGACTCTTGTGGTCTTATTGGTTGACCCGAGTAGATGCGGGTATGTTCTCCCACGCCCCCGATCGACGGGATTCGGACGGGGGCGCCAAACTTTCCCGCGCAGCCCCGTCGCCGCCGTCCTTTTTACGGAAGGCGTCCGGACGGGGCTGTGAGGCCGTTTGGGGGCACTGCCGGACCGGCGGGCATGTCCGGATATAGCCGGTCACCACAACCCGCCTGGGACGCTTTCAGCAGGCGCACACGATTCCCGCACCGCGTTCAGCAGGCGCACGCGATCCCCGACACCGGCGCGGTCAGGGCGTCGACCGGTCGCCGGCTCACTCCCGAGGCGGTCTCGACCGGAAAGCCCTCCCTGGCCCAGTACTCGAAACCGCCGAGCATCTCCTTGACCGCGTAGCCGAGCCTGGCGAACTCCAGCGCGGCCCGCGTGGCGCCGTTGCAGCCGGGACCCCAGCAGTAGGTGACGACGGTGACGTCCCGGGGGATCAGCGCGGCGGCCCCGGCGGCGATCTCGGCCGTCGGCAGGTGCACCGCCCCCTGGACGTGCCCCTGCTCCCAGCTCTCCCGGCTGCGCGAGTCCACGACCACGACGCCCGGCGCGCCGGCGGCCAGGTCGGCGGCCACGTCGGAGACGTCGGTCTCGAAGGCCAGGCGGGCGGCGAAGTGGGCGAGGGCGGCGGCGTTGGAGGCGGCCGGGGTGGAGGTGACGGCTGACACGACATTTCCCTTCATCGCTGGTCAGTCCCGATCGTCTCAACCGGCCCGCCCGCTCAACAGTGGCACGAAAGCCGCCTGTCGCTAATATCGCGCCAAATTGCGAAGTCCGAGACCCGCAGGTGCTTTGTCGGAGTTGCCCGATACAGTCATGACCCATGAGTACGAACACCACTGACAGCCGGGCTCCCGTCCTCGTCTGGAGCGCCCTGGCGATCGTGTACGTGGTGTGGGGCTCGACCTACCTCGGCATCAGGATCGCCATCGAGACCATGCCCCCCATGCTGAGCGGCGCGCTGCGTTTCGTGACGGCCGCGCTGCTGCTCGGCGGCTTCCTGCTGGTCAGGAAGGGCCTGGAGCCGTTCCGGGTGTCATGGCGGCAGTTCTGCGGGGCCGGGCTGGTCGGCCTGCTCCTGCTGACCAGCGGCAACGGCATGGTCGCCGTGGCCGAGCAGCACATCTCCAGCGGCCTGGCCGCGCTGCTGGTGGCCTCGGTGCCGCTCTGGCTGGTCGTGTTCCGGATCCTGGTCAGGGACCGGCCCGCCGTGCTGACGCTGGCCGGCGTGCTCGTCGGGTTCGCCGGCGTCGCGGCGTTGTCGCTGACCGGCGGCCAGTCGGTGGACACCACCGGGATCGTGGTGATCCTGGTGGCCTCGTTCTCGTGGTCGGTCGGCTCGTTCCTGTCGGCGCGCATCCCCATGCCCGCCAACCCCTTCGCGGCCAGCTCGATCGAGATGCTGGTCGGCGGCGCCGGCCTGGCCGTGACCGGCACGATCCTCGGCGAACGGCTCGACCTCGCGGCCGTCTCCGGACGTTCCTGGGCGGCGCTGGCCTACCTGGTGCTGGTCGGCTCGCTGGTCGGCTTCACCGCCTATACCTGGCTGCTGGGGAACGCGCCGATCTCGCTGGTCTCCACGTACGCCTACGTCAACCCGGTCGTCGCGGTGATCCTCGGCGTGCTGGTCGTGAACGAGCACGTGACCCCGCAGATCATCGCCGGCGGGGCGGTGATCCTGGTGGGCGTCGCCCTGGTGGTCTCCACCGAACGACGCGCCAGGACCAGGACCGCGGCCCTCGCCGAAGAGGTCAGCGCCTAACCGCGGAACTGCTTGGCCGCGGCGAGGAAGGCGTCGTTGGCCTCGGGGTCGCCGATGGACACCCGGGCCCCCTCGCCCGCGAACGGCCGTACGGCCACGCCCTCCACCGCGCAGGCGGCGGCGAAGTCGAGGGTGCGCTCGCCGAGCCGCAGCCAGACGAAGTTCGCCTCGGTCGGCGGGACCGTCCAGCCCTGCTCGATCAGCGACTCGCGGACCCGGCCGCGCTCCTTGACCACCCGCTCGACCCGCTCCAGCAGCTCGTCCTCGGCCTTGAGCGAGGCGACGGCGGCGACCTGCGCGAGGTGGTTGACGGCGAACGGGATGATCGTCTTGCGGACGGCCGCCGCCACGGGCTCGTGCCCGATCAGGTAGCCGACCCGCAGGCCCGCCAGCCCGTACGCCTTGGAGAAGGTGCGCAGCACGCAGACGTTCGGCCGGTCGCGGTAGAGCGTCAGGCCGTCGGGGACGTCCTCGTCGCGGACGTACTCGCGGTAGGCCTCGTCCAGCACCACGAGCACGTTCTCCGGCACGCGGTCGAGGAAGGACACCAGGGCGTCGCGGCGGATCGCGGTGCCGGTGGGGTTGTTGGGGTTGCACACGAAGACCATGCGGGTGCGGTCGGTGATCGCCTCCGCCATGGCGTCCAGGTCGTGGTCCTCGCCCGCCAGCGGCACCTGGACGGATGTGACCCCCGACAGGTCCGCCAGCAACGGGTACGCCTCGAACGACCGCCACGCGTAGACGACCTCGACGCCGGGCTCGCCGACCGTCTCGAACAGCTGCTGGGCCACCGTGACCGAGCCCGCGCCCAGCGCGATGTGCTCGAACGGCACGTCGTACCGCTCGGCGATGGCCTCGGTCAGCCCGACGGCGCCGGGGTCGGGGTAGCGGTTGATCTGCCGGGCGCCCTCGGCGACGGCCTCGACCACGGAGGGCAGCGGGTCGTAGGGGGATTCGTTCGAGGAGAGCTTGTACGACCGGCCGTCGGCGGAGACCACGGCCTTGCCCGGCTTGTAGGGGGGCATGGTGTCCAGGATGTGGCGGAAACGAGGCATAGAACTACCTTAAAAGGCCACGCCCGATGAAGCATCCGCCAGCCCCCGCACGTCGAGAGGGCTCACGGCCGGACGCGTTCCCAGCGGATCTCGCCGTCGTGCACGAGATCGGTGGGGTGCAGGCCGGCGTGGGCGGCGACCGCGGCGGAGGCCGCGTGGCCGGGGTGGATGTGGGCGACGACCGTGCCGACGTCGCGGGCGTCGCACCAGGAGACCAGGGCGCGGGCGGCCTCGGCGGCCAGGCCGCGGCCCTGCCAGGGCACGCCGACCACCCAGGCGATCTCGGCCGTGCCCGCCTCGACGGTCGCCTGCACGTAGCCGGTCAGCCGGCCGTCGGCGCGCAGGCGGAGCACCCAGTTGCGCCAGCCGATCGGGCCGGCGACCAGGCGTTCGTAGCGGGCGCGCAGCTCCTCCCCCGTGGCGGGAGCGCCGCCGGTGAACTCGTGCAGGCGCGGGTCGGCGAGCACCGCGGCCATCTCCGCGGCGTGCTCGACCCGCAGGGGCACGAGCGACAGGCGAGGGGTCTCGATGACGTCCATGGAGTCGTTCGGCGTGTTCACGGGCGGGATGGTCACTCCTGGAGCATGGGCGGGTGGAGGAGCTCGGCGGGGCCGCGGCGGTAGAGCTTGGCGGGACGGCCGCCGTCCCGGGTGGTGGTGGCGCCCGTCTCCACCAGGAAGCCCTCCGCCTTGGTGACCTTCCGGTGGAAGTTCCGGGGATCGAGGGGACGCCCCCAGACGATCTCGTACACCCGGCGCAGATCGGCGACGGTGAACTCGGGCGGGCAGAAGGCCGCCCCCAGGGACGTGTACTCCAGCTTGGCGCGGGCGCGCTCGACGCCGTCGAGCATGATGCGGCGGTGGTCGAAGGCCATGACGGAGAGCGCCTCGACGGGCTGCCAGCTCATGTGCGCCTGCTCCGAGGCCGGCAGGTCGGGGGCCAGGCCCAGGTAGGCGACGCTCAGCACGCGCTGGCGCGGGTCGCGGTCGGGATATCCGTACGTCTGGAGCTGCTCCAGGTGCACCGGGGCGCCCGGGAGCCCGGCCCGCTCGGCCAGCACGCGGTGGGCGGCGGCCGGCAGGTCCTCGTCGAGCTGGATGAAGCCGCCCGGCAGCGACCAGCGGCGCAGGAACGGCGGGTTGTCGCGCCGCCACACCAGGGCGCTCAGGGCGTGGTTGCGCACGGTGAGCACGACCAGGTCGACGCTGACCGGGATGCTCGGGACCATGGACGGCACGTTACACGGAGTCCCGTCTGCCCTATGCGGATATGCGTACGTGGAGCGGCGTCGTGGCCTCCTTGCCGGACGCCCCCTTGATCCCTATCTTGACCCATTCCCCGGGCGGCACCTGGTTCCAGTCGAACGGCACCCAGGCCGTCGCCATCCGGGCCGGGTGCTCGTCCAGCGGGTCCTTGTCCAGCCAGCCGACCGCCGAGACCACCAGTTCCTTGGTGCCGCCGGACCATTCGACGAGCACGGTGCTGCCGTCGAGGTTGTAGCCGCGCACCTCGACGCCGTCCTGGGGGTCGCGGGCCCGCCTGATGGCGTCCACGGCGATCGGGCGCTGCCAGTCGCCGGCGATCTCGTCCTGGAGCGAGGGGTCGCCGCAGGTCATGAAGTCGCTCCACATGTAGGAGACGATCTTCTGGACGTACCGGCCGGCCATCGTGACGGCCTGGTCGAGGCGCTTCTTGTCCGTCTGGCCGCGGGTGCCCTGCGGGGCGCACGGCTGCTTGCCGGACGGCTCGAACGCCTCCACGTTCGCCCACAGCTCCACCTCGTGACCGGCCTGGAGCATCTCGTCGCGGGCCTTGGCCATCTCCCGGTAGTAGTCGCGGGTCGAGCCGTGGTACGCGGTGCCGTACGTGGCCTCGCCCACCACCGGACGCAGCCGGTCGTCCACCTCGGTGTCGCGCTCGTCCGGCCAGAACAGGCCGACCTTGCCGGTCCCCCGGCTGTCCTGCGGGGCGATGATGCCGACGCCGGTCCGGGCCAGCGCCTTGAACGCCTCGGCCACCTGCGCCGGCGTCTGGCCGAAGCCGACCCGCTTGCGCGCGTCCAGGTACGGGCTGATCAGGATCGGCTTGCCCAGTTCCTGTTCCACGATCCGGTGCTGGTCGGCGTACACCTCAAGGGTGGGGTTGGTGGCCAGCGTGGCCCCCATCTGGACCTCGAACGGCTGGTAGACCCCGCCCAGGGCCTGCCGGTCGGCGAAGCGCACGCCGTAGTCCTGCAGGATGCGCCGGGTCAGCGTGGTGAGGGTGCCGATGTGCCGCTTGTTCGCCCTGGTCGGCGTCTCGGAGTCGCGCGGGGCCAGCGGCAGCGCGGGGAAGACCCGCATGCTGAACTGGTCGGCCAGGTCGAGCAGCTCGTTCAGGCTGTCCTTGGCCGAGCCGGCCACCAGGATCAGGTCGTAGGACGTGGCCTTCTCGGTGAAGTCGCAGGTGGCGTCGTCGGAGCCGTCCGGAGGGGCGACCATGCGGTAGTAGATGCGGTCGCCGGCCTTGACGGCGTGTTCCATCTTGGGGCAGCGGAACAGGCCGCCGCCGAACGCCTCGTCGGTGCGGTAGACGTACGTGCGGCCGATCCGGTTGCCCGGGTTGGCCTTGCGCAGGTCCTGCTCGGCCGCGTCGTGGCAGCTCAGGCCGTCCTCTTCGCACGCCTTGTACAGCGGGTCGAGCGTCCCGTCCTTCGACAGGATCTCGCCGGCGTCGGAGACGCCGCGGAACTGCAGGCCGTACCCGATCCTGATGATCGTGTCGCCGCCGGCGCGGTGGATCTCCTGGAGCTGGTGACGCCAGGTGCACGGGTTCGACCTCGGCGTGATCCAGTAGCCGGTGACGGCGTAGAAGTTCTTGGTCGTGGTGTCGAACGTGCCACAGGGGTCGGTGAACTCCTTGACCTTCGGCGGCGGCGGCGTCGAGACGGTCCTGGACGGCTTCGGCGTGCTCGACGAGGACGCGACCGGCCGCCCGGACGACGACGGGAAGAGGATGATCGCCACCGCGACCACCGCCAGGACGGCTGCGCCCACGAGCAGGAAGAGCCATCGCACGTTCAGGAACCTACCGCTCTCGTGGTCTGCCGGAGATAAACCGCTATCGCGTGATCCCGGCCCATGCCTCAAGCTGGGTCACGAAGCGCTTGGCCGAGTTCGGCCAGTGGTGGTTCGCCCGGGCCGCGGCGTACCCGCGAGCGCCCTGCGCCCGCCGCTCGCGCACGTCGTCCCGCAGCGTCAGCACCGCCTGCGCGACGGCCTTCGGGTCCTCCCAGGGCACGACGACGCCGCTGTCGTACCGCTCCACCAGCTCGACCGCGCGCGGCGACGGCGTCGTGATGACCGGGATGCCGTGCGCCATGTACTCCACGATCTTGGTGGGCATCGAGTGCCGGTAGTTGGGCTCGTCGTGCAGCAGCGACAGCCCGGCCAGCGCCCCGTCGAGCCGCTTGAGCGCCTCGTCGTTGGGCATGAAGTCACGCCACTCCAGCAGGCCGTCGGCGACGGCCTGGTTGAGCATCGGACGGCTCTGCGGATCGGCGTACCCGATCAGCTCCACCGTCACCCGGTACGGCTGCAGCAGCTTGGCCACCTCGACGGCCTCGAACACCCCGCGCGCCCGCGACAGCCACCCGAGGTAGACCACGCGGTCCTCGCCCGGAGGCGTCACCGAGTCCGGCACCCAGGTCTCGTTCGGCACGATCAGATGGGCGTGCTTGAACCGGCCCGCGTAGGCGGTCTCGGCCAGCAGCAGGTGCATGTGCCGCTCGGCCGTGCCCTCCAGCATGCGGGCGAAGAAGCGCACCGGCGGGCGCAGGAACGAGGGCAGCCACGGCTTGAGCGACAACGTCGCCGGGGTGTCCTCGTGGACGTCCCAGACCACCGGCGGCCGGTTGCGCACGCCCCAGACCGCGAACAGCAGCTCAGGGTCGTGGATCAGGACCAGGTCGACCTTGTTCCGCATGCGCTTGAACAGCCGCCGGGCGGCCCAGACGGCCGCCACGCGTTTGCGCTGGGCGGCCCTGGGAAGATCGACGCCGTTGACCCATGGACGCGGTACGACCCCGTGCGCCGAGAAGGAGGCGGCATACGTGACCTCATGACCGGCATCCACGAGGGCACGGATCTGCCGATGCAGAATTCTCGCGTCCTCGGGGTTATGCACCACCGTCATGACGAGCACGTGCACTGCGCGCAGCCCTCCGTCGCTACAGCCGCTCGACGCGTTCACCCTCGGTGAGCACACCGCGGGTGTCCAGCACGAGCTTGGCCTTCGCCTCGACCATGGCCAGATCGAACGCGGCGTGCTGCTGAAGCAGCAGCGACACGTCGGCGTTGACCACGGCCTCGGTCAGATCCTCTTCCCGTGGCACCGGAGTGCCGTCGACCGACCACTCCTTGACGTACGGATCGGCGAACGAGAGGTCGGCCCCCAGCTCCAGCAGCGCACGCGCCACAGGCAGAGCCGGAGTTTCCCGTTCGTCGGCGATATCCGGTTTGTACGTGACGCCGAGCATAACCACTCGGGCGCCGTTCACGGGCTTCTTGTGCCGGTTCAGCAGTCGCTGGACGCGCGCCACCACGTAGGACGGCATGCGCTCGTTGATCTCCTGGGCCAGCTCCACGAACCTGAACGGGTAACCGAGCTTGCGCACGGTGTAGGACAGGTACGAGGGGTCCACGGGGATGCAGTGACCGCCGACGCCCGGCCCCGGCAGGAACTTCTGGAAGCCGAACGGCTTGGTGGCCGCGGCCTCGATCGACTCCCACAGGTTGATGCCGAGCTCGTCGCAGAAGATCGCCATCTCGTTGACGAGGGCGATGTTGACGTGCCGGTAGGTGTTCTCCAGCAGCTTGGCCATCTCGGCCTCGCGGGTGCCGCTGACCGGCACCACCTGCTCGATGAACTGCTTGTAGAACGCCGTCGCCCGGTCGCGGCAGACCGGCGTGTAGCCGCCCACGACCTTCGGGGTGTTCTTGAGCCCGAACTTCGGGTTGCCCGGGTCGATGCGCTCGGGCGAGAAGGCCAGGTGGAAGTCCACGCCGGCGGCCAGGCCCGACTGCTCCAGCAGCGGGCGGGCCACCTCGTCGGTGGTGCCGGGCCAGGTGGTGGATTCGAGCACGACGAGCGTGCCCTTGCTGAGGTTGCGGGCGACGGCCTTGGTCGCGCCCTCGACCGCGGACAGGTCGGGACGGTGGTCCTCGTCCAGCGGGGTGGGAACGCAGATGACGATCGTGTTGCTTCTGGCCAGCACGGACTCGTCCAGCGTCGCGCTGAATCCGTTCGCCAGCATGTGATCGAGGTCAGCGTCGGTCAGGTCATCGATGTAGGACTGCCCGGCGTTGAGCGCGTCGACCTTCCGGGGGTCGACGTCCACGCCGACGACCCGCAGCCCGGCGGCAACCGCTTCCTTCGCAAGCGGCATACCGACGTAGCCCAGGCCGATGACAGCCAAGTCGATTTCTGTCACAGCAGTGCCTTCGAGAGCCGGAAACAACACTTCATGGTCGCAAAGGTTATCTCAAGTCCACCTAGCTCACGCCTAATGCGACCGAACCCGTCACAACGTACAGGCAACGTGGAGGTCATCTTTCGGCAAGCGATCGGTATAGAGCTTGATAAGTCTCGGCAACACGGCTCCACGTCCGCTTCGCGGCGACTTCGGCGCGTCCGGCCTCGCCCATCTCCGACCGCCTGGCCGGGTCCTCGCGCAGGCCGGCGATCGCCTTGGCCAGCTCGGCCGGGTCGCCGGGAGGCACCAGCAGGCCGGCCCCGTCGGAGCCGACGAGCTCGGAGAGCGCGGGCAGATCGCTGAGCACCACCGGCTTGCCGAGCGCCATCGCCTCGACCGGCTTCAACGGCGTGACGAGCCGGCAGACCCGCAGGTCCTCACGCGGGCAGGCGAAGATGTCGATGGCGTCCTGGGCCTGCAGCGCCTCGTCGGGGCCGACCCGGCCGGGCAGGACGGCGTCGCGCAGCCCCAGCTCCTCGACCAGGGCGAGCAGGTTCTCCCGCTCGGCACCGTCGCCCACGATGAGCACCCGCACCGGCGTGCGGTCGTCGCGCAGCAGCGCGGCGGCGCGCAGCAGGGTCGCGAAGCCCTCGTAGGCCACGATGCTGGACACCGAGCCGACCACGATCTCGCCGGGGGCGATGCCGTACGCCTCGCGGAACGAGGCGCCGTCGTAGTGGGCCGACAGCAGGGTGTCGTCGACGGCGTTGGGCGCCAGGTGGATGCGTTCCCTGGGCACGCCGCGCTCGACGATCTCGGTGGCCATCGTCTCGGCCAGCGTGACGACCGCGTCGGCCTCCCGCATGAGGAACGCCTCGCGCTCGCGCTGGAGCACGTGCCGCTGGCTGCCGACCCGGATCGGGTCGCGGGAGGCCCACGTCTCCTCCAGGAAGCCGCGCACCTCGTAGACGAACGGGGTGCCCGTCCGGTCGCGCACGGCGTGGGCGACCGAGCCGTTGCGGTGGTCGGTGGCGGCGTGCAGGATCTGCGGGCGCAGCTGCTCGACCAGCCGGGTGACGCCCTCGGCGCCCTTGACCATGCGCCCGCGCATCTCGAACGGCACCTCGCCGTGCCCGTCGGGCAGCATGCGGTAGTAGGGGATGCCGTCGATCTCCTCCTGGGCGGGCGCGTCGGCGTGCCCCTGGAGCATGGGCCAGCCCCAGCTCGTCACGACGTGCGGGTCGAGCCCGGCCGCCTTCTGGGAGGTGACGATCCTGTGGGTGCGCACGGTGTAACCGGCCTGCGTGTACGGCAGCGCGTTGGTGACCAGGTGCAGCACGCGGCCCTCGACGCGCCCGGCGATGGCGACCTTCGGCGCCGGCGGGATCGGGTCGGGGCTGATGGCGGCCAGCTCACCGCGGTAGTAGGCGGCCCTGCGCTTGACGAAGGGGTATTTGGTGTGCGCGTCGAGCACTTCGGCGGCCTGCGAGACCCGCCCGGCGTCCCAGTGGGCCTTCGCCTCGTTCCACGGCGCCTTGATCACGCGCATGCCGATCTTGCGCACCATGCGGCGGGCGCGGCGGGCGGCGGGCCATGCCACGCTGCCGACGAGCGGGCGCAGCTTGGGCGGGAGCGCGTCGGCGGCGGCCTGCGCCACGCGGACGGGGTCGGACTTGACCTTGGTCACGACGACGCGGGAGACGATGACGGGGTGCTGGACGAAGCCTTTGAGAAGTCCCCCGACGCCGGCCCGGGCGGACTTCGCGGAAACCTTGGAGGAGTCTTGACGACTGGCGTCGGATGCCACGCTGGGACCGTACCATAGGCAGCGTTTTTTCCCTTCCGCTATGAAAGGCGAGGTCAATGAGGGAGAACCCCCTGGTCCTGCACGTTTTGGGTGCTCGTCCCAATTTCGTGAAAGCGGCCCCGGTGGTGCGTGCACTCGGTGAACTCGGCGTGCGGCAGGGCATCATCCACACCGGTCAGCACTACGACGCGCTGATGTCGGACGTCTTCTTCGCCGACCTCGGCCTGCCCGAGCCGGTGGCCAACCTGGCGGTGGGCTCCGGCACGCACGCCAGGCAGACCGCGGCCCTGCTCGTGGGCCTGGAGGACGTCTTCGTCGCCCAGGAGCCCGACCTCGTCGTGGTCTACGGCGACGTGAACTCGACGCTGGCCGCGATCCTGGTCGCCGCCAAGCTCGGCATCAGGACGGCGCACGTCGAGGCCGGGCTGCGCTCGTTCGACCGGGGCATGCCCGAGGAGGTCAACCGGGTCGTCACCGACGCGCTGGCCGACCTGCTGTTCGTCACCTCGCCCGAGGCCCTCGCCTATCTGGCCTCGGAGGGCGTGCCGCCCGCGAAGGTGCACCTGGTGGGCAACCCGATGATCGACAGCCTGTTCGCCGCGCTGCCCTCGCTGGACCCGGCGCCGGTCGTGGCGCGGCTCGGCCTGCCGGCCCGCTACGCCGTGGCGACCCTGCACCGCCCGGCCAACGTGGACACCGCCGAGGCCGCCAGGGAGCTGGTCGATGCGGTGCTGGAGGTGTCGCGGCGGACGCCGGTCGTGGTGCCGGTGCACCCGCGCGGCAAGGCGCGGCTGGCCGAGGCGGGCCTGGTGGACGGCGACACGATCAAGGTCATCGAGCCGCTGGGTTATGTGGACTTCCTCTCACTCGTCCGGGGCGCGGCGCTGGTCGTCACCGACTCCGGCGGCGTGCAGGAGGAGACGACCATGCTGGGCGTCCCCTGCCTGACGCTGCGGCCCAACACCGAGCGGCCGATCACGATCACGCACGGCACGAACCGCCTGGTCACGCCCGCGCTGCTGCCCGCCGCGGCGGAGAAGGCGCTCGCCGACGGCGCCGCCACGCCGGCCGGCGAGCTGCCGGTGCTGTGGGACGGCAAGGCGGGTCCGCGCATCGCGACGGTGATCGCGGCGTGGCTGAAGGGCGACAACCTGGCCCCCGCTTCCCAGGCCAAACGCCCCGAATAGCGGCTGAATCCGCCGTACTATGACATACCTCCGCTGAGCGATAGGCGTATCACCATGGCCGAAAACCCTGAGCCCCCCGCGTTCCAGCGACTGGGACCCGTCAACTGGCTGCCCGAGGAGCGCAAGCTCGTCGAGCGGTACGAGGCAGAGGTCAGGGAGCTGCGGCGGCGGCTGGAGATCGCCGAGGCCAAGGCCGCGTACGCGGGCTGGAAGCTGGAGGCCACCCAGGCCAAGCGCACGTTCAAGCTGGGTGAGGCCCTGGGCTCGAAGAGCCCGGGGCGGATCGTCGAGGCGGTCAGGTCGAAGGACAAGGCGCCCAAGCCGCCCATGCCGGTCACCGAGGCGGTCGAGCTCGCCAACCACCGGCCCCCGCTGGTCGAGGTACCGGCGGCGAAGTGGCCGCTCGGCCCGGTCAACCGGCCCGACCTCAAGGTGGCGGTCATCCTGGACGACTTCTCCAGGATGGCCTTCAGGTACGAGTGGGACCAGATCGAGTTCGGCCTCAAGGACTGGCCGGAGATCTTCGCCGACAAGCGCCCCGACCTGCTGTTCTGCGAGTCGGCCTGGCACGGCAACCAGGGCCGCTGGCGCTACCAGATGACCGGCACGAACGCCCCCAAGGAGCCGCTGCGCGACCTGGTCGCCTGGTGCCGCGCCGAGGGCATCCCCACGGTCTTCTGGAACAAGGAGGACCCGCCGAACTTCGACTTCTTCATCGACACGGCCAAGCTGTTCGACCACGTGTTCACCTGTGACGGCGACATGGTGCCGAAGTACCGCGAGGTGCTCGGCCACGACCGGGTAGACGTGCTGCAGTTCGCCGCCCAGCCGCGGGTGCACAACCCGATCCAGCAGAAGCAGGGCCGCCTGCACGACGTGGTGTTCGCCGGCATGTACTTCCGCGACAAGCACCCCGAGCGCCGCGAGCAGATGGAGGTCGTCCTCGACCCGGTGCGCGAGCTGGGCCTGCACATCTTCGCCCGCAACGGCGAGGTGGACGAGAAGTACGCCTGGCCGGAGAAGTACCGTCCGCACATCGTGGGCGAGCTGCCCTACGACCAGATGCTGGCCGCGTACCGGATGTACAAGGTCTTCCTCAACGTCAACTCGGTGCTCGACTCGCCGACCATGTGCGCCCGCCGCGTCTTCGAGCTGTCGGCGTGCGCGACCCCGGTGGTGTCGGGGTGGTCGCGGGCCATCGAAGAGACGTTCGGCGGGCTGGTGCCGATCGCGCGCGAGCCGGTCGAGTCGTACAACCAGGTGCTGCACCTGATCAACAGCCCCGAGCTGCGGGCCAGGATGGGCCACCTGGCGATGCGGGAGGTCTTCGACAAGCACCTGTTCTCGCACCGCGTGGACCAGATCCTGCAGAACCTCGGCCACGCCACCGCGCCCCGGTCCCGCTCGATCTCGGTCGTGCTGCCGACCAACCGGGCCGCGCAGATCGAGCACGCGATCTCGTCGGTGGCCCGGCAGCTCCACCGGCCGCTGCAGCTCGTCATGGTCCTGCACGGGCTGGACATCGACCCGGTGGTGGTCGCCGACAAGGCGCGGATGGCCGGCATCACGGACGTCGTCGTCCTGCCCGCCGCCCCGGAGCTGACGCTCGGCGCCTGCATGAACCTGGGCATCGCCGCCGCCGAGGGCGACCTGATCGCCAAGATGGACGACGACAACCTCTACGGCGAGCACTACCTGTCGGACCTGGTGCGCGCGTTCGACTACTCCGACGCCGAGCTGGTCGGCAAGGGGGCGCACTACGCGTACTTCGAGGGCAGCAACACCACCATGCTCCGGCTGCCCGGCCTGGAGCACCGGTACTCCTTCCTCGTCCAGGGCGGCACGTTCCTCGGCAAGGCGGACATGTTCCGCTCGTACGGCTTCGCCGACATCACGCGGGGGGAGGACACCCAGCTGGTACGCCGGCTGAAGGAGGACTCCGTCAAGATCTACTCGGCCGACCGGTTCAACTTCGTCTACTGGCGCAGCGCCGACGCCTCGATGCACACCTGGCAGGCCGACCACATCAAGCTGACCCGCAACGCGCAGTTCTCCTTCGTCGGCCGCCCGGACGACCACGTGCTCATCTGAGCCTCAGCGGGTGACGCGGGCCAGGTTCTGGTCGGCCAGGCGGGCCAGCTCGTACAGGCCGGCCGCCTTCACCTTCTCGCCGACGACGAGCATGCTCATGATCAGGTGGGCCCGCCTGATCACGACCGACCCGATCTGGGCCCGCTTGTCGCCGCCGGAGGCCGTCGTCAGGTAGGCCCGCGACTCGTCGCCCCTGGCCGGCATGGCCAGCGTGGCGGTGCGGTAGGTCACGTCCGCGCCCTCGACGGTGGCCTTGTACAGGGCGCACTGCGGCGGCAGCGGCGCGGGCATGGCCGCCGACGGCATCGACACGACGGCCTGCGTGATCGAGCCACGCGCGGCGGAGAAGGCTATGACGGCGGCGGGCGCCTGGGCGACCTCCGGCTTGGCCGCGTCGAGCTGGGCGGCCCCGGCGCACTCCGGACGTTCCAGCTTGGCCTGCTGGATGGCGGCCAGCCCCTCCTGGGTGGACTTGAGCGAGCCGAACGCCCCCATCTCCGGCCCGTACGCGATGCGCATGCCCTTGGGCACGGGCAGCAGGGCGGCGCGCAGCCGGGCCGCCTCCACCGCGGAGGAGGACGCGGCGGGCTGCGCCGACCCGGCGGCCTGATCACCGGCCTCGCCGGCGGAACATCCGGCGACGACCATCATGCTCAGACATACCCCCGAAATAGCCTTAAGCACGAATTCTCCCCTTGCTCTAGCGGCTTTTTCGAAAACGCTAGAGGAAGGGCCGAGTAAGGAGCCGAGTAACGTCGCTATTCACGGAATTCGGCGGGTTCACGAGGAATTTGAGGTTCGCGAGAGGTTTTGGGTTCGCGCGGGACTTCGGGTCCGGCGCCGTTCCGGCTCCCGCCGTCGAGCAGCGCCCTGGCCAGGCCGATCCCGGTGCCGCCGAGCGTGAGCGCCTTGGCCAGCAGCTCCTCCACGCCCTGGGCGCCGTTCAGCACCACCATGTGGTCCACGTTCCCGAACGCCTTCGCGCCCGCCTCGACGACCTCCGGCCAGCGCTCGGCGAGCTGCTGGGCGATGACCGCCTCCTGGTTCTCCTTCAGCGCCTCGGCCCGCGCCCTGATCGCCTCGGCCTCGGCCAGGCCCAGCGCCCTGGCCGCCTGCGCCTCGGCCAGCCCGCGCGCCTGGGCGGCCTGGGCCTCCGCCTCACCCGCGATCTTGGTGGCCGCGCCGGCCGCCTCGCCGCGCAGCCGTACGGACTCGGCCTCGGCGGCGGCGGCCAGCTTGACCTGGCTCGCCTGGGCCCCGGCGCGCAGCTCGGTCTCCTCGGCCTCGGCCTGGGCCTGGGCGATCCGGGCGTCCCGGTCGGCCTGCGCGAGCGTGACGGTCTCGTACGCCTTGGCGTCGGCGGGCTTGCGCACCTGCGACTGGAGCCGCTGCTCGGCGAGCTGGGCCTCCAGCTCGGCCGCCCTGGTCTCCTGGACGACGACCTCCTGCCGGGCGCTGGCCTCCGACAGCGGCCCCGCCTGCCGGGCCGTGGCCTGCGCCCGGTCGATCTCGGCCTGGTAGGCGGCCCGCTTGATCTGCGCGTCGCGCTGGGCGGCGGCCTTGTTGGCCTCGGCGATCTGCTCGGCCTCCGTGGCCTCCTGGTCGCGCTGGGCCTGGGCGATGCGGGCGACGGCGGCGATCCTGGCGGCGTGCGGCTTGCCGAGGTTGGCGATGTAGCCGGTCTCGTCGTCGATCTCCTGGATCTGCAGCGAGTCGACGATCAGCCCGAGCTTGCTCATCTCGTCGGCCGCCGAGGCCCTGGTCTCGCTGGTCAGGCGCTCGCGGTTGAGTATCAGGTCCTCGATGGTGAGGTTGCCGATGATCGAGCGCAGGTGCCCGGTGAACAGCTCGTGGATCGCGCTGGTCATGAAGTCCTGCTGGTCGAGGAAGCGGCGGGCGGCGTTGGCGATCGAGGACAGGTCGTCGCCGACCTTGTAGATGACCACGCCGCGGATGTGCACGGGGATGCCCTGCTGGGTGACGCAGGAGACCTGGAGATTGGCCGCCCTGGTGTCCAGGCGCAGCCGCCGGGCGGCCTGGAAGCCGGGCAGCACGGCCGTGCCCTTGCCTGTGATGATCTTGAAGCCCAGGCTGTCGACGCCCTCGCCCCGGCGGCGCGCCCCCAGGCCGGAGATGATCAGCGCCTCGTTGGGCTCGGCGACCCGCCAGACGGCTTTGAACAGCAGAATCACGATGACGACCGCGACGACCGCGGCTCCGGCGACGATGAAGACCTCGGGGGACATCCGGCCCTCCCTAGACGAGTGCTCTGGCCACGTAAACCGTCCGCGGGGGGAAGTAGTCCACCACGACCACGATGGTTCCGAGGCCGAACTCCTCGTCGGGCACGCTGGGGTGGGCGTAGAAGGCCTCCACCCCGCCCCTGACCGGGATCATGACCTCGCCGACGAGCCCTGGGCCGATCCTTCCGGTGACCCTGCCCTGCTTGCCGACCACCCTGCTCCCCCCGCTCGCATGCATTCCGGACGCTACTCCAAACGGGCATTCGCGGTAATAGGCCACGCAAAATGTTTCTCGAACCGCTGCGCGCCCCTGTGGGGCTTTTGGCGCAAGTGCTGATGATCGCCCTCATGAGCAGGAATCCGCGCAACCTCGGGATGGATGTGCCCATTTCCCGCCGTGACTTGTTCGACGGGATTGCGGTGAGCGCTCTGGGCTGCTCGGCGGCGAAGGCCGTTGTCAATGCCGCGGAACCGGCCGGAGGGCTGCGCGGGGACACCGCGCAGGCGGTCGCCGTGCCGCACGCGCTGCGCGACGGCCGCTTCTGGCGGCACGCGGGCCCGCCCGAGCCCACCGGCGAGAGCTACGACCTCGTGGTGGTGGGCGGCGGTCGCAGCGGCCTCAGCGCGGCGGCGGAGTGGCTGCGCCGGGAGCCGAGGGCCCGCGTGCTCGTGCTGGACAACCGCGACCCCGGCGAGCACGGCGGCCCGGCGGGGTTCGGCGCGGGCCAGGCCGTACGCGTGATGTGCGACAGGGAGAGCTTCGGCGCCGACACGCTGGTCACGGCCGGCCGGCTGGAGGGGCTGCCGCTCGCCGCGCGGGCCGTCGATGACCTGCGCATGCTGCGCGACGACCCGCCCGACTGGTTCCCCGGGCTGTCGCAGGAGGACAAGCAGGAGCGCCTGGCCGGGCTGACCTACTCCGGGTTCCTGCTGGAGGTCTGCGGCGTGCATCCCGACGCGGAACGCTTCTGCCGGACGCTGCCGTGCGCCGAACGGGCCTACGACGGCCGGGCGCTCGGCGCGGTGGACGCCTGGGCCGCGGGCTACCCGGGGTTCGGCGGCCTGGGCCTCGACAAGCCCTCGCGCTACGCCTCGGCGGCCGGGCCCGCGACCGCTGGCCCGCCCGGGGCCGCGCGGGCGGTGCTGCGGCCGTCCAGCCCGGTGGTCTCGGTGCGGCACGGGGACGCGTCCGTGGTGGTCGCGTACTTCGACGGGCATCGGGTCAGGACGGTCGGCGCGGAGTCGGTGATCATGGCCTGCTGGAGCGCGGTCGTGCCGGACCTGGTGCCCGACCTGCCCGAGCAGCAGCGGCGGGCGCTGCGCCAGGCGGCCCGGCTGCCGGTCCTGGAGGCCGATGTGCGGCTGCGCGGGGGCCGGGCGCGGATCGGGCGCACCCGCTGGACGGGCGCGTTCTGGTGCCTGAGCGAGCCCGCGCCCGAGGGGTTGCGCCTGCTGGCCACGCCGTGCCGGTCGGAGCTGGGGCCCGTGGCGGGGGCGGCGGCGGGCCGGCGGGAGATGATGGCGACGCCGTACGACCGGCTGGCGGACGGCGTGCGCGACCAGGTGGCCCGGCTGCTGGGCCCCCGGGCCGGCGTCGAGGCGGTCACCGTCCACCGCTGGGGGCACGGGCTGCCGGTGGCGTACTGCAGGCCCTGGCACCCCTTCTACCCCGACGGCCCCTTCCCCGCCGACGTCGCCCGCAGGAGGTTCGGCCGCATCGCCATCGCCGGGTCGGACACCGAACCGGCGGCCGGCGGCGACGCGGCCGTGGTGGCCGCGCACCGGGCCGTGCGCGAGCTCACCGCATGAGGCCCTGGCTGCGGGTCTTCCTCGGCGGGCTGGTCCTGTGGCTGGCCACGGTCGCCGTCACGGCCTGGACGGCCAACTCCAACCTGGTGCCGACCGTCGTGCTGTTCGGCAGCTTCCTGATCCCGGTGACGTTCGTGGTGTGGGCGCACGGGCGCGACCGCTCGCCGGTGGTCACGGTCGAGCTGCAGTTCCGGGCGTTCGTGGTGGGCGGCGTGCTGGGGGTGCTCGGCGCGTCGCTGCTGGAGAGCTGGCTGATCCGGCCCTCGCTCCTCATGTACGCGCTGGTCGGCCTGATCGAGGAGGGCGTGAAGCTGGCCGCGCTGATGTACGTCACCCGGCACGCGGTCCGGCGCTCGTCCAGGGACGGCGTGGTGCTCGGCGCGACGGTCGGCTTCGGCTTCGCCGCCTTCGAGAGCTCCGGCTACGCCTTCAACGCCCTGTTCACCGCCGACGGCCTGTCGCTGGCGCAGCTCGTCGAGACCGAGATCCTGCGCGGCATCCTGGCGCCGGTGGGCCACGGCCTGTGGACCGCGATACTCGGCGGCGTGCTGTTCGCCGCCCACGGACGCCTCACCGGGCACGTCGTGTGGTGCTACCTCGGCGTCTCGCTGCTGCACGCGCTGTGGGACTCGATGAGCGCCATCGCCATCGCGATCACGCTGGTCCTGACCGGGCGGTCGTGGCAGTTCGAGCTGCTGCGGATCGGCCGGGTGCCGAACGTGACCGAAGGGCAGGTGCACGTGTACACGCTGGTGAACTGGGCCGGACTCATCGTGATCTCGCTGGTCGCGCTGGGGTGGCTCTGGCGGGTGCTGCGCGCGGCCCGCCGGGAGACTGAGATCATGCCCCAATAATCACGGTAATCATCCTGTTCCTCCCACTGCGCCGGAACCATAAACGATGCTAGTCTCCTGTGCGATCTTCCGGAGGTGTATTTACACAAGGTGTGGAAATGCCCCCGACTCGAGGTTGGGACATGGGCTCGCGAAACCGGTCAATTCGGTTCAAGATCTTTTTATTGCTGCTGCTACCCCTCCTGTCTCTCAGCGCGCTGTGGGGTTTCGTCCTCAACCTGACCATGGGCGACGCACAGTCACTCCTCCGGGCCGACACGCTCTACGAAACCCTCGGGGTCACCTCCACCGAGCTGGGCGTACAGCTCCAGGCCGAGCGGGTGCGCTCCGCCGAGGCGCTCACCACCCGTGAACTCACCGAGGTCCTGGGCGCGCAGCGGGCCCGTACGGACAAGGCGGCGGCCGACTTCGAGCACGCCGTCACCGAGGCGGGCGACGCGGTCGGCGACGACCTGCGGATGCCGCTCGACGCCCTCACCGCCCACCTCGACCGGCTCGGCTCCATCCGCGCCGACATCGACGGCGGCATCAGCTCCCGCCTGGCCGGCGTGGACGCCTACAACCAGGTGCTCGACGCCGTCTTCGCCCTCTACGACCACCTGATCTCCGTCTCCGACCTGACCGTCTTCCAGCAGGCCACCTCCCTGCACGCCATGGGCAGCGCCCGGGAGTACATCGCCAGGGAGCACGCCCTCATCGTCGGCGCGCTGGTGGACAAGCGGCTGACCGAGCCCGAGCGGGCCGCCTTCACCGAGTACGCGGCCTCCAGGAAGTTCCTGCACGCCCGCGGGCTGGCCGGGCTCGACGTGCCGCTGCGCAGGCCGTTCGAGCAGGTTTTCGCGTCCCAGCCGTTCCTGACCTTCTCCGCGCTGGAGTCCAGGGTCGTCAAGACCGGCTCGCCGCCCGCCGACGCCGAGGCGTGGAAGAGCGCGGTGGACCGGCTCACCACCGAACTGGACCGCGACAGCGCCGCCGCGGCCAAGGCGCTGGCCGGCCGGACCGCGCGGGCCGCGACCGGCACGGTCGTCGAGATCTCCGTCGCGGGCGGCCTCGGGTTGATAGCCGTGCTCGCGTCGATCATCATCTCTGTACGCTTCGGTCGCCGTCTGGCGGGCGAGCTGTACGGGCTGCGTACCGCCGCGATCGAGCTGGCGGAGGTGCGCCTGCCCGACGTCGTGGACAGGCTGCGCAAGGGCGAGGACGTTGACGTGCGGAAGGAGGCCAGGGCCATCAGGGTGAGCGGATCGGCGGAGATCACCGACGTCGGCCGGGCCTTCGCGTCCGTGCAGCGCACGGCGGTGACGGCGGCCGTCGGCCAGGCCGCGCTGCGCCGCGGGGTCGGACAGGTCTTCCTCAACCTCGCCAGGCGCAAGCAGGGCCTGCTGCACCGGCAGCTCGGGCTGCTCGACGGCATGCAGCGCCGCACGCACGATCCCGACCGGCTGGAGGAGCTCTTCCGCCTCGACCACCTGACCACCCGCATGCGGCGGCACGCCGAGAGCCTGATGATCCTGTCGGGCGCGCCCCCGGCGCGGGCCTGGCGCAGACCGGTGCCGGTGATCGACATCGTCCGGGCCGCGGTCGCCGAGGTCGAGGACTACACGCGGGTCAACGTCGAGGCCATGCCGGTCAGCGCGGTCGACGGCGGGTCCGCGGCCGACCTCACGCACCTCGTGGCCGAGCTGATCGAGAACGCCACCATCTATTCACCGCCGGACACCGTGGTCCAGATCCGCGGCGACGTGGTCAGCAACGGCTACGCCGTCGAGATCGAGGACAAGGGGCTCGGCCTGTCGGCCGTCGAGTACGCCGCGATCAACAAGCTGCTGGCCGCGCCGCCCGAGTTCGACCTGGCCGACAGCGACCGGCTGGGCCTGTTCGTGGTGGCCAGGCTGGCCGAGCGCCACGGCGTCAAGGTCCAGCTCCGCCGCTCGCCCTACGGCGGCACCGCGGCCATCGTGCTCGTGCCGCGCTCGCTGGTCGCCGACCAGGCCGCGCTGACCGCCGGCGACGACGACGGCCGGCCGGCGGAGCTGCCGAGCCGTACGAAGAAGGCCCTCGCGGTGGTCACCTCGGGCACCCACGCCGGACTGCCCAGGCGCGTGCGCCAGGCGAACCTGGCGCCGCAGCTCAAGGAAGAACCGCCGGAGCCGGAGCCGCAGGCCGAACGCTCTCCCGACGAGGTACGCGATCTGTTCTCCGCGTTCCAGCGGGGAACCCAACGTGCCCGAGAAGAAGCCTCCGAGGAGGAGCCCATGAGCAAGGGGGACGCATGACTGCGCAAACCACCAACACCGGTGAGCTGAACTGGCTGCTCGACGACCTGGCAGGCAGGGTCGCCGCCGTCCGCCAGGCGGTCATCCTTTCCACCGACGGCCTGGCCGTCGGGTACTCCAAGGGATTGACCCGCGAGGACGCCGAGCACCTGTCGGCCGTGGCCGCCGGCTTCCAGAGCCTGGCCCGCGGCACCGGGCGCCATTTCGGCGGCGGCGACGTGCGCCAGACCATCGTGGAGATGGAGAGCGCGTTCCTGTTCGTCACCGCGGCCGGCCAGGGCACCTGCCTGGCCGTGATCGCCGAGGCGAACGTCGACGTCGGGCACATCGCGTACGAGATGGCGATGCTGGTCAAGCGGGTGGGCCAGCACATCACCACCAACCCGCGCGCGGGAACGGCATGACCGACGCCCCCCGCTGGTACGACGAGGAGGCCGGGCCAGTCGTCCGGCCCTTCGCCCTCATCCGAGGCCGGACGCGCTCGTCGGGAGACGCCTTCGACCTCGTCGCGTCCGTGCGCGCGCTCGCCGACCAGGCGGACGACCTCGGTCCGGAACAGCAGCTCATCCTGCGGGCGGCGCGGAGCCCGATCTCGGTGGCCGACCTGGCCGTCGAGCTCGACCTGCCCGTAGGCGTCGTCCGGGTGCTGCTCGGCGACATGCGTGACCACGGCCTCATCTCGGTGACGTCGCCCTCGGCAACGGGGTCGCGTTCGAATGAGCGCATTCTCAAGGAAGTGATCAATGGACTCCGTGCTCTCTGAGGACCCCGTCGCGCTGAAGATCCTCATCGCGGGCGGGTTCGGCGTCGGCAAGACCACCCTGGTCGGGTCGATCAGCGAGATCAAACCGCTGCGCACGGAAGAGGTGCTCTCCGACCGCGGGATCGGGGTCGACGACCTCGACGGCGTGGAGGCCAAGACGACCACCACCGTGGCGATGGACTTCGGCCGCATCACGATCCGCGACGGACTGGTCGTCTACCTGTTCGGCACCCCCGGCCAGGAACGGTTCTGGTTCATGTGGGACGAGCTGTCCTACGGCGCGCTGGGCGCGGTCGTGATCGCCGACACCCGGCGGCTGACCGACTGCTTCCCGTCGGTGGACTACTTCGAGCAGCGCGGCACGCCGTTCGTGGTGGCCGTCAACTGCTTCGACGGCGCGTCCCAGCACAGCGTGGACGACGTGCGCATCGCGCTCGACCTCGACGACGACGTCCCGGTGATGCTGTGCGACGTGCGGCGCAGGGCCTCGGCCAAGGAAGTGATGATCACCCTGGTCGAGCACTCCCTGCGGACGCTCACCGCCGCCAACTAGGACGCGCGGCCCGCCGCCGCGAAGCGCCGCGCGCGGCCCGCCGCCGGGCTAGAGCGCGCGCAGCCCGTTGATCACCTCGCGGAGCAGGCTCTCCGTCGGGGTGGCGGTCTTGTCGCGCGGCGGGCGCACGTCGATCAGGTCGTACTCCAGCAGGTCGCCGAGCAGCACCCGGATCACGCCCACGGGCAGCCCGAGCTCCGAGGCGACCTCGGCGACGGGCCTGGAGTGACCGGACAGGCAGCTCATCAGCCGCCGGTGCTGGCCGCTCAGCTCGGCCTTGGCCGGCGCGGGCCGTCCCGTCGAGACGACGGTCGCCAGCAGATCGAGGGCCGGGGACGAGGGCCTGGTGCGCCCCCGCGCCACGGCGTACGGCCGGACGACGGGCCCGGCCTCCTCGTCAACCCACTCGTGCTCGCCGCTCACGCTCGGGAACCCCCATCCTGGTCGCTTTCCTGCCGCCCCCGCTGCCATCCGGACTGGAGTGAGGAGAGCAGCGCCCTGGTCTCCTCAGGAGAACGCTCGTCGGCCACGGGCGTCACGGGCGCCGGTGGCGTCGGCGCGGCCAGGGGCGCCTGCCGGAGCCGCTGCCGCTGCGGCAGGCCCGTCGGCCGGTCGCGGCGCGGCAGATCCTGCCCCTCGCCCGGCGCGGGCCCCGCGCGCTTGCTCGTGCGCACCCGGCGCGGCAGCTCGCCCGGCCCGGTCGCCTCCCCCGCGTCGAGCGGCCGCTCGGACCGGACGACGGAGACGGACACGGGCTCGAACTCCATCGGCCGCACCGGCGTCGCCATGGGCTCGACCAGCGATCCCGGCACGAGCACGATGGCGGTCGTGCCGCCGTACGGGGACAGCTTCAGCGTCACCTTGATGCCGTGCCGGGCGGCCAGCATGCCGACCACCGCGAACCCCAGCCGCTCGGTCTGCGCGGGGTCGAACTCGGGCGGGCTGGCCAGGCGGTCGTTGATGGCCTTGCGGGTCTCCTCGTCCATGCCGAGGCCGCGGTCCTCGATCTCGACCGCGAAGCCCCTGCCGACCATCTCGCCGCGCACCGAGACCTCGTTGGCGGGCGAGGAGAACGACGTCGCGTTCTCGATCAGCTCGGCGAACAGGTGCATGAGGTCGGCCACGGCCGAGCCGGACACGCCGCACTCGGGCATCGGGTAGACCCGGACCCGGGTGTACTCCTCGACCTGGGCGGCGGCGCCGCTCAGCACGTCCTCGACCGGGATGACGCCGCGCCACCTGCGGCCCGCCGTGCCGCCCGAGAGCAGCACCAGGCCCTCGGCGTGGCGGCGCATGCGGGTGGTCAGGTGGTCGAGCCGGAACAGGCGCTCCAGGGCCTCGGGCTCCTCGGTCTGGCGCTGCATCTCGTCCAGCATCCTGAGCTGGCGCTGGAGCAGCGACTGGCTGCGCCTGGCCAGGTTCCGCAGCGCCTCGGACACGCCCTCGCGCAGCCTGGCCTGCTCGACGGCGGCGTCCACGGCGGTGCTCTGCACGCTGTCGAAGGCCGCGGCGAGGTCGGCGACCTCGCTGGTGGCGTTGTCGCCGACCTTGATAGGCGGCGCCTCGGCCTCGATGTCCACCCGTTCGCCGGTACGCAGCTTCGACACCACGTCCGGCAGCCTGACCTCGGCCAGGTCCAGCGCCGTACGGCGGAGGGTGGCCAGCTCCCGGGTGATCCGGCGGCCCACCCGGACGGAGATGAAGATCGAGAAGGCCACCGCGATGAGCCCCAGCGCGCCCGCGATCGCGGCCCTGACCACGATGACGACGCCGGCCGGCTGCATCCGGCCCAGCAGCTTGTCCCCGGTGTCCCAGACGGCCTCGCTGTACTCCTTGAGCACCTGGTCGGCGATGCCGCGCCACAGGTCCATGTCGGCCGGCTGGCCGGCCACGAAGCTCCTCAGGAGGCTCTCCATGGTGATGTACCTGGAGGAGTAGAACAGCTTCTCGAACGGCGCCCGCAGCTCGGTGTCGAGGTTGGCCAGCGCCTTCGGGAACAGGAACGTGCGGGTGCCGTCGATGCCGGCCAGCAGGTGCACGTCGTGCATCGAGGGGCGGCCGTTGGAGGCGACGACCAGGGCGTTCTCGCGGCTGAGCAGCTCGCGCACCTCGTCGGCCGCGATCAGGCCGTGGGCCTGGAGGGACAGCTGGAGGTCGGTGCTGACGGTCAGCCTGGAGTACAGCAGGTGGACCTCGTCGGAGACCTTGGCGTACTCGGTGACCAGGGCGCCGGGGGTGAGCCTGCGGTCGTCGACCTTGCGCCTGACCTCAGGGAGCCGGTCCACGGTGTCCAGCACGACCTGGAACTGCTTCTTCATGTCGTCGGTCATCGCCGACTGGGCGTCCTCCGACAGGGCCTGCTCGCGCAGGTTCTTCCTGCTGGCGTCCACCTTGGCGCGGGCCTTGGCCAGGGCTCCGGCCTCGGTCGCCGTGCCGGCGAGGCGTTCGGCGGAGGCCAGGCGTTCGACCTGGAGGTTGGAGACCAGGCCGTCGGCGTTGTTGATCACTCCCGACCAGATGGCGTCGACCTTGAAGAGGTTCAGCGCCTCACCCGTGGTCGTGCTCGCGGCGAAGCCCCAGAGCGCGATCAGGGAGATCAAGGGGATGACGAGCAGCGTCGAGATCTTGAATCGGATGGATCTGCCCGATGCCATGACACCTGCTCCCGCATAGAAGATCGCGGGAGAGAATAGCATCGAAACAGACGAGATTAAGATCGACTAGCGATAAATCTGTGATATGTCGGGAAATTTGCGTCTACTGGGTGCTTCGAGGCGCGGAGCGGCGACCACGTCAGCCACAGCGCCCAGGCCGCCAGCAGGCCGAGCAACGACACCTCGGCGCCCAGCAGCAGCCGCTCGACCAGGCCGATCATGACCCGCTCCCCCGGCAGGGCCACGTACGTGATCGCCAGCAGCCCGAACCCGCCCGCCAGCGCCACCCACTCCACGGCCCGCGCGACGGGCTTCCAGAGGGCGTCCGCGGTCAGCCTGGGCACCAGCAGGGCCCCGGCGGCCGGCAGGCTCACGAACGCCGCGATCGAGACGTACCGGTGCACCTGGGCCGCGAGATCGAGATCGAGACCGAGGGGGACGGTCGGGATGACCGCCACCACGACCAGCGCCGCCGACCACAGCATGAGCAGCTTCTCCGGCAGCCCCCGGATCGGCGCCCCCATCCTCCTCAGCGCGGCCAGCAACGCCAGCGACCCGATCCCGAGCACCGCCATCGCGATCTCCGTGACGCCCCCGCGGTCGGTCACGGCGTACTCGCTGATGGTCACGTTCATGGGGTCGAGGTAGGGGTCGGGCCCGAAGTGGCCGACCAGGATCGCGACCACCGAGAACACGATCGACGCGCAGGCGATCAGGGGGTAGGTCCTCCCCGGGGTCATGAGGGCCCTCAGGTTCGCGCTCCAGGGCGCTCTCGCGACTCTCACTCTGCTGTTCGGCACTGCGGTCATGTGCCCAACTCTCGCGCTCCCAGGCGTGCCGGCACATCCGGTGGCAGCCCCGAGCCGTCCCTGAGTCCATCCCTGAGTCCCGCCGACGGAGGACCGGCCGGAGGGGGGCGCCGCTGTGACCGGATGCGGTGCGCGTCTCATCGCCGGTTTCCCTCTCGCAGGACAGACACCCGTGGTCGCGGATGTCACACTGATCGCAGCATCGCTCCGCACGGCCGCGATCAGTACGTCCGACACGCATCCGGACTTCTAAGGAATTGTCAACTGCGAGGCTTTTTCACCCGATACCAGAGCCCTCAGTCGAGCACGTGGGCCGTGGCCCTGGCGTAGCGGGCGCGGATCTCCGGGACGGCCGGGGCGTCGTAGGTCTCGGTGTCCTCGGTCCGCCAGTCGGGGGTCGTGAGGAGGGTGGCGGCCTGGCGGGCGGCGCCGTCGGCGACGTACTCGCCGGGCGGCGGCACCGCGATCGGCACGCCGAAGACGGTCGGCGCGACGCGGCGTACGGCCTCCGAGCGGGCCGCGCCGCCGATCAGCAGCACCCGCTCGGGACGGGTGCCGAGCGCGTCGAGGGCGTCGGCCAGGCCGCACAGCATGCCCTCGACGGCCGCGCGGGCCAGGTGGGCCGGGGTCGAGGTGGCCAGCGTGAGCCCGAGGACCGAGCCGGTCGCGGTGGGCCGGTTGGGGGTGCGCTCGCCCTCCAGGTACGGCACCAGCGTCAGCCCGCCGGCCCCCGCCGGAGCCCGGAGCGCGAGGTCGCTCAGCTCGTCGAGGCCCACCCCGGCCAGCCCGGCGGCGGCGTCGAGGACCCGGGCGGCGTTCAGCGTGCACACCAGCGGCAGGAAACGCCCGGTGGCGTCGGCGAACCCGGCGACCGCGCCGGTGGGGTCGGCGCTGGGCGTCTCCGCGACCGCGAACACCGTCCCGGACGTGCCGAGCGAGACCACCACGTCACCCGGGCCGGCCCCGACGCCGAGGGCGGCCGCCATGTTGTCGCCGGTGCCCGGCGCGAGCAGCGGCCCGGCCGACGCGGGGTCGCCCGCGCGGTCGGCGGGCCCCAGCACCCGGGGCAGCAGCGGGACGGCGCCGAAGGCGGCCTTGAGCAGGTCGGTGCGGTAGGCGCCGGTCGCCGGGGACCAGTAGCCGGTGCCCGAGGCGTCGCCCCGGTCGGTGGTGAGCAGGTCGAGCGACGGCGAGGGCGCGTCGTGCCAGGCCGCGAGATCGGACCCCGCCCCGGAGCCGCCGCCCAGGGCGAGCGCGCCCGCCAGTCGCCAGGTCAGCCAGTCGTGCGGCAGGCAGACCGCCGCCGTGCGGCGGGCGTTGTCCGGCTCGTGCTCGGCCAGCCACCGCAGCTTGGCCACGGTGAACGCGGCCACGGGCACCGAGCCGACCGCGTCGGCCCAGGCCCCTGGCCCGCCCAGCTCCGCCACCAGGTCGGCGGCGGCTCGGGCGGAACGGGTGTCGTTCCAGAGCAGGGCGTCGCGCACGACCTCGCCCGCCTCGTCGAGGCAGACCATGCCGTGCTGCTGCCCGGCCACGCTGACGGCGGCGACGTCGGCGAGCCCGCCGGCCTCCTCGACGGCCCGCAGCAGCGCGGTCCACCAGTGGGAGGGGTGGATCTCGGTGCCGGCCGGATGGGCGGCGCGGCCCTGCCTGACCAGCGCGCCCGTCTCGGCCTCGCGAATGACGACCTTGCAGCTCTGCGTGGAGGAATCAACCCCAGCGACCAGCGTCACCCGAACTCCTAATGCGTGCTCCCGCGCGAGATGGTTGAGATGGTATCCCCGCTCGGGAGCGACGTTCAGGGGCAATTGGGGTGAATCACAACCCGGAGGGGTCGCGGCCGACGCTGATCTCCTCCGCGATCTTGCGGATCTCCGTCACCTCGAGACCTGGAGCCTTGGGCAGGTGGCGCAGCAACGCCTCCATCACGACGGGCACGGGCTGGCCCGCCATCAGCCCGGCGATGCCGTGGACCGTCCGGAACAGTGCCTCTTCGGTGTCGTGCATCGGCAATCCCCTCGTTCGGCTACCGGGAGAGGCTACGGCCTGGGCACGACAGTTCGCTCGCTACCGCTCCAGCGTGTCCCGCACGGCCGAGCAGATCGCGCCGAGCTCGCGGACCTGCTCGGGGGTGAGGACGTCGAACAGGCTCCTGCGCACCTCCTCGACGTGGCCGGGGGCGGCGGCGGCCAGCGTGGCGAAGCCCTCGTCCGTCAGGACGGCGAGGCTGCCCCTGCCGTCGGCCGGGCAGCGCTCACGGCGCACCCAGCCGCGCTCCTCCAGGCGGGCGACGGCGTGTGACAGGCGGCTCTGGGAGCTCTGGGCCCTGGCGGCCAGCTCGCTCATGCGCATCGACCGGCCCGGCGCCTCCGACAGCGCCACCAGGATCATGTAGTACGTGTGCGGCATGCCCGCCTCGCGCTGGAGCTGCCGGTCCAGCGCCTCGTTGATGAGCTGACCGGCGGCCAGGAAGTCACGCCAGGTCTGCTGCTCGTCCGGATCCAGCCATCGCGTCACCCTCTCATTTTAGTTGAACTCTCATATACTCTGACCGGGAGAAACAGGTGAAAGGGGACGACCATGCCGGTCCACAGGCTCAATCACGCGGTCCTCTACGTCCGTGACGTGGAGCGCAGCGTGGCCTTCTACCGGGAGGCGCTCGGATTCGAGGTGGTCATGGGCATGCGCGGCGCCGCGTTCCTCCAGGCCCCGGGCTCCAGCAACGACCACGACCTCGGGCTGTTCGAGATCGGCGCGGGCGCCGGTCCCTCGCCCGCCGGGCGCACCGCCGTCGGGCTCTACCACCTGGCGTGGGAGGTCGACACGCTCGACGAGCTGGAGCGCATCGCGGTCACCCTGAGCGAGCTCGGCTCCCTCGTCGGCGCCTCCGACCACGGGACGACCAAGGCGCTGTACGCCAAGGACCCCGACGGGCTGGAGTTCGAGGTCTCCTGGCTCGTGCCCGCCTCGCTGATCACGGACGAGACCCTGGCCGCCCGGTCCGCCATCCGCCCGCTCGACCTGGCCGCCGACAAGGAGCGGTACGGGGCCCGGACGCGGGGCGGGGTAGGGGTGTCGATCCCGGCCTGAAGGTACCGTGGCAGGTATCCGACCGATTTGTTCCGGAGAGGGTCATGCCAAACGATCCGGATCACGTCCTCGACGCCATCGACGGCGTCGTGGACGAATGGGAGACGCTGAGCGCGGACGCCATGCGCTGGGCGCCTCCCGAGCACAAGTCGCCCGACCTGCTGGACGAGGCGACGGAGATCCTCAGACCGCTGGCCGAGGCGCTCTCCGAGGTTCTGCGGCCGCTCGGCGACTCCATCAACCGCGCGCTCGAACGACTCAGCGACGACGACTGACCGGCCCGTTCCGGCGCGCAGCAGCGTCTCGTGGCTCTGGCCGCAGCAGCGTCTCGTGGCTCTGGCCGCAGCAGCGTCTCGTGGCTCTGGCGCGCAGCGTCTCGTGGCCGTCAGTCCGTCCTGCGGCGGCGGGTGCGGCGCGGATAGGCCTTGGCCGTCTCCGCCAGCCGGGCCGAATGCTCGGCCTGCCGGCGCCAGTGGCCGTACGCGTCGCCGCGCTGGGCCAGCCGGTCGAGCTCCCGCATGGTCGTGAGCGGGATGAACGCGGGCTCGGCGTCCCGCCAGGGCGTGCCGGGCAGCGGCATGAACGTGTGCGTGTGGATGCGGGCGCCCAGCTCGGCCAGGTCGCCGGCCAGCGCGAGCGACTGGCGCTGGTCCTCCTCCGACTCCCCCGGCATGCCGAAGATGAAGTCGACGTTCGGTCTGAAGCCGTGCTCGACGGCGATCCGGACGGCGTCGCGCACCGGCGAGGTGCCGTGCCCGCGGCCCGAGGCGGCCAGCACCCGGTCGGACCCCGACTGGGCGCCGATGATCAGGTTGTCGTTGGCGACGTACCGCTTGAGCAGCCGCATGGCCTCGGGCGTGACGTGCTCGGGCCGCACCTCCGAGGGGAAGCTGCCGAAGAACACCCGGCCGTGCGGCGGCAGCTCCTCCTTGACCCCCGCCAGCAGCTCCTCCACCGCGCCGAGGTCGGGGTCGGGGCCCGGCGAGCCGTAGGAGAGCGAGGTCGGCGTGATGAACCGCACGTCCCGCAGGCCCTGCTCGACCATGCCCTTGACGTGCTCGCGCACGCCGGCCACCGACCGGTGGCGGAACTGGCCGCCGAACATGAACGGCGTCTGGCAGAACCGGCACGTGTACCGGCATCCCCGGGTGATCTCGATCGGCCCCTTGCGTCCCAGGAACGACGGGAACGCGTCGAGCGGGAGCTGCGGGGCCGGGCGCGTCCTGAGCGCGACGCCGTCGCCGTCCTTGACCGCGAGGCCCGGGACGGTCGTCAGCGGCTCGTCCCGCCGCAGCGCCTCGACCAGGGCGATGATCGTGGACTCGCCCTCGCCGATCGCGGCCAGGTCCCAGCCGGCGTCGAGGACCTGCTGCGGCTCGGCGGTGGCGTGCACGCCGCCGGCGATGTGCAGCCCCCGGCCGTCGCTGAGCGACCTGACGGCGGCCAGCTCGGCGGCCATGGCCTCGGCGTCGGGCGAGTAGAACGACCAGAGCACGAGCACCCGGTCGGCCCGGCTCGCCGCGACGTGGGCCGCCGTCTCCTCCGGGGTGGCGCCCAGCAGCTGCCGGTGCTCCACGCCCGAGGTCTCCAGGGCGGCGAGCACCGCGTGCACGCCGTACGTCACGGCCTTGCGGTAACGGACCACCACATCCACTGCCAGCGCCACGACCGGCAGCGTAGCTCAGGCGGAGGCCAGCCGCATGGGACGCAGCGCGCCGGTGAGCTTGGCCAGCTCGGCGAGCATGGCGTCGGCGGCGGCGATCATGATGTCGTTGGCCGCCACGGTGCCGTCCTCGGCGATGAACTGCTGGTAGAAGGGGATGTTGACGGCCTCGACCACGGGGATCATCTTCAGCGTGCTGACGACCTGGCGCAGGCCGTTCACCGCCCGGGTGCCGCCGGAGATCCCGCCGTAGCTGACGAAGCCCGCCGCCTTGTGCTGCCACTCGTGGTGCAGGTAGTCCAGGGCGTTCTTCAGCACGGCCGTGAAGCTGTGGTTGTACTCGGGGGTCACGAACACGAAGGCGTCGCCCCGGTCGACGGTGGCGCTCCACTCCTTGGTGTGGGCGTTCACGTACTGCTTGAGCTTGGGGTGGTTCGGCTCGTCGAGGAACGGCAGGCCCACCTCGGCGAGGTCGACCAGCTCGACGTCGAAGTGGCCGGCGGCGACGGCCCGGCTCCTGAACCACTCGGCGACCTCGCGCCCGGCGCGGCCGGGGCGGGTGCTGGCGACGATGATCTGCAGGACCGGCTTGTCCATGGGGTTCCTCCTCAGGTAGTTGATACCTCAACATTATTGAGTAACTAAACATTTCTTAGCAAATGCTAGGATCATCCCCGTGAGCCCCCATTCCGTCTGCGTCCGGTTCCACGTCGCCCTCGAACTGATCGGCGGCCGGTGGTCGGGAGCCGTGATCCACATGATCTTCAAGGGCGCCCATCGTTACGCCGACCTCAAGGCGGCCATCCCGGGCATCAACGACACGATGCTGGCCCGCCGGCTGCGCGAGCTGGAGACGGCCGGGCTCGTCGAGCGGCGCGTGCTGGCCACGTCGCCGGTGCGGGTCGAATACCACCTGACGGAGATGGGCCAGGAGCTGCGCCCGGTGCTCGACGAGCTGGTCACCTGGGCGCACAAGTGGATCCCGCGGCCCGAGGAGCCGGCCAGATCCGCCTAGCGCGTACGGGCGAGCGCGGGCAGGCGGGCCGGGGTTAGACTCCGGGCATGCACTGGCGACATTGATGAACCACCAGCGGCCGACGCGGCAGGAGCGCGCGCGGGCCTCCGAGGTGCCGAGCACCAGACGGAGTCCCTGTCCGCCCCTTCCGAGAGGGCCGCATGTTCGTCCCCAAGCTTTACGTCTACACGTTCCTCGGCGAGTTCGTCCTGCTCTACCCGGTGTACACGCTGCTGTTCACCGATTCCGGGCTCTCGGTGGCCGAGACGTCCTCGCTGTTCGTCATCTGGTCCGTGACCGGCATGGTGCTGGAGGTCCCCTCCGGCGCCTGGGCCGACGCGGTGTCCCGCCGTCTGCTGTTGTTCCTGGGCCCGCTGCTGGCCGGCGCCGGCTTCGCGTTGTGGGTGCTGTTCCCGTCCTACTGGGCCTTCGCGCTGGGCTTCGTGTTGTGGGGGGCCGAGGGCGCGCTCGTCTCGGGCGCCTTCGAGGCGCTCGCGTACGAGGAGCTCGAACGCCGGGGCCTCCAGAGCCGGTACGCCGCCATCATGGGCCGGGCCCACTCGATCGGCATCGCCGCCGCCGCGTCGGCGATCGCCCTCGCCACGCCCGTCTTCGCGGTCGGCGGCTATCCGGCGGTGGGGGTGGCCAGCGTGGCGGCCTGCCTGTTGTGCGCCGCCACCGCTCTGACGCTGCCCGAGCGGCGTCCCGGTGTCATCGGGTCGTCCACCGAGTCGTCCACTGAGTCGTCCGACGAGTCGTCCGGTGATTCGGGTGGGCGGTATCTCGCGGTTCTGCGGGCCGGTGTGGCGGAGGCCCGTACCGATCGGAACGTGCTCGAAGCGATCGTGCTGATCTCCGTCGTGACGGCGATCTGGGGCGCTCTGGAGGAGTACGTGCCCTTCCTGGCCGCCGAGACCGGCGCGCCCAGGACGGCCGTTCCGCTGCTCGTGCTGGCCGTCTGGGTCGGGGCGGCGGCGGGCGGCCTGCTGGCGGGGCCTGCCCGCCGCCTGAGCGAGCGGTCGTTCGCGCTGGTCCTGGCGCTGGCCGCGCTGGCCATGGCGGCGGGCGCGCTGGTTCCGCATCCGGCCGGGTTCCTGCTGGTCGCCGGGTCCTTCGGGGCGTTCCAGATGGCCGGCGTGGTGGCCGACACGCGGCTGCAGGAACGGGTCTCGGGCGGTCAGCGGGCCACCGTGACGTCGATGGCCGGGCTCGGGACGAACGTGGTCACCCTGGCCGTCTACACGGCCTACGGCGCGGGATCGCCGTTCCTGTCCCACGGCACGACGTTCGCCCTCCTGGTCCTGCCCTACGTGGTCATCGCCCTGTGGCTGGCCCGGGAGCGGGTCGCGCCGATGTGATCCGCTTCGACGCGAACGGGACGCGCTTGGGCAGCGGCGGCGGCTCCTCCCCCTCCTTCTCCGGAGCCGGCCCCCCGCCCCGGCGCGCCCGCCAGCGGGACGGGAACACCGAAGCGGTGAGCAGAATGCCGCCGACCACCAATGACCAGGTATTCAGCAACGCCGCGTACGCGTCCAGATAATCGGCGGGAACCAGGTCGAATCCCATTCTCCGGTCGCCTCCCGCGGCGGCCCGCGCGACCGTCGCCCCGGCCAGGGCCGTGAAAGCCAGGCCGGGCAGCAGCGAGGCGACCGGAGAAATCCGGGAACCGGCCAGGATTCCGATGAGGACCGCGGTCCCGGCCAGCGCCGCCGTCGCCGTCCAGTCGGGGACGGACGTGGTCGCGCGGGGTCCGTACAGGAGACCGGCCGCGATCAACGGGATCGCGGCGACCCCCGCCGCGGCCCCGGCGAAATGACGAACACCATTACCCATAGGGAACACCTCCAGGCCCAATACGATACCGACATACCACTAGTTACAACTTTAGGTCGAAAAATCTCCATTTGTGGCCGGTGGCCGGAAGGACGGGCATATCGCCTTAATAGGAAATATTTGGTATCTCCTCATTTGTCTGTCAGCCGTTACCGTGACAGAACCCCCCATCGAGGAGCGGCGGCATGTTTCGCTGTGCAGTGGCAGGCGTCACCCTCGTGGCCGCCTGCCTGGCCACCCCCGCCCACGCGGCGTCCGACCCCGTGATCGAGGCGCTCTCGCGCGACCTCGGCCTCTCGGAACCCGCAGTGGTCGCCCGGCTGGCGGACGAGCGGCGTGCCGCCGCCCTGGAGGCCGAACTGGCCACCTCCCTGGGCGACTCCTACGGCGGGTCGTGGCTGACCGAGGACGCCTCCGCCCTCGTCGTCGCCACCACCGACCCCGCTCGGACCGCCGCGATCTCGGCCCGGGGGGCGCGCCCTGTCGTCGTGCGGCACTCGCTGGCGGAGCTGGACGCCGTCGTCCGCCGCCTGGACCGGGCCGCCCGCCGCATCCGGACGGGTCCCGCCCTCTGGTACGCCGACGTCCGCGCGAACCGGGTCGTCCTCCAGGCGCCCTCCCCGTCCTCCCCGGCTGCGGCCCTGGTGGCGGCGGCGGGAAGTGCGGCCGTCGTGGTGGCGCCGGCCGCCGAGCTGCCCCGCACGTACGCCGACATCATCGGCGGCGACCCCTTCTACATCGGCTCGATGCGCTGCACGATCGGCTTCTCGGTCACCAAGGGCAGCATTCCGGGCTTCGTCACGGCGGGACATTGCGGGCACACCGGCGACCTGGTCAAGTCGCCGGCCGGGACCGTCCAGGGCTCGTCCTTCCCGGGCAACGACTACGCGTGGGTCGCCACCCCCGGGTACACCGCGCAGCCGTACGTCCGCGGTCCCGGCGGGACGCTGGTGACCGTACGCGGCTCGGTCCAGGCGACGGTGGGCGCGTCCGTCTGCCGCGCGGGCCCGACCACCGGCTGGCACTGCGGCACCGTCCAGCAGCACAACGCCACCGTCACCTACGCCCAGGGCACCGTGTACGGCCTCACCCGCACCAACGTGTGCGCCGAACCCGGCGACTCCGGCGGACCGTTCATCTCGGGCGGCCAGGCCCAGGGCGTCACCTCGGGCGGCTCCGGCAACTGCAGCACGGGCGGCACGACGTACTACCAGCCGGTCAACGAGATCCTGAGCGCGTACGGCCTGACCCTCCGCACCGCCTGACCCCCTCCTCCAGGACGCCCGCCCCCCTCTGGAAATCCGTTCGCGCGCCACCGATGAGTTCTCCGGCCCGGCCGAGTCTGCCCTCCCGACAGCAGATCCCCTCCGCCGCACCGACCATCGGGAGGCAACGATGACGCGCCCCAACCTGAACAGCCTGCTCCTGGCCAGCACCGACCCGGCCCGGCTACGCGCCTGGTACGCCGCCGTGCTCGACCCCGAGTCCGACACCGACGTCACCCATTACGGCGTGCTGACGTTCGGCGACTTCCACCTGATCATCGACACCCGGGCCGACGTGGCGGACAAGAATCCCGAGCCCGGACGGGTGATACTCAACTTCGACGTCCCCGACGCACGCGCGATCGTCGCCCGGATGGAGGAGGCGGGCGTGTCCTGGCTGGCCGAGCTCGAAGACCGCGAGGGCAGCCTGTTCGCCACGGCGATCGACCCCGACGGCAACTACGTCCAGATCATCCAGCTCAGCGAGGACCACCGGAAGGCGATGTGACGATGTTCGGCAAGACGAAGGCGTTCAGCGGATTCTCCGTCGACGATCTGGCCGCCGCGAAGGCGTTCTACGGCGACACCCTGGGGTTGGAGGTGTCGGAGTCGAACGGCCTGCTCACCCTGCACATCGCCGGCGGCACCGACATCCTGGTCTACCCCAAACCCGACCACGTCCCCGCGACCTTCACCATCCTCAACTTCCCGGTCGAGGACATCGAGCAGGCCGTCGACGCCCTGACGGCCCGCGGCGTGCGCTTCCAGCGCTACGACCAACTGCAGACCGACGAGAAGGGCATCTTCCGCGGCGGCGGCCCCCTGATCGCCTGGTTCACCGACCCGGCGGGAAACGTCCTGTCAGTCCTCCAGGGCTGACGCCCGGGAGCAGCCGGGCCGCGGTTCGGCGCCGCAGGAACACCTTCCCCACCCTGCGGCGCCCGCCGAGCGGTGCATCCACAAGCTCGCTCCGCGACGCCGCGCTGCCCGGCCGCGCAGGCACCGTCCCATCCCGCGGTCACGACCCAATTCACGTTTCCGCAGGCAGACCGCCTACCACGTGTCCCACCCTGTCCCACGGACGATGCGCACGACCTCGCTCCCGTGCTCCGATAGGCCCCGTCAGCACGCACCGATCACCACGTACTGACGAAGGCCCGAAGCACCGGCGAGATCCCCCGCGAATCCGATCAGAAAAGGCAGTGACAGGACATGAGCCACCACGTCAGCATCACGGACATCGAGCAGCAGCCCCGGACGCGCAGTATGCGGTTCACCCTCAACGGCGCACTCTGGTCACTCCAGGCGCTGTGGGGCTTCTTCTTCGCCGGCAGCGGCTTCGGCAAGGTGCTGCTGTACGACGACGCCCTGTTCGCGACGGCGCCCCGGGCGGTGGCCTGGTACGCGGCGGTGCCGCAGTCCCTGATCGTCTTCATCGGGATCGTCGAGGTGCTCGGCGGCGTCGGCCTGATCCTGCCGGCGATGACCCGGTTCAAGCCGATGCTGACGCCGCTCGCCGCCGCCGGCCTGACGCTGACCATGATCCTCGCGGCCGGTTTCCACATCCTGCGCGGCGAGTACGAACTCGTTCCCGCCAACATCGTCCTGGGCGGTGTCGCCGCCTTCCTCACGGCCGGACGCTGGAAGCAACGCCCCCTCTCCCCCGCGCCCCTCACCACTTCCCGCGTACTGACCGCACTCGCCGTCCTGGTCGCCATGGTTTTGCTCACGTTCGCCCCGACCTGGTACACGATGACCAACGTCCAGTTCTGACCCCTACGCCGACGGACCGAGGACGCCGCCCACAAAAGGCCACACCGACAGACGCAGAAGTCGCCGATGCACTTGAGGACATCGTTGGGCTAAGAGCCTCGGATGCACAACGCGGGGGACGCGCAGCCGCTGCAACACCATCCGAAAGACCGCAAGGCCCTCCCCCGGAGTCGGGAAGAGGGCCTTTCGCTTGCGGGGACCGGGGATTTGCCCCCCGGATGGTGTTGCCACCGAACCGCATCAGCAGCTCGGAGGCGCGTTCAACACCGACCGATGCGGTGGAACGAACGCCCCGAAACAAGGTGGCACGGTGCGGAGCTGCAACCCGAGATGATGCCGTCGGCGCCATTGCGGTAGGCGCGTCGGCGGCCGTACTTGGATCAGTTGGTGGCTTCAGAGGCATGCCGGAGCGGCTCGTCGGTCGGATCTTTGACGTGCTGCGCGATTGCCGCGATCCGCTCCGCTCCGGCTTGAGGAGTCGAGCCGCATCGTTCTGCGACGTGGCGGCTTCTGGGCGTCGGGCTTGTCGACGACCTTGGCGGTCATCTGTGCGGTCCACACCAGAGGGGTGCCCGCCTTGACTGTGCGAGTCGCGCCGCCCGGAAGGTCGAAGGTGCGCTCGGCGACGCTCTCGCATACGTCCCCAGGAACCGGTGATTCTGCGTGCTCATGATGATCCCGTGGCGCTCCCAGGCTCCCATGTAGGCGAACGCGGCCCCGTGGCGGCCGGCTGCGTCGCTCGCGCTCACGATGCCCGCCACACCGCTGCGACGCTGTTGACAGAGCAGGGCGTCCACATCGGCGTCGCCCAAGAAATCCTCGGCCACACGCGGGTGACCACCACTGAGCGGTACACCCGTCGCCACCTCCCAAGGACGCGAGCGACCGCATGGGCTCGGCCCTCTGGGGCTGACGGGCCAACTGCAACCCACAGGGCCCCCAGAGATCGAAAAAGGCCCTCCCCCGAAGATCGGGGAAGGGCCTTCTACCTGGCGGAGGATCGGGGATTTGAACCCCGGATGGTGTTGCCACCAAACCGCATTAGCAGTGCGGCGCCATAGACCTGACTAGGCGAATCCTCCTGGAAGCCATCGCGGCTCAGCACAGCGTACCGGCCTTCTGCCGAGGCGGCAAAGCGGTTGCGCGTCGTGCCTTCACCAAGAGTTATCAACAGCCTGTGGGTAACCACCTGTGGATGAAGCCCGCCCCATGTCAGGGCGGGCTTCCGGGGTGTGGATAACCCAGGTCAGGCGGGGTTGGCCTCGCCCTCGATCTCGATCTTGACCTTCTTGCCCACAAGCACACCGCCGGCCTCCAGGGTCTGGTTCCAGGTCAGGCCGAACTCCTCGCGGTCGAACTCGGTGTTGATGGAGAAGCCCCAGACCGAGTTGCCCCAGGGGTTGGTGCCGGCACCGCCGTACTCGACCGTGAGCTCGACCTCCTTGGTGACGTCGCGGATGGTCAGGTCGCCGACGACGGTGAACTCGTCGCCGGAGTGGCCGACCACGCGGGTGCTGCGGAAGGTGATCTCGGGGAACTTGTCCACGGCGAGGAAGTCGTCGCTGCGCAGGTGGCCGTCGCGGTCGCCGACGCCGGTGTCGATGCTGGCGGTCTTGATCGTCAGCTCGGCCGTGGACTCCAGCGGGTTCTCCGCGATCGTCACGGTGCCGCTGAAGTCGCCGAAGCGGCCGCGGACCTTGCTCACCATCATGTGCTTGACCACGAACCCGATGCGGGTGTGGGCCACGTCGAGGTTGTACGTGCCGGCGGCGGGGATGGTCAGGGACTCCCAGGTGCGGGTGCTCATCGGGTTCTCCTTGGGAACGTTGCTGTGCGGATGTCTGCGGCAACAAATGTCTACACGAGGAATATTCCGCAAGTCAACTAACGTCGGTTAAGGTATGGACGTGAAGCACATCGATGACCCCAGGCTGACGGCGATGGGCCTGCTCGCCGAGGTTCACGCAGGTCTGACGGCCCGGATGCAGCCCGTCTTCAGCACGGCGGGGCTGTCGGGCATCGACTTCGAGACCGTCATCCGCCTGGCGCGATCACCGCGGCAGGCGCTGCGGATGACCGACCTGGCCGCCCAGACGGGCCTGTCCACCAGCGGCGTGACCCGGGTCGTCGACCGGCTCGAACGCGAGGGCCTGGTCACCAGGCAGGCGTGCGCCACCGACCGCAGGGCCTCCTACGCCGCGCTCACGGACGAGGGGCGCGACCGGCTGGCGAGCGTCCTGCCCCAACACCTTCAGGACATCGAGGACACCTTCACCGGCCTCCTGAGCCCGGACGAGCTCGCCGCGTTCCTGCGGACGCTCCGCAAGATCAGAGACGTCGTACGCCCCTGCGCGACCGCCGGCGCCGAGGAGACCACCCCCTCGCTCAACTGATCCTTGGAGCGATCCTACGAGGACGTCTCCGGCATCCCCGGGCCGCCCGCCTCCGCGGAGATCCCCAGGGCGCTCCTGAGCTTGCCCATCGCCCGTGACACCGTGCTCTTGACCGTGCCGACGCTGATCCCGAGCGTCCTGGCGATCTCCGGCTCGGTCATGTCCTCGTAGTACCGCAGCACGATCGCGGCCCGCATGCGCTCGGGCAGCCCCTCCAGCGCCTGTTCCAGCAGCTCGTGCACCTCCCCGCAGGCCGGCGGGTCCGCCGTGGCCACCTCGGGCAGCTCGTCCGACGGGTACTCCTCCAGCTTGCGCCGCCGCCACTGCGAGATGTTGATGTTGACCATCGCCCGGCGGACGTACCCGTCCAGCGCCCCCCGATCCTCGATCTTGTCCCACGCCAGGTACGTCTTGGCCAGGGCGCTCTGCAACAGGTCCTCCGCGTCCAGCGGATGCCCGGTGAGCTGACGGGCGGCGCGCAGCAGCGCGGGACCGCGGGCCATGACGTACTCGCGGAACTCCTCTTCCCACCCGGTGGTCTGCATCGTGGCCAGAATCGCAGCCTGATGCCCTTTTGCGACTGAGCCACAATTCAGGTTTCGGCCCGACGAAGACAAAGGTCAGTCAAGGTCGGTGGCAGATTGTTCGAAGGCGGGTGTCAGCTACCTTCCCCAGGGATGCGTATTTTGCTCCCATCTGTTCGCCGCGGCACGAGCCGCTCCCGAGTCATGTGAACCTAGTACCTGACGAGGGAGGGCGGATGGGCTATCCGAACGTCGAGCGCCGCAGACTGCTCGCGGCCGCCGCGCTGGGCCGCGCCCCGGGCATCGCCGGCCCCGACCCGGCCGGCGGCGCGCCTTTATGCGCCGTCACCGGCGAGATCCTTGACGTGAGCCCGCATCTCATCGCCATCGAGACCCCCGAAGGCGCCGAGGAGCGGCTGGTGATCGCCCCCTGGGCCACGGCCTGGCACGGCGCGGAGATCGCGCCCGCCGACCTCCCGGTGGGCTCCATGGTGCTCATGCGCACGTTGCGCGAAGGCCGCGTGGTCGAGCGGATCTGGGCCGACACCACCCGCCTCACCGGCACGATCGTCTCGATCGAGGGGCGCAGGGAGCTGACGGTCGAGCTCGACTGCGGCCCCCACCGCGGCCCCCGCACGATCGTCATCCCCTACCCGGCCACCGGACGGCTGCAGGTGCGGCATCCGAAGTTCGAGCCGGGCTACCTGTTCGACGCGATCGGGATCAGGCGCGACGGCTCCGCCCTGGCGCTGCTGCCGGCGACCTCGCAGCCCGCCCACCGGTCGGGCAGCGTCCCGGCCCCGCCGCCGGTCTACGCCGGGGCGCAGGCGCGCATCTCCGGCACCGCCACCTGGTCCGACGCGTTCGACGAGGAGGAGCGCGGCGCGGCGTACCCGATGCTGGAGCGCGTGGACACCGGCTGCCCCGACGCCGGGCTGTCCTGCGCCGGCCTGCCCTACCTGGCCATCGGCTCGCTGCTGCAGATCAGGAACACGTGCGCCGACCGCGCGGCCAACCTGCCGGTGGTCGCCTGCGGCTGCCTGGCCGGGCGGTTCTGCGACCGCTGCGTCGAGTGCGAGACCTCGCCGCGCGGCCGCGTGGCCGAGCTGTCGCCGGCCTCGTTCGTCGAGCTGGGCGGCGAGTTGATCAAAGGGTGCTTCAACGCTCAGATCGGATTGGGGTGACGGGCGTGCTGGAATCGCAGCTGCCGTTCCTGATCGTGCTGCTGGTCATGGGCACCGGCGCGAAGGTGATCACGGTCCGCGGGGGCGGGGAGCCGGGCGCCCTGTCCAGGCTGGGCCCGGCCGTGCTCATGCCCGGCCGATTGCAGGCGCCCTCGCTGCTGGTCTGCGCGGCGGGCGAGCTGGTGCTCGCCGTAGGGCTGCTGGTCACCACCGCGCCGATCTTCAGGTGGGGGACGGTCTGCTTCTTCGCTCTGTCCACGTACGTGCTGATCGAGCTGCGCAGGCGTCGTCCGGACGCGGGCTGCGGCTGCTTCGGCGAGGTCAGCTCGGCGCCGGTCGGCATGCGCTCGATCGGCCGGACCGTCGCGCTGACCGGGATGTCGGCGTTGTCGGTCGCCTCCCCGGCGTCGGGCTGGGCGGCGATGACCCATCCGACCTGGTTCACGGCCGCGGGGGTGGCGGTGATCGCGCTGCTCTCCCCCGAGATCGAGGAGCTGATCGATCGCGTACGGTACCGCGCCCCCTGCGAGCAGCGCCCCGGCCCCGCCGAGCAGGTGATGCTCTCCAGGCTCAGGTCGAGCGGCGCGTGGCGGACGTACCGGGAGGCGCTGGCCTCGCCCGAACCGTACGACAGCTGGCGCGAGCTGTGCTGGCGCTTCTTCGTCTTCACCGGCCACGACCGCGACGACGTGGTCTTCGCGGTCTACCTGAGCGGACGGCGTCCGGCGGTGCGCGTGGCGGTCGTGAGCAGCGACGACAGCGACTCTCTGCCGGAATATACGTCAGTATCGGCGTGACGCTAGAGAGCCCTAGATTTCTCTATCCGGGCATGGCGATACAGCTCTATTGGGCTGTCTAGCTTCCCCACTAGACAGCCCAATAGAGGTCTAGGGGCGGCGCTCAAATGGGTTGAGACCGCAGGAACCTACCGAAGTGCGGCACCGTGAACGCGATCAGACCGCGTTCGGCGCTGTAGATGAGCCCTTTCTTGATCAGACTGTCGCGGGCGGGCGAGAGACTGGACGGCTTCCGCCCGAGGGCGTCGGCCACGTCGGCGGTGGCGACCGGCTCGTCGCCGATCTGGGCCATGGCGTGCATGTAGTCGCGCTCGGCGGGGGTGGCCCGCTCGTAGCGGCTGCCGAAGAAGCCCACGGCGAGCTCCTCCTCGGCCTCGGGCGCGGAGACCTTGACGTCGTCGAGCGTGATCGGGCTGCGCAGCGCGAGGTCCCAGGCGACCTTGCCGTACGCCTGGACGAAGTAGGGATAGCCGTCGGCGGCCTCGTAGAGCGCGTCGAGGGCCTCTTGGGTGAACTCGACCTTCTCCTCCCGCGCGGGCAGGATCAGCGCCAGGTCGGCCGCCTCACGGTCGAGCTTGTCGATGCGCGCGTAGCGGAAGAGCCGTTCGGAATAGCTCTTGCTGGCCGACAGCACGCTCGGCAGGTGCGGCAGCCCCGCGCCCACCACGATCAGCGGCCCCCCCGACTGGGACAGCTCGTGGCAGGCGGCGCAGAGCGCGGAGACGTCGGCGGGCTGCACGTCCTGCATCTCGTCGATGAACAGCGCGATGCCCACGCCGAGGTCGGTCGCCACGCCGGCGGCGTCGACGAACAGCTCGGTGAGGTCGATCTCCAGGTCGCCCGAGTCGGCGCGCCCGCGGCTGGCGGGCACCTCGATGCCGGGCGACCAGTGGGAGGTGCCCTTGGCCGCGGACGGGTCGCGCATCGCGAACGCCTTCAGCACGCCGAGGAACTCCTCGATGCGCTCGGGCGCGCGGTGGCGCGGAGCCAGCTCGCGGATGGCCATGTGCAGGGCGGCCGCCACAGGACGCCGGATCGACTGGTCGGGCCGGGCCTCGATCTTGCCCGTGCCCCACAGCCGCTGCATGGCCATGGACTTGAACGTGTTGAGCAGGACGGTCTTGCCGACGCCGCGCAGGCCGGTGACGACCATGCTGCGCTCGGGGCGGCCTCGGGCGACCCGCTCCAGCACCACTTCGAACTGCTGCAGCTCACGGTCGCGCCCGGCCAGCTCCGGCGGACGCTGCCCGGCGCCGGGGGCGTAGGGATTGCGCACAGGGTCCACGCTCTCGGACTTTATTGCCGGATATAGCGGCCGTCTTAGATTTGGGAAGAAAGTGCTACGGCGTGTCCGAGCAGGGGCCGTGGCGAGCATCGTCATCGGACACACCCCCTCTCACCAGGCCGAACCCTTGTTCGATTTCGATACCCAGAACTGTAGCGCGGACTCGAACATGCATGCGATGGTTTCGAGTAAAAGATCTTTGCAACAGTCCGGGACGCCCGTGCGTCTGGGTGTTGTGGAGTTCGAGGAGTTCGTGCAAGCGCGTGGCGCCGCCCTGCTCCGGTACGGATACGTGCTCACCGGCAACCCCGACGACGCCGCCGATCTCGTCCAGGAGGCGCTGCTCAAGCTCGGCGACACCTGGCGCAAGGCGCGCAACAAGGACGACCCGGAGTCCTACGTACGCGCGATCATGACCCGTCAGCACGTGAGCTGGTGGCGCCGGCGGCGCAGGGAGCAGCTCACGGGCGAGGTGCCCGAGGGGGCGCACACCGACAGCCACTCCTCCGGCGAGCTGTGGCGGGAGCTGGCGACGCTGCCGCGCAGGCAGCGGGTGGTCCTGGCGCTGCGCTACTACGAGGACCTGTCGGACCAGGAGATCGCCGACATCCTCGGCGGGGCGGCGACGGCGCAGGCGGAGGCGGCGTACCCGAGGATTGGCCGTCGCGACGGCGGTGGCGGCCGTGCTCGCGACCGGCACGGTCATGGCCGCGAACGGACGGCAGGCGGCCGCGCCGTCCCCGGCGGCGCGGCCCCTCCCGCGGGCGGTGGCCGTGCCCCTGGAGCGGGCGTGGCCGCAGGCCGTCGTCACGATGCCCGGCATGCGCGCAGACGGCCTGTTCCGCTTCCCGGTCACCGCGCTCGACGCCACCCGGATCCTGGTCGTCGCCGGGCCTGGGATGGCGACGATCCGCGCGATCGAGGTCTACGACACCACCACCCGGACGTTCCGCGAGATCACCGGCATCTCGGTGCCGCCCGGCATGCGGACCTACCGCCCCCAGCCGCCGGCGCTGGACGGGCCGAACCTCGCCTGGCACGTGAACGCCGTACGGAAGGACGGCACGCAGGTGCGCGAGATCTGGACGGTCCCGCTCGCCGGCGGCCCGCCCCGGCTGGTCGCCGCGATGACGGGAGAGCACCTGCGGATCGAGCGGATCGCCCTGGACGGTGACCGCATCATCTGGTCCGAACGGACCGGCGGCGTGTGGTGGATGCCGATCGCGGGCGGCGCCCCGACGCGCTTCCCGGGCAGCGACGGCCTGCACCTCGTCGCATGGCCGTGGGCGAGCGACGTCGCCGACGGCGAGGACCGGAACCCGACCAGGCTCGTGAACCTGGCGATCGGCCGCCCCTCCACCAAGGACGTCGTCGCGCCCCTGGACGTCCTGAGGCTGCGCTGCGGCCCGTCCTGGTGCCAGGGCGTGCGGGGCGGGCGCACGTACCTGCAGCGCCCGGACGGCGGCGGCGCGGCCGAACCCCAGGGGCTCGGCCTCGTCCCCAAGCTCGGCGACTACCCGGCCCTCGACCGCTTCGTGGTGACCGGCCGCGCGGTGTACGACGTCCGGACCGGCACACTGGCCGCGTCGGACCGGCCGGGCATCTGGTGGGGGAACGAATGGTCCGCCGAACCGGCCGCGATCGTGTATTGGGGCGAAAGCCTGCGCGACGGGTACCGGGTGCTCAACTTGGCAGCCGTCCCGCCCGCGCAATAGCGTTCGTGGCCATGCGGACCTTCGCGAACGTACAGGAACTCAAGGCGGCCGTGGGCGAGACGTTCGGCCCGACCGAGTGGCGCACCGTCACCCAGGAGCAGGTCGGCCTCTTCGCCGACGCCACCGACGACCACCAGTGGATCCACGTGGACGTGGAGCGCGCCAAGGAGGGGCCCTTCGGCGGCACGATCGCCCACGGCTTCCTGACCCTGTCGCTGCTGCCGACGTTCATGTTCGAGATGGTGCGCGTCGAGGGCATCGCGATGGGCGTCAACTACGGGCTGAACAAGGTCCGCTTCCCGCGGCCGGTGCCCGTGGGCGGGCGGGTCAGGGCCGTGGGCGAGCTCACCGACGTCAAGGGCACCCCGGCCGGTTACCTGGCCAACCTGAAGGTGACGATCGAGATCGAGGGCGAGCGCCGGCCCGCCTGCATCGCCGAGTCGCTCATCCTGTACGTCCCCGCGAGCTGATCACCGCAGCGACACGACGATTCCCACCACCGCGGCGATCCCGATCAGCCCGAGATAGGCCAGTACGAGCCGGGTGTCCCTGAGCAGGCATTTGCTCCGGGTCAACCCGGCCCGCCGCGCCTTCCAGTAGCCCGCGAACCCCAGCGCCGCGAAGCCGAGCACCGCCCAAGGCCCGAGCAGCCAGGCCAGCAGCGCCACGGTGGCGTACACGCACAACCGGAGCGGATCGTACGGCTGGCCTTTCAGAGGATCACCAGCCCCGGCTCGGCGGCCACCGCGGACAGCCGCTGCCGCGACAGCTGCGGCCAGGCCTGCACGGCGCAGAACGGCGCGCACTGGTCCTGCTCGGCACGCGTGCCGACGTGCACACAGCACTGCGTGAGCCGCTCCTCGATCATGGTCGAGATGTCCATGAACGGCTTGATCGTGATCCGCACCACCCGCTCGCCCAGCATCCTGCGCAGCTTCTTCCGCCGGCCCGGCAGCGCCGAGGAGGCGAGGGTGAGCAGCGTGGCGACGCCGAGGTCGCAGTTCTCGCAGATGTCCCGCCACAGGTCGCCGATCTGCGGGTGGGACAGCGACGACTGCTCCGACAGCAGCCCGAGCAGCGACTCCTGGACGGCCATCCGCAGCTCGCGCGGCAGTTCGGTGTCGGCGATGCGGTTGGAGACCAGGCCCAGGTTCTCCTTGAGGCGGTCGTGGCCGATCAGCGCGACCAGCGAGCGCCACTGCTGGGCGTCGTCGCGGATCAGGTAGCCGACCGAGCAGCAGTGGGGGTGCGAGCAGGGCAGGGCGGTCAGGTCGCGCCAGGTCACCAGGCCGCCGGTCTGCGGGCCGAGCCGCTTGAGCACGCCGGTGTGGGTGAGCCGGTCGGACGGGTCGATGACGCCCGACCGGCCCGAGCCGAACTGCGGTTGCAGCGACACGCCGCCGACGAACGGCGTGTCGAGCGCGAGGCGCACGACGTCGCCGATCTCGCCGTCGTTGACGCCCAGGGCCGCGGTCATGACCAGGGTCGTGAAGATCTCCCGCTCCGACAGCCGCCGTACGGCCTCCGCCTTGATCCGGCGCAGGTCGCCGCCGCGGTGGTGCCTGGACGCCTCGGCCGAGGAGCCGTCGTACTGGAGGTAGACCTCCACCCGGTCGCGGTGCTCGGTGAGCAGGTCGAGCAGGGCGTCGTCCCTGGCGACGAGCACGCCGTTGGTGTTGATCAGGATGCGGGTGACCGGCCGGCTCACCAGCTCGGCGAGGAGGGTCTTCAGCTCGGGGTGGAGCGTGGGCTCGCCGCCGCTCAGCATCAGGACGTCGAGCTTGCCGTTCTCCCTGGCCAGACGCTGGTCGACGTTCGCCAGCACGTCGGCCACCGGGACGACGCCGGTCAGGTCGGGCGAGCTGTCGGCGAAGCAGGTGGGGCAGCGCAGGTTGCACGCCTCGGCGATGTCCTCCAGCAGGATGCAGGTGTGCTGGGTCTGCATCTCGGGCAGGCCGTTGAGGTACGCGCCGGGGATCGGGGCGAAGTTTCCGGACACGTCGGGGATGTGCTGCTTGGTGGGAGCGGTCCACTCCTCCAGGTAGGAGAGGATCTCCGGGTCCTCGTCGTACAGCGTGCGGATCAGGCCGTGTTCGCGGCAGCCGCGTTCCAGCCACACCCTGCCGTCGCGTTCGGCCAGCCGGCCGCTCAGCCGTTCGACCCGGTCGAGGTCCTGGCCGTGGCACTTCGGGCAGAACGCGTTGACGTACCGGAGGATGCGGTCTCCCCGTAGCCCCATCCCTGCACTCATGTCGTGACCTTCCGTCCGAAAAGGGCATCGTAGTGGCCTCGACGCCAGCCGTACGCGAGCCTGAGCGCGAGCAACGTCAGGCCGGGGACCAGGAACCATTGCGGCCCGGTGAGGTCGAGCCACAACGTCTCGTTCGCCCTGGTGAACTCGACCAGGAACCGGAAGACCGCGTATCCGGCGAGGTAGAGCGTGAACAGTTCCCCGGGCTCGGTCAGCCGCTTGCGCGCCCACCGCAGCGCGACGAACGCGGCGAGCTGGAAGACGATCTCGTACACGAACGACGGATGCATGGCCTGACCCGTCAGACATCCCGGACATTCCGGGGTGGACGGCGGCGCGTGCACCCCCCAGGGCAGGTCCGTGGGCCTGCCGGGGGCCTCGGTCAGGTGACAGCCGATGCGGCCGATCGCCATGCCGAGCGCCACCGCCGGGGCGAACAGGTCACCGGTACGCTCCTTGTAGCCGATGACCTTCTTGGCGACCAGCACGCCGACGTATGCGCCGGTCAGGCCGCCGAGGATGCTGCGGGAGCCGTAGAGCCAGAGGTCGGCGAGGTCGAGCGTGTCCAGCCAGCCCGCCAGCCGCATGCCGATCGCGCCTCCGACCAGGGCTCCGGTGACGGCGACCAGTGACTGCTCGTTGAGCGCGCCCCTGGCCCTGGCCTCACGGACGAAGACCACCGAGGCCACCAGGACGCCCAAGCCGACGAATATCTCGTGGTAGGGCATGGCTCAGCCGTACCGGCTGGGGTTGAGGGCGGTACGGCTTCCGGCCGTCAGCATCGACCACGGTGTCCAGCCGATCGCGAGCCTTGGCGCCCGCAACCCCGACCTACGGACCAGACCGGCCCCCAGGCCGACGAGGGCCAGCAATTCCGCGGCGACGAGCATGCTTCCCTTGTTCGTGCCGTTGACGGCGGTGTAGGTGACCACGCCCACGACCAGCACCGCGCCGAGAAGGATCGTGGAGCCGCGACTGCTGCTGGATGGTGGTGACTGTGGATGCCTTGACGGCGACGGTCGTTGCGGTGGCGACGGGAGCGGCGAGGAGTTCCCCGCCCGCGACCGTGACGGTGGCGGCGGCAACGATCCCGGCTGCCACAGGGACGGTGACAACATCCCCAGCTGAGACGACGGCAGAGGCAACGATCCCGCCTGCGACACGGGCAACGGCAACGGCCCCACCTGAGACGAGCCTGGCTGGGACACGGGCAGCGGCAACGGCTCCGGCGGTGACGACATCGATCCCAGCTGTGACGGCGACAGTGGCGGTGGCCAGTTCTCGTACGGCCGCGGTGAACCCTGTGGCGGTGGTGTCGTCATCCCGCTACCTCTGGCCGGCCGGGGACGCTACGTGCCGAACGATCAATGCCGTCACCTATGCGTACAGGCTGGGGTTCAGCCCCGTGCAATATCCGGCCGAGACGATCGACGCCAACGACCACCCGATCATCAACCCGAGCCCCAGCCCGAACGACCACGGCTTGCGCAGAACGACCAGCACGATGCCCACCCCGAGCCCCAGGAGCAAGAGGAACCCCGCCGCGACACCGATCGCCGCCGAGGACTCCAAGCTCAACGCGAGCAGCCCCACCACCAGGTTGATCACCAGGTAAGCGAAACTCCCGGCGAACGCCAACGCCACGGTCAGCCCAGCCTGCCGCCTCGGCTGCGACGGCCCCACCGGAGGCCCGGTCGGCGGCCCGAACGGCGGCTGCCCGGGAGGAGGAGGCCCAGGCGGACGCTGCCCAGCCGAAAACTGCCCAGGCCCCCCGAACGAAGGCTGCCCATGAGGCGGCTGCCCAACTGGCCCGGACACAGGCTGCCCGAACGACGGCTGCCCAGACGCCCCAGAGGGACGCTGCCCAGACGGCGGCTGTCCCGGAACCCCGGACGAGGGCTGCCCAGACGACGGTTGCCCAGACGAAGGCTGCCCGGCGGAGGGCTGCCCGGAAGGCGGCTGTCCAGGCGAAGGCTGCCCGGACGCAGGCTGCCCGGACGCAGGCTGGCTGCCGGGCGGCCCGAGCGGACGCTGCCCGGACGGAGGCCGCTCGGAGGGCGACGGAGGCCACTCGGAGGGCGGCTCCCCGGCTGGAGGGGGCGGCGGCATGGTCACGGCGTTCACCCTACGGGGCTAAAGCGACTCTGAGTAGTAAATCGCCGCCTGCACACGGCTCTTCAGCCCCAGTTTGTTCAGCAGCCGACTGACATGCGTCTTCGTGGTGGCCTCCGCCATGTCGAGCTCCTTGGCGATCTCGGCGTTGGACAGGCCGCGACCGATGCAGGCCAGCACCTCACGCTCGCGCGGGGTCAGGGCCTCCGGCTCGGGCGCCTCACGGCGGGGCGGCTGGTCGGCGAAGGCGGCGATCAACCGTCTGGTGACGCCCGGCGCGATCATCCCCTCACCACCCGCCACCAGCCTCACGGCCTCCACCAGGGCGTCGGCCTCGGTGTTCTTGAGCAGGAAACCGGCCGCCCCCGCCCGGAGAGCACCGAAGACGTACTCGTCGACGTCGAACGTCGTGAGGATCAGGACGTCACTCACCCCCGCCAGCTCCCTGGTGGCGGAGATGCCGTCGAGACGAGGCATGCGGATGTCCATGAGGACGACGTCAGGGCGCAGATCGCGAGCCAACCGAACCGCCTGCTCACCATCGGCCGCCTCACCCACGACCTCGACGTCGTCGGCGCCGTCCAGAATCATCACGATCCCGGCCCGTACGGCCGCATGATCGTCAGCCACCAACACCCTGATGCTCATGCCACGCCCGTTCCGCCATCGCCATTCCTGGACCACTCCCCCTCCCCGGGACGTTCACCACCACCATCCCCGAGATGTTCACCGTCATCACCAGCGCACTCCTCCACCGGCGCCAACGCCGCCCCTCCAACCGCCCGCCACCGCACCCCCCGCCCATCCACAACCCCAGCCTCCGGCACCGACACCGGCACCGGCACCCCCGCACCCCGCCCGCTCGAAGCCCGCTCCCCAGAACCACGCCCCTCCCCAGGACGGTCACCCGAGACACGACCGCCCAAAGCGCCATCACCCGGGGCACGCCCACCCACAGGCCGGCCACCTGACGCGCGACCGTCCGACGGGCGGGCGTCAAGCGACTGTGTTCCCGGGTTGAGCGACGTCGGAAAGGCCGCCGCGATGCGCCACCCCTCCCCCGACCGCCCAGCCTCGAAGAACCCTCCGACCAGCGAAGCCCGTTCGCGCATGCCGATCAGCCCCGCCCCCGAACCTGGCAGCCGAGCTCCCCGCCGCCCGACCCGGTTCTCGACCGTCAGGAGAACCTCCCGAGGTTCGTACGTCAGCGAGACGACGACCGGCGCTTCACCATGCTTGAGCGCGTTCGTCAGCCCTTCCTGAAGGATGCGATATCCGGCCAGATCCACCGAAGCCGGAACCTCACGCACCTCCCCGTCGACCCGCAGCTCGACCTCCATCCCAGCCCGCCGCGTACGCTCGACCAGGCTCTCCGCGTCGGCCAGCCGAGGCCGGGTGGCCTCAAGCTCCGGCCCGTCCCCCTCGCGCCCGCCGTTGGCGTCCCGCAGCAGCCCGATCATGTCCCGCATCTCGGCCATGCCCTTGACGCTGTTCTCCCGTACGGACTCCATGACCTTGCGAACCGTCTCCCGATCCAGGTCCTTACGGGACAGAGCAGCCGTCGACTGGATGGCGATGGCACTGAAATGGTTCGCGATCATGTCATGCAGCTCACGAGCCATCCGCGTACGCTCGGCCGCGATCGCGGCCTGCCGATCGAGCTCGGCCAGATGCGCGACCTGCTCGGCCCGCGCGCGTTCCGCGGCCGCCCGGTCGCGCTGCTCCCGCAGCACCCAGGCCGTGGTGACCGGCGTGACCAGCACCAGCCCCGCCTGGATCCCCATGACGGCCAGCAACCGCCAGTCCGCCGCGATGAACGCCGCCACCGCCCCGCCCACCACGGCCAGCACCGTCGTGATCCCGAGCAGCCACCGAGCGAGCCGCACCGGCCCGTAGAGCGCCGCGGCGTAAAGATTGTCGGTGAACACCAGCACGGTCGCCAGCGACGGCCCCACCAGCGCGTCGATCGTGACGGCCGCCACCCCCAGCGCCAGCGACCACAACGGGGCGCGCTGCCGCAGCAACACGGCCGAACAGGTGATCGCCAACGGCACCAGCAACACCCACACCGGCACGCCACGGCGCAGGTATCCACCGGCCAGAATCAGCAACGCCCCCAGAACGAAGGCCCCCACGGCCGCCACCCCAGGCGGCACCCTGCCCTTCTCCTGACCGCCGCCCCCGGAGGCCCGTCGCGCCTCGAACCGCCTCAACCACCGCGAACCCACCGGCGCCCCGGCCCGCCACGGCAGCGACACCGACCGCCACCAGGCCGACACCGACCGCGTCAAGGCCGGCGGCCGGTCAGCGCCCCTACGCACCCGGACCACCCGGCCTGCTCCGGCCCCGCCCACACCCAGAACCGCCGAAGCCGGCCCCCAGCGGCGCCCCGGACAGTGTCGCCCGACCCGCCACCGCCCGCGCCCCGGCGCCACAGCCCCTCACCGCCGCTCGTGTCATGTCCTCATCTCACCACTCCCGGACGCCGCCGCCGTCCTCCGAGGGTCAGCCTGTGGATACACCTTTCGATGTATCCACAGGCTCGTTTTCGCCGACGATGTGCCGGGCCACGAATCGCCGCAAGCTGGTACACGTGATTGTCGCCATCCTCATCGGCTGCGAAATCGGCTTCTGGCTCCTCCTGGGCCTCGGCCTGGCCTGCCGCTACCTCTGGAAGCGCCGACGGCTGAGCACAGCCCTGCTGCTCTGCGTCCCGCTCCTCGACGTGGTCCTCCTGGCCGCGGCGGTCATCGACATGCGCGGCGGCGCCACGGCAGACCTGCGCCACGGCCTGGCTGCGGCCTACCTGGCCTACTCGATCGTCTTCGGCCACCGGACGATGCGCTGGGCCGACGCCCGCTTCCACCACCGCTTCGCCGGCGGCCCCCCGCCCTGGAAACCGCCAGCAGGCGGACCCGCCCGGACACGCTACGAGTGGGCGTTCTGGCTGAAAATGCTCCTGGCGTACGGAATCTCATGCCTGATCCTCTTCGGCCTCATCTGGCTCGTGAACGACCCCTCCCGCACAAAAGCCCTGGTGGACTTCATGCTCAACCTCCTCAAGGTCCCCCTGATCGCCCTGATCTGGCCGGTGAGTTACACGCTCTGGCCCAAGAAGGACGAGCCGGCTCGCCAGTGATCGCGGTATTCGGTTCGATGCACTGCACAGAACCCGCTATGCTTGCTTACGCAGCGAGCGGCCGTAGCTCAATGGATAGAGCATCTGACTACGGATCAGAAGGTTGGGGTTTCGAGTACCTCCGGCCGCACAGCAGGTCAAAGGCCCTTCGGGATTATCCCGGAGGGCCTTTTTCGTGGGCGTACAGCAGCGTTGTACAGCAACGCCGCCGAGCCTAACCGTCTGATTCGGCGGTCAGACGCTCATTCAGCCGGTCGAGCGCCTTGCGGGTCTCGGGGCTCGGGATCTGCGTGTAGACGTCCATGGTCATCGAGATCTGCGAGTGCCGCAGGATGCGCATCGCCACACGCGGGTGGACGTCGAGGGCGGCCAGGAGCGAGGCACAGGTGTGCCGGGTGTCGTGCACACGTATGCGCGGGACGCCCGCTCGACGGCAGTGGTTCTCGAAGGCCCGGTTGAAGTTGCGCGGCTCGATCGGCGTACCGGTACGGGTCGTGAACATCATGTCCGAGGTCTTCCATGCGTCCCCGGCCATCTTCTGCGCCTCCTCCTGGATGCGCTGGCGGTGCTTGAGTGCGGAAACGCACAGGCCGAAGAGTGGCAGCGAAGCGGTCGAGTCCTCTGTCTTGGTGGTGTGCCGATGGAGGAGCCGGCCACCGACCCTGGTGAGCTGGTGGGAGATCCAGAGCTGTTCGCCGACGAGATCCACACTGTCCCACGTGAGACCAAGGACCTCTCCCCTACGAAGGCCCAGGACGAGGATGAGCACGTACGCCGCGTAGAGAGGGTCTTCGACCTCCCGTAGGTGTTCCAGGAATCTGCGGGCCTCGTCGACAGTCCAGACCGTGTTCTGGCGCTTTTTCTTGGTCTTGCTGGCGCTCGGGAGCGTGGTCAGCGAGGCGACGTTTCTCGTGACCAGTTCTTCCCGCAGGGCGTGGCCGAGCGCCGAGCGCAGGACCCTCCGGATGCCCGCGATGCTGCTGCGGGAGAGGTAGCCCTTGCAGCACTTGCCGATCGAGCAGCACCGTCGCTTGTGCTCCGGCCGTTTGTGATCCTTCCGCTGGTCGCAGCAGGTACAGAGCGTGGGCAAAGTGTTGAGCCAGGCTTGCACGTCCCGGACGGTGAGCTTGTCGAGGCGCTTCTTGCCCAGGCCGGGGACGATGTACAGCCGGACGAGCGGTTCGTACGCCACGTAGGTCGTGGGCTCCCTGTTGGGCTCGATGACTTCTCCGAGCCAGCGCTTGAGGAAGGCGGCCACCGTTTCGTGCTTGGTGGCCACCGGTCCCCTGCGGGCTTGCTCATGGAGCTTGAGCCACTTCTCGTGGGTCTCCTCGCGAGTCTTGCCGTAGGCCCACTTGCGGGTCTTCTTGCCTTCCGGCGTGGTGACCCAGACGTAGCCTGCCCAGCCGTTCTTGTACGGGAAGATCGAGCCTTCGTTGTTGGCGCGCGTACGGCGACTCGTACGCGAACGCTTGGGTTCCTCCGGGGAGGCGAGCGTGCTCTTGGCGGGCATCAGGCGGCCTCCTCGCAGAGTCGGGTGATGTAGTCGTTCAGCGCGGTTGCGGGGATGCGGCGGCAGCGGACGCCGACGAGGATCGAGCTGAGTTCGCCGGAGCGGATGAGGTTGTAGAGGGTCCACCGGCTGACCTGCAAAGTGGCCATGGCTTGCGGAACCGTGAGCAGTTCAGGCGTCATGTGGTTCCCCCAGGTTCGGCACGCGGTGGCCTGTGATGGCGGCGGCGAGGAGTTGTTCTCCGAGGGAGAGGCCCTGTCCGGCGTACTCCCAGTGAGCGACGACGAGGATGGTGTCCTCGTCGAAGAGCGGCAGCCGCCCGAGGCTGATCTCTTCTGTGCGCATGTGTTCTTCGCGGGCGGCGCGGAGGTCGCCGAGGGTGGTGGAGTAGTGGCGGCTCTTGGTGGAGAAGTGGCCGCGGAAGCCGAGCATGTGGGCCCATTGGGTGAGCCGTAGGTCGGCCAGGTCCTCGTCGCTGCCCAGCCGCATGCAGGCGGCGATCAGCCGGCGGGCGTGGTCGCGAACGGGGAGGGCGTCGAGATTGTCGAGTGGCTGGATACGCCGGTCCAGAGTGCCGACGCACTCGGCGGCCTTCGTGGCGTACTTGGCGATGTAGGCCGCAACCGCCTGTTCGGTGAGGTCGCCGTCCATGGAGATGCGGCGGACGTCGAGCTGGGTGCCCCACCGGAACGTTCGGCTCAGCGGCTTGACCTCGGCCGTCACGGCGGCTGTCGCGTGCTGGACAGCGTCGGCCAGGGCGTCAGCGGTGGCCCAGCCCGGTGGAGGTGCGTTAGGACCGTCGGGTCCATCCAGGCGGATGACCGCATGGAAGTGGACGACACCGCGGCGCTGGTACTCGGCGACCTTGGCGAAGGCGATGGTCACCTGGTCGCGTAGGGCTTTGACGGTCAGGCCGTTGAGGCGGGCGAAGCGGCGGCGCAGGGCGAGGGTGAAGCGGCGCCACAGTTCGGGGCTGATGGCGTTGAACAGGACCGAGCCGTCGTAGTCGTAGCAGTCGGGGCACAGCGGTTCGCCCAGACGCGGGTCGTCGGCGTGATGCCGGTCGGTGCAGGACATGAGCTGTCCGTGCGGGCAAGTGTGCGCATTGCGGCGGGCGTGGCAGGGCAGGACCTTGCCGTTCATCTCCCGCCGCACGTGGACCGCCCCGAAGGATGGTGCCGTTAGGGTGACGAACAGGCACGGGTGCGAGCTGACCGTCGCCGGGACGCCCTTGCCGCCGACGAGGCCGGCGCGGACGAGTTGGTAGGTGTCGGCGCGGTAGACCTCGGCGCAGGCCGGACACCGGGAGGCGCGGCGGGTCTTGCACGGGACGCGCAGGACACCGCCCGGTTCGCGGTTGGTGCTGTAGCGGTGGAGCAGTTGGCCGGTGGCCTGGTCGAAGTGCTCGACCTTGCCACGCAGGTGGATGGGCTGTCGGCAGCCGCCGGTGCGCTTGATCTGATGCGCCCAGCGGTCGTAGTCGGGTTGGTGGAGCCGGTCGATCATCCCGGCTATGGCGTGTGAGTGGTGCAAGATGGATCCGTCCTGTCCGGATGCGTTCTGGAGTGGGATGGCCCCTCACCTGGCGCGGAACTTGGCGGTTGTGTGGCCAGGTGAGGGGATCTCGGCTATGCGCCGTGGTTGTCGATGCCGCTGCCGTCGCAGTCGCGGCAGGTGTCGCTGTCGCCGTCGAGGCCCGTTCCGTTGCAGGTGCAGCAGCGGCTCTTGGCGAGCGGGACGGGGGCGAGGATGGCGGGCCAGTGGGTCCAGGGTTCTTCGGTCGTCATGGGCGGTGGTCCTTGCGCGGGGTGATGGTGACGTAGAGGCGGTAGTTCCGCGGCCGGCTTCTGTCGGGGAAGGCCCGCGACATGCTGGTGACAGTGAAGAACTGGCGTAGGTGGATCATGCCGAGGGTGAGTTCGGCGCGGTTGCCTTCGAGGCGGATGCGCATGGTCAGGGCTCCTGAGTGGTGTCGATCTGGATGCAGCCGCGGTAGCTGTCATCGGCGGCGTGACGGGCGCGGGCGGCGGCGAGGATGGCGATGAACTCGTAGCGGACCGGTCCGAAGCCGATGCCGGTCATGTAGTGGTCATGGGGCAGGTGGTGGGGGTCGATCTCTGTGCCGAGCAGGGCGGCGACCTTGTCGACCTCGGTGCGCATGTCGTCGTCGGAGCCGTTGTCGGGGAAGGCGTGGAGGGTGACGGGCGCTATCGAGATCGGGATCTGAGGGTGGGCCTTGAGGAAGCCCGCCATGGCGATGAGTCCGGCGATGAGGGCGTCTCGGTCGTTGTTCATGGTGGTGCGCCTTTCAGGTGGTTTCAGGGACGGTGCGCAGGGTGTGGAGCAGGTCGGAGGCGAGCTGGTCGGACACGCCCAGGCGGGCGCGGAGAACGTCGCGGGTGATGGGCTTGCCGTGTCGGGTGTGGTGTTCGTCGGCGACGCGGCGGGCGTAGTCGACCAGTGCCGGGGACGGTCCGGGGTGTTCGTCCTGGCGGTCCTGGGCGGGGACGAGGGCGGGACGGTCTGCGGATGGGACGGCTACGGGTGCGTCGGGACGCGGAGGGGACGCGGGGACGTCTTTCCGGGACGTCCCGAAGACGTCTGGGGACGAGGTGGGACGCGGGCCGGACGTCCGCCGTTCGAGCATGGAGACGGCGATGAGGAAGGCGGCTGCCGGGGTGGCTGCGGTGATCCAGCCCCAGGCGGTCGGGTCGGCTTGTTGGAGGTTGGCGGCCAGGGACAGGACGATGCCTCCGGTCAGGACGAGGACGGGCCAGGAGATCAGGCCGCGTCGTTCACGGGCGGTCTTCTTGTCGCGTTGCCGCTCGCGGGCGGCCATGACACAGGTGAGGTCGATGCAGACGGCGATCGCCCAGGCCATCCAGCCGGACTGTCCGTGGTCGCTGGCGGTGTCGCGGATGTGGGTGAAGGACCCGGCTCCGGCGATGAGGGCCAGGACGAGGACGGGGCCGGTGTCGAGAAGCCAGTGGGCGAGGCGTCGCATCGGAGTTCATGCCTCTCTTGGGTCAGGGATGGAGTTGAGGAACTCGGCGAGGTCGGTGTCGCTCACGTGGGCGGCGTGGCCGGCGACGACGTCGGCCCAGACGGGCGAGCGGTCGGCGTAGGTCGAGGCGGCGAGTTCGGCGGCTTGTTCGCTGACGTAGTAGGAGCGGGCGCGGTACCACTGGCCGTCCTGTGAGGCGACGATGGCGACGCCCGGTGTCTCGGCGGGAATGGCGCGAGCCGATGCGAGGGCGGCGGGGTCGAGGTCGCCGAGCGTCATGGTGGCGGTCTCGGGATCGTTGACCCGGTGGCAGATCCGCCCGGAGCACTGGGCCCGTAGAGCGGTGACGCCGGGTCCGAGGTCGGAGCCGATGCGTTGGCCGCAGCAGAACAGGTAGATGCCGAACGCCCTACCGAGCTGGGCGACCCGAAGCAGGGCCGTCGAGGTCTTGGCGATCTCGTCCTTCTCCGACTTGTCGGCCATCAGGTACAGCTCGGCCAGTTCGTCGACCAGGACGACGACGGGTACGGGCCGCTGATCGTCCGGGAGCTGCCAGATGTTGCGTGCGCCGGCCTCCCGGCACTGAGCCATGCGGCCGGTCATCAGGCCCACGAGATCGTCCAGCAGGGCGACGCATTCGGCTCGTGTGGTGCCCAGCGCTGACAGGCGAGGGCTGTACGGAGTGAACTCCACGCCGCCCTTGAGGTCGAACCCGACCAGGGCGACCGGTTGTGGAGCCAGCCCTTGGACCAGGGCGTTGGCGAGGTTGGACTTGCCGGACTGCGTCGCTCCGGCATTGAGCCAGTGCGGGACGGTCCTGAAGTCGATGGTCCAGGGGCCGCCGGTCTCCAGGCGTCCCACTGTGACCTTGAGCAGTTCGGGCGAGGTCGGCAGCGTCTCGACCCGGACGAGTGGGTCACGGACGGTGGCGGACAGGACGACCCGTCCGGGACGAGGGGAGGAAACGCGGATCGCGTGGACTCCCCAGGAGTGGGCGAGTCGTTCGGCGGCGTCGGCGTAGTCGCCGGGGATCTGCCCTTCCAGGGTGTGCAGGGTGACGCGCCAGCCGTAGCGGGTGGGCTTGGGCAGCCACATGAACGGCTTGGTGTCCACGGCGATGCGCTGCCACTTGCGCCGGACGCGGACGACGCCGGTCGAGGCGACCAGGCCGGGGACGGTGGTGAACCAGAAGCGCTGCCGCTTCTTGGTCAGGTGACAGCCGAGGGCGACCTTGCGCCAGCTCGCCCGTACGCTCACCGCGACCAGCGGGAAGGCGGCCACGAGCCAGAACGACGGGTAGTGCCAGCGGCGCCAGGCCCAGAGCCCGGCCGCCGCAGCGGCCAGGACTCCGAGCATGAGGAGCGTGGTGTCAGACACGAAGCGGCTCCGTGTCTGCCGGTAGGAGAGCGGCGGCGCGGTAGGAGATGCCCCACCGGCCAGCGATTTCCCAGACGTAGCCGACCATGCCGGACGGGTTGACCTGCTGACCGGCGGCGATCGGGGGTTCCCCCGAAGTGCCGATCTTGACGAGTTCGATCCGGCCGAACTCGTCTTCCACCGAGACGGTGATCTCGTAGACGGTGTTGCCGTTCTTGTCGGTCTTGATTTCGCCGGTGTCCTTGTTGACCAGGCGCGGCTTCGGTGCCTTAACGCAGGTGATGACGAGCTTGGAGGTGTCGACGGGGATCGGGATGGTGCGCATGAGAGCTGGTCTCCTTCAGAGTGACTGAGCTAGTTACAAAGATACCTAGGTAACTAGCTCTGTAAACCGAGATAGCTAAATCGCTTCGAGATTCCTTACAGGTTGCCCAGAGACCTAGGCATCTAGAACCGCTAAAGTTGAGTCATGGCAACCACTGACCGGCGCCGGCCGTACCTGCGGATTGCCGAGGACATTCGGCGCGACATCGCCTCAGGCCGGTATGCAGTGGGGGAGCAGCTCCCCGTGGCGCGTGAGCTGTCCGAGAAGTACGGCGTGGCCATGATGACCATCGGCAACGCCCTGGCCGTACTCCGCGACGAAGGGCTCATCGAGACCCGCCAGGGGGCGGGCAGCTTCGTCACCCGCACCCCTGATGACGTCGAGGCCGTCCCCGCCCCTGGCGAGCACAGCGAAGAGTTCCGCATCATCTCCGAGCAGTTGCGCGAGATCCGTCAGCACATGAACAAGCTGACGGTCAGGCTGGACGAGTTGGACGCTCGGACTCGCCCTGATCAAGCCGAGTAGAGACCCTGGTCGCACGCCGCTGGAGTTCGGTCAGGTCGACCGCGATCTCCGCCAGCTCGCGAAGCAAGATCTGTCGTTCAGTCTCGCTAAGACCCATGTATCACCCCATCGTGTAGGCAGGACGCCGAAGCGCCCCCGGGTTACCTGCTGGGTGGGGAGCCATTGCGCGGATAGCCCTCCGCTTGTCGTACTTAGAGCAGCCGCATCACCTTGGCGAGGTTGAGGATCTCGCGCTGACGATGCAGCTTGCCGCTGTCTCGCAGGTCGCGCACGATGTTGCGGACCAACGGACGGTTCCGGACGTGCTGAGGCGCGATCCGGTCGGCACGGAGCAGAGCGTCTGCGGCTTCGTTGTCCTTTCTGTTCATGTGGTAGCCCGCCGCGGTGCAGGTCCAGTAGTGAGCTTGGCGTTCGGACGAGGCGATCTCGGCGATCTCGACGTGTTCCGCCCGCGAGATGACCTCACGAGGCCGGCCCAGCTCCATACTGACCTCGACGGCGTGAATGGTGGTGTTGACCCGGTTGAACTGGGTCTGGAACGCGTTCCCGTCCCGCGGCAGGACCTCGGCGACGCGGCGGGCCTCGTCCAGATGGCTCTCCGCCTCTCTCTGGTCCCACAGCCGGGAGTACGCCACGGCGGCCCGCAGATGCAGGGCACCCCACATCGCCTTGATCGTGTCGTCTCCGCTAACGTACGGCTCGATCTGGTCCAGTGCCGACAGAGCCGCGTCCTTGGCCGGGTCGAGCTGCGCTTCGTGCAGCCACACCCCGCACAGGTCCCAGCTCGCCGCCGCGATCAGATCAGGCGAGCCCACGTGCTGCGCGGCCACGAGTTCGCGCTGTACCGCCGTCCAGCCGAGATCATGGTGCCCCAGCAGGTTCGACGACACCCGCGCCATGTGGCAGGCCCGTAGCATCAACGCCTCGGCCCGGTCGCGATCGGCCGAGGAACCGTTGGTGATCGCGATCAGGTCGATGAGGATCCTGGGCAGCACCTCACCGAGGGCGGTGAACTTGGCGTCCTGACGAAGCTGCTCCGCCAGGCGTACGTTCGCCTCCAACTCCTGCAACGTCCGCGGCTCCCCGCGCGCCGGCAGCCCGATCCCGCTGGGCAACGACGCCCGCTGAAGCGCGAGCCGAAGCCCCGGAACAGCCGCGTGCCCGGAGTCGAGCTCCGTCGTCTCGTGCTGGTACGGCTGGCCCGTCAGCTCGCCGACCTCCACCCCGAGCGCCTCGGCGAGCTGCCCGACGACACTCATCCGGTCCAGCGGCATCCGCCCGTTCTCCACCTTCGACAGCCAGGAGACAGATCGGCCGACCTTCTCGGCGAGGGTTGCCTGATCCCAGCCCTTGCGGTGACGAGCCCGCGCGATCCGCTGGCCCTGCGTCACGTACTCTGTTGCCACGTCGCCGCCCCTCCTTCTCGTCGTCGCCTGCTTCGACGATAAGACGGGTGACCTGCGTCACTGGCAGAAAAACTGCCAGTCGGAGGGCATGCGAAACCGCAGGTCGGCCGTCGACCTGCGGAAACGTTCGTCACTGATCGACTTCAGAAAGTGACGCTACGTGTGCATGACTCGCCGGGACTGTGTGTCGCTACCTCGCTTCCCCGCACATGAGCTGTCGCCACAGCGTCATGGCATCGACGACCCGCATGCGCGGGCTCTCTGCCAGACCCCAGGGAAAGACGGACCGGTCGTGTCGCCGGACGAAGCCCTGGCCGCCGGCCATGCATTGCTCGAAGACCAGCGGCAGGCATTCGCAGGTGTAGTGCACGACCCGGGCCTGATCCGGAGACCGCTCGACCGGGAGCCACCTCACCGACACCGCATGAGGGCGAGGCGGGGCAGGGTGCGTACCGTGGAAGTCTCCGAAGTCTGCCACCGGGCTCACCGTCCTTCGTAACGCGCGATCGCCAGCTCGGCGCCGGCACTGCTCGCGGATGTCCCGACCGATGAACAGGCGTTGGTGAGCGAGGAGCTATCTCCAGTCGCACAGCGCATCCTCGTGGAGCGGCAGACCGAAGCGCCCGAACGGAGCCCCACCCGGAGGGACTCCGAACAGCCGCTCACCAACGCCATGCCCGCAACCTATCCCAGCCTATATTAACCTGTCTATAGCATTCCTAGCAATGCCTGTTCTATGCCGTTAGGTGCAGGGATACCTAGAGTCGTCCCGTGATCGAATGGGACCCGCGGCTCTACAAGTGGGAGCAGATAGCCAACGTCGTGGCCGAGCGCATCGGCGACGGCACCTACCCGCCCCTCACCCTCATCTCCGAGGTGAAGCTGCAGGAGGAGTTCGACGTCGCACGAGTGACCATCCGCAAGGCGATGGAAGCACTCAGAGAACGAGAGCTGATCACCACAAAGCCCGGCAAGGGCTCCATCGTGTCCCCACAGTAGTCATGCCTGCCCCCTCAACAGCAGCATCTGAGGCGACACCTGATGGGGGCTATCCACGGCACCTTCACAGGCGCTGGGCCGGCCTGTCGTTATGCGAGGATGGACCTGGGGAGCTTCGGTCCTAGACTCGGGCTATGGCCAGGACTGACCGCGCCAGCCGGCTGATCGCGGCACCATCGGCGACTGTCTACGGCGCCCTCCTCGACCGGGAGTCGCTCGAAGCTTGGCTGCCGCCGGACGGCATGCGCGGGCGGATCGAGCGGTGGGATCCCCGGCCTGGTGGCGGGTTCCGGATGGTCCTCACGTACCTCGACCCCACCGACAGCCCCGGCAAGACGTCAGACGCGACGGACGTCGTCGATGTCGCGTTCGTCGACCTGGTTCCACCGGAGCGCGTGGTGCAGCGGGCAGTGTTCGAGGCCGATGATCCGTCGTACGCGGGCACCATGACGATGACCTGGCACCTGACTGCCGTCGGCGAAGGGACCGAGGTAACCGTCACCGCCACGGGCGTACCACTCGGCATCGACCAGGCGGTGCATGAAGCCGGGATCGCCTCCTCGCTGGCCAACCTGGCGTCGCACGTCGAAGAGGCCGGCTGAGTCAGCTCGGCTTGGGACCGAGGGGCCAGCCCCAGCCTGACCAGCATCGCCAGCACGAGAGAAGTCAACAAAACAGCAGGTCAGACGGAGAGCCTCACGGCCGGATGAGAACTTTCCCTACGGTTTTAAAGCGGCCCGCCTACGGCGGTCCGCATCGCGCGCCGGTCGGCCAGCCGGCCGGGCTGCGGCTCTTCGGCCGGTCCCGGCCGGCGCCGCCCACGCGCTAAGTTCCACCAGGCGGACTACCACAGCTGGGAATGCCTTCTGGTAGTCGATGTGATCCCCCGTAAGGCTGCCGCGCCGCTTCCGCTCCTCGGGCCTTAGCGGCCCTGCGGTACGGGTCGGCTTGCCACCGAATTACCCGGTGTCCTCATGTCGCAGGTTAAAGACGACGAGCAGGTCCGTAGACCGACCCAACGCGCCGAATGTTTTATGAGGACATAAAACGCCCCTCAAGCCAAAATACTTTTACCGGCCTCTGCTCGTTGCAGTCATGCTCGACTTGGGCTACTCGCACGTCCAATCCGGGGCTCGCAGAAGCAACGGATCGGATCAGCCATGTCACTTCGGCCGACTAGTGCGGCGTCGAACACAATATGCTTGTCGCGAAAGGCCCAAGCATCTTTTTCCGATAGCGTGACACTTTCTGCTTTAACCCTGGCTCGCCGACCATCAAATATAAAAAGGAAACCTCGTCGATCGTACGTAGCATTTCTTTCGCGTGTCCTGTCGAGGTATTCCGCCAGCTGTCTGAGCCCTTCATGTGCCCGACTTTCAGCATGGCTGCTCGTTATCCTTGGGTTGTCGCCCAGCACACCACTATGTCCGAGCCACTTAATTTCAATCATAGCAATGCGATTAGAGTTTTCCCACTTAATTTCTATGTCAACCGGGTTGCGGTCATCTACATTGCTCTCTGGCCTGATGTCTGGATTACCTTCCAGACTGCTAGTCAGATGCTGTACTAGCGAATCACGCATGTGAGCTTCAGGTGCGGACTGCCAAATGATCCGAGCTTCTTCACGCCACAGAGACGCTAGGATATGACATTGGCTGGAGCGGGCGAGGCGCACTGCATAGCGATCGAGGCACTCGGCCAGTTCACTGAACTTAGATATGCCGAAGATTTTAGTGAAGGCGACGGTTGCAGGAACCTTGCCTAGGTGTCCGTTAACCCAGAACTCTTCTCCCTTGCCAGGTACATAATGATAGAGAACGATACCCTGGCCGAGTTCTGCCGGGCCATACATCTCCTTCCAGACCCAGAACACATCGTCATCACTAACTTCGACCGTCAATACGCCGTCGTTGTGCAAGGCGAGGCTAGTAACTTCCGTTACCTTATAGGCACGAGAGTAGTCAAGAGGATTCGCATTGCCGTCGGTGCGATAGAAGACGGTGAGAGCAACGTTGATGGATTCATAATCCACTGCTCGATGGATCTCTTTAAGTTTCGGCAGGAAATCACGTAAGACATCTGGCGCAGAATCCCCCAGACTCTCCGCTGCTACCGTGATGTAGTGCCCGCGAGCCAGTTCAGCAAGCCGCTCTAGTTGAGTCTGGTTCACGCTATCCCCTCACTAGCTCCCAGCGCTAGAGGCCTGCTCTAGCAAGAAACTGAGCCATACCACCGCCGGAACCATATAGTCAGGAATGTCGTTCCCTAGCGTCGTTTTAAGTACTGCAAATTGATCATAAACCTGCGTCAGATTGGCATCTTCCAAAAGTTCTTGCGGCACATCGAGATGCACAGCTCGGGCAAGGTGCGGTTCGTGAGAGACTCCTTCTTCGACGGAAGAAACGGGCATAGCAGCAGAGGCGCCGGTGGATCCACGCAAATAAGGAATGCGGTCTTTGAAACGCCCGAGTTCTAGCCACCGCTTGAGCTCTCGCTTACCAGTCTCCGTGATCTGGAGCTTGTCTTCGTTTGATGCAAGCAGGTGTCGAGACTTGAGAAACTCGACAGCGTGGAATAGTTCCAAACTAAAGGGAGACGAAGCAGGTGTAGAAAAAAACGTGTATCCCCAACTAGCCACTGGTTTTCTGTCGTATAGCCCAAGAAGGCAAGCCAGGTATATGAAAATCTGTACTGCGCTTAGCGAGATGCCCCCTCGCTCACCTGAAACTTCCGAGACCACGAACAAGGCATCAAAGGACGCCTCTGGTGATGCTTGGATCAAAATATTCTCCCGTCCAAGCTGGCCTGAATGGCAGCATACGATTGGTCGAAAAGTTCTTCGGAACGGGCTTGAACTTCTGTAAGAACGGACCAGTTAGTCATACGCTCAACATGCATAAGCTCGCGACTGCAGACATGTGCCAACTCTAGAACCAGGCGATTAGAGTTCAAGTTAGCTGTCATAATAAGCCGGTTGCATCGGCGTACAAACGCCCCAAACATTTCGCCAGCACGGCTTTCGTAGGCAATGTCAAGTGAGCCTTCGGGAGTATCGATCAGAAGACATGCCGGCGATCGTCCTCCAAGCATGTGTTCTGTAAGAGCCATCCGCAGGGCTATATCTATGAAGTACCGTTGGCTCTCAGAGAGCATGTTCTGCTCTCGTCGAGTCTGCCCGTCGACAGTGACTACAAGCTCAGGCCCGCGAGCTCGTGGCTCAAGTCGGCAGTGCAGGTCCATCCCCAAGAATGCACGCGCCAGACTCTGGAACCGTGGCAGGAATTCAGTTTCTGCTTCCGCGTACCTGTCAGCAAGCTCGCGCTTAACCGGGTTAAGAAGAGCGTAGTATTCATCACGCTTCTCGCGGAACCGATCTCTTCTCTCTTGAGCGTTTCGATATTCGGCTTCTAGCTGCTTGATGACCTCCGAGACGCCTGAGTGTGCTGCCTTATTCCGAATCCACTCGGAATTTTCCTCTTCGAATTGCTCGACGGCACGTGTGGCGGCCCGAAGCTCTTCCTGCGTCGAAGCAAGCTTCTGTGCCGTCCGTTCGAGATCCTCCTGGGCAGACTTCAACCGTGTGCTGCTTTGCTGAAGCCTCAAGTCCAACTGGCGCAGGGCGTCAAAGTCCTCGTCCGTATCAGTCGCCGCCGTTGTGTCGCTTCGGCACAGAGGACACTTGTTTGAGGCAATAAGACTTTCCAGCTCACTGAGCTCACTGATGTCTGTACTGCCACAGATTCCGCAATTTTGCTCATGCATCAGCCTCGTTATCAGCGGATGCTCGATAGCGCCACTGCGAGGACTTAGGCGCTCGTTGAAAACACGATCGTACTCAGCCATGAGTGCATGATGCTCTGCAGCAGCGATGCCGACGTTGAGTCTCGCGTCTTTTTCTTGTGCGAGCCTGTAATTCACGGCGGCTGTGCACTTCTCTTGAGCGTTTGTCAGTTGGCGATGCTTCTCTTCCAGATCCTCATTCAGTTCAGCTGGAGCACCGCTCCTCTCTAGAAGGTCCTGGATCTGCGAACGTGCGGATGTCGCTTGATACTGGGCGTTTCTGGCTTGCGACTCAAGTCGATCTGCTTTTCTCTGCCACTCGCCAGCTGCGTCTGCGCGGGAAGTGTCGAGACCGAAAGCAAGAAAGAGAGAGAATCGAGCTACTTCGGGGTCCCAGAACAGCAAATGGCGACGCTCATCAAAGGTGACCAAGAGATGCTGAATGTATACCAGTTGGTCAAATTGAGCTAGGCCAGTGTGCTGCAGGATATGAGACTCATATTCATAAAAAATCTCTTTGCAAGTGGCGGTCTCTTCGATCTCGGCCGCCCGCTCTACCTCGTACCCAGGCCCGTGAATTCTCAGGTATTTAAGCTCATCTACTTGGAAGAAGCCGCGACGGACAGTGTAGTCGTATGGGCCGACGGAGAAGTCGATTGTTACGTCGGCGATTTCGCGGTCGCTCGTCTTGATTCTTCCGGTGAAGTAGTCAGACGCGTAGGAGCGAGCACCTTGGCGATACTCAGAGAGCGATAGAACCTTGACATCTGGAGGGGCCACTGCTCCAGTGAGAGCAAAATTCAGAATCGCAAGAAAAGTAGATTTCCCAAGTCCGTTGGCGCCCGACAAACAAAAAACGTCTTTGTCGAAGGAAACTATGTTTTCGATGCGGTTTCGGTAGAGAGAGAAATGAGAGATTTTTAGACGTTTGACCTGCGGTAGCAGTATCCCGGTCGCGGTCTCACTCATCCAAGCCTCCCTGAATGGCCCTCACGCCTCGTGACTGTACTGGTTTGGAGGGACCTTCGCCAGGTACGCTCTGGCTGAAGTCGCGGATCGATGGACTCAGTCTGGAGCCCTAGTACATACTGCGTCCTACAGCGCCCCTGGTACAGAGACAGGTGGCGCTATTTGTGGTACCCTCCGCTAGTTGTGTGGCTCGTGCTTGCGCCAGCGGTGTTTGTTGCCCTGCCTACAAAGGCAACCGGAGCCACCGGGGACCACGAGGAGTACCTATGGCTCAGGCCGGCGCCGGCGCGCTGACCACTCATTACCGCAACCTTCAAAAGGAATGGAAAGTTACATCCAGCGAGACGTACCGGCGACTCGTCGTTCCCAACGGAAATGCTTCAACGCCGTTTCACCGATGGTTTCATCTGAAAGAGGCTTACTCCTCGCAGCTGTTTGCCCAATTGGTCGCTGACAGTGGTTTCAAGACGAAGGATCCCTTGCGGGTTTTCGATCCCTATAGCGGTAGCGGTACTACTCTTCTTAGCGCTCTCGACTTCTCGGCGGATAAGAACATCCCCAGCGATGTGAGGGGCGTTGAGCGAAATCCGTTCTTGTGGGAGCTTTCGAATGCCAAGGTGCTTGGCAGGATCTCGGGGCGAGAGGCCGCCAAGAGCTTTCAAGTTGCGTTGGAGTCAGTTGAGAAGATCTTTCGCGATTTACGGAACTCGCCGTTGCAGGTGCCAGAGCAAGCTACATTGCGGAACGAGGCTTATTTTCCGAGGGAAAACGTCGAGGATCTCATCGCTATTCGCCTTGCGATCGATGCTTGTTCGGAAGGTTTGACACGCTCCCTTCTTAGAGTCTGTGTTGCTGCTTCTGTTGAAGCCTGCGGGCGTCTCCGCAGAGATGGACGTGCGCTGCGTTTCGTTCCGAATCGACAGCCAAGGACTGCCTGGAGTGCCTTCAGCGAGCGTGCCGCAGCAGTTCTGCAGGATATGGAGGTCTCTGAGCCACTGGAGGGATCCGGAACTGTCATCCTTGGCGACGGCAGGGAAGGAAGCCGAGGGACTGGCGAATACGATTGGATTGTTTTCTCTCCACCATATCCTAATAACATCGACTACACAGAAGTCTATAAGACGGAAGCTTGGGTACTCGGCTGCTACGAAAGTCCGGATGATATGAAGGCTCAGCGACAGTTGACGGTACGCAGCCACCCTAGCATCCGCTTTAATCAAGGGTATTCCTACCTAAGTACCGACGTGTCTGAAGAGGTAGACGCAGTCATCGATCCAATCATTGCAGCGATACCGGACGATAGGTATCGAAGTGGCAGGATTGAAGTGGTGAAGGGTTATGCTGATGACATGTTTAGAACCTTGAAATCCTGTCGTCGCTCAATCGCGCCCAAGGGTCACTTGGTGTTTATTGTAGGCAATTCCGCTCACGGGGCGGGGGATGATTCATTTATAATTGCGGCAGACGTAGTCATGGGTGCATTGGCGGAATTGGTTGGCTGGCGAGTAGCAGAGCTTCGTGTCGCAAGGGAACTTATTCGCCGAAACGCTGATAGTGAGTTCTTGCGAGAAAGTGTTGTGGTGTTGGAACCCGTATAGATCACGGGCCAGTACCGGAGGCGCATGCCTCACTTCGTGCACCGTCGGCCTGAAGTCCTGGAGGGGTTGACGCACCTACGCGCTTCCGGGTGGCGAGTTGCGATCGTCACCAACAGGGCAGCGGACAACCAGCTCGGCAAGATCTAGCAGACGGGGCTGGCCGAGGCTATCGACGCCTATGCGCTGTCGGGGCAGGAGGGCGTCCGCCAGCCCGACGTCGGCCTGTTTGAGGTCGTGACCAAGCGTTGCGGCGCGGCTCTCTCAGAGGGCGGATGGGTGATCGGTGACAACCTGACCGCTGACATAGCCGGCGGAGGAGCCGCGGCCTCCGGGCAGTTTGGTTCGACCGAGGGATCTGGCGCGGAGTCGACCACTAGGCCGACCACATGGTTACCGACGTACTGCAAGCCATCGAGATACTTGAGACCCACGGCTAATGTGACGCTAACTGTGACGACAACGTCGGCCACCATGAGCACACGTCGGCATCTGGGCAGCACCGCTGACCTCGGCGCGGACCGGGGGAGCAGGGGGATTATTCCGCCTGAGAGTGGACGGTCAGGCGGCCGCGCCGCTTCCGGTGCTCGGGCCTGGCGGCCCTGCGCTACGGGTCGGCTCGCCACCGGATACACGGTTGCTGTACTTCTCGGCTGTACAGCAGAGAAGTACAGCAACGCGGCCTCACACAGCCTGATCGTCCCGTACGGCGTCACACGGTTGAACTGCAGCGCTGGCCCTCGACCACAGCCCTCCGCTTGACTACGGATCAGAAGGTCGAATGGCGGTTGAGATTGGGCGGATTCCTGAGCACGCGCTGGGAACATCAACGCACTTGGCCTGGCAAGTGGAGTCCTGGACAATCAGTCCTCTTCAACAGGACCTTCACGTGTATCTATGCTCATGGTGAGGATCATTCCGTGGTCGTCAATAACGGCTTCGGGAAGGTCCTGGACATCATACACTCGGGTAAGCAAGAAGCGCGTCATGGCGTGAAGTCCAAGCCCGTCGTTACTCGATATAACAAATGAAGGTCTCACCTCGTCTCCAATTTCTCCATTTACCCCCGGCTCTTCAAAGTGGCCGGAGATCGATATATTGCTGCTTCCTACTTTCGACGTTACGGTCCACTCACAGAAATTGTTCCTATCGCCAGACCCATCAAAGATGATAGCGACTGATTTTCCGTTAATCGTCCGAACCCAGGTAGGGCCAGCAAGGATTCCTGATCGACTCGAGGGAAGTTCGGCAAAACCGGGCATCTCGGAGATCGCGCGCAACAAGTTCTCTAGTGCATCAATACCATCTATAAAGCGTGTCTCACGCGGCGATACCCGACAATCCTCAACTCTAACATCGACGGCATCTTCCGCGGCTACAGTGAAGGTCATGGCGATAGTAATTAACCCATCGTACGCAGTACCATAATCGGCGACTAGCTTGTCGCCGAAATGGTCCATATTCCAGCCGGCGACTTCGACGTCGCCCAAGGCTACGATCTCTGCCGTACCGAGGTTCGCTTCGTGGTCAACCTCCACGGAACGGAGGGAGACAATATGGCGAAGCGATTCGACTTGTAGATCGAGGGATAGATATCGATTGGATCCGCCAAGAACCTTGTCTGAGATGCCGGCATCATGGATTTCACCTAGAGAGACAACCCCCGTACCGAAGTCACCCAACTGCTGCCATGCGCCTTGATAAATAGAGCGCACAAATCTGATTTCTATGGGCTCAGTGGCAAGGATGGCGGTTCGAAGTGCCTTGATGTTTGGGAAAATCTTCGCAGTAGATATCTGCCATTCCTGCAGCGCTCTCGAAATGTCTGGATCGGCACTGACGATTACCCAATCAATGTCTCTATTAGCGGCCGCTGTACACGCCAGACGCAGGGATGCGCTATCTGCAGCTCCTGTTTTTACATCAGATTTTCGTTTCGCCGGCGTCCGCAACAATACTTGATCCTGCAATGCAGTAATTGCAATCTCCGGATAGTCCTTTAGTTGCAAAATTCTGAAGGGGTGATCAAGCTCCTCGATGCGTCGGAGAATCGCTCGCTGGATGTCTTGTCGTTCTGCATCCTGGATTCGTGATAGCCGGAGAGCAATGCCGGTGCGGCCAAGCCGCTTCGAGGCGGCATTATTTTTTTCGACATACTCGTTATAAATCTGTTGCGCGTGAGCGGCCCACTCCCACATTACGGGCTCAGGAATCCAAATCTCTATCTCTGGAAGCTTTGTGAGAGCCTTGGCAAGGGTGCCCAACATCTCAATATCAAATTGCCCGTTTCCTGTCGCGTTCGTGTCGACAACAATCGCACGCACACTACCTGGGAGAGTGATGTCATCGCTCACACACCCATCTTGCCGTATCCACGCTCACGGAGCGAGCGCCATTTAGTTAGATACCACCACAACCACACGTCAGCCTACGCGCGACTCCGCTGGGCTTGCATCACTGAAGAGTTTGCTGGGAACAGGGCGTACGTTCGCCTGAGTCCTCGATTGTGGGCTGTTCCGCCGCTTCCGCGCTCTAGGGCCTGTTTCGAAGTGTTGATCAACGGCGTGTCGAAGCCGGACATGCAGAGAGGTCTCCGGTAAAGGGTTCAACGACCAAGAAGAACCAAC